>NZ_JBQPRA010000001.1:0-832849 GCF_052266675.1 Microbacterium zouquanmingi
GCCTGAAAACCCCAAACAAGACGAGTCAACTAAACCGACAGCAGTCCCAGGCGAGAACCGGCCGCGCATGGGATTCGACTGAGTACGTCCCGGGCCATCACGGTGGCTGAGAACTGGGAAACGGTGTCCCGGCTTGTCCCGAAACGTCGAAGCTCCGATGACTTGGGCACGACCAGCTCAGCTAAGTCGGGGAGCGTCAGTGAATCGTTCCGCCCGAGACTCTCAGTTGCCAAGACAGCCGCACTCACCGCCGCGGTGGCGCGGCGGTGTAGAAAGCTCTCACTGGCTCACCGCTTTGTGAGTCGCGAACTCGTCCCGCACCCACGCCCGCAACGTCGTCGGAGTGGTCGTCACCACCGACCGCTCCTGCTCAGGCGTGAAGTCATCGCGCAGCCCGGTCGACATCCCCAGCAAGGCATCCGTCATTGCCGCCGGCATGCCTGCGTCGACGTACTGCCGCAGCATCTCCTCATCCGCGATCCGTTCGACGATCACATCTTGCCCGAGCTCTTGCGTCAGGATCCCGGCGACCTGCGACCAGCTCAGGTCTTCTGGTCCGTGCAGAGCCTGCACGCGATGTCCCGTCCATTCACGATTGAGCAGCATCAGCGCCGCCACTTCAGCGATGTCGCGGGGCGCCACCCAGGCCATCGGGGCGTCGATCGGCAGCACCGTCTGCAGCCTGCCTGACTTCAGCGACTTGACGTCGAGCAGCAGGTTCGTGAAGAAGTAGCCGCACCGCAGATGGGTGACGTCGGTGTCGAGTCCGTCCAGTGCGACTTCGGTCGCCGCGAGTCCGTCGATCTCACCGGCACCGTGGCGCTTCTCGGCGCCGATGCTGCTCTGGAACACGACGCGACCGATACCGTTCTCGGCGACCGCACGCACGAGAGCCTCCGTGGCGCGGGCGTAGTCCGCGAGCGGATCCTCCGAAATGACAGACGGATCGACCCAGTAGATGGCGTTCACGCCGCGAGTCGCGTCCACGACCTCATCGACATTCTGCGAGTCCGCGCGCGCCACGTCGACGTAGGGGATCAGCTCCGGGGAGATCTGCTCTGGGTGCCGAGTGAGCAGCAGCGGGCGGATGCCTGCGCGCACCAGCATCCGTGTGAGGTGGCGTCCGACATTGCCGTTGGGTGTGGTGACAGCGATTCGCATGACGAGTCCTTTCCTCTGTGTGACCGGCCACGATAGAACCAGATGCGGCCTGTTATTGACCGCATCTTCGGTGATCATGGAATCGTGGACTCGCCATCGAATCGCACCCTGCATCTGCTGTCGCTGCTCCAGGCAGGCGGCGATTGGAGCGTTGCTGCGCTCGCTGAGCGACTGGAAGTGAGCCAGCGGACCTTACGGCGAGACACCCAACGACTGCGCGAGCTCGGGTACGACGTGCAGTCCCGACCGGGTCCAGGTGCCGGATATCAACTGCGCCCAGGGACGAAGATCCCGCCACTGCTCCTCAGCGCTGATGAGGTCGCCACGATCATCACGAGTCTGCTCGTGCTCGAGACCTGGGCCCCCGATGACCCGACGGCGTCTCTCGCCCGCTCGAAGCTCGAGCAGACGCTGCCTCCCGCCCTGCGCCGACGCGCGGCCGCCACTGCGATCTCGACCCAGATCCTGCACGAGGCGCCCGCACCCGTGGACTGGGCGCTCGTCGGCATCCTGTCGGATGCGGTCGCCCAGGGCGCACGCGTCGGCTTCGATTACACCGATCAGTCCGAGCGGCAGTCCGCGCGCGTGGTCGAGCCGCACCGCCACTTCCTCCGGAACCGGCAGTGGTACGTCGTCGGGTTCGACATCGACCGAGGCGATTGGCGCCTGTTCCGACTGGATCGGATGCAGTCGACCAGCATCCTTCCGGGCGCGCACTCGCCCCGGGAGCTCCCGTTCGCGTCGATCGAGAGCTGGTTGGCGAGCGACTTCGGCCGGGTGGGCTCAGCACCCGAAGGAGCCGCTAGTCGCTGAACGCCCCGTGGCAAGGCTCCGAAATCACCTCGCCTTTATCTCGGATGCACGCCGCTTTCAACCCCGTTCCCACGAATGCACGGAGAGCGCATCGTTGATTGCGACAGATGGAACGGAAGAGAAAGGTGAACCACATGACTGACTCCACGGACGACCGCGCGAAGGTCGCAGAACTCGTCAAGAAGTTCCGACTCGCGATGTTCGTCACGGCCCACGCCGACGGCACCCTCGTCGCGCACCCGCTCACGGTGCAGGAGGCGGAGTTCGACGGCGACCTGTGGTTCCTCGTCTCGAAGAACTCGTCGCCGATCAGAGATCTCGCCGCCGACTCGCACGCCAACGTCTCGCTCAGTTCGAATGACGCCTGGGTCTCGCTGTCGGGCACGGCACGCCTCGTCGAGGACCGCGAGAAGATCGACGAGCTGTGGAACCCTGTGGTCGAGGCCTGGTTCCCCGATGGTCCGGACGACCCCGCCGTCGGCGTGCTCAAGTTCAGCGCGGACTCGGCCGAGTACTGGGATACCCCGGGCGGAAAGATCGCCACAGTGTTCAGCTTTGTGAAGTCGAAGATCACCGGGGAGCGCTACGACGGCGGCGAAAGCGGCAAAGTGGATCTCTGACCCTGACGGGCGCGACGACCGCAGGCTGCCACACAACGAAGGAGCCACCGTGACTTCCCACGACGACCAGCCACACCGGGATCACATCCCCTGCCCGGAGGAAGAGGTCGCTGACCTGCTCCGGGCAGAACCCGACGTCGAGAATCACGCCCAGCATCCGGAGTGAGCCTGCGCCGCAGCACACCGAACCGGATCTTGCGAGAGCTGCGTACTCCGACTGGTAACGTTCCCTCGTAGCGCTCCTCATGCTCCATAAGTGAGCGCGCGTCGAAGGGCAACATGATGGCTGACAAGCCGCACCGTCCGACCGTCAAAGAGGTCGCGCAGCGCGCGGGTGTGAGCCCGATGACGGTCTCACGCACGCTTTCCGGCGGTGTCAACGTCAAGCCCGACGTGCAGCAGCGAGTGATGGATGCCGTCGCCGAGCTCGGCTATCACCGCAACGAGAACGCGCGCAGCATCCGTCCTGGCCAGAGCAGCGGGCTCATCGGCGTCGCCATAACGAACATCGCCAACCCGTATTACAGCACCTTCGCCCTCGGCGTCGAAGAGGAGGCCGCGCTCACCGGTCGGCGCATCCTGCTCGGCAACACATCGGAGGATCCCACCCGCGAAGCGGAGCTCGTCGGCGACTTCCTCGGACGACGCGTCGACGGCCTCATCGTTGTGCCCGCGAGTTCCACCGCGCTGCATCTCACCCACTCGCAGAGCCAGGGCGTACCCGTCGTGCTCGCCTCGCGCCGGGTCGACGGACTCGATGCGGACAGCGTCGTGCTCGCTGACGACGACGGCGCCTATCGCGGAGCCATCGCACTCATCGACGCCGGCCACACCCGCATCGGATACCTCGGCAACACGCTCTCGATCTTCACCGGAGAGCGCCGGCACGCAGGCTTCGTCCGGGCCCTCGAGGAACGCGGCATCACGATCGAACCGACACTCATCGCGGCCGGGCAACAAACGGTCGACCAAGCCCGCGATGCCACCCGCGCACTGCTCGGCATGAAGAACCCGCCCACCGCGATCTTCTGCGCCAACAACCGCAACGCGATCGGCGCCGTCAAGGCGATCAGCCAGCAACTGCACGCTGGGCTCAAGACGGCCGACGAGTTTCCTGAACTCATGAGCTTCGACGACTTCGAACTGGCCGAGCTGTCGCCGGTGCCAATCAGCGTCATCGATCACGACCCGCGCGAGCTGGGTCGGACAGCGGCGCGGATGCTATTGGACCGGCTGGACGGCGGCGGCGAGGCTGCTGCGGTGCGGGAAGTCGAGCTGCCGGTGTCGTTGCGGATGCACGTGCACTGACGGAAGCAATCCGACGCTTCGACTGACTCAGCGACCGCGTTGAGTGACGGCGTTGGAAAAGTGGTTGACACCTTTGCCGCAGGTTGGTAACGTTACCAATCAATCGACGGACGAGGAGGCCTGATGGAGCTGTGCATTGACTTCGGTGGCACCGAGATCAAGCTCGCCGTCATCGACGACGGACGCATTCTCGGCGCCGACAGCATTCCCGTCCGCGGCAACGCGACCGACCTCGAGGCGGCGGCCACGGCATCCCGTGCACTGATCGCGCAGACCCGGACCGCCCCGACCGCGGTCGGCATCGCCGTTCCGGGCGTCGTGTCACCAGCATCCGGGCGCATGCTGCACGCCAACGACAAGTACGACTTCCTACGCGACTTCGACCTCCACTCCTGGGCAAAGAGCGAACTCGGCCTGCCTGCTGTCATCGAGAACGACGCACGCGCGGCGCTCATCGGTGAGACGTCTACGGGATCAGCCAGCGGCGAGCGCGATGCAGTGCTCGTGACGCTCGGAACCGGGATCGGGACTGCCTCGATGATCGATGGAGTTCCGCTGCGCGGAGTCACCGGGCACGCTGGGATTCTCGGTGGTCACGCCACCGTCGACATCAACGGGCCGACCTGCCCGTGCGGCAATGTCGGATGCGCTGAGGTACTGGCCAGTGCGTGGGCGTTGCGCGAGCGGAGCGACGGGCTCAGCGTCAAGGCGCTCTTCGAGAGCGACGACAACGCCGAAGTCCGCGACAGCTTCCTGCACGTCTGGGGTGCGGGTGTCGTCACCCTGATCCACATGTACGACCCGAGCGTCGTCATCCTCTCCGGCGGCATCCTGCGCGCCGGGGCCGCCGTCAGCGCGCCTGTCGAGGCGTACGTGCGCGGGCACCTGTGGCCTTCCATGACACCGCCGCGGTTCATCGTGCCGCCGGAACCCGAATACTCCGTCGCCCGCGGGCTGAGCACGCTCGCCCGCCAGACGCATCCACGTACCGAGAAAGACCAGGAGACCAAGTGAGCACGCCGATCAGCGACATGCACCAGGGCCACACAGAACGCGGCCGTTACGACACCCAGCCCACCGTGGCTCTACCCAAGGGCGAGACGATCCTTCGCGGATCCGCCGGCTGGCTGGCTGCCGCCGAGACTGCGACGTCCCGGGGAGGAGCGATCCTGGCCGACACCTATCCGGGCGTCGACGTCCCCGCCCTCAAGACGCAGATCCGCGAGGCGCTCCCCGACTGGAACATCGTCGATGTCGAAGACGCCGCGCTCCCCGTCGCCGACGTCGAGCAGCTGATCGCCCCGAACCTCACCGACGACCGCGTCCTCGGCGTCATGAGCCACTTCGCGCTCAGCGACTTCTACGACGCGGCGGGGCTCGATGAGTTGGCCTCGGCCATCGCCGAGCGAACCGTCGTCGTCGGCTGGGGTGCCGGTCTGCTGGCCG
Organism: Microbacterium zouquanmingi; assembly: GCF_052266675.1. Classification (NCBI taxonomy): domain Bacteria; kingdom Bacillati; phylum Actinomycetota; class Actinomycetes; order Micrococcales; family Microbacteriaceae; genus Microbacterium; species Microbacterium zouquanmingi. The sequence continues at coordinate 5,349 of NZ_JBQPRA010000001.1, forward strand.
AGCGGCTCGAGAGCGCCACCACGATCATCGTCGACATGGCCCGCTGGGAGATCCAACTGCGCCAGCGCGCCGGCGCCACCAACTGGCGTGCGAATAACGCGGACGAAGACAGCCTCCGCAAGTACAAGCGCGGCTTCTACGTCGAATGGCGCACGGCCGACCGCCACAAGCGCACCCTCTTCGACACCGTCGACTTCGTCGTCGACGGCAACGCGATCGCTCCGGCCGAGCCGCACCCCGATTCTCCGGATGCCGGGATGATCACCGGCAACGCCTTCCGCCAGTCACTGCGGGATGCGGCGGCCCGCCCCTTCCGCGTCGTGCCGTTCTTCGACCCCGGAGTGTGGGGTGGCCAGTGGATGAAGAAGGTCATCGGGCTCGACCCGGCCAAGGACAACTACGCCTGGTGCTTCGACTGCGTACCCGAGGAGAACTCGCTGCTGCTCGAGGGCGACGGCGGCGTCATCGAGATCCCGTCGATCGACCTCGTCTTCGCCCAGCCGGTCGAACTGCTCGGCGCGAAGAACTACTCGCGCTTCGGGGCAGACTTCCCGATCCGCTTCGACTTCCTCGACACCATGGGCGGCGGCAACCTCAGCCTGCAGGTGCATCCGCTGCAGGACTACATCCGCAACACCTTCGGAATGGCCTACACGCAGGACGAGAGCTACTACCTGCTCGACGCCGACGACGACGCCGTGGTCTACCTCGGCACCAAGACCGGCATCGACCAGCAGCAGATGGTCGATGACCTCCACGCTGCTCAAGACGGCGGTGCGCCCTTCCCCGCCGAGACGTACATCAACTCCTTCCCCGCCCGAAAGCACGATCACTTCGCGATCCCGGCCGGCACGATCCACTGCTCGGGCGCCAACTCGATGGTGCTCGAGATCTCGGCAACCCCGTCGACCTTCACCTTCAAGCTGTGGGACTGGGACCGGGTCGGGCTCGACGGCATCCCGCGCCCGGTGCACCTCGACCACGGCGTGAAGAACATCCAGTGGGATCGTGACACCGAATGGGTCAACGAGAACCTCATCGATCAGGTCGAGACCCTGCACACCGAGGGCGACGTGACCGAAGAGCGCACCGGCCTGCACGAGCTCGAGTTCATCGAGACCCGACGCCACTGGTTCACCCAGGGCGCTGACCACGACACCGAGGGCACCGTCAACGTCATCAACCTCGTCGAGGGCGATGAAGCGCGGGTCGTCAGCCCGACCGGATCGTTCGAGCCGTTCGTCGTCCACTACGCCGAGACGTTCATCATCCCGGCATCCGTCGGCCGCTACCGCATCGAACGGACCGAGCGTTCGCAGAGCACCCGGTTCGCCACGTTGAAGGCCTACGTGCGTGGATCACGCATGAGCGACAACTGAACACACAGCACGACCCACAGAAGCATCACCAAGAACAAGGGAGTTCCCATGATTTCGCGACGCAAGATCGCCATCGCCATCACCGGCGTGGTCTTGGCCGGAGTGGCCCTCGCAGGCTGCTCCGGCGGTTCCGGCGGCGGAGGCGGTGACGGCGAGACCACCGGCACGCTCAACTTCTACACCGACAAGGCCGCGTGGAAGCCCGACTTCGAATCACTCAACGAGACGAGCGGCGCCGACGTCGACATCACCCTGAAGACGACCGGCTACTCGGACGCCAATCAGTACGACGCGTTCATCAAGCAGTCGTTCCGCACCAACAAGTCACCGGGCCTGTTCACCTGGCACACCGGCCAGTCGTTGAAAGAGCTCGTCGACGAGGGCCTGATCGCTGAGACCACCGACATCTGGAAGAAGGCGATCGACGAAGGCTGGGTGAGCGAAGACCTCGCCGAGAGCTACACGTTCGACGACAAGCAGTACTGCGTTCCGATGAACATCGCCTACTGGATCATGTTCTACAACAAGGCCGCCTTCGCCGACAACGGCGTCGAGGTTCCCACCACCTGGGACGAGCTCAACACCGCCGCCGAGACCCTCAAGGCCGCCGGCGTCACGCCGTACTACCAGACCAGCACGCTGTTCACTTTCCAATGGTTCCAGCACCTCGTCGCCTCGACCGACCCCGAGCTCTACGAGGGCCTGACCACGGGCGAGGTGAAGTACACCGACCCCGAGATCGTCGACGTCATGAACATCTGGCTCGAGGAGCACGAGAACGGCTGGTTCAGCGACGCCGGCAGCACGACCGATCCCGCCGTCGCGCTCAAGCAGGGCGATTTCGCGATGATCAACTTCGGTACCTTCTACGCCGGCAACCTCGACGGTGCCGGCATGAGCGCCGACGACTACGGCATGTTCGCGATCCCCGCGGTCAACGCCGACCTCGAGAAGACTCCTGTGGCCGTCGAGTCCGGACCGATCTGCGTCGCCGAGAGCTCGTCGCAGAAGGATCTCGGTCTCGCCTACTCCGAGTGGTGGATGTCGGACGGCGCGCAGACCGCATGGAACGCCGCCCACGGTGACGTGGCCTTCAACCCGAAGGCCGAGGTCTCAGACCCCGCCCTCGCCGAGATCGGAACCGCCATCGCCGGTGACGACTACCAGTTGTACGACCGCTTCTTCGAGGCGATGCCGACCGAGATCGTGACCACCGCGATCGAGCAGTTCGGTGCGTTCAACGCCAACCCCGGCGACCCTATGCCGTTCCTGGAGAAGATCCAGGCCACGGCTGACAAGTACTGGGCAGAGCAGGAGTAACGCCCCGCATGGCGCAACAGAAGACGCGTTACCAGTGGTCCGCCCGGGGCTTCATCGCCCCGGGCGTGCTGCTCATCGCCGTACTGCTCTACCTGCCGCTGCTGTGGACCGTGTTCCTCAGCTTCACCGACTACAACGGACTCGGCAGTCCCGACTGGATCGGCTTCGACAACTACGTCGAGATGTTCACTGACGGCGACTTCGTCACCTCGGTGCTGAACACGCTGCTGTGGGTGGTCGGAACGCTCATCATCCCGGTCGGCATCGGTCTCGCGGTCGCTCTGCTCACCTGGAACCTCGGCGGCGGACTCTGGCTGCGCCTGCCCTTCCTCATCCCCTATGCCCTCTCGGGCATCGGCGTCGGTGTGGTCTGGTCGTTCATCCTCTCCTCCGGCGGTGCCCTGGATCAGGCCCTCGCGATGTTCGGGATCATGGATCCCCCGCGCTGGCTTCTGGATGCTCCGCTCAATACGATCGTCATGATCATCGCCGCCTCCTGGCAGGGAGTGGGCGTGAACGCCCTGCTGTTCACGGTCGGCCTGCAGGCCATCCCCAAAGAGCCTCTCGAAGCCGCGCGCATCGACGGAGCCAACGGCATCCGCCTGTTCACCAGCATGCTGTGGCCGATGCTGCGCCCGCTCACCGCAGTCGTGGTCGGGCTCTCCATCGTCGCCAGCCTGAAGACCTTCGACATCGTCTGGGGTATGACCAAGGGCGGGCCGGGCACCGTCTCGGAGACCCTCGCGCTGACGATGTACAAAGAAACCTTCGTCAACAGCGACTACGGCCTCGGTTCTGCGATCGCCGTGTTCCTCACGGTCATCACCCTGATCGCCTCCGTGACGTACCTGCGTCAGCAGCTCTCGCCGAAGAAGGAGATGTGACATGAAAGCCCTCCGTTACGGCATCCTCATCGTGCTCGGAATCGTGTGGCTGCTGCCCGCGTACCTGCTCGTCGTCAACGCGATGAAGGATCCGATGACCTTCACCTCGAAGACATCGTGGATCCCCACCGACTTCCACCTGTTCGAGAACATCGCCGCGGCCTTCGAGCTGTCGGGTCTGGGGGACAGTATCGTCAGCACGCTGCTGTACGCGATCATCTCGCCCACCATCGCGGTGCTCGTCGGCGCCGCGGCCGGATTCGCGATCGTCGCCCTACGCCTGAAGCACGGCTTCACGTGGTTCGTCGTGATCTTCGGCGGCTCTGTGTTCCCGTTGCAGATGATCCTGCTGCCGTTGTTCGATGCCTACTCCCGCACGGGCATGTTCGACACCCGCGTCGGCATGATCATCATCTACACGGTCATCTCGATCCCGTTCTCGGCGTTCGTGATGCGCAACTTCTTCACCGGCGTCGCGCACTCCACGTTCGAGGCCGCGGTGCTCGACGGCGCCACGACCTGGAAGATCTTCACCCGCATGTACCTGCCGATGGCATCCAGCGCACTGGTGGCAATCTTCATCCTGCAGGCGACGTTCGTCTGGAACGACCTGCTGCTCGGTCTGACCCTGAGCCAGTCCGACGACATCCGTCCGATCATCACGACTCTCTCCGGAATGCAGAGCACCTACGGCGGCGCGCAGATGTCGACCGTGCTCGCAGCGGCCGTGATCGTGTCGCTTCCCACCGTCGTGCTCTTCCTCTGCACGCAGAAGTTCTTCAGCAAGGGCCTGGCCCTCGGCCAGTACTGAAAGGCATCCATCTTGTTTCCTCTCATCCCGACCGTCGACGATCTCGCGGCCGACCCGGTCACGCACCACTACGACGACATGATCGCGCCCTCGGGGCTCACGAACATGCTCGGCACCGTGCGCGTCGACCACGACCTCACCGCGGTGTCCGCAGTGCAGTTTCCTCCTATCTCGCAAGGGCTCACGCAGACCGCTGTGCTGTTCGTCGACGGGCGCCTGTTCGCGTCGTACGGCGTGCTGGCCACGCACGAATGGCGACCGGATCGAGTCGTGCGGCGTGCGGTCATCGGCGAACTGACCATCGAGACGACGACGGTGTGCGTGCCGGGGTCGATGGCGGTGGCGATCGACATCGCGGTGTCGTCTTCTGTCGCGCGTTCTGTGGCGATTGGGATGTCGGCGGCGGCCCGCGTGACGCGGTCGGATGACGCGTGGTTGGATGCGGAGTCGCCTTCTGAGCCGGATGCCGCAACCGTCGTCGACGGCACGATCGAGTTCGCTTCGTCGGGTGCCGGGGCATGGAGCGTGCAAGGGCTGCTCGGCGGGTCTGCGGCGTTGAGCGGAGTCTCAGAGCCGGAAAGGTTCGACCTGGGCATCGGCGGCAACGGACGCGGGGGCGATCTGACCGTGACGCTCGACGTGCCGGCGGGCGGTACCGTCCGCACCTCTTATGTCCAGGCCGTCGGCACCACGGCATCCGCTGCCCGGGAGACATACGCGTCGATCGTGGCCGACGTGCCAGGGTCCGTCGCTTCGGCCGAAGAGTTCTGGAACCGGCAGCTCTCCGCCGCGTTCACTCCTGGCAGCGGTGAGTTCTCGGGTTCGCTGCCGGTGCTGGAGACCGCATCCGAGCCGCTTCGTCGCATCTACTGGTGGGCGGCGCTCGGCGTGATCTGGTTCCGTCGCGACTACGAGGGCAATGTTCTCGGCCGCTCATACGACACCCTGATGCCGAACTACTGGGGCACGACGACCTTCATCTGGGACTACAGCCTCAGCTCGGTCAGTCACGCACTGCTCGACCCCGCCGAGATGCGCAATCAGCTGCGGCATTGGATCTCGCTCGACATCCACTCGCACTTCGGCACGTCCTCTCTCACCGGCACGCCAGTCGGGCGGTGGTACTCGGTCAACGACTACTCGATGATCCGGCTCGTGCACGACTACGTGCGCATCACCGGCGACGTCGGGTTCCTGTCGGAGCGGGTGGGAGACACGACCGTGGCCGATTCCGTTCAGGAGTGGGCGACCGCTTGGAAGGCACTGCGCCGCGGCACCGACCTCGCCGACTACGGAGAGATCGACAATCTGCTGGAGTGCGTCAGCTCGTACACGCACGAGGTCGCGAGCCTGAACGCGGCGAACGTGTGGAGTATGCGGACGGCTGCCGACCTCGCCGAGCTGCAGGGCGACGACTCGGCGGCTGCTGAACTGCGCGATTCGGCTTCGGAGTTGCTGCCGTCGGTCGTCGCGCGTTACCTGCCCGGCGAGGGGATCTTCTCGGCAGGCCAACCAGACGGCACCCAGCTCGCGGTGCGGCACTGCTACGACTTCAGCGTCGTCGGCACCACGATCGCCGACGACCTCGCGCCCGAGGTTCGCGCCGAGATGGTGGAGTTCTTCCAGCGCGAACTGCAGACCGACAACTGGATGCGGGCGCTCTCGCCCTGGGATCCGGATGCGAGCTACAGCCCGCGCCCCGACCATCAGTGGAACGGTGCGTATCCGGCATGGCCGGCGGATGCGGGGCGCGCACTCGCCACCCTCGGAGCACCGTCCGTGCTGCTGGACTGGCTTCCCGGGCTCGCGCGGACTGCCAACCAGGGGCCGATGGGGCAGGCGCATTTCGTGGAGGAAGCGGTGCCGGGCATCAACGGCGGCGCACGCAAGGCCCCGCCGCAACTGCCGTACATCATCGACTGGGCGTGCTCATCGTCCGGCGCATGGATCGAGCTCGTGATCGAAGCACTGTTCGGGGTCTCGGTGGCCACGGACGGCACGGTCACTGCGGCCGGGTGCGTCGCGGGGATCGATCCGTCGGCGACGCTGCGCGGGCTGCGAGTCGGCGGGGAGTCGTACGACGTTCATGCGGACGGGCGCGTGGTCGCGGCATCCACCTAACCCGCACCCCATTGAAAGAAGAGTTTCCAGGGTTCAAGCCGACCTGAAGCCCGGAAACTCTTCTTCCACCCGGAGATGAGCGTAGGAACACCAGGCACGACAACAACCGAAAGAACACAAAGGAGTGGTCATGAAGAACAGAAGAATCCTCGCCGCAGGACTTGCCACGGCATCCGTCCTCGCCGGCGCACTGCTGGCCGCACCGGCGAGCGCGACGGTGGGAACCGGAACCGCCAGCGGTCAGTGCTCCCTGACCGACAAGACGCTCACGGCGACAGCATCCATCAATGAATCGCTCACCGACCAGTTCACCACCTACGCCGACACCGGCGGCGAGTGGACCGGCGGCGACAGCACATACTCTCTGCCGCTGCGCGGAGGGAAGACCGGCTGGTTCTTCTCCGACTCGTTCCTCGGCACGGTGAATCCCGACGGGTCTCGCCCGACCGACTCGCCGTTCGTCAACAACTCCGTCGTCGTGCAGACGAGCAAGGGCCTCTCGACCATCACGGGTGGCACGCCGGATGCTCCGGCCGGGATCATCCCGCCCGAACCAGACGGAAAGTGGTACTGGATCGGCAACCCCACACCGGGCGAGAAGCACACGGTGCAGGTGCCGCTGCTGCAGTTCGAGAAGACCGGCCCCAACCCCTTCGACTTCCGCTGGACCGCGAACCGACTGGCCACGCTCGACGACGAAACGCTGCAGCTGCAGTCGATCGTCGATCTCCCGTCTGAGACAGGCATCAACTGGGGATCGTGGACGCTGCAGGAGGGGCAGACCACCTACATCTACGGCATCGCCGACCCCGAGGGCGTGCGCTCGTCTTACGTCGCGCGCACGCAGGGCAAGGACGCACTGGCCGGTGACTGGACGTTCTGGAACGGCACGGACTGGGTCGCCGACGAGGCGGCCGCCGTGCCGGTCGTGCCCTACGTGGCGAACGAGTTCAGCGTCGCGAAGTTCCGCGACGGGTACCTGCTGATCACGCAGGACACCTCTGAGCTGTTCAGCACCCGCATCGTCGCGCGCACGTCGTGCTCGCCGACGGGTCCGTTCTCTGAGCCGGTCGAGTTGTACCGCACGCCCGAGACGGGGCTGGCCGGAAGCTATGGCGACGCCGATGTGTTCACGTACAACGCGCACGAGCACCCGCAACTGCGACAGGGCAACAAGCTGCTCGTCACCTACAACGTCAACACGTTCGACAACGTCGGTGACGTCTACGACGACGCGTCGATCTACCGGCCGCGCTTCGTCGATGTCGAGCTGGAGGTGCGATGACGGATGCTGCACGCCTCGAGGCTCTGCTGGCTTCGGATGCACCGCTGACGTGGGTGATGACGGGCGACTCGATCACTCACGGCCTCACCCACACCCGCGGCGCACGCAACTACGTCGACCATCTGCACGAGCTGATCCGGGGCGACCTCGGTCGCGTGCAGGATGCCGTGATCAACACCGCGATCAGCGGGTGGCGCATCCCGCTGATCCTCGACGACTTCGAGAGGAGGGTGGCGACGTGGCAGCCCGACGTCGTCACCCTCATGATCGGCACGAACGACTGCTCGACTGTGTGGGTCGAGCCGGTCGTCTCGCCTTCGGCATTCGGCGACGACATCGCGACGTTCGTGACTCGCGTTCGCGCACTGGGTGCGTTCCCGGTGCTGCAGACGCCGCCCTTCATCGACCAGTTGCGTGCGCCCGATCGGTCGCGGATCGGTGAGTTCGCCGCTGAGATCCGCGAGGTCGCCGCACGCGAGGAGGCGATCCTCGTCGACCAGGATGCGCTGTTCGCGGGGTTCTCGACCGGCACAGGTCCGGGCAACGAGGGGATGCCCTGGGGTCTGCTCGACGACGCGTTCCACCCGAACGCCGCAGGTCATGCGGCGATCGCGCTCGAACTCGCGCGGGTGCTCGGACTCGGCTCGACGGGTGAGACGCGTGTGCTGACCGACCTCACCTCGCGGGTCGCCGTGGCGCGGCATCCGCACTGGGGAACTGTCGACTGACGAAGATGATCACGCAGTAGCGAAACGCAGCGTCACTATCTCGAACGGGCTCAACTGCAGCTCGACCCTTCCTCCTCCGTCCGTACGATCGCGTGACCGTCCGCCGGGCGCTCGATGAGGTCTGTCTGCTCGATGGCCCGCACCGCGAAGCCGACGGTGAGGTCGACACGCGCGCGCACGCACAGCGGTTCGTAGAGACGGATGATGACATCTCCTGAGCCGTCCCCTGCGGACGTGACCGTCTCGATCAGCGCGCCGTCACCAGCGACGACAAGCGGGGCGACCGCGGTAGCAGCCTCGCGCAGCGGCAGATTCAGTCGGTAACCTGCCTCGATCGCGACGGAAACACCGCCGCGCACGAACGACGTCTTGAACGAGTAGCGCCTCTGATCAGCCTCCGGGTCCGGGAACAGCGGTGCGCGCACGAGAGTCTGCCGCACCAGGGCGAAGGTGCCGCCGCCGGTCCGCTCGTGGCAAGTCCCGTCGTGCCATAGATCGCGGCGTTCGCGACGCCGAAACCGAACTCGGCATCACCCACATGAACCCACCGCCGCGCAGCCGTCTCGAATCCCGCGGCTTCCCGGCTGGTGTTCGTGTGGATCGGGCGCTCGATGTGCCCGAACCGAATCTCGGAGCACGCAGTCGTCGTATGCAACATCGACCGGGACGCCGAGCTTCAGCGTCTTCTGCTGCTCGTGCCAGTCGACGTTCGTCTCGAGATCGACGGCGGCGATGCCCGCTGTAACGGTGATGCAGTGCTCCACGGTCGATGCGCGAACCAGCGCGTCACCCGGACGGTCGCGGATTCGTCGCCGTGTTCGATCTCGATACTTTCGGCTGTGACGAGATCGACGACCGACCGCCTGCACTCGATGTCGACGTCCCATGCATCGAACTTGCGTGGGGTATCACGGAACACCTGCAGCAATCCGCCGCGTCCACGAGCGAGACGAGAAGTCCGTCGGCATCCACCACCACGCTGACCAGTCCGTTGGACAAGGTGGTACTCCCCTCGGCCTCCGAGACGCGGACGTCTCCTGGGACGTCTCTGGTTCCGATCGCGAACGGCGGCACCCCGTCAATCGTCACCGGCCCCGAGTTCGCGAAGAACGACTCCTGTGCACACCGCCGAGACCTCACTCCGACCGGCTGAACATCCCCCGAAGCACCAGAAACACCACGAGCGCGACCACGGCGACAAGCAGCAGCTTCACGACGAACCACAGCACGCTGAACAGCACGCTCACCAGGGTCCACGCGATGATCACGGCGAGAACGACGCCGACGATGGTCCACAGGGTGCTCTTGTTCATGTGTTCCAGGGTACGGCGAGTCAGCGCGCAGAGATCCCCCGCATCAGCACGTCTACCACAGCATCCACCCGCGGCTCATCGAGCGGTCTGCCCAGCAGCGCCGCGTACGAAGACATCGCGATGAACTGATCCGCGACGACCGCGACGTCGACGTCGCTTCTCACATCCCCCGCGTCCTGCGCCACCCGAACACGCGAGATAACCTGCTCGACGATCGGACCGGCCAGGCGCTCGTTCAACCGCAAGCCGAGCACAGCATCCGTCGCGGTCACCGCGATCAGCGCCCGCGCGACCTCGACGCTCGCGCCGTGCGAAGCATCCGAAGACATCGCCGAGAACCAGGCCCGCAGATCCTCTGCCAGATCCTCCGACACGGGAAGCGCAGGCGTAGGCAGCGAACCCTCCAGCAGCGCCTCACCGAGGATCGCGGCCTTCGACGACCACCAGCGGTAGATCGTCTGCTTCGAGACGCCTGCCTCGGCCGCGAGGCCTTCAATCGTCACCGACTCGTATCCATCCGACGTCACCGCAGCACGCATCGTCGCCAGTATGGACTGGCGGGCTTTCTCACTGCGAGGACGAGGCATTCATCGAGCGTATCGGGCACCTGGTTCGGACGAAGCGGCTCAGCATGCCGCCTCAGTGAGATCCCACATCAGCCGCGCCTCCCGGTCATTCCGCAACGACCGGAACAACCGCCGTTCGCGCGGAGCGCCCGACAGCCCGAAAGGTCCACCGGGCGCGAAGAAGCTGCCCGGCGCAGCATCCCTCTCCAGTGCCATCAACGCGGGCTCCGCCGCGCGGGCAGGAGGGTTACCCAGATACCGCGCCAGCCGCGCCATCATGCCGAGTTCTCCTCCGGGCACCCTGCGACGCAACTCGGCAGCGATGCCAGTGTCGGGCGCAACGCCCGGATGACACAGATTCACGCCCAGGCCCCAGTTTTCCAGTGCATTCTGCCGCGCCAGCTCGACGCCCCACAGCCCGAGCGCGCGCTTCGACCCGGCATACGCACGCCACGCGCTGTACCGTCGTTCGCCCTCGAGATCGTCGAGCCTGCCGCGAGCCGCCGCCACACTCAGCTCCACCGCGATGCGCGCACTCCCCTCACGGAGCGCAGGCATCAGCTCACGTGTCAGCGCAGCATGACCGAGGAAGTTCGTCTGCAGATGCAGCTCGTGCCCGTCGGCAGAAACATGCCGCTCCCGATCCCCGAGCAGAATGATCCCCGCATTAATCACATACAGCTCGATCGGCTCGCCCGCGGCGCACAGGTTCTCGCCGAGCGACGTCACCGTCGCGAAGTCTGCCAGGTCGAGATCGCAGAGCTCAAGCGACGCATCCGGCATCGTCTCTCGGATGCTGCGGACCGCAGACTCCCCTCGCCCACGATCACGCACCGGAAGAAGCACATGCGCACCATCCGCAGCGAGTGCCCGCGCGATCTCCCGGCCGACGCCGTTGCTCGCCCCGGTCACGAGCGCGCGCCGCCCCCTCCACCTTCCGGCCATCGCTTCCTCGCTTCGTCGACTGGTGCTCCCACAGTGTCCGACTGCCCACGAAGCGGCAAGCCCCCAGCGACTTCCGTTCCTCTTCGGCGTAGACTCCTAATAACGAGACGTACCGTTGCGAAACATGCAGACGGCGGACGAAAGGGAGAAATCATGGCACTGACCGCACACTCCACCATCGGCGAATGGCTGAACGACGAGGTCGGCGGTGAGCTGGTGCGCGGCATGCTCGCGCAGTCCGGTGCCAACCCCGATTCCCTCGCCCCCGTGCTCGGTCTGCCCCTGCAGCAGCTCGTTGTTCTCAGCCAGGGTCAGATGCCGCAGTCGGTCGTCGACGACCTCGTCCGCGCGGCCAACGGCGGCGAGATCCCCGAAGACACCGGCCCCGCGGGCTGGGTCGAGAAGATCACCCCTGGCCGCTTCGCAGGAAAGACCGTGATCGTCACAGGTGCGGCATCCGGAATCGGCAAGGCCACCGCCTCCCGCATCGCCCGTGAAGGCGGGCGCGTGATCGCCGCCGACATCTCCGCCGAGAAGCTCGCCGCACTCGCCGAAGAACTTCCGGGCATCGTCACCGTCGCAGGCGACCTCACCCAGCAAGACGCGATCGACGCCGTGCTCGCCTCCGCCGGCGACCGCATCGATGCCCTCGCCAACGTCGCCGGCATCAACGACGATTTCTCGCCCGCCGGCGAGACGACGGATGCCGTGTGGGACCGCGTCATCGCCATCAACCTCACCGCCCCGTTCAAGCTCATGCGCGCGGTTCTGCCCGTCATGGAGAAGGCCGGCCGCGGCGCGATCCTCAACGTCGCCAGCGAAGCGGGCCTGCGCGGCAACGCGTCGGGCAACGCCTACACCGCAAGCAAGCACGGCATCATCGGCGTCACGAAGTCCGCCGCCTTCATGTACGGACCGAAGGGCATCCGCGTGAACTCCGTCGCACCCGGCGGCGTGGCCACCGGCATCCCGATGCCTCCGAACATGTCTTCCGCGGGGTCGGCACGCCTGTCCCCGTTCCAGCGCGCGATCCCCGCACTGGCGACCGCCGAAGAGCTCGCTGCGTCCATCACCTTCCTCCTCAGTGATGACGCAGTGAACATCAACGGCGCGATCGTCGCGAGCGACGGCGGGTGGTCGGTGCAGTAACCCGCGGCGCCCCGCCCCGCCCGGCGGGCTGCCGCGCTCATGCGGGATACTTTTGGTCGGTTATGAGTGCGCATAACAGACCAAAGTCATCCCGCATGAGCGCGGTGCCGGCGCAAGGAAGCATGAGCGCCCCGACGCCCGACCCACCCCACTGATATGGTGACGCCTGATGGGGTGGGAAAGGACGTGAGGGTGTGCTCGACGTCTCAGTACTGGGCGCGGTCAAGGCCAGCACTGGTGGCCGCGAACACCCTCTCGGCAGCGCCAAGCAGCGCGGACTCCTCGCTCACCTCGTCGTCTCACGCGGGCGGACGCTGTCACCGCAGTACCTGATCGACGAGCTGTGGGATCAGTCTGCGCCCCGAAATCCCGGCCACGCCCTGCAGGCGCACATTTCGCGCTTGCGCGCGGCGATCCCGGTAGAGATCACCCTCGCCGACGGCGGATACCGGATCGACCCGGCACATGTGCACACGGATGCCGCCCACTTCGAGCTCCTCGTCCAGCAGGGCGGCGTCTCGCTGTCCGACGGCGACTTCTCCCGCGCAACCGCGCTGCTCAGCGACGGCCTCGACCTCTGGCAGGGGACGGCCTACACAGGACTCCACGATCACACCGTGCTGCGAGCAGAATCCGCACGGCTCGGTACTCTGCGCTCGAGCGCGCTCGCAGACCGCATCGACCTCGATCTCGCACTCGGACAAAGCGCCGCGGTGCTCTCCGAACTCCACGCCCTCGTCGAAGAGAACCCCCTCACCGAACGCCACTGGGGCCAGCTGATTGCCGCTCTCTACTGCGACGGACGCACACAAGAAGCTCTCGACGCCTTCGCCCGCGCACGCGCGACCTTCGCCGAACACCTCGGTGTCGAACCCAGCAACGAGCTCAGCCGACTGCACCTCGGCATCCTTCAGGAGCAGCCCGCAGAATCGCTCCTCCGACTCTCGAGCGCGACGGTCGCCGAGTCCGAATCAGATCTCCCGACTCCGGATGCCGCAGTGCACAGCATCACCTCGCACCGACCCGATCTGCTCGCAGCCCTGCTGCGCGAGGGACAAACGACCCTGCTGACCGGCCCTGCCGGCATCGGCAAGACGCACCTGCTGCGTGCGATCCGCGCGCGATTCGAAGCGCACCGCTGCACCGTATCGCTGCTGACCGCGACTCCGCTCAGCCATGCCGTGCCGCTCGGCATCTTCGCCGGTATCGTGCCCGAGAAGTGGCTGACCCCCGCGCTGCTCGTCGACCATTTCACCCGAAACCGCTCGAACACGGTACTGCTCGTCGACAATGTCGAGCAGCTCGACGACGCATCCCTCTTCGTCGTCAGTCAGCTCATCCGCAACTCACGCATGCCGACGATCCTCACCGCCACCGACCTCGAAAGCACCCCGGGCGAGATCCACGCTCTCTACGACAGCGGCGAGCTCGCCGAGATCACCGTCGAACCGCTCACCGCCGATGACGCCCGCGAGCTCGTGCTGCACACGATCGGCGGCAGCCTCACCCCGGCATCCGCTGCCCGAATCTTCGCCATGGCGCAGGGCAACCCGCTGCACCTGCGTGAGATCCTCACCGCCTCGGTGCGCGAAGAGCGCCTCGTACGCACCGAACATGGCTGGGACCTGCACGACGACCCGGTCTCGTCCAGGCGCCTCACCCGCCTGGTCGGCGAGCGCTTCAGCGGCCTCAACGAGGCCGCCATCGAGGCGGCCTCGAAGATCGCAATCGCGGGAGAGCTTCCGATCGCAGCCCTCGGCGATGTCGAAAGACGGATGCTGGCGCGCGCCGACGTCGTCGTCTACTCAGCCCCAGGGTGGCTGCGCCTCTCGCACCCTCTGGACGGCGACTTCCTGCGCGGCCAGTTCAGCGATGCCCTCTGGCGCGAGCTCTCGCTCGAAGTGCTCAGCGCGCTCAGCAGCGACGAGGCCCAGGCGTTCCCCGCCGTGCGTCGCCACGTGCACATCCTCCGCCTCGAGCTCAGCGAGCCTGTCGACATCATCCCCACGCTCGAACTCGCCCAGTACGCGCTCGGCGCCTTCGATGAGCGCCTCGCGCTGCGCGCCGCGCGCGCCGTGATCGACCTCGATCCCGACAGCACCGATGCCCACCGGATCGCCGGCACCGCGGCATCCACCCTCGGCGATACCGAATCGGCGACCACGTACTTCGCGACCGCCGCCCGCACCGCCGTGACAGACGCGGAGCGCACAGCCGCAGCGCTCGCCCACGCGCAGCATGAGGGACTGCGCAACCACGACGCCTGCGCCGCGCTGAACCTCATCAATAATGCCGTCGGCACCGTCGATGACCCTGTCGAAGTGCAGCATCTGCAGCGCGACGCGACGCGCTGGGCCGCGATCGCCGGGCAGACGAGCGAGATCGCCGACGCTCCAGGAACCACCACCGACGCGATAGCGGTGCGCGGGCTCATCACCGCGGCCAACTCCGCAGCCGTCACCGGCCCGCTCCAAGACGCCACCCTCACTCTGCAGCGACTGAACCTCACTCCCGAAGAGCTCATCGCGCAGGTTCCCGGCGGGGCCGAACTCATCGAGCTCATCGCCATCGTGGCGCTTTCGAACACCGGCGACCTCACCGCCAGTCGTCGACGATTCAACCGTGCCATCACCCGCACCGAGACCGGTTCTTCGGAGTCCCTCGGCAGCTGGGAGTACGGACTCGCGCTCATCGACCTGCTTTGCGACGACGTGCGCCGCGCCCATGAGGGCGCCGAATCCGCCACCCGCCATCTGCAATGGCGCGACTCTTCAGGACTGCTGCCGGCCGCGACCGCTCTCGCCGGAGCCGCCGCCCTCGCCACCGGACGTGCGGAAGAATCGGATGCTCGGTTCGCCGCCATCCCCGCCTCAGCCGATACCGACCCGAAAGTGGTCATGCTGCGCGCCTGGACTCAGGCCTGGCATGCGCGCGCGGCCGGATGCGGCGGCGAGGCCGCCCGACTGCTCTTGGATGCCGCCCGCCGAATCCTGCTCGCACAGCACACCTACTTCGCCGGGCTGCTGGCGCACTGCGCGGTGCGCGCAGTCGGTGCTGCGCGCACCGAACACGCCGACCTGCTCGCCGAAGCGATCGCACTACTGAATGAAGCCCATGCGATCGGCGGCGGCGGCCTTCTCGGTTTCGCCACGCGGCACGCGATAGCCACGGCATCCGCAGACCGGATCACCCTCGACGCGCTCGCGCGCGAAGCAGACACCCTCGGAATGGCGGCGTCCGCCGCCGACACGCGCCGGATTCTCGGCCGTCCCCACAGAGCCGATTCCACCGGCGGCATGGCGCTCTGGGCGCCAGAACCGCCTACTCCTGGGCGCCAACGATGACGGTGTAGTTCACCCGACTGTCCTCTTCTTCATCACCCGCCAAGATTGCGGCAGACACGGTCAACGCGTCGCCCTTCTTATACATGACCGTGTACATCACCCCGAAGTCGTTCACTGCGGTCTCTTCCCAGCCCGCGAAATCTGCCGTGACCTGTTCCACGAGCTCTTCCTTGCTGCGCGGGTCGGTCACGATGACCAGCATCCCCTCCGTAACGGCCATGCTCTGAACGATGTTCTGGCTGACCAGCTTCACGTCCGGGGGGAAGTTCGCCGGCAGCTCGCCGAAGCTGACATCGACCTCGCCACCGCCCACCCCTTCGATGATGCTTTCCGCGGTGTCCTTCGCGTTGTCCTCGGTCACCTGTTCGACGAACGCATCGAGCGGATTCGCGAAGCATCCGGTCAGCATCGCCGCGATGACCACGGCCAGCGCACCACCGGTGATCCGTGCAGATCTGCGCCTCATGGTTGTCCCCCTGCTCTCTATGATTCCCTCGTAGCGCAGTTCAGCAGACCGCACTCACAGAGCGCTCACACGCGCCCGCACCCGCGTTACGGCCCCGCGCCGGTCGGGCCGCGTGAGCGGTCTGTGAGCCGACCCTGGTTGCATGGCGCACGCTGATACACCGATTCAAGGGGGAACAGATGGACGCTTACTCAGGACTGCTCGCTGCCTACATGGCTGCCATGGTCGGCATGGTCATCTTCGCTGTGCTCGCCTACGTGCTCACGGCGTTCTTCATGTCGAAGGTCTTCGCGAAGGCCGGCGTGCACGGCACCTGGCGGGCGTGGGTGCCCGTCTACAACTTCATGGCGTTCTTCAAACTGGGCGACCTGAGCCCGTGGCTGGTTCTCTACTGCGTCGGCGGCGCTGTGCTGCTCAGTTGGATCGGCATCGGGTTCATCTTTTCTCTCGCACTCTTCCTCGGCGGCGGCGTGGCGGCGTATCGAATCGGCATGAAGCTCGGCAAGGAGACCGGCTTCGTCGCCTTCTGGCTGATCCCCGTGCTGTGGCTCGGCATCGTGGCCTTCAACAAGGACCAGTGGAACACCGCCGTCGCACCCGCACAGTGGGCCGGCAATGGATTCCTCGCCGACCGCACCGTGTGGGAGGGCGTGCCTGTACAGACCACGACGGGCCCGGCACTCCCCGGCACGCCGGCCGGAGCCGACGCCTGACGCCGCTGTCCTGCTCAGCCCGCGAGGGCGATGGGGCCTTCGGCGCGGATGCGGCGGCGAGCCGCGACGATCATCAGCGTCGAGAGCACGAGGCTCAGGCCGACAGAGACGACGGATGCTTCGACACCGAAGCCGCCACCCGTGAGCCAGTCGTCGCCGTGCACCGTGGTCTCGAACAAGCCAGGGTTGCGGTGTCCGGATACCGGAATGCCGAACAGGCTCTGGACGGTGTTCCACACGAAGTGCAGTCCGATCGCGAACCACAGGTTGCGGCGCCACACGAAGGCGGCACCGATCAGCACGCCCGCTTCGACCGTGATCGCGAAGCCGCTCCACAGCGACGCCCCGGGGTTCAGCATGTGCGCGCCGCCGAACAGCAGAGCGGTGACCGCGATCGCCACCCACGGGCCGACGTACTTCTCGAACACCTGCAGCGCGAGACCGCGGAACACCAACTCCTCGATGACGGCGGCGCCGAGATTCACTGCGACCGCGAGCATGACGGTGGTGAAGACATCCACCGGATGCCACTGCACGGTGTAGCCGCCGAGGGCGGCGACGATCATCACCGAGGCGATGATGAAGAACGCTCCGACCGCACCGCCGAGCAGGAACTCGCGTCCGGCTGCCCATCTCAGCTCGGGAGTGCGGCGGCGGGCGAGCACGCGCATCGTCAGCAGGTACAGACCGATTGAACCCGCCGTGCCGATGAGCGCCGCAGCGATCTGGAACGGAGTGCTCATCTCGGAGGCGACGCCGGTGAGCACCGCGTAGACGATCACGATCGCGGCGGCGCCGAGCACGAGCCAGACCGGCGGAAAGGCGAATATGCGCCGGACGATCCCGGGCTTGTCGAGGGTGGGGGTGATGGACGAGGTCATCTCATGTCTCCGCTTCAGGCCGCGTCTCGGCCGTACTTCGACAGTAGAAATTCGACTGACGCCGCGAATCCCCCGAAGGTGGACAATCCCGCTCAGTGTCCGGCGATGCCCACCCGGTGCGCGAACACGACGGCCTGCACTCGATCACGCAGACCGAGCTTCAGAAGCACCCGCGACACATAGGTCTTCGCCGTCTCGGCGCCCACGGTCATCGCCTCGGCGATCTCGGCATTCGACATCCCCTCGGCGAGAAGAGTGAGCGCCTCGAGTTCGCGGCCGGTGAGCGTCTCGAGCGCACCATCGTCGGCGAATGCCGGTCGGATGCGGTCGCCGAAGGCCCCGATCAGCGCACGAGTTGCCGCGGGATCGATGAGCGCGTCGCCGCGGGCGATCGTGCGCAGCGCATGCAGGAGCGCTTCGGGCCTGGTGTCTTTGAGCAGGAAGCCGCTCGCGCCCGCCCGCAGCGCGTCATAGACGTAGGAGTCGAGATTGAACGTCGTCACCACGAGCACGCGCGGTGGCCGCTCGCTCGCCGCGATGATCTCGGCCGTCGCGGCGATGCCGTCGAGCCGCGGCATCCGCACGTCCATGACGACCAGATCCGGCTGCACGAGTGCGGCGAGCTCGACTGCTGCGCTGCCGTCTTCGGCGGTGCCGACGACCTCGAAGTCGGGTTGAGAACCGATCACCCGCGCGAATCCGTCACGGACCAGCGCCTGGTCATCCGCGATGATCACCCGCTGAGCCGTCTGCCCGCTCACCTGGTCCACCTCGCGGTCGTCGTGTACTGGTTTCCGGTGGCCTCGCTGGTGAAGGTGCCGCCGATCTCTGCCACCCGGTTCGCCATTCCTGAGGTACCGCGGCCTGATCCCACTGCGTCCGGGCTCGCGGTTGCGGCGAGTGCGTTGATGATCGTCAGCGCCATCTCGTTCTCGGTCGCCGCGATGACCAGCTGCACCGGCATTCCCCTGGCGTGCTTCATCGCGTTGGTGACCGCCTCCCGCGCGACGCTGCGCATCACGGCCACGACCTCGGGAGGGAGCTCGTCGACGGCGCCGGTGAGTCGGAGCGAGATCGGATAGCCCGTCTCCTTCAGCCGCTGCACCATGTTCGAGATGTCGCCTGCTTCGGCGAGCGCGGCAGGGCTGTGCGCTGCGGCATCCGGATCGAGAGTGCCCAGAAGCGAACGCAGCTCGGTGAGGGCGAGGCGCCCGGTCGATGCCACCGACGTGAAGATCGCGTCGCGCTCCGCAGCGCCATCGGGCGTCTCGGCGAGATAGCGGGCGGACTCCGACTGCACGACCATCGCCGTCACGTGATGGGTGACGATGTCGTGCAGGTCGCGTGCGAGCAGGGATCGTGCGGCACGGTCTGCGTCTGCGGCAGCCCGCTCGAGCCGTGCGGACTGCTCAGCCCGCCAGCGACGCACGAGCTCTCCGGTGACCCACGGCACGGCGAGGACGGCGGCGAAAGTGATCCAGTCGATGGGCTTTTCCGGCGATCGCTGAGCGACGAGCACCGCGACCAGGGTGAGGTACACCGCGGCACTCGCCAGCACGACTGCCAGCCGCCCGCGACGAAGATGCACCCCGCACGAGTACAGCGCGATCAGCAGTCCCAGCCCGGCAAGGCCGGTACTGGCGCCGAGCGCCTGCGTCACCGCGAAAGCGATGCCGCTCAGCGCCAGGGCCAGCGCGGGAACAGCCCGCCGCAGAGTGAGCGGAAGCGTCTGCGCGACCACCAGCATGACCGGAACCCACAGCGGGTACTCCCGCTGCATCTCGCCGAGACGCAGGCCGTCGATGCCGAGCGGCAGCAGCGACACCAGCATCAGCGCGACTGCCCCGATCCCGTCGCGCACCACCGGGCGTGCGGAGCGCCACCGCTCGCCCATCCCGCCGCGTGCACCCGGCCGGTCGCGCGCACCCGACCGGTCGGCCACGCGCGCGCTCATCGGGTGCGGGCCGAAGCGTGCACGCCGGCGACGACCATCGCGAGCCCGGCGGCGAAATCATCGCTGCCCTGCTGTGCGCCCGAGGGAACGAGGTCGACCGAGGCATCCGCTGCGCCCACGATCGCCGCGTGCAGACGTTGCTGCTCGTGGAACGTGTACCCGATCACGTAGTGCACGACGGTGTCGGCAGCGACTTCGGCGGCCGCGGCATCCAGCCCGATCTCTCGCGCTGCGCCCACCAGTTCGGCGCGGGCGGGCAAGTCGAGCAGTCCGAGTGCGAGCGAGCTCGACACGATCTCGGCACCGTCGCGGTGGTCGAGCAGGCGGTCGCGCAGTGCGCGGGCGATGGCATCCAATTGATCGGATGCTGACACCGCACCCGCGATCTGCGCACTCACGGCGGCGAGCAGCGCCTGCTTGTTGGGGAAGTGCCAGTACAGTGCACTGACCTGCACCTCAAGTTCGTCGGCGATGCGCCGCATCGAGAGCCCGGGCAGTCCATTCTCTGCCAGCACGCGCATGGCCGCGGCGACGACTGTTTCTTTGTCGTTGCGAGCGGGTGCGTTCATAGTGCTACTCTACCGAACGGTGTTCAGGTGAACACTGTTCTAGTGAACGTCGTTCAGGAGGAACCATGTCCGCAACCGCGACCCATGCCCCACGCGTCCCCGTGCTCGCCGATCTCGTGCCCGGTGCGCGCGTTCGCGATGTCGCCCTGGTGCTCATCGGCACCGCGTTCATCACCGTCGCCGGCTACATCGCCATTCCCCTGCCGTTCACCCCTGTGCCGCTGTCGCTGGCGACTTTCGCGGTGCTGCTCACCGGCGCGAGCCTGGGCCCGCTGCGCGGCGGAATCAGCGCGGGGCTCTATCTCGCCCTCGGCATGGTCGGGCTGCCGCTGTTCGCGAACGGGTCAGCGGGATGGGCGTTCTCGTCGTTCGGCTACATCGTCGGATACGTCGTTGCCGCCCTCGTCGTCGGCACCCTCGCCCGCCATCGCTCCGACCGGAACGTATGGTCGACGCTCGGCCTTGCGAGCCTCGGATCGCTGACGATCTACGCGTTCGGCGTGCCGTGGCTGGCCGCATTCCTCGGCGTCGACCTGGCCACCGCACTCGGATTGGGAGTCGTTCCGTTCCTGATCGGCGACGCGATCAAGATCGCCGCGATGGCGGGGTTGCTGCCGCTGGCGTGGCGGCTTATTGACCCCTCCCGCCGCTGACGCCGCTGCGCGGTCGCGCGGCGGCAGAGGCGGCGCGCTTGCGCAGGGGGCGCGGGATGGAAAAAACGCCTCGCAAGGCCACCGGAGGCGCGATGTCTGCGGCGACGGCGTCCTGCCCGCGGTACGCGATCGGCCCGGTCGTGGTGGGGAAGGCCGTCGCGGTGCGGCCGGTGCCGATCCCCGCTACCGGGTCGGCGTAGGCGTCGGCGAACGCTCGGCGGTCACGCCGATCGAGGAAGCTCGTCAGCACGACGTTGCCGCTCGACGACCTTGGCGACGGCTTCACCGATCAGCGCCTCGAACTGCGGGGTGGACTCCAGCGTGAAGCCGTCCTCCGCGAGCGAGCGCGAAGCATTGGCATCGAGCAGCGCCTGCGTGCGCGGCAGACTGCCTGACGTCGTGGTCTGGATCTCGGTCACGGGAACTCCTTAACGCGGGGTGAGACCACACTACGATTCAGCGCGCTCGCGCACACCTCACGTGTCCGTCCGTGACTCTGAGTCTCAGAACCCGGGCGCTCGGTGCGCCCCTCAGCGCACCCCGGTGATGCGCAGAGTGTGCACCGGAGCATCCGCAAGCGCATCGGGAACCTCGACGGCGAGCTTGCCGTCGACCACGCTGTGCGCCACAGGCCCGACCCCGAGCAGCTCGACGGCAACGCGCTCATCCGATACGGCGATCTGCTCGATCACGTGCCGACCGGCGGGGGGCGTCTGATCCATCAGGAACGCGTGCAGCACGGCGTTCGACCGAGTGAACCGCAGTGAGGTACCGCGATCGGTGCGCCCCTCGGCGATCCGCCAGGGGCGCGTGCCCTTGATCGCCGTGCCGTTGACGGCCATCCACGCCCCCAGCGCATCCAGCACCCGCTGCTGCTCGACCGGGATCGTGCCGTCGGCATCGGGTCCGACGCCGAGCAGAAGGTTGCCGTTCTTGCTCACGACGTCGACGAACCCGCGCACGAGGTCTGCGACATCGATCATGTCCTCCGCGCGCTCGTTGCGGTTCAGCGCAAACGAGTGCCCGACCCCACGCGTCTGCTCCCACTTCTCGGCCTGCACCTCATCGAAGGTGCGGTACTCGGGCGTTGTGAAGTCTGAGTGCCGGGCAGCCGGAAAACCGACCTGCTTGAACGCTGGGGGCATGAGCGGCCAGAAAATCTCCGTGGCTGCGCCGACCAGCTTCGTGACGAACGCCGCGAAGCGGCCTCGCTGTGCCGGGCCCTCTGCCCACCGGTCGTTGATCACACCATCGGGAACCTGCTCGTAGTATGCGCGGAACAGCGCCGGCAGGTCGCCGCCGCCCGGCCAGCCGATGTCGTTCCACAGCACGCTCGGCCGGTAGCGCTCGATCAGCTCGCGCACGTGTGCCGTCGCGTACTGCTCATAAGCGGCCTCCGCGGGCAGCGCGAGCATCGCGTCGGCATTGCGCTTCATGATGACATCGTGCACCGACCAGTCGTAGCCACCCGAGTAGTACAGCCCCATCCGCATCCCGGCCCCGCGCACCGACTCGGTGAGATCGCCGACCAGATCACGATCGGCGTACCGCTGCGTGCCGCGTGGGTGCTCGACCTGGCTCGGCCACAGCGTGAAGCCGTCATGGTGCTTCGAGGTGAGCACCACGTATTCGGCGCCCGCGTCGCGCAGGAGCGCGGCGAGACGATCCGTGTCAGCAGCGGATGCTGCGCGATCGAAGTCACCTGCGAACTCGTAGTAGTCACGGTCGCCGTAGGTCGCGAGATGGTGCTGCGCCGATGGGCTGCCCGGCACGCGGTAGCTGTTGCGATACCACTCCGAGTACGGGTTCGCCCCGTAGAGGCCGCGCACCCCCGACTTCGCGATGATCGCGTTGATGTGCTCGACTCGCGGCGCCCACGCCGGAACGGAGTACAGACCCCAGTGCAAGAAGATGCCGAGCTTCGCATCGTGGAACCAGTCGGGGACTTCGCGCCCGCTGAGCGTATCCCACGCCTCATCCGGTGTCTGATCCGAAGACTTTACGTCTGCCGCGCGCGCCATGATTCACCGGTTCTGTCGAAGGTCAGATTCACGCAGATTCTATTGGTTCCGCGGCGGATAGACTGGGACCGCCCGCCTCCCCCGTCTCCAGGAGTCCGCGTGACCACGCCCACAGCATCAGTTCATGTCCCTGACTCCGTCTCGAATGCCGAGGCGACGCCCGAGAAGGAGCAGCCCTACGGCGCCCTCGGGCTGAAGGATGACGAGTACGCCCGCATCCGCGAGATCCTCGGCCGTCGCCCCACGTCGGGTGAGCTGGCCATGTACTCGGTGATGTGGTCAGAACACTGCTCTTACAAGTCATCGAAGAACTACCTGAAGCGCTTCGGCGCGAAGGTCAGCGACGAGATGAAGGAACGCCTCATGGTCGGCATGGGCCAGAACGCGGGGGTCGTCGACGTCGGCGAGGGCTGGGCCGTCACCTTCAAGGCCGAGTCGCACAACCACCCGTCGTTCATCGAACCGTTCCAGGGCGCGGCGACCGGCGTCGGCGGCATCGTCCGCGACATCATCTCGATGGGCGCACGCCCGGTCGCGGTGATGGATGCCCTCCGCTTCGGCGCGATCGACCACCCCGATACCGCCCGCGTCGTGCACGGCGTCACCAGCGGCATCTCGTTCTACGGCAACTGTCTGGGGCTGCCGAACATCGGCGGCGAGACCGTGTTCGACTCGGTTTACCAGGCCAACCCGCTCGTGAACGCACTGGCCGTGGGCGTCCTCCGCCACGAAGACCTCAAGCTCGCGAACGCTGAGGGTGTCGGCAACAAGGTCGTGCTCTTCGGGGCACGCACCGGCGGCGACGGCATCGGCGGAGCCAGCATCCTGGCATCCGATTCCTTCGACGACGGCGGCCCGACCAAGCGCCCCGCCGTGCAGGTCGGCGATCCCTTCGCCGAGAAGGTGCTCATCGAGTGCTGCCTCGAGCTCTACAAGGGCGAACTCGTCGAGGCGATCCAGGACCTCGGTGCCGCCGGAATCTCGTGCGCGACCAGCGAGCTCGCCGCCAACGGCAACAGCGGCATGCATGTCTCGCTCGATAACGTGCTGCTGCGCGATCCCTCGCTGACCGCCGAAGAGATCCTCATGTCGGAGTCGCAGGAGCGCATGATGGCGATCGTGGCTCCTTCGAAGTTGGAGGCGTTCCTCGAGGTCGTGAACAAGTGGGACGTCGAGACGAGCGTGCTCGGCGAGGTCACCGGAGACGGCCGCCTCGTCATCGACTGGCAGGGCGAGCGCATCGTCGACGTCGACCCCTCGACCGTCGCGGTCGACGGCCCGGTCTACGACCGCCCTGTCGCCTACCCGACGTGGATCGACGCACTGCAGGCGGATGCTGCGGAGCTACTGCCTCGCACCGACGACGCCGAGGTGCTGCGCGAGCAGTTCCTCGCGCTGGTCGGCTCGCCGAACCTCGCGGACACCCGCTGGATCACCAACCAGTACGACTACTACGTCGGCGGAAACACCGCGCTGGCCTTCCCCGATGACGCGGGCATGATCCGCGTCGACGAGGAATCCGGCCTGGGATTCGCGATCTCGACCGACGCCAACGGCCGCTACTGCCAGCTCGACCCCTACGCGGGTGCGCAGCTGGCCCTCGCCGAGGCGTACCGCAACGTCGCCGTCACCGGGGCGACCCCGACCGCGATCACCGACTGCCTGAACTTCGGATCCCCCGAGAACCCCGAGGTCATGTGGCAGTTCGGGAAGGTCGTCGACGGTCTGGCAGACGGATGCTACGAACTGGGCACCCCGGTCACCGGCGGCAACGTCTCGTTCTACAACCAGACCGGTGACACCCCGATCCACCCGACCCCGCTCGTCGGCGTGCTGGGCATCATCGACGACGTCTCACGTCGCATCCCCTCTGGCTGGCAGGACGAGGGCCAGAACATCTACCTGCTCGGCACGACCTCGACCGAGCTCTCGGGTTCGGCGTGGGCCGAGACCGTGCACCAGCACCTCGGCGGTCTTCCCCCGAAGGTGGACCTCGCGGGCGAGAAGCGCCTCGCCGGCCTCATCGGCGCAGCCCGCGACGAGTGGCTGATCTCCTCCGCGCACGACGTGTCAGAGGGTGGCCTCGCCCAGGCACTCGCCGAGGGCGTCATGCGCTTCGGCATCGGCGCCCGCGTGTGGCTGACTGAGCTCATGGAGCGCGACGGGGTGGATGCAGCATCCGCTCTCTTCTCGGAATCGACCGGCCGCGTCATCGTGACGGTGCCGCGCGAGGACGACGTGAAGTTCCGCGGACTGTGCGAGGGACGCGACTACCCGGTACTGCGCATCGGCGTCACCGACACGGTCGCCGACCTCGAGGTGACGGGACTGTTCACGGTCAGCGCTGCCGAGCTGCGTGAGACGTCTCAGGCGACTCTGCCGGCGGCCTTCGGCCCGACCGTGGCGGAGCCCGCCGTCTGATGGCTGTCGTCGCGCTGGCTGCCACCGCGGCACGGGCGGTCGCGCTGTCAAATCCTGTTGGCGCGGCTGAAGTTTCAGCAGCGCCAACAGGATTGAGCAGCGCGAACCAGGAATCAGCAGCGCGAGCATCAAGCAACCAGAGCAGGAGCAGCAAGTGAGCGACGAGGTCGACAACATCGACGACGACTACGGACGCCTCGGCGAGCGCCGCACCCGGCGCATGCGCGTGATCGCGTGGGCCACGATCATCTCGCTGATCCTCATCGGCGGCGGCTCGACCGTGCTGTCGCTGCTGTTCGGCTAGGTTGTTCTGACACTTGTCAGCCGCCTCGACACTCGCCGGGCCGGATGGGCCTGTTTCGACTGACGGGTGTGATCTGGACTGACGGGTGTGTCGGGTCGTGTCGTGTCGTGTCGTGTCGGGGAGTGCGGAACACTCCGGCGCGTGCACGGGCCTAAGGTATGGGCATGAGTGACGACGAACTGCGAACACTGCTCGAGGTGTTGCGCCGTGAGGCGAGCGACCGCACGGCGGCGCTCGATGCCACGCTCACCCAGCTCACCCACGACCGCAGTAGCCAGAGCGACGACGACGAGCATGACCCCGAGGGCGTGCCGCTCTCGGCAGAATGGTCGCGCCTGAGCGGACTCCTCGACGGGGCCCGCGCAGAACTCGACCAGGTCGACGCGGCGCTCGCCAGGATGGATGCTGCAACCTACGGCGTCTGCGCGAACTGCGGTCGCCGCATCCCGATCGCGCGCCTGCGCGTGCGCCCGTTCGCCGAACTTTGCGTGCCATGCGCCGAGAAGTTGGGGCGCTGAACGCGTCCCCGCCTCTCAGACGTTCACACGCCCACGTGCTGCTGCGGTGCAAAGCGCTCGAACAGCGACGGCGCGTCGCCGACACTCACCCGGCGTCGGACTTGCGCCCACCCGCCTCGAGCACGTCGCCCGCCGGGAGCTCCTGGTGTCCGCCGAACTGCAAGCGCATCGCCGAGAGCACCTGGTTGGCGAACCGATCCTCGCCGCGCGAGGCAAAGCGCTCGAACAGCGCCGCCGAGAGCACGGGGACGGGGACGCCGACGTCGACGGCCGCCTTGACCGTCCATCGGCCCTCACCCGAGTCTGAGACGCGACCGGCGAGCCCGTCGAGCGTGGGGTTCTCGGTCAGCGCGGCAGCGGTGAGATCCAGCAGCCAGGAAGAGATCACCGAGCCTCGACGCCAGAGCTCTGCCACCCTGTCGGTCTCGATCGGGAACTGGTAGAACTCCGGCTCTTCTAGAGGTGCGATCTCCGCGGAGTGCTCCGCTTCGCGGATTCCGGCATCCGCATTCTGCAGCAGGTTGAGCCCCTCGGCGATCGAGGCCATGATGCCGTACTCGATGCCGTTGTGCACCATCTTCACGAAGTGACCTGAGCCGGCCGGGCCGCAGTGCAGGTACCCCTGCTCCTCAGATGCGAGTTCTCCGGTGCGGCCGGGTGTGCGCTCGATCTCTCCAGGCCCGGGGGAGATCGTCTTCAGGATCGGCTTGATGTGCGCAAAAGCGCGGTCCGGGCCGCCGACCATGAGGCAGTACCCACGCTCGAGCCCGAAGACACCACCGCTCGTGCCGATGTCGACGTACTCGATGCCCTTCTCGCGCAGCGCCTTCGCGCGGCGCACATCGTCGCGATAGTTCGAGTTGCCGCCGTCGATGAGGATGTCGCCCTTTTCGAGTACCGCCGCAACCTCTTCCGCGACGCTGCCCGTGAGAGACGCGGGCACCATCATCCACACGACGCGGGTCGGTGCCAGCTTCGCCGCGAGATCTCCCATGCTGTCGGCGCCGGTTGCGCCCTCCGCGACGAGAGCCGCGACAGCATCCGGGTTCACGTCGTAGACGACGCACTCGTGGCCATCCTTCATCAGACGGCGAACGATGTTCGCGCCCATCCTGCCGAGTCCGATCATCGCCAGCTGCATGTCTGCTCCTCACTCTCGGGGCTCTTCGAGCCGAGTCGTGGTCATCCTGGCACGGCATCGTCTGACACGCCAGCCACTTGCGCCCCCGCAGTAGGCTGAACGCATCATGCAAGAGTTCTGGCAGTGGGCGGGCAGCTTCTGGTGGTTGATCTTCCCCATCATGGGGATGGCCGGCGGAGCTGCGAAGGCGTGGGAGCAGGGCGCGAAGCGCCGCCACGAGCGCCGTCTCGAGACGCTGCGCCTCAAGGGCGAGCTGAAGACCGCGCAGCTCGCTGCGCGCGGGCAGGTGCTGCCGGCGCCGAAAGATGCCGTGCCCGACTCCCAGCTCTCCTCGAACGAGCTGCTCGAGCGTCTGTTCGCCGAGCATGACGAACTCACCGCCCGCTGGCTCGACTACGAGCTCGACGTCGCGAAGCTCATCGCCTACCCCGCGATGAGCGATGGTCGCCAGCCGCTGACCGCCGCATTCCTGCGAGCGAAGAAGACGGCGGACACCCTGCGTCCCCGCTCCGCGAACGCCAAGGTCAGCGAACAGCAAGTCACTGAATATCTGGATGCCGTCGGCAACGCCGCCGTCGCATTCGACGTCGCCGAGAGAGAAGCTAAGCGCCTGCGCACCTCGACCTTCAGCGAGGCCGAGCGCAAGAAGCTCGACCGCGCACAGACGCTGTTGAAGGTCGCCGTCGACGAATCCGCCACGCAGGCAGAACGCAACATCGCTTACAAGCGCGTGCGCGAAGAACTTGACGGGCTCATCGTGCTCAGCGACCAGGCTGTCGAAGTGCTCGAGAAGCAGGTCGCCGGTGCGCTGCCGGCGGCATCCGCTCCCGCCTCGCCCGGGCCGGTGCGCGAGCCTGCGCCGGAACCGATGCGTCTGAAGCGTCCGGATGACGGCGCATGATCGCGTCGAACGTTACCTGAACGATCGCGTACCACGCCGAAGGGTCGGAGTGGGCCGCGGACGGTGACGGCGGCCAGCCGGCGCTGCCGTTCGGCGGGTGAGCGGCGCAGAAGTGGCGCTGTTCAGGGCAGACTGACCCGCTCGGTGCGCTGACGCTGAAGGCCGAGCCCGTCGATCTCGATCACCATCTCGTCGCCGTGCTGCAGGTACGGGAACCGCCCGGACAGCGCGACACCCTGTGGTGTGCCGGTGTTGATCACGTCGCCGGGTTCGAGCACCATGTACTGGCTGAGCTCGTGCACGATCTGCAGCACCGAGAAGATCATATCGGCCGTCATCGAATCCTGCCGCGGCGAGCCGTTCACGAACGAGCGCAGCCGGAGCGCCTGCGGGTCGATCTCATCGGCCGGCACCAGCACCGGGCCGAGCGGGTTGAACGTCTCGGAGCACTTGCCTTTCGACCACTGCCCGCCCGAGATGTCGAGCTGGTACGCGCGCTCCGACACATCGTTCGAGATCGTGTATCCGGCGATCACCTCGCGGGCAGCCTCCGGCGAGGGCAGGTAGCGGGCGGTCTTGCCGATCACGACGGCGAGCTCGACCTCCCAGTCGACTTTGTCGGCTCCAGGCGGTAGCAGCACGACGTCGTTCGGCCCGACGACGGTGTTCGGATGCTTGAAGAACACGACCGGATGCTCGGGCGGGGCCGACCCGGACTCCGCCGCGTGCGCGGCGTAGTTCTGTCCGATGCAGATGACCGCAGTCGGCCGGGCGATCGGCGCCCCGATGCGCAGGCCGTCGGTGTCGGCTTCACGCAGCTCACCGGCTGCTAGTGCCCGACGCACGCGCGCGATGCCGTCGACAGCGAGGAACGCGCCGTCGACGTCGGCGGTCAGCGGCGCGAGGTCGCGGACGATCCCCTCGTCGTCCCGCACGAAGGGATGCTCGCGGCCGGCTTCTCCAAGACGCATGAGTTCCATGTCTGCTCCTTCCCGCGCGTCAGCGCGCGTCGGCGTAGGCCGGGTTGACGATCGCGTCGACGTGCTCGCCGGCGAGGAAACGGATGAGGTTCTCGGCGGCGTGCACAGGAAGGTCCTCGAGCGCCTCGGGCGAGTACCACGCCGCATGCGGTGTGAGCAGCACGTTCGGGGCGTCGCGCAGCGCGGCATCCGATGCGAGCGGTTCGGCCTCGTAGACGTCCAGCGCGGCAGCCCCGATGCGGCCGTTGTGCAGCGCGGCGACGAGAGCAGTCTCGTCGATGAGCGGACCGCGGCAGGTGTTCACGATCACCGCTCCCGGCTTCATGGTCTGGATCGTGGCCTCGTCGATCAGGTGACGGGTGGCGTCGGTGAGCGGCACATGCAGCGTCAGGATGTCGGCACCGGAGCTCGCCTCATCGATGGTGGCGGGCTCGCAGTCGGCGGCAGTGATCGCCTCAGCGGGGGCGTACGGGTCGGCGACGAGCACGCGGAAGCCGAGCGCACGACATCCGCGCGCGACCAGCGAGCCGATCCGTCCGAAACCGAGGACCGACACCGTGGTGCGGGACGGCCGCACGGCCATCGGCCGGGCCGCGACGGGCTTCCACTCACCCGCGCGTAGCGCGGCGTCGTAGGCGGGCAGGCCGCGGGCCTGGGTCATGATCATGGCGATCGTGTGCGCGGCGACCTCCTCGATGCAGTAGCTGGGGGTGTTGGCGACGGCGATGCCCCGCTCGGTGGCGGCCGCGACGTCGACCATGTCGTAGCCGATGCCGAGCCTGCTGATCATCTTCAGGTTCGGCATCTGATCCATCAGGTCACCGTCGATGCGATGCCACTGCACGATGAGTCCTTCGGCCTCGGCTCCGAGCGCGGCAAGGGTGTCGAAGGAGGTCTCAGACGCGCGCTCGGCGCTGATGCCCGCCGTCCGCAGGGTCTGCTCGGCGGCGTCGCCGGGCAGGTCGCAATCGGTGATGAGGATGTGTGGAGAGGCCATGAGAACAAATGCTATAGCATCTAGCAGATCAGATGCCAGTGGTTTCCGATCTGCCTGTTTTGCTATAGCGTCTTGAGTATGACTGCTCGCCGCGCCCTCATCACCGGCGCCAGTTCCGGCATCGGAACGGCCGCCGCCCTCGAACTCGCGCGCTCCGGCGCCGCGCTCTGGATCACGTACACCGGCCGCGAGGCCGCAGCCGCCCAGGTCGCCGAGGAGTGCCTCGCCGCCGGAGCCTCCGAGGTGCACGTCTCGCGCCTCGATCTGCGCGACCCTGATTCGATCGCCGCGCTCATCGCCGACATCACTGCGGAATGGGACACGCTGCACGTACTCGTCAACAACGGCGGCGTCGGCCCCTACACCGGCTACGACGACATCGACATCGACGAGTGGGACTTCGTTCTCGAGACAAACGCCCGAGGCACCTTCCTCCTCACGCGTGCCGCACTGCCGCTGCTGCGCGCCGCCGACGGCGACCGCTCGGTCGTGAACATCTCGTCGATCGCCGGTCAGGTCGGGGCCCTGCAGACCGGCATGCACTACGCCGCCAGCAAGGGCGCCATCCTCGCGATCACGCGCAGTTTCGCCCGCCATCTGGCATCCGAGGGCATCCGCGTGAACGCCGTGACGCCCGGACCTGTTGCCAGCGCGATCACGAGCGAGCTCTCCGCCGAGGGGCGGGCGAAGCTCGAGGCGGGCATCCCGCTGGGCGAGTTCGGCCAGCCGGCCGATGTCGCGTGGATCATCGCAGCACTGGCATCCGACCGCGCCCGGTTCATCACCGGGGCGACCTACGACGTCAACGGAGGCGTTCGCATTGACTGACATCACCGCGAACACGCGCAGCGCGCTGAACACGGTCCAGGCGCAGCTCGACGCCTTCAATGCGCACGACCTCGACGCCTTCGTCGCGACCTATGCACCCGATGCCGTGATCACGGGAGTCGCATCGGAGCCCATAATCGGCACCGCAGCCATCCGCGCGTTCTACGAGCCGCGTCTGCAGAACCCCGAGCTGTCATGCGCGATCGACAACAGCGTGCTGTTCGGCGCCCGCTGGGTGGTCGCGCAGGAGCGGGTCATCAACGCGGGCATTGCGACCGAGACGATCGCCACCTTCGACGTCGTCGACGGACTGATCTCCCGCGCCTCGATGCTCAAGGCCTGACCAGGGGGTGGCGCAGCCCCGCACTTCTGCGCATCTTCACACTCTCAGCCCGGATTCCTGCGGTGTTGTGCATAAGCGCGGGGAAGTGTGTGCACCGGTTCGATAATTAACCCATCGCCTTTGGCTATTCCGCTAAGAGCGCTTAAGCGCTACGGTCGGTATTTATGAAACCTTAGTTTCGTTTGTATCCAGGTGCAGCGCCGCACCTATATCGCGCCGCACGGACACAAGCGGACCCGACGACGCCCCGCGTCAGGCAGGAGTTCCCGTGCGTCCCACACGCCAACACACCCTTCGGAGATCGCTGGCGGTGATCGCGACGGCCGTGGTCACGGCCACGTTGGCCGTCGCCGCTCCTGCCGGAGCTGTCGGAGCGACGACTTCGTCCTCCGCGGCGGCCCCGCGTTCCGCACCCGATGCGACAGCCTCGGTCAACTTCGATGGACTGGTCATCGGCGATGAGCAGCCCGTGGGCATCCCGGTCCAGGTGCCGAGCATCATCGACATGGCCTTCGGTGAGCTCGATGGTCGTGCCGTCGGGTACACGGCAACCTCATCTGACGGTTCACTGCTGAACGTGATCGACATCGAATCCAACACCTTTCTGAAATCAGCACCCATGCCGAGCGTGATTCAGGTGTGGAAGCTTGAGATCGCACCGAATGGAAAGGTCTACGTCGCCGCGATCGGCAAGAGCGAATCCGGCGCGCAGCGCGGTGAGCTGTGGATCTACGATCCCGTGACCAACGAGGCTTCGCTCGCCGGTGTCGTACCCGGCGCGAGTTCGAACTGGTCACTCGTCGTCGATGATCATTCCAACGCGTACATCGGCACGTACAAGTCCGGCGAAGTGGTCATGTACGACGCCGAGACGGGTGACTTCACAGGGTGGGGGCAGGTCGAGGGCGAGGAGTACGTTCGTTCGATCGAGTATCACGACGGATACATCTATGCCGGAACCGGCGCCTCGGGCGCAGTCGTGAAGATCAACGTGGCGGACCCCGGGGATCGTGAACGCATCTCGGATCCGCTGCTCGAGATCTTCGGTGTCGCGGCGCTGCCGTGGGCATACGACATGGAGAAGGTCGGCGACTGGCTGGCGGTCAACTTCTCGGATGGCCTCGCGGCAACCGCGTTCTACAACCTCGAGACTTCACAGTGGAGCACGACGACGCTGAACAAGTCGTCCCTCGCCGGAACGCCGACCCAGAACGGCAATCCCGGCTTCACCCAGCTCGCCCCGAAGGACGGAAAGATCTATCTGACCCACAATGGCACTATCGCCGAGGTCGACCTCAGCGGTGACGAGCCGACGTTCTCCGACGTGGAGATCCCCTTCGGACTCGGCATGCGTGGACAGGGGTGGGTCGACCTCACCGCCGCGGGTCACCCTGGCGAATGGCTGGTCACGGCGTCACGCCAGGGTCCGCTGCGTGCACTCGACATCGCAGGCAAGCGGCAGATCACTCTGCCGAACGTCGTTCAGACCAACACTGGAACGCCGCTTCACTCCATGGGCCTCAACCCGGACGGTGGCATCTACATGGTCACCTACCCGGCAGGCACCGGAGCCGTATACGACACAAGCACCGGTGAGTTCACGAATTTCCCCGCCGAGCAGGCCGAGTCGATGCTCACGGTAGGCGACGCGACCTACTTCGGGCTGTATCCCGGCGGTCACATCGACCGTGTGGTGCGAGGCGGCGATGGCCGACCCTCGTCATCGCGAGTCTTCACCATCGGCGAAGGACAGGACCGACCGTACTACATGGTCGAGGACGACGGAAAGCTCGTGATCGGATCGATCCCCGGGTACGGCATGCACCAAGGGGCGCTGACGATTCACGACATCGCCAGCGGTGAGACGAAGGTCGAGACGGACATCGTCGAGAACCAGAGCATCATCGGCCTCGCCGTTCGCGACGGGGTCGTGTACGGTTCCACGACGATCGTCGGCGGTCTGGGCTCAGACCCGGTAGCCGACGAAGCAAAGCTGTTCACCTACGACATCGCCGGCGGTGAGAAGACGGGCGAGTACCCGTTGATTCTGCCGACCGGTCAGAAGCCCAAGCACATCAGTGCGCTCTCGTTCGGCCCGGACGGTAACCTCTGGGGAACGACCGACGGCTGGGTGTTCGCACTTGACCCCGAGACCATGCAAATCATCCCCGAGAAGTCGAAGAACATCGCACCGGATGTCACCCGCTATGGAATGTGGCGTCCGATGAGCTTCGCCTGGCACGACGGCAAGCTTCTGATCAACGTGGCTTCGCAGCTGACGATCGTCGATCCGCAGACCATGGAGCACCTCGCAGTGACCACGACGGACGAGGAGATCGCGCGATTCATCATCGCTCCGCTCGCTCCATCGTTGCGCACGCCGGGACAGGGCGCGCAGGACGGCATCTACCTGTTCGGAAGCTCCGATGCCGGGAGCCTGCGGGTGATTCCGCTGAGCATCAGTGCGTCCGCCCCCTCGCCGTCGCTGGCGTTCCGTTCCGATTCAGTGGTCGCCGGCACGAGTGTCGATGCCATCTTGCGCGGTTTCGACCCGCACGAAACCGTCACCCTATGGCTCGGCAAGTCGCAGATCGGCACCGCCGAGACGGACGCCGACGGAACGCGCACTGTCACGGCGCAGATCCCGGCTGATACGGCAGCGGGTCCCCACACCGTCAGGGTGAAGGACGCCAACGGTGCAGTTCGCGCAGAAGCGGTGCTGCGGGTCGAACCTGCGACACCCGCGCCTCGCATCACCCTCACCCATCAAGAGGTACGCGCCGGTGACGCACTGGAAGCCCGGCTGGACGGCTTCGCGGCGAATGCACCGGTAACTCTGTGGCTGAGGTCAGAACCGGTGCTTCTTGAGGAGGCGACGATCACGGCCGATGGCTCTGCGACGCTGAATCTGACGATCCCCGTTGGCACGGCGGCGGGCGAGCACACCATCGTCGCGACCGACGCGGGCGGCACGGATCTCGCTCAGGTCGCGGTGCAGGTGACAGTGACCACAGACTCGCCCCCTGTCCCGCCGTCCGATGGTGGCGAGCAGACCGGCGGACTTGCGACCACCGGCGCCGAAGGCGCACTGTGGGTCACCGTCGGCGCCGGGGCACTGGCTGTCATCCTGATGGGCGCGTGGCTGATGCGACGCCGCAAGGCCTGACGCCTCGGTTCATGGATCTGAGACCCGTGCTGCGGACTGCCGCGCACGGGTCTCAGACGCGTCAGGCGACGCGACCATGTGATTCAGCGACGAGCGATGTCACCGAAGGATGCCGTCCAGGCGCCGTCCACGGCGATGGACTGCCCCGTGAGGTACGGCGCCTCGTCCGACAGCAGGAACGCCGCGACTGCGGCGACCTCCTCCGCCCGTGCGATGCGCCCCATCGGCGGCCCCTCGGCGAGGGCGCGCTCCGCCGCGACTGGGTCGGGCGAGGAGGCGATCTGCGCTTCGAGGTGCGGGGTGCGCACCCCGCCGGGTGCGACGGTGTTGGTGCGGATGCCCTGGGCGCCGTAGCTGACGGCCACGCTTCGGGTCAGTGCGTCGATGCCGCCCTTGGTGAACTC
Source organism: Microbacterium zouquanmingi (assembly GCF_052266675.1). Lineage (NCBI taxonomy): Bacteria > Bacillati > Actinomycetota > Actinomycetes > Micrococcales > Microbacteriaceae > Microbacterium > Microbacterium zouquanmingi. The sequence continues at coordinate 40,454 of NZ_JBQPRA010000001.1, forward strand.
ATATGCGGCGTGATCGAGGTGACTGGCGCGGCCGTGGATCGAGCCGATATTGACGATGGAGCCCGGCGTGGCCTGCTCGAGAAAGGTTGAGACCGCCACCGAGCAGCCCCACACATACCCGAACCCGTTGATGCCCACGATCTCGCGGACCAGGCCCTCATCGAGCTCGTGCAACGGCGTCTGCTTCGTGATTCCGGCGTTGTTGACCCAGCCGGCCAGCGGCGCGAGCGCCCGCGCCTTCGCCGCCGCCGCGACGTGCGTCTGCCGGTCGGACGCGTCACCGAGCACGACGTCGGCCACGATGCCCGCCTCAAGCGTTCCCGACCCGGGCGAGCGCTCCAGCCCGACGACGATCCACCCGTCGGCGGTGAGACGCTCGGCGATGGCGCGGCCGATGCCCTTCCCGCTGCCGGTGACCACCACGCTGCGTGGTGCCTCCTGCGATTCGGCGTTCATCTCAGATCTCCTCGAAATCGAACACGGTCGGGTCCAGCGAGAACCCGAGCCCGACGGCATCCGATGGCCGCACCCGGCCCTCGAAATGCGGACCACCGACGATGAATGACGGCGCGGGGTCGTACGGGTTGATGCCGCGCGCGAAGGTCTCGACGCCGATGCCGAGGTGCGCGGTGACCTCGGGGTAGACGTGCCCCGAGACCGGCATGCCGCGGGTTCCCGCCCAGCGGATCAGCTCCCGGGCGGGGGTGACGCCGCCGATCGCGACGACGTCCAGGCGCAGCACGTCCACACCGCCGACCTCGGCCAGTGCCTTGAGCACGGCGGGATCGGTGACCTCGTCGCCCACCGACACCGGCAGGCCCGTCCTGGCCCTGATGCGCGCGACGCCGGCGGCGTCCTCGGGCAGCAGCGGGTCTTCGAGCCAGGCCAGACGTGGGTCGCCCCATTGCGAGACCTCGGCGATCGCGGCATCCGCACTCGGCCAGCCGAAGCCGACGTCGACGACGAGGCCGGTCGATGATGGCAGCTCGGCGTTCAGAATCCCGATGAGTTCACGCATATATGCCGCATCGGGAATGCGAGAGATCTTGACGTTCGTCCAGCCGTCCGCCTGCCCGATCACCTCGTTCGCGACCTCGCGCGGCGTGCGCCCTGGCGTCGGGTACGCGGCGACGAGCATCGAGTCGCGCGGCGCATCCCCGGTGCCGATCAGTCGCCACAGCGGCTGCCGGGCCCGGCGGGCCGCGACATCCCACAGCGCGATGTCGACCAGTCCGATGGCCCGACGCACGAGTCCGACGCGTCCGACGATGGCGCTGCCGCGCAGCATCCGCTCCCACGCCGCCGCCGGGTCATCGGCGTCCTGTCCGAGCGCGTGCGCGACGACGAGCCGTTCGACGATCTCGGCCATCGGCGCCTCACGCGACAGGCAGTACGCGACACCCTGCGTGCCGTCGTCGGCCGTCACCCGCACCGCGGTGTACTCACGACGATGCACAGTCATCGCGCCCAGCTGCAGCGGTGCAGGCAGTGGCAGCACCGCTGTGGCGGTGTCGATCCGCGCGACCGTCGCCATCATTCCGGCCTCTTCGCGAGCGGTACGCCGTAATCGATCATGAAGCCCCCATCGACATACAGAGTCTGGCCGTTCATGTAGCGCGACTGGTCCGAGACGAGGAAACTCACTGCGGCGGCGATCTCAGCGGCATCCGCCAGCCGCTTCGCGGGGATGCGCGAGAGGATCGTGTCGAGACTGAGGGTGCCCGCTTCGACGCCCTGCCGGAACACGCCGGTGTCGACGTAGCCGGGGGCGACCGCGTTGACGCGGACGCCGCGAGCGGCCCACTCGGCGCCGGCCGTGGAGGTGAGCCCGATGACGGCGGCCTTCGTCGTGGCGTATGGCGCGCGACCCGCTGAGCCGCGCGAGGAGATCGACGAGATGTTGACAATCCGTCCGTCGCCGTGTGCGAGCATGCGCCGTCCGGCCGCCTGCAGGCAGTTGAAGACGCCGTGGAGGTTGACGTCAACGACGGCGGTCCATTCGTCCCAGGTGAGGTCTTCGAGGCCGCGATGACGCTGGATGCCGGCATTGTTCACCAGCACCTCGATGGGTCCGAATTCGGCTTCGACCTCGCCGAACACGCGATCGACGCCCTCGTGGTCGGTGACGTCGAGCTCGCGCCAGATGATGCCTGCGGGATTCTCGTCAGCGGTGAAGCCGGGCACGCGGTCGGCGGCGATGACTCGGTAGCCGTCGGCGGCGAGGCGCTGGCCGATCTCCCAGCCGATTCCTGCCGAGCCGCCGGTGACGATGGCGACGGGGGTCTGAGAGGTCATGGTTCTCCTCGTTGTGGCGGGTCGAAATTTGCTATAGCAAGTCTACAGAGGTCGCTGCTCCACGAGTTCGGAGACGACGGCGATCACATGCTCCTCGAGCAACTCCAGCGCACCCGCCGCCAGCGGGGTCTGCCAGGCCTGGTACGCGCCGCGCTGATACGCCTCGCGCGTGGGCAGGTAGACGAAGCCGGGCCCGTTGGTGAGGTTCATCACGACGATCGGCGTCTCGGGGAAGCGCGTGCGCAGCCTGGTCTGCAGCCGCGAGTAAGCCTCGCCGGGATGTCCGACGATCACCGCGTCACCGAGACGCCATGCCCAGACCGGATGCTGCACCGTGGGTCCCGTGATGTATCCGTCGCGCAGGTTGCGCGCACGTCCCAGCCGCTCGTCGCGCGAGCGCGGGTCGATGTCCCGCCACTCCTCGGCGAGCTCATCGAGGGTGGGCAGGTCGCGCAGCGGCAGTTCGACGGACGTCATCGATTCGGATGCCACGGCGCCGCCCTCCGCAGCCTGGGCGGCCCAGATCGCCAACGGCGCCCCGGACTCGACCACCGAGTCGAGGGTGAGCTCCGCGCCCGGAACCGGCAGCGAATCCAGCGCCGCCATGACCGCATGACCGAGGGATCGCCCGTGCCGGTCGGCGACGGCCACGTCGCCGGTGTACTGCTCGCGGGGCGCCAGTTCGCCCGACGCACCCTGCACGAACAGACACGGAGCGTCGGTCGCCTGCTCGACGATCTCGCGCATCGCGCCGACATAGTCGGGTGAGACCTCGCGGGACTGCCACGCGAGCGTCGTCGGGTGGCAGGCGTAGTTCACCAGCGTCGCCGTCACTGCGCCGTCGATGCTAACCCGTCCGATCGTGACGGTGTCGTCGGCGGATGCCGCGGGGTTGTACCCCACCAGGGCGCGACCGTCGAGATCGAGCTCGCGGTTGGCGGCGAGGGTGCAGCGCCCCGTCGTCCACTCGATGAGCCCCGGCTTCGCGGCATCCAGCGCCTCGCGCCCCGCCTCGATCCCCGCAGCCGCGAGCGCCTCGAGGTATCCGGGGATCAGCTCGCCGCCGGGCAGGTGCGCATCGGCGGCGCACAGCACGGCACCGGCATGGGTGTGCGACAGCGAGAGAATGAGCTGCTCGGCATCCAGCCCGAGGCCGTCGAGGATCGCACCGCGCACGCCCTGCTCATCGGCGACCCGACGCCACCAAGTGCCGTCCACCGCCAGCAGCATCCGAGGACGGTCGTCGGAAGCGATGACGGCGAGCGCGGTCAGCGTGAACGGACGGTGCGCCCCCTCCGAGCGCTCCCAGTCGGCCGGGCCCCAGTTCTTCGCGCGGATGCCGACCGGTGGGGTGATGTCGCGCCGGGCGATGCCGATGCGAGCCGCCGTACGCGGAACGCGGATGGGGTCGCCGACGCGAGCCGCCCGCGGGGTCGTCGAGTTCTGCACGTCGTTCATGATGCTGGCATCCTCCGTCATCGTCGTTCCGATCATCGCGCGGTCGGCGTGACCGTGGTGTCCGACCCCTGCTCCTGCCAGAGTTTCGCCGCCTCGGCCCGGCGTCTGCGCTCAGCCACCGGATCTGCGATCGGGATCGCTGCCATCAGACTCCGCGTGTAGTCGTGCTGCGGTGCGGCGAACAGCTCGTCGCGACCGCCCGTCTCGACGATGCGCCCCTGCTGCATCACGGCGACGGTCGACGACATGTAACGGATCACGGCGAGGTCGTGGCTGATGAACAGGTAGGTCAGGCCGAGCTCAGCCTGCAGCTCGCGCAGCAGGTTGAGCACCTGTGCCTGGATCGACACGTCCAGCGCCGAGACGGATTCGTCCAGCACCATGAAGTCCGGTTCCAGAACAAGGGACCGCGCGATCGACACGCGTTGGCACTGCCCGCCGGACATCGATCGCGGCAGACGATCAGCGAACTCCTCGTCCAGCCGCACCCGGTGCATGGCCTCCCGAACCTTGTCGGCGCGCGAGGCCCTGGTGCCGATGCCATGGGCGCGCAGCGGCGCCTCGATGATCTGCTCGACGGTCTGACGGCGATTCAACGCCGAGAACGGGTCCTGGAAGACCATCTGCATCCGCCGCCGCAGCTGGCGCAGCGGCTCCGCGCGCATCTCATGCGGACGATGGCCGTCGAACTCGACACTGCCCGCGTCGATGCCACCAAGCGCGAGCACCGCCTTCGACACCGTGGACTTCCCGGAGCCGGACTGCCCGACCAGGCCGAACGTCTCTCCTCGGCGGATCTGGAACGACACGTCATCCACGGCGGTCACGCGGCGACCAGAGCCGAGCGTGAAGGTCTTGGTGAGATCGGTGACCTCCACCAGCACCTCACCGTTCTCCCGAGCCTCGTCCACCGCACTGCGCACGTTCGCGTCTTCGAGGGGTTCGGTGCCCCGTTCGAGCACCTCCACCGCGGTGCGGATGGGCTTGTGCACATCGACGGTGAGATCGACCACCGCACCCAGCAGCGCCTGGGTGTACGGATGCTCGGGATGCGCGTACAGCTGATCGACGGGAGCCTCCTCGATGATCCTGCCGTGGCGCATCACGTGGATGCGCTCGCAGAAGCCCGCCGCGACGCCGAGATCGTGGGTGATCAGGATCACCGCGGTCCCGTGCTCGTCAGCCAGCTTGTCGAGCAGATCGATGATGCGCGACTGCGTGGTGACGTCGAGCGCCGTCGTCGGCTCGTCGGCGATCAGCACCTTCGGTCGCGAAGACATCGCCATCGCGATCATCACCCGCTGGCGCATTCCGCCAGAGAACTCATGCGGATACTGTGCGAGACGCTCTTCGGGGAGGGGAACGCCCACCTCGGTCAACAGCTCGATGGCTCGCGTCGCGGCATCCGTCTTCGACATCCTGTCGTGCAGTCGTATCGCCTCGATGAGCTGGTGGCCGATGGTGCGCACCGGATTCAGCGAGCTCATCGGGTCCTGATAGACCATCGCAATCTCGCCGCCGCGCACACGGGTCATCTCGCGCTTGCTCAGCGCGAGCAGTTCGCGATCGCCCAGACGGATGCTGCCGCCGAGACGCGCCCCGTCGTTCAGCCGCATGATCGACAGGGCCGTGAGCGACTTGCCCGAGCCCGATTCGCCGACCAGCCCGATGCGCTCCCCGGGGCGGACGCTGAAACTGATCCCCTTGACAGGCATGACGTCTCCGTACGAGACGGTGAGGTCCTGCACCTGCAGGATCGGCGCGGAATCGCTCATCAGCGCGCCCCCTTCCTGTCGCCGCCGAACTGATCGGCGAGCACGTTGAGCAGCCAGATGGTGACGAAGATGAACAGCGCAGGGAACAGCACGTAGCCGATCGACTGGTACATCTTCTGGTAGCCCTGCTGCACAAGGGTTCCCCAAGTGGCCTCGGGCGGCGCGATGCCCAGGCCGACGAAGCTCATCGAGGCCTCGAGCAGGATGGCGTTGGCCGCGTTGATCGCCGCCTGCACGACGATCGGACCACGGGCGTTCGGCAGCACCTCCGCGAACAGCAGTCGGGAGCGCTTCGAACCGAAGGCGACGGCCGCGGTGAAGTAGTCCTCCTGCAGCTCGCTGATCACCGCGGAGCGCACCAGGCGCGCCGTGGTGGGTGTCAGCAGGATGCCGATGATGACCGCGAGCTTCACGGGATCCGCCCCGAAGGCGGAGATGAAGACGAGCGCGAACAGGATCTGCGGGATCGCCATCACGGTGTCGGCGAGGCGCATCAGGATCTCGTCGACGATCCCTCGGGTGAAGGCGGCCGCCATCCCCCATGCGACTCCGAGCACCATCGCGACGAGTGTCGCCCCGCCCGCGATGAAGATGGTCAGCTGGCCACCGTAGAGCACGCGACTGAACAGATCGCGCCCCAGCTCGTCGGTGCCGAACAGGTGCGCACCAGATGGGCTGGCGAAGCGGTCGGGGGATTGCTGCGCGGGATCGTAGGGCGCGACGAGGGGCGCGAGCACCGACGCCACCACGATGAGGGCGAGCACGCCGAGCGAGACCCAGGACGCCACAGGAAGGTGGCGCCGCGGAGCCCGGGCGCGGAGGGCGAGGGAGACGGTGTCAGCCACGGCTGCTCCTTGCACGAAGACGCGGATCGAGCACACCGTAGAGCAGGTCGACGATGAGCGTGGTGAGGATGAACATCGCCGAGATCAACAGCACGACGGACTGCAGCACGGCGTAGTCGCGCTTGAAGACCGCGTCGATCGCCAGCGACCCGAGACCGGGGATGCCGAACACGTACTCCACGATCACGACACCGCCGAGCGTGTACCCGACGATGAGCCCGAGCATGGTCAGCCCCGGGATGAGCGCGTTGCGCAGCGCATGCCCCAGCACCACTCCGCTGGCCGACTGGCCCTTGCCGCGGGCGGTGCGGATGTAAGGCGCGTCGAGCACCTCGACCATCGACGCCCGCAGGAACCGCATGAGCAGGGGCGCGGCGGCGAACGCGAGCGTCAGCCCGGGCAGGATCATCCTCTGCAGGTTCTCGGCGGGGTCTTCGGCGAACGGCGTGTACCCGCGCGCGGGCATGACCTTGAGCTGCACGGCGAAGATGACAATCAGCACGATGCCGATCAGGAACTGGGGCAGCGCCATGCCGGCCGTTGAGATCGCGGTGAGGATGCGATCGACCGCGCCGAGCGGACGGAGCGAGGCGATGACTGCGGCGGGCGTGGCGATGATCACCGCGAGCAGGATGCCGATGATCGTCAGTTCGATCGTGGCGGGGAACCGCTGCGCGATCAGTTCCGAGACGGAGTACTGGTTGAAGTACGACTGCCCGAAGTCTCCGGTGAAGACGCCGCCCATCCAGCGCAGGTACTGCTCGATGATGGGCGCGTCCAGACCCGCCTCTTCACGGAGTCGCGCGAGCATCTCGGCGTCCACGCCCGGCGTCGACCCCAGCCGGGTGATGACGGGGTCTCCCGGCAGCAGCCGGAGCACGACGAAGACGAGAAGCGAGGTGGCGATCAGCATCGCGATGCTGATCGCCACCCGGCGAAGGATGGACCAGACCACGTCAGCCCTTCAGCTGTGCGTTCTCGAGGTGCAGCTGGCCGCCGCCTTCCGCCCAGATGCCGGCGACGTTCGTACCGGTGGCCGTGACCACCGTCGACTGCAGCGGGACGATCAGCGGCACCTCCTCGTTGATGATCTCCTGCACGGTCGCCCACTTGTCCTTGCGTGCCGCGTCGTCCGGCTCGGCGACGGCCCCGGCGAAGGCCTGCTGGAACTCGTCGCTCTTCCAGTTGCACTCGCAGCGACCGTCGAGGTAAAAGTTCAGCGAGTACGCCGGCTCAGGAGGAGTCGACTGGAAGTTGGGAACGATGTAGCCGGGGAACGACTTGCCGGCCGGGTAGAACGAGTCGACCCAGGTGCCGATGTCGTTGTTGTCGATCTTCAGAGTGATGCCGATCTCCTTCAGGCTCGCCTGAAGGATCTCACCGCTCGTGTTCCATTCAGGGTACGAACCGGCGATGCCCCACCAGGTGAGCGTGCTGCCCTCGGTGATGCCGGCCTGGGCGAACAGCTCCTTCGCCTTGTCGAGATCGTAGAAGTAGTCGGTCAGATCGCCACCGAACCAGGGGTTGACCTCGCCGAGTGCGTTGTTGGTCGGCGAGACGGTGCCCTGACCGTAGTACGCCGCCTCGAGGATCGCCTCACGATCAGTGGCATAGGCGAGCGCCTGACGCGCACGGACATCGTCGAACGGCGCCGAGGTCGTGTCGACCTCCCACGACGGCCACTGGCTCGGGTTGTCCGGACGGACCAGGGCGATGTCTCCACCGGCCTCGAGTCCCTCCACGTCGCCCTGCGGCACCGACCACAGCACGTCGATGTCACCCGAGCGCAGGCCGGTGACGGCCGCCGTCGACTCAGCCGCCTTGACGATGGTGATCTCGTCGAGCAGCGGCGCCTCGCCGAAGTAGTTCTCGTTGGAAACGAGCGTGACGCTGTCGTCCGGAGTGAACTTGTCGACGACGTACGGGCCGGTGCCGATGGGCTCCTTGTCGATGGTGTCGAGCGAACCGACGTCGATCATCTTCACCCACACGATCCCGGCCGCGAAGGTCGCGATCGGCTCGGAGAGCGTGATCACGACGGTCTTGTCGTCGGGTGCGGTGACGTCGGTGATCATGGAGATCTTGTTCTTCTCCTGCGTCGCCGTGTCATCATCGAGGTAGTACTCGAACGCGGCGACGGCTTCCTCTGCGGTGAAGGGATCCCCGTTCGAGAACGTCACCCCGTCGCGCAGCGTGAACGTCCACGTCTTCTGATCGGGCGAAGCCTCCCACTTCTCGGCGAGGTCGCCGACGATCTCACCGGACTCATCCGTCTTGGTGAGCCCGTTCCACAGAAGCGGGAAGAGCACCTCCTCCCACGCGAACGTGCGGATCGCGGGATTGAGCTGCGGGATGCCCTGCGCGGCGGCCACGGTGAGCTCACCGCCGTCGACAGCGTCGCCGCCGCCCTCTGTCGTGCTGCAACCGGCCGTCAACAGGGCCGCGGTGAGAACCGCCACTCCTGCCAGCCATGAACGTCGACGTGACATGGTGCCTCCTTCATTGGGTGCATCGGGAACACTGTTGCTATAGCATCTAGCAAATCGCCGGATTTGTCTACTCTGCGCCCTCGATGCCATAGCATCGGTCGAGCAGGAGGGCGCGATGCCCTTCCGGCACGTCGCCCGGGGAGGTCACGCAATGCGCACCGTTTCTGATCAGAACATCGCCGAGCAGGTCACGGACGAACTCCGGGCCGCGATCCACTCCGGCGAGTTGGCTCCGGGCGACCGCCTGGTCGAGCGCAAGCTCGCCGAGCGCCTCGGAGTGAGCCACATCCCCGTCCGCGAAGCGCTCACTCGGCTGGCGGAGGAGCGGCTGATCATTCGCGAGCCACGCCGCGGAGCGCGGGTGGCCGCACTGACCGCTCAAGACCTCGAGGAGATCGCGAGCCTTCGCACCGTGCTCGAGCAGTTCATGGCCATCCGCGTGCAGGAGCGGTGGACGGATGCCTCGGCCGCGCGGCTGCAGGCGATCATCGATGCGATGGCGGCGGCCGAGGTCGGCGACATGGAAGAGGTGCTTCGGCAGGACCGCGCTTTCCACGAGGCACTTGCAGAGCTCAGCGAGCACCGCTTCCTCACTGAGCTCAGCGCCCAGTTGCGCGGACGCATCACCGGATTCATCAGCGCCGCCAACGCGGCGCTCCCTGAAGACCAGCAGGCGGAGCATGTGCACAGTCACCAGCAGATCCTGGATGCCATCGCCAGCGGCGATCCGGATGTAGCACGCACCGTCATCGCCGAGCACGTCACCCGCGCCTTCGCCCGGATCGAGCCGCTCGCCGACCCCGCCTGACCGAGAGACCGTCCTGCCACACCCCCGGCCCCGCCGCGCCGAAACCCACCCCGCCGCGGGGCCGAGCCCGATGAATCGGGCCCGACCCTGCAAGCCGGATCAGGCGATCGCGTTGGCGGCGATCACGACGGCATCCGACTCCTCGGGCACCGCGGTGCGCTTCACGCCGATCTCGACGTTCGACGAGTGCACCAGCGTTGAGCCCTTGCCGAAGGCCTCGGGCTTCAGTTCGAGTGAGCCGCCCTCGAACCGCGTGCCGACCGCACGGTAGTGGTTCACGCCGTCGGCGAGCTGCACGTGCACGCCGGCGTCGCCGACGAAGGCGCTGTTCGCCAGAGTGATGTCGCGACGGCCATCGCCCTTGCGCGAGATCGCGGCGCCCTTCACCCCGGTCACCTGCGTGCCGGTGATGTCGACCTGCTGACCGTCGGCGCCCGCCGCCACGAGACGCACACCCGACAGTGTCGACCCGTCGACGCGCACCTTCTGCGAGGCGATCGAGACGGGATCCGCATCCTCACCGGCGACCAGCGTCGACCCGCGGAAGGTCACCGGCGCCGGGCCGTTGATCTTCATGCCACCGACGCCCTGCAGAACCGTATCGACGAAGGTGACCGGCTCCTTGACCGTCGCGTTGGTGAGCTCACCTGGTGCGACGAAGGTGAAGTGCGAGTCGGCGATCACGGTAGGCCGCGACGAGATGTCGGACGACTGCGTGATGATCAGCGTGTCGGATGCCGTGCAGCCGCGCAGCTGCGCACCGTCGGCATTGATCCACAGCATGCCTGAGCCCTCGAGCGACTTCTTGCCGATGACCTGCACGTCTTCGAGCGTCAGGTCGGTGACGTTCACGCGTGCGACGAACCACGAGCAGACGTGCTTGCGCACCGTGATTCGCTTGGCTGCCGAGCCCCAGGCGGCGCCCGAGTTCGCGAACGTCATCAGCCCCGAGTTGCCGACGTAGGTGAGGTCGTGCTCGTACTGGCCGTGCGTGACGAACGGTCCCTGGTCGTCACCGTCGCCGTGGCAGTTCTCGACCAGGCAGTACGCACTGGCGGTCCAGTCGTTCAGATGGCGGGCGTTGGAGGTGTGGCAGTTCGCGACGTACCCATACAGGCAGTAGATCTGCTGCGTGAGGTAGCCGGCGCCACCCCAGGTCACTGAGGTCGGGTTGGTGAGGTTGCATTCGGTGGTCGAGAAATACGTGTTCCAGCGGCGCTGGATCAGCGGCCAGAACGTGCCGGTGCCGTCGATGTGGTCGACGTCGCAGCGAACCGCGTACTCGAAGGCGAGCGGGTGTGAGCCGGTGAGCTCGTCTTCGCCCTTGCCGAGGAATCGCAGGTTCGACACTGAAACGTCCTGCACCGGCTTGACGTGGCGCCACGCCATGACGCGATCCTCACCGAGCGTCCAGCCGTTCAGATAGTTGACCCGGATGTGCGTGCCATCGACGATCTGCGTCACCTGCACCAGGCGCTGCAGCTCGCGCTCCCACCGGCCGGCGAGCGCGTTCACCTCGGCCGCATACCAGGAGCCGACCGTGAAGAACGACGAGTCACCGACGGGGAACACGTCGGAATTGTCGGGCACGACCTCACCGAGCTTCGCCTCGTGCACCGCATCGGTGACCTCGCCCTGGAAGAACATCACCGCGGCGAACGGATTGTTCGCGGGAGCGTTCTCGATGCCCTCGGTGGTCATCAGGTGTCCACCGAAGTCGAACGCGATGTTCGAGCGGGTGAAGGTATGGCGGCGCACGAAGTTGAGATCGGTGTGCGCCTCGATGCGGCTGATCGACGCGTCGGCGACCATGGCGTCGAGGGCGTCGTCGGCGTTCTGCTCCGGCCCGAAGACGCCGAACACGCGGAAGTCGACGGTACCCGAGTGCACCAGCGCCCAGCTGCCATTCTTGCCCTTCTTACCCTTCTTGCCGTTCAGCACCGTTCCGCCGTTGGGCGGCGGGGCGTCCTTCGTCACGAACCGGTACATCGCCCCGCCGCCGTCGCCGGGAGAGGTGCGCCCGGCGGTTTGTACGAGGTCGCCTGCCTTCGCGTTGAGTTTCGCCAGCGCGGAGGCGTCGGATGCCGCGCCGACGGACTTCGAGGCGGTGGACTTCGCCGGCACGGCGGAACCCGCGGCCTGCGCGGCGGCGGGCGCCGACACCGCGGCGACACCGCCGATCGCGGCAGCGGCGAACCCGGCGAGCACCATGCGCCGGCTGCGTACCGGTGCGGGCCTCTCGAGTGTTGTTGCCTGTGTGAGGGTCTCGTGATGCGTCATCGTCATCCTCCTTGCGGCGTCGTCGCCGCGGTCAGTGCGCGCGGTGGGGTTCCGGGCGCTTCGTCCCCGTTCCGCATTCCGTACGGGGTCCTGAGCCAAGGCTCAGAAGTAGTCGGCCGCCGTGAAATGGCGGATGCCCTCGAGTCGGGGCTCGCGGCGCAGCAGTGCAGCCAGAGCGGCGGTGTCCGACTCCTGGGCCGGGCGGATCGCGATCTCGGATGCCGTCATCATTCCCCCGATTCCTGCACGTCACGCACGAATCCCGCAGCGCGGATAGTGTTCGTGACGACCGCGCGTGCCTCAGCCCACGGGGCGGGCACACGTTCGGACGGAGCCTCCTCGAGCAGTGCACGCACCAGTCCGGCGAAGCCGAGCTGCTCGTTCGCCGCGCCGACGTCGAGCTCGACCGTGTGCAGCCCGCGTGCGGTGAGCACGTCGGCGGAATACCGGTCGGGGCCGGAGAGGCCGGTGATCGTCACCTGCACTGGGATCGGCTGTCCACCTTCAGCACGGCGCAACAGGCCGTCGACGCCCGCTGCGTCCTCCGACCGCGTCGTCGCTCCGGTCGAGCGACGACTCCAACCCGATGCGGGGTCGAACCTCGCTCCTGGGACGATGCGGTCGATCATCTCCCACGCGTGCACGCCGACTGTGACCAGCGTGCCACCGCCTTGCACGGGGTCGTCCTGCCAGGCGCGCCCTGGCAGCTGGAATCCCGCGTTGTCGTGCTGTGCGTGCACGCGAACGCCGATGATCTCCTGCTCGGCCAGATCGCCGGCGAACCGCGTCAGCGCGGGCGCGAAGCGCAGCACCGAAGCGGTGCCGACCGGTGCCCGCACGTCGTCGAGCGCACTCTCCCACGCGGTGAGCTGGGCGTCCGTGGCGGCGACGACCTTGTTGAAGAACACCGGCATGACAGCACCCGACTGCGCCACCGCGCGCAGAAGCGGCACGATCTCATCGGGTCGCGGCGTGGCCACGAGCACATCGGGACGGTGCGTGATCAGCGCAGCGGGAGAGCCGACGACGCGGGCGCCGAAGCGGTCGGCGAAGTCGGTCGCCGCATCGGCATCGGCATCACACACCGCAACGACCTCCGCCCCGAGTCTGCGCGCGTTGCGGGCGTCGGTGAACGGATGCGAATGCGCGAGCCCCGCGAAGGCGATGCGCAACGGCGACGGGATCATGCCATCGATGACAGGTGCTCGCGCGAGATCGCGTGCTCGAGCAGGCCGCCTGCCAGATACGACTCGATCTCGCCGATCACGATGTGGCCGAGACTCCGCCTGCCCTCGCGTGTGCCGGCCGCGCGATGCGGCGTCAGCAGCACGTCCGGCAGCGATCGGAACGCGCTGTCGCTGGCCAGCGGCTCCTCATCGAACACATCGATGGCGGCTGCGATCCGGCGGCTGCTCACCTCTCTGAGCAGCGCCGCCTCGTCGACCAACCACGAGCGGGCGGTGTTGACCAGGCCGGCACCATCTGGCATCAGCGCGAGCTCCCGCGCGCCGACCATGTGGTGCGTCTCGGGCAGCGTCGGTGCGTGCACCGCGACGATGAGAGACCGGCTCATCGCTTCGTCGAGCGGCACCAGCTCAGCACCCAACTCGGCCGCGGCGGCAGCATCTAGCGTGGGATCGACCAGCAGCGGACGCGCCCCGAGGGCGCGAATCATCGCCAGGTACGCGCGCCCGGTGCGCGACGCGCCGATCACGCCGATCGGCGCGTTCAGGATCTCGTGCTGCGCCCCGGCGGTGCGCTCGTCGTACCAGCCGCCGTCGCGCAGGGCGTGATGCATCGTGGGGATGCGGTGCAACAGCGCCAGCGTGAACGCGACCGAGACCTCGGCGACCGACCGTGCCATGCCGGCTCCAGCCTGGGTGATGAGGATGCCGCGGTCGTACAGTTCATCGGTGACGAATGGTTTGATGGTCGCGCCCGTGTGCGCGACCAGTCGCAGTCGCGGCATCCGGTCCAGCCGTGTCGCATCGAGCGGACCGAGGCCCCAGCTCGTGACGAGCACCTCGACATTCCCGACGTCGACGGCGTCCTCGAGACGATCGACTCGTTGGAACGACCCGCCCATATCCGCGGCAGCCCTGTGCAGACGCTCGGCATCCTCTGACGAGAAGAACTCAGCGAACAGGCCCTCCGAGACGACGGCGAGGATGCGCGGGGGGGTCATCGCAGCCACTTCTCCCGGTTCTCGACGATGAACGCGTCGTCATTGAGCTCGGGATAGGCGAGGCGCACGCGCTCGATCTCTTCGGCCTGTCCCGGCGAAAGGCTCTCGTGCGGATCGAGGCACCAGGTGCCCTCGAGCAATCCCTGCTGACGAAGCATCTCGTGCACTCCGGCGATGACCCCGTGGAAGTCGTTGCCTGGATCGAACACCGCCTGGTTGACGTCGACCATGTCCGAGGCGAGCCGGCCCAGCCGCTGATATGCCTCGAGGTCGCCGGCCGCCGCGCGGTGCGCGACCTCGAGCATGGTCACTGCGGCTCGCGTGCCCACCGCCCACTGCCCGAGCAACCCGCCGACGAATCGCAGGGTGCGGTGCCCGTGCGGCGAGTCGACATGGAACTCGCTGAGCAGATCTGCGACGATCGCGTCGTCGTTGCCGGTGTACAGCGCGATCTCGTCGGCGCGACCCGATGCCGCCACCCCGCGCACCAGTTCCAGTGTGCGGTAGCGATCGAAGGGAGCGGCCTTGACTGCGACGACCGCGGGGATCGAGGCGAACTCTCGCCAGAACTCGCGATCGAGCACCGGACCGCCGATCGCGGTCTGCAGGTAAAAGCCGACAACGGGCAGCACCTCGCCTACCGCGCGAGCGCGATCGAGCAGCGCCCGATCGTCAGCTCCCGAGACCCTCGGGCTGACGAGCACTGCATCAAAGCCCAGGCTGCGGGCCAGTTCAGCTTCGGCCACGGCCTGCGCCGTACCGCCGGCGACACCGGCGATGCGCACGACATCGGGACCGGCCGCCTTCAGCTCTTCCGCCGCGAGTGAGAGCACCGGCTCAAACAGGGCGTGCTCTGGATCTCGGATCTCGAACTGGGTGGTGTGCACGCCCACGGCCACACCGCCGGCCCCTGCGTCCAGGTAGTAGCGGGTCAGCGCACGTTGGCGGCGCTCGTCGAGGCGGCGCTCGGCGGTGAGGGCGAGTGGGTGCGCGGGGATCACGGCACCACGGGCCAGAGTCTGCGCCGCTTCCGGACGCAGAGCGGGTACAGCGGTCATCAGAACTTTCCGTCTCGAACGGCCCACTTGGTGGGCTTCGCGGTCATCGGCAGGTCAGCCTGCATCCACGCCGCCTGCCACTCGATCAGGGTCTCGGCCGAGACTGACGGGTAGCCGAACAGTGCCATGCAGCGGCGTGCGTCGCTGAGCAGAGCCGTCGGCTGCGGCTCGTCGGCGAGCGTGACCTCGCGCCCCAGCAGCGTGCCGAAACGCCGAGCGATCGACTCGACGCTCAACAGTTCCGGTCCGGTGAGGTTGACGGTGAACACGTCGCTCGAGGCGTGCAGCAGACTGCGCAGCACCACCTCGTTCGCGTACCCCTGCCAGATCACGTTGACGTTGGCGGTCGCCACCGAAACGGGCTCACCTGCGAACACCGCGCTGCCGATGTCAGCGAGCACACCGTAGCGCAGGTCGACCGCGTAGTTCAGGCGAATTAGCGACACCCTGGTGCCGCGCTCCTGTGCGCCGAATTCGAAGACGCGCTCGCGCCCGAGGCAAGACTGCGCGTACTCGCCGATCGGTGACGGGGTGACCTCTTCGGATGCGCCACCCGAGGCGGCGGGCAGGAACGGGTAGACGTTGCCGGTCGAGAGCACGGCGACCGTGCTGTCGCGGTAGCGGCGCGCGACCCGGTCGGGCAGCGCGGCGTTGACCTCCCATGCCCAGGAGGGGCTGGTGGCGGCGCCGAACTTGGCACCGACCATGAAGACGACGTTGGGGGCATCCGGAAGCGATGAGAAGTCGTCGTTCTCGATCAGGTCGAACGGCACGACCTCCACTCGGGCGTTTTGCAATCGCTCCACCACGGCCGCGTCGCCGAAGCGAGACACGGCGTGCACGGTGTCGGACGCCCGACCCGCTGCATCCATCGCCTTGCGCGCGAGCATCGCGAGCGTGGGCCCCATCTTGCCGCCGGCTCCGAGGACGACGAGGTCACCCGACGACTTCTCGAAGTCCGCGATCAGCGCGGGACTGGGATCGACGAGCGCGAGCTCGAGTTCTTCCTCGGAGGTGAATCTCTGCTGTGACACGGTGGTGATGGTCCTTTCAGCCCTTGATCCCAGAGCCGGTGACGCCCTCCTGGACGTACCGCTGAGCGACCAGATAGGCCATGAAGATGGGGATGAGCGCGACGACCGAGCCGGCGAGCATGACGCTCAGCGGCACGTTCTGCTGCTGCAGTGAGGAGATGCCGACGGTCAGTGTGAACATGTCGTTGGACTTCGCGATGATGAGGGGCCACAGGAAGTCGTTCCAGTGCCACAGGAACACGAAGATGCCGAGGGTGGCCAGCACGGGCTTGCACAGGGGCAGCACGATTCGCAGGAAGATGCGCATCTCGCTCGCACCGTCGATGCGCGCCGCCTCGAAGAGCTCGTCCGGCAGGCCCTGGATGAACTGGCGCATGAGGAACACCGCCTGGGCGTTCGCGAGGGTCGGCAGGATCAGGCCCCAGTATTCATCGACGCCGCCGAGGTTGGCGATCAGCAGGAACGTGGGGATGAGGGTGACGTGGAAGGGCACCATCACCATCGCCAGGAACGACCAGAAGATCACTTCCTTGCCGGCGAAGCGCTTCTTGGCGAACGCGTACCCGGCCATCGCGGACAGGAAGAGCACCGCGACGACTGAGACAAGGGAGTACACCAGCGTGTTGAACAGCCATAGCAGGATGTTCTGGCCGCTGAGCACCTGTTCGTACGAGGCGAACGACATGTCGCCCCAGGGCAGCAGTGAACCGGGGAACTCGACTGCGGCGCCGGGCTTCAGGCTCAGCACGACCATGGCGTAGAACGGGAAGAAGCTGAAGACGGCGGCGATGCTCAGCCAGAGCCAGCGCAGTGCCAGACCCCCGCGGCTCGGCTCCAGCGCGCGGTACGACCGCTGCTTCCGTGCGTTCTTCGCTGACGTGACGGCGGTCATTTCTGCTTTCCGATCACGAGGCGCTGGATCAGCGCGACGACGAGGGTCATGATGAACAGGGCGACACCCGCGGCGGCCGCGTAGCCGTATTCGAAGTACTTGAACCCCTGGTCGTAGATGAGGTAGACGAGCGAGTAGCTGGCGTTCGCAGGCCCGCCCTGCGTCATCACGTAGATGACGTCGAACACCTGGAACGCGGCCGTCGTCTCGATGACAGCGAGGAAGAACACTGTCGGCTTCAGGTAAGGCAGGATCACCCAGCGGAAACGCTTCCAGGCGTTCGCGCCGTCCATCAGCGCAGCCTCTTCGAGTTCTCGAGGGATGTCCTGCATCGCGGCGATCATGATCATCATGCCGTAGCCGAATCGCGACCAGACGCCGACGATGATGATCGCCGGGAGGACCAGCACAGTGCTCGCCAGCCAGGATCCGCCCAGTCCGAGCGGTGTCATCATCGCCGACCACGGCCCGTTGCTGGAGAAGATCCAGACGAAGATCGCTCCGGCGAGCACCAGCGAGGTGATGACCGGCAGGAAGAAGATCGAGCGGAAGAACCGGGAGCCGCGGAAAGCGCGGCGCACGCCCAGTGCCATCGCCGTGGACAGCACGAGCGAGATCGGCACGGCGAAGACCGTGTAGATCAGAGTGGTGCCCAGGGCCCGCCAGAACAGCGGATCGTTGACCAGGCGCTGGAAGTGGTCGAGCCCTCGCCAGGCGATCTCACCGGAGATGTCGTAGTCGAAGAAGCTCAGCAGCACGCCGGCGATCGCCGGCCCGAACCGGAACGC
Source organism: Microbacterium zouquanmingi (assembly GCF_052266675.1). Lineage (NCBI taxonomy): Bacteria > Bacillati > Actinomycetota > Actinomycetes > Micrococcales > Microbacteriaceae > Microbacterium > Microbacterium zouquanmingi. Next base: position 58,361 of record NZ_JBQPRA010000001.1, read on the forward strand.
GAGGAAGAGCAGGAATGCAGGAAGCACGAAGAGCAGCGCGATGCGCGCCTCGCGCCGGGCGAGCACGCGTGTGGAGACGAACGCGCGCTTCTTCGTCTGTGCGGACGGCTCGGGCGGGGCGGCCGTCGGTGGGGCAGTCGTCATTTCTATTCCTCGTCGGAGCGGGTGGGACGCACGGAACGACCGTGCGTCCCACCATCGATCACTTCAGCAGGGGCTCGGCGGCCTTGGCCGCGTCTTCGAGGGCCTGCTGCGGACTCTTCTGACCGAGCAGGGCGGCCTGGATCTCGGGCGAGAGCACGCCCATCAGCGCACGAGCGCTCGGTGCGAGCTCGCCGACCGTGCTGACGTCGACGAACTGCTCGACCTGGCCCTGCAGCGAGTCGGGGGCGTTGAGCGGCTCGCCCTCGAGCGCCGAGAAGAACCCGGAATCGAGCAGGTAGGGCTTGATCACGTCGGCGCTGGTGGCGAACTCGGCGAACTTGCCCGCAGCATCCTTGTCCTTCGACCCCTTCAGCATCGACAGCGAACCGACGGTGCCGTAGGTGACCGTCTCCACGTCGGTGAGGGGCGCGAGCACCTTGACGTTCTCCTCGCCCCAGATCGGGGCCAGCTCGGTGACCGAGTTGACCCAGCTGCAAGCGGTCGTGCCCTGCGCGATTCCAGTCTGCTCGAGCGGGGGCAGCGACGTCAGCGGATCGGGGTCGAGCGCACCCGACTCGGCAAGGTCAGCCAGGAAGGTCAGCGCCTCGACGCCCTCGTCGCTGTTGAAGGCAATCTGGCCGTCGTCGGTGTACACGCTCCCTCCGGCCTGCCACAGTAGCGGGTAATAGGTCATGTTGAGGGTCGCTTCTGCGGACGCCGTGTAGTTGAACAGGTGCATACCCGCGTCGACGAATTTCGGTGCGATCTCACGAGCGTCTTCCCAGGTCTCGGGGTACTCGGTGACGCCGGCAGCCTCGAAGGTGGCGGCGTTGCAGATCAGCGGCTGCGTGCTGGTCAGCATCGGTGCGCCCATCATGCCCTCCTCGAGGGAGACCGACTCGACCACGTTGGGAAGGATCTCGGCCTTGCGCTCGTCACTCAGGTATTCGTCCATCGGCTCGATGGACTTCTCGTAGGCGACCAGCTGGTCGGGGATCAGGTAGACGAGATCGGGGCCCTTGTTGGCGGCGATCGCCGTCTGCAGGCTCTCGTCGCGGTTCGCCCACGGGAAGATCTCGTAATCGACGGTGATGCCCTCGTTGGCGGCCTCGAAGTCGGCGACCGTCTTGTCCCAGAACTCCTTGTGCTTGGCCTCGTCGGCGATGACCGGGTACAACCAGACGGTGACGCTCTGGTCTCCGCTGGCCTCACCGCTTCCTCCGGCGCAGCCGGCCATGAGGCCGACCGCGGCGATACCGGCGACGACGCCGGTGATCCTCTTGACGCGCATGATGCTCCTTTGCTGAACGTGCAGGTGTAATGCCATTATGACAGTGGTCTTGGATAATTAGTCAAGCACGAAAGGTGCAATCGCACGAGATCGGTATATTTTCATTGCTTCAAGGTCGAGAATCACATCACGGCCATTCCGCGAATCACGTGTGCTAATTTTGTCGCACGTTCATCGACGACGAGAGGACCCCGCATGTCGCGCACCAGCGCCCTGCCCATCGCCGTCCGCGTCGCACTGCATCTGCGCGACAGGGGTTCGGCGACGGTCACGGAGATCGCCCGCACCCTCGAGCTCTCGCGCACCTCGGTCGAGAACGCCATGACCGCGCTCAGCGAGATCGGCCTGATCGCCGATGCCCCCGCCACCTTCGGACGCGGCGCCGGGCGCCCCGCCCGAAGGTTCTCATTCGAGGGTCGATCGGGCTTCGTCGTCGGAGTCGACATCGGCATCGCCTCCGTGCGCGTGGTCATCGCCGACCTGACCGGTGGCGTCGTCCGCCATGAGAGTTTCGGCGGCGTCGCCCACTCCCGCGACGGCGCCGACAAGCTGGCCGTCGTCATTGACGACATCCGCTCCACTCTGACCGCGTCGGCCATCCCGCCTTCGCGCGTGCGCGCGATCGGCGTGTCGCTGCCGGGTATCGTCGACGACGCGGGGCGCGTGACGACCTCGGTGGTCATCCCCGAGTGGTCGGGGGTCGACATCGGCGCGCAGCTGTCGTCCGCTTTCGGATTCCCGGTCTCGGTCGACAACGGCGTACGGCTCGCAGCTGTGGCCGAGCATCACCTCGGCGTCGCGCAGCTCGTCGACGACATGCTCTACCTCTCGGTCGGCAACCGCATCTCGATGGGCCTGATCCTCGACGGTCGTCCGCGCCGTGGCATCCACAACGCCGCAGGCGACATCGGCCGTCTCGCGTTCCCCGGTCTGGTTACTGAGACGGGCCAGCTCACGTGGCGCTCCGGCAGCACAGCCGAAGACGTCTTTGCTCTCGCCCGCGACGGCGAAGAGGCGGCCTCCGACGAACTCGCAGCCTTCGTCGATCAGCTGGCCCGGGGCATCGCCACCCTCGCGCTCACCGTCGACCCCGCCATGGTGGTGATCGGCGGTGGGCTCTCGGCCGCGCACGAGCAGTTCCTCGATCCGCTCAGGCAGGCGCTGTCGACGCACATCGGGCTTCCATTCTCGGTGCCACTGGTGGGCGCCCGGCTCGGTGCCGAGGCCGCTTCACACGGCGCCCTCGTGTTCGCCTTCCACCGCCATTCCGCGCAGATCTACCAGCTGGACGACGTTCCTGTCCCGCCGATCACGCCGCTGCCGGCCGACGCCACCGCCATCGCAGAACCCCGCAAGGAGAGAACGTGAGCACACTCAAAGTCGGACTCATCGGTGCCGGAGGGATCTCGCGCGTGCACGCCGATGCCTGGCGCACCCTGGGCGTCACCGGTTACGTGACCTCGCTCGCGGGAGCCGGCGAGATCGCCGCCGAGTACGGCTTCGAGGTCGTCGCCGACGTGAACTCCCTCATCGAGCTGGTCGACATCGTCGACATCGTCACCCCCAGCAGCACCCACGCCGATTTCGCCCTGCGCGCGATCGCCCGTGGACGAGACGTCATTTGCGAGAAGCCTCTCGCCCACACCGCTGAGGCCGCGGCCGAGGTCGCGGACGCCGCAGTCGCCGCCGGCGTGCGCCTCTTCCCTGCGCACGTGGTGCGCTACATGGGCGAGTACGCGGGTATCAAGGCCGGCATCGACGCGGGTCGCATCGGCACCGTCGCCGTGCAGCGCTTCAGTCGTGCCGGCTCCGCTCCCGCATCGCCGTGGTTCTTCACCGAGAGCACAGGCGGCGGCATCATCCGCGACCTGATGATCCATGACATAGACCAGGCGCTGTGGTTCGCAGGACCGGTGGCATCCGTCTACGCCGTGCAGAACCCGCCCACCGTCGACGACCTCGTGCCCGTGCCGGTGACCTCGCACGTCGTGCTCACCCATCGCAACGGCGTGATCAGCCACGTCCATGGGAGCTGGGTGGCCGCGGGAATGCCGTTCCGCACCAGCGTCGAGGTGGCCGGCTCGGCCGGCCGGCTGCGCTATGACAGCGCCGAGGACACCACGATGCGGGTGGACTCGATCGTGCCGCCTGGCCATGATGACTACTTGCCGCCGATGTCGCCGCAAGAGAGCCCCTACTATGCCGAGATCGCCGACTTCCTCGCCGCGATCGCCGAGGATCGCGATGCGCTGGTGACGCCGGCCGCCGGAATCGCGGCCGTCGCCGTGGCCGAGGCTGCTTACGCCTCGATCATCACCGGCGCCCCCGTCTCACTCGACGTCGAGGCCGAGGAGGCCGCCGCATGACCGCGCTCACTCCGCTGCGCGTCGCCGTGCTCTCGTTCGCCCATACCCACGCGCTCAGCTATGTGCACGCGCTGAAGGAGATGCCCGGTGTCGAGCTGATCGCCGCGGACCCCGAAGGAGCAGTGGCTCCCGACGACGCGCCGCGCGGCGCCGAACTCGCCGCCGAACTGGGCGTCGAATATGTCGACAGCTACGACGAGGCGTTCGCCTGGAAGCCGGATGCCGTCGTCGTCGCCGCAGAGAACTCGCGCCACCGCGACCTCGTCGAGCGAGCGGCGTCCGCAGGCGCCCACGTGCTGTGCGAGAAGCCGCTCGCGACGACCGTCGAGGACGCGATCGCGATGCAGCAGGTGTGCGAGCGTGCGGGCGTGACCCTGATGGTCGCCTATCCGGTGCGGTTCTCCCCCACCGTGCGCGACGCGATCGCACAGCTGCGCAGTGGGCGCCTGGGTCGCGTTCTCGGCGTCACCGGCATCAACAACGGCAAGCTGCCCCAGGACCGCGCCTGGTTCACCGACCCCGCACTGGCGGGCGGTGGCGCCCTGGTGGATCACGTCGTGCACTGCGCCGACCTGCTCGACGAGCTGCTCGGCGAGCGCGCGGCCTCGGTGCATGCCGTCTCGAACACCTTCCTGCACGCCGATCGCAACCTCGAGGTCGAGACCGGCGGACTGGTCACGATTCGATACCCCAGCGGCGTCGTCGCGACGATTGACTGCTCATGGAGCTGGCCGATGAGCTCGCCCACATGGGGCGGCCTGACACTGCAGGTGATCGCCGAGCGCGGCTCGATCACGGTGAGCCCGTTCGCCAAGGCCGTCTCGGGCCACGACGCGAAGGGTGAGACGTGGCATCCGATCGGCGCCGATCTCGACGCGCTGCTGCTCGCGGAGTTCATCTCGGCAGTGCGCGAGGGCAGGCAGCCGCAGCCCGACGCGAGAGCCGGCATCCGCACAGTCGAGATCGTAAAGGCGGCTCAGGCCTCGGCAGCCGTCGGCGGCGACGTCGTCGCTCTCGGGCGAGGCAGCCAGTGACATGGCGCATGCGACGCGAACGACCACCGGCTGGCGGGACCGCGCCCTCACGGTGATGCCCGTCGGCAGCAGCACCAATTCGAAAGCTCCGGTGCTGCTGCCGGACGAGCCCGAGGTCATCGCGCGCGGCCGCGGATGCCGGGTGTGGGACGACCAGGGGCGCGAGTTCATCGACTACCGCAACGCTCTCGGCCCTGTCACGCTCGGCTACGCCGAACCGCGGGTGGATGCCGCGATCCGCGCTCAGCTCCATGACGGCATCCTCTTCGGGCATCCGCACCCGCTCGAGACGACCACCGCCGAGCTGTTCTGCTCTCTCGTGCCGGGGGCCGAAGCCGCACGGTTCCTGAAGACGGGCGGAGAGGCGCTCGCGGCGCTGATCCGCATCGCTCGTGCGCACACGGAACGCGACCGCATCGTGCAGATCGGCTACAACGGCTGGCTGAACTCGCTGGCTCCCGGGGCGCGCGTTCTGCCGGGCGCGACGACGACCAAGGTGCCGGGCGTGCCGGCCGCTCTGGCCGAGCTGCATCATGCCGTCGATTGGAACGACCTGGCGATCCTCGACGAGCTGTTCACGGCGCACGGCTCAGAGATCGCGCTGATCCTCGTGGCCGCTGACTACCCCGGCCTTGCCGACGCCCCCGACTTCTATCGTCGCCTTCGCGCGCTGGCCGACGAGCACGGTGCGCTGCTCGGCTACGACGAGATGGTGACCGGATTCCGGGTGGCGCTGGGCGGCATGGCCGAGTTCACCGGCGTGCTGCCTGACCTGTCGGTGTTTGGCAAGGGCATCGCGAACGGCATGCCCTTGTCGGTGTACTGCGGGCGCCGGGATGTGCTTTCGGTGCTCGACCGCACAGAAGTGGTCGTCTCGTCAACCTATGGCGGTGAGACCCTGTCGCTGGCCGCGGCCACCGCGACTATGACGGCGATGCGCGACGAAGGGATCATCGATCAGCTGCACGCATCGGGCACAGCACTGCAGGCCGGCATGAACGCCGCCTTCGCGGCGTCTGGCGTCAGCATCCGGCTCGAGGGCCACCCGACCTGCCCGCAGCTCGTCGCCGGCGACGAAACGACGCTGCAGGCATTCCTGCGCGCAGCGTTCCGCCATGGCGTCTCGCTGTACCGCGTGGTCTACGTCAACGCCGCGCACACCGCCGACGACATCGACGAGACGCTGCGTCGGGTGCGCAAGGCGCTGGCCGAGGTCGCCGCGTGACGGGCGTGGACGCGCACACCCACCTGGGCGACGGCCGGTTCAATCCCGACATCATCCGCCGCGGCGAGCAGCTCGGCATCGGGCTGTTCCTGTGCAGCAACATCGGCGCGTTCGTCGCACACCCCTCGCTCGACGAGGTGCGCGAGATGAACCGCGTGATGGCGGGCGAACTCGAGCAGTATCCCGACCACCTGCGCGGCTACTGCTACGTCAACCCGCGCTACGGACGCGACAGCCTCGACGACCTGCGCCGCAACGTCGAGGATCGCGGAATGATCGGCATCAAGCTGTGGATCGCCACACTTGCCGACGATCCGCTGAACGATCCGATCCTCGAGTACGCGGCCGAGCACCGGCTCATCGTGCTGGCGCACGCCTGGCGGAAGACAGTCGGCGGATTCCCCTACGAGTCGACGGCCGAGCACATCGCGGCGGCTGCGCGACGGCATCCGGAAACCCGCTTCGTCATGGCGCACCTGGGCGGACAGGCCGACTCGGCGATCAACACCGTGCGCGAGACGACCAATGTGGCCGTCGACACCTCGGGCACGATCATCGGCGCCGGTGAGGTGGCGCTCGCAGTCGATCGGCTCGGCGTCGACAGGGTGGTCTTCGGTTCCGACCTGCCTCACGTCGACCTGTCGGCCAACGTCGGGAAAGTGCTCGGCGCGGGGCTGCCGGTCGAGGCCGAGCAGCGCGTCTTCGGCGGCACCATAGCCGGCTGGCTGGCGGAGGTGGCATGACGGCAGAAGGGCGGATGCTGCTGCGCGCATTCTCGCAGCTGGGGGTGATCGACACGATGTGCCACCTGGGCACCTGGCCGTACCGGCTCACGGCGAGCGCGGACGCCGACGGACTACGCGCGTACGCAAGACGCCACGGGTTGCGGAGCCTGTGGGTCTCGCACCTGTCGGCGCTGTTCGGCTTCGACACGCACACCGGCAACCGGGCAGCGCTGACCGAGTGCGCGGGAGACGAGCTGTTCCGGGTGTTCGCGGTGATCGATCCGAGCGAGGCCGACTGGCGCAGCGAGCTGGCCTGGGCGGCGGATGCCGGTGCCTTCGGCGTGCGCGTCGCCCCCGGCTTCCACCACTACCCGGTGCCGCTGGTCGCCGAAGTGATCGACGCAGCGGCCACACACGGAATGTCGGTGCAGCTGATCGCTCGCATGGACGACGCCCGCGTGCGGCATCCGTTCTCCCTCGCTCGGGATCTGGACGTGCACGACATCGCCGATCTTGTACGTTCCCGTCCGGAGCACCCGCTCGTGATCAGCGGGCTGAACGCGGCCGATTGGACGGAACTAAGTCGCCATCTCAGCGACGCGGTGCCTGAGACGGTGCGCCTCGACCTCTGGCACGTCAACGGCCCCACGGGCATCGTCGATCGTCTTGATCCGGCGCGCTGGGTGTTCGGCTCCGGTCTGCCCGTGCAGACGCCCGAGGCAACCATGCTGCAGATGATGGCATCTGACCTCCCACCCGACGCCCTCCGCACGATCACCACCCCGCGGCTCTGAAAGGATGCCGTCATCCCTCGCTTCGACCTGAGTCCCGAAGAACTGCGCGCGTACCGCCCCGAGTCGCCGAGCCCTGTTCATGGACACCCGCGGGCAAGGCTCGACCTGGGGCACCGCCGACCCGCGCGGATCGACGCCCGCCGCATCCGGGGTCATAACCCGTGGCATCCTCAACCCGCACGACTACTACTACCGCCGTGCGATGACCGATGGGGTGCTGGCCGTCGCCCGCCGCGCGTTCGCACGCGACCGACACGTCGTGCGCGAGAAGCCGTTCGCCGTCAGCACCGCAGATGCCGTCTCGTTGGTGCAGGAGGCATCGGATGCAGGTGAGCGCCTCTTCCCGGCGCACGTGGTGCGCTATTTCGAGAGCTACCAGCGGATGAAGGAGGGTGTCGGCTCGATCGTCACGCTGCTCGATCTGACCTTCCGCCGGGCCGTGGCGGCGCCGGATTCGGTCTGGTTCTATGCAGAGGATGCCGGCGGCGGGCTGATCCCCGACCTCATGATCCCCGACCTCGATCAGGCCCGGTGGCTCACGGGCCCGGTCGCCGAAGTGTCCGCGACGCGGGATCCCCCAGCCTTGGACGGCCGGGTCAGGCGAAGCCCGTGAGGGCTACCTGCCGCCGGCATCCGACCTCGATCCGTACCGGGCGGCCGGTCCTGCTATAGGGCTGACGCCCGGTCACGTCCTGGGGGCCGACACGCCAGATCACGGACCGGATGCCCGTCTTGGTCCGACAAGTGGCGTGTCGGACCCCGAAGCGTACTCCGCACCAGGGTCAGGGTCACGCGGGCAGGCTCACCGGCCGCACGATCACGCGCTGGCGGTCGCGCCCCCACACGGCGCCGCCCGCGCGGTGCTCGGCCCTGGCCGCGAACCGGTAGCGGTACGAGATGACGATTCCCGTCCAGCACAGCGCGGCGAGGCGGCCGTCGGTGTAGCGGATCCGCGTAAAGAGCGTGGGGCGCAGCGCCCTCTTTCGCGCCGTCGATGATGCGGCCCAGGCGAGCAGCTCCGGTGCGGGCAGAAGCCCTCGCTCACCGAGAAGCGGTCGGACCTGATTCAGCGTCGACACGAACGCGACCAGATACAGCGCGGCGGTGCCCCGCTGGAGCATCTCGCCCGCGAAACCGAAGTCGACCGCGGCGAATCCATCCATGCGACGTATCGTCGTCCGCGCCGACGTGCGGTGAAAGGGGCCTGCGCACCGCACAACTCCTGAGAATCTCTCTGGTTCGGGCACGCAGCGCCCGAGATCATGCGGATCCGGTAAAAACCTCAGGAGTTGTGCGCGGCCGGTGCAGACGAGAAGGGCGCCGCGGCCGAAGCCGCGACGCCCTCTCGCACGAAGCGGGCTCTACTTCTTGACGACCCAGTCGAACTGGTCGCCGTTCTCCTCGAGCCACTTGTCGACGGCGTCGGCCTCCTGGCCCTCGCCGAACTCGTTGACGACGAGGTCCTCGAGTGAACCGTACTGGTCGTCATCGAGCTTGATCTTCTCGACGAGCGCAGCAGCCTCGGGGAACTGCTCGCTGAAGCCCTTGTGGCCCATGAAGTTCAGCGTCTCCGCCTCACCCATCGCGCCCAGCGGGTCTTCGAGGTCCTTCACGTCGTACGTGCTGTTGGCCCAGAACGGACGCCACAACGTGACGACGACGTCCTCTTCGTTGTCGATGGCCTCACCGAGAACGGTGAGCATCGCGGCGGTCGATGAGGTCTCGAGCGTGTACTCGTCCTCGAGGCCGTACGCCGGAATCATCTCTTCCTGCGTCTGGCGGGTCAGGCCCGCCCCCGGCTCGATGCCGATGATCTTGCCGTCGAAACGAGCGGCGTCGCCCTTGAGGTCCTCGAGCGAGTCGATGTCCATGTAGCTGGGCACAGCGATCGTGAGCTTGGCGTTGTCGTAGTACGCGCCGAGGTCCTCGAGATCGTCGCCGTACTTCTCCATGTACTCGACGTGCGTGACCTCGGGCCACGCCGACGGGTACATGTCGACGTCGCCCTGCGCGAGGCCGGTGTAGAGCGGACCAGCCTCGGTCAGCGTCTCCATCTCGACCGTGTAGCCGAGCTTCTCGAACTGGTCCTGCAGGAGGTAGGCCATGCTCAGGCCGTCGGTCCAGGAGGGCAGGAATCCGAGGGTGATGGTGCCCTTGCTGTCTTCGCCGCTGTCGCCTCCAGCGGTGTCGTTGCCTGCCGCACATCCTCCGAGTGCGAGGGATGCGGTGACACCGATTGCTGCGATGGCTGTGATGTGCCGGAACTTCTTCATGTGCTTCCTTTCGTATGTTCTGCTGCGTTTCGTATGGGTAGTCAGTTGTTGTCGATCACATGATCGGGGCACGGTGCGGCGAAGCCGATTCGCGCTCGGCCTGAGCCGCAGCATCCGCCGCGGTTGCGCGACGCTCACCCTGGCGACGCGAGATGACTCCGATCAGCGATGAGCGGTACTCGCTCGGTGTCCCCAGGGCCGCAGTCACGCGGTCGAGGAACACGGCGACCAGCACGACGCCGAGACCGGCCTCGACGCCCTTGGCGATGTTCACTGTCGAGATGGCCTCGACGACCATCTTGCCGAGCCCATCGGCCCCCGCCATTCCAGCGATGACAGCCATCGACAAGGCGAGCATGATCACCTGGTTGATACCGGCCATGATGGTCGGCATCGCAAGAGGCAGCTGGATGCCGCGCAGGATCTGCCCGGGCGTCGCACCGAAGGCATGCCCCGCCTCGACGGTCTCCGAGTCGACTCCGCGGATGCCGAGCTCCGTCAGCCGGACGCCCGGAGGCAGCGAGAAGATCACGGTGGCAACGAGACCCGGGACGACGCCGATGCTGAAGAACACGATCGCCGGGATCAGATACACGAACGCCGGCATCGTCTGCATGAAGTCGAGGACGGGCTTGAGGATCGCTCTGACGGTCGCATTGCGCGCCGACCAGATGCCCAGTGGGATTGCGATAAGCACTGCCACGATCGCCGAGACGATCACCAGCGACAGGGTCTGCATCGCGGGCTCCCACAGGTTCATGCCCACGATGAGCACGAACGCCACCACGGTTCCCACGGCCATCTGCCACGATCGCACGAACCATGCGATCAGCGCGAAGATCGCGATGAGAAGCGGGAAGGGCGTGCCGACGAGGATGTCGGTCAGCCCGTTGACCAAGAACTTCACCACGAACGAGATGAAGTCGAGCAGTCCCTCGAGGTTGTCTTTGACCCAGTCGACAGCGGTCGAAGCCCACTCACCGATCGGAATGCGGAAACCGTCCATCAGCGCACCTCTCCTTCGACGTGAGCCGCCTCGGCAACCGCAGCATCCGCCTCTCCCAGCACTGCGGCGATCTCGGCATGCGAGACCGGCGGCATCGGCAGAGTGATCTCCTCCGTGGAGTTCGGTCCAGGACCCAGCGCTGCCAGAAGCGTGATGCGCGGGATGACGCCGACCAGGCGGTTCTCAGCATCCGTCACTGCGAGCGGCAGCGGCGACTCGACGGCGGGCACGAACAGGTTCATGAGGATCTCGTCTTCAGAGACGCTCTGCGGCACCGGCTTGATGATGGACGTCAGCGACGTGTCGCCCTTGCGGATGAGCTTGACGGCGTCGCGGTCGATGACCATCCCCAGCAGCTTTCGGTCGCGGTCGGTGACGTAGACCGCCGACGAATAGGTGTCGCGCATCTGGCGCAGCGCCGTGCGGGGACCGCCCGTGTCTGGCACGAAAGGACGCGGCAACTCCATGACGTTCGCGGCGGTGAGCACGCGCGCACGGTCGACGTCCTGCACGAACTGCTCGACGTAGTCGTTGGCGGGATCCGTGAGGATGTCTTCCGGCGTGCCGATCTGCACGATACGGCCATCGCGCATTACGGCGATCCGGTCACCGAGGAACATCGCCTCGTTGAGGTCGTGCGTGATGAAGACGATGGTCTTCTGCAGCTTGGCCTGCAGCTCGACCAGCTGCTCCTGCATCTCGCGGCGGATCAGTGGGTCAAGCGCGCTGAACGCCTCATCCATCAACAGGATCTCGGTGTCCGCGGCGAGTGCGCGAGCGATACCGACGCGCTGCTGCATTCCGCCGGACAGCTGCGAGGGCAGTTTGTCGCCCCAGCCGGTGAGCCCGACCATCTCGATGACCTCGTTGGCCTTCGCCAGGCGCTCTGCCTTAGCCACGCCCTTGAGCTCGAGCGGATAAGCGACGTTGTCAGCAACGGTGCGGTGCGGCAGCAGCGCGAAGTGCTGGAACACCATCGACACGTTGTCGCGGCGGATCTCGCGCAGACGTGCCGCCGAGACTCCGGCGATCTCGTCGCCGCCCACCACGACGGAGCCATCAGTGATGTCGTGCAGCCCATTGAGCATGCGGATGATCGTGGACTTGCCCGATCCGGACAGCCCCATGATCACGAAGATCTCGCCCTTGTTGACGGTGAAGCTGGCGTCGATGACGGCGGCGGTTCCGGCCTCCTGCACCTCGGCACGAGATGCACCAGCCTTCAGCCGCTGCACTGCCTGCTTCGGATTGCGTCCGAACACTTTGAAAAGATGGCGCGCCTCAAGTGCGGTTTCAGTCACGTTTCCCCTGGCGACTCACCGATACTTCGGGTTTCGGGAGCCACTTCGGTTACGTCCGGGTGATGCTCAGGGCCGTTCGACATCGTCTTGCGGGCGGCACGAGAGGGGGATCCTGCTCCCCCGTAAAAGCATCGACCTTACGCCCACGTCGCTTCCCAGCATGAATCAATTCGAACGCACGACGTGTTCGCGGACTGGTCTCAGACCAATTGGCCTACATTCCAACGTAACAAAGATGAGGATCGCTGTCGAATGTCGACAATCTGCGGCGAAGAATGAATTCAACGACGGATGCTTCGCGTGACGGTGAATTTCGAGGTGCGGTGAAGCTGGTCCGTGGGACCGATCCGCGTCGCCAGCTCTTGCTTGTACGCGAGGTGCGAGTTGTAGACGGTGAGCAGTTCGCCGCCGGGCTTGAGGATGCGCGCGGCAGCCTCGAACAGTCTGGTCGCCGCTCCGGTGTGGATGCTCGCGCCGAGGTGGAATGGCGGATTGAGCAGCACAAGATCTACTGATTGATCGGGGATTTCTGACCCGGCGTCGTCGTGGGTGACCTCGACATCGGCCCCGTTCGCATGCATCGTCGCGCGAGCGGATGCCACGGCTGCCGCCGAGCGATCAGTGGCGATGACGCGGGCCTCAGGATGGGTGAGCGCGTAGGTTGCGGCCAGCACTCCGGTCCCGCAACCGAGGTCGATGACCGTCGCCCCGGCGCCGCCTTGCATAACTCCTGAACTTTTTCGCCGATCGCTGCTTTCGCGGCTCCGGCCGGGCTGATCAGCGGAGTTTCTCAGGAGTTGTGCGCGGGAAGCGAGCACCTCGAGCAGCACGCGCGTGCCGATGTCGAGCTTCACGCCGGCAAAAGCGCCGCCGTGGGCGACCACCGTCAGCGGCTGGTCGCGCCCCGGCACCTCGATGCGCGCGCTGACCGGGAACATCGACTCAGCGGGCACGCCTCGGGGAGAGGACGCCACGATCAGCCGCGACTTGCGCTCAGCGCGCTGCGGCTGCACGTGCCCGAAACTCCGAGCGAGCACCTCGTTCTGCGTCAGAGTCATGTGCTTCACGCGACCACCGGCGATGAGTGTGACCTCGGGCGCCGCCCAGCGGGTCACGGCATCCGCGATTTCTTCAAGCTCAGCGAGCGACTTCGGCAGCTGCAGCAGCACGAGCCCCGCGCCCTCGAGCAGCTGCGCGTCGAGTTCGTGCGAGCGCAATCCCACTAGCCCGAGCGCCACGGCGTTGCGTGCCAGAGCCCGTCTCCCCGTGGCGAGGTCCTGGTGCACGCGCAGGCCGGTGAGCCCAGCATCCGCCAGCGCGAGCGTGATCGCGCCGTACTCGTCACCGATGATGGCGATCTCGGAGCCCGGCACCTGCTGATCGGCAGCGTCTGCGCGAGCGCGCTCGACCAGCATCCGGTCGGTCGCGTCGTACGCGAACAGGTTCTCGGCTTCGACGTCCGGTGAGCGGCGAAGGCGGTCGTAGGCGAAGTCGGGCACGATCCCAGACTACGAGTCCGCGCATGCGCCTCAGACGCCGACAGAGGGCGCCGCCCAGTGGCGACACCCTCTGTCGGCAGCGCTCGTCAGCGCTTGCTTGCGACCCTTGGGTCGACGTGCGGTGCACCGAGGATGAACAGACCGGCGAGCACGAGGGGAATGACACCCATATACCAGGCGGTCGAGATCCAGGTCATGCCCGCGGTGAGCATGATGGTGACGACCGTTCCCGAGATGAGGTTTCCGAGCATTCCGCTCGCGGTGATGATCGACGTCGCCGTCGCGCGAATCTTGCTCGGGAAGCTCTCGCCAGCGAAGAACATCAGCGGAGCGAACGGGCCGAGCATCATGCACATGCCGACGGCGTATGCGATGACGATCGGAACGAAGGCGCCCTGCGGGAGCATCAGCATAATGCCGTAGACGATACCGGCGAGGATCCAGCCGATCGAGATGGTGAGGCGTCGACCGATGCGGTCTCCGAGCCATCCGAATCCGAGGTAGCCGAGGAAGGCTGCGACGTTGGAGACGATGAGGATGAGGATCGCGTTCGTGAAGTCGATGTTCATGCCCGACTCCGAGGTCATCAGCGACGTCGCGAGGATCTGGAAGACCATGACACCGACACCCTGCAGCAGGTAGCCCGCGAAGATGAAGATGAACGGGCGCGCGTTGCCGTGACGGAAGAGGTCAGCCGGCGAGCTGGACTCGGCCGACTCCATGCTGATGCCGACGTGGTCTGCGACAGCCTTGGCGTCGTCAGAGCGACCGGCCTTGACGAGGTTCTTGATGCCCTGGTGAGCCGCCCACAGGGGGCTTTCCTTCATCTTCGTGGCAGCCCAGACGATGAAGATCGCGGGGATCGCGGCGACGACGAACGTCAGGTACCAGTGCCCGATCGGCATCAGCAGGTTGATCGAGAACGCGGCGATCATAGCGCCGACGGGCCAACCGGCCTGCACCAGCGAGTAGGTGAAGCCACGACGACGCACAGCCTTCTCGTCCTGGGCCGCGACGGCGTAGACCTCGTTGAGGTAGGTCGCGTTGACGGCCATCTCGGCGAAACCGAGGCCAGCAACGGTACGAACCAGCACGAGCACGACGAGGCCGAGACCGGCGAACAGGCCGTAGATCCAGTGCGTGGTCGCCGTCAGGAGCGACGCGAGAGCGGCACCGGCCACCGCGACGATGAGGCCCGCACGGCGGCCGTAGCGGTCGACCAGGCGGCCAAGGAAGTATGCGACGACCGCGGTTCCCAGGGTGACCCAGGTGTTCAGCCCCGTGGTCGCCGCCTCCGTGAGACCGAAGTCCGCACCGATGACGGGAAGCAGGTTGGCGAAAAGGATGAAGTCATAGACCGCAGCGACCCAGGCGAAGAAGCAGAGCCAGTTCGCGAAGCGGACGTCTTTCGGACCGAACTTCGGGATGCTGGCGATGACCGACTCTACGGACAGCCCAGAGTCGACAGTTGCTGATCGGCGGCTCGCCCGAGGCGAGGTGCTTACGCTCGACCCAGAACCTTCTGGATCAGCATTCAAACCCGGTTTCGTCACGGGAATCTCCTAGTTTCTCTTCGTTGAGGCAGGGGCTCTCTGGAGTCGCTTGCACGATTTCCGATAATTCCTTTTGGGAGTGTATCCCATAAAGTGTCGACAGTACAGCCAAGCTTGACACAATTATGTGAAGAGATCGCAGGCAGTTCCGTGGCGGCTGATCCCGGAGCCGCTCGACGTGTCAGTGGAAGTGTCGACGCGATGTACGGTAAACAGTCCGTGGTGAAAGGGAACCCCATGCAACTCGAAGGACAGCAGCGCGACGTCGCGACGCAGATGATCACTCGCATGCTGCGACTGACTGATCGCCAGGAATCCCTTGTCGCGCGCATCGCCCTCGACGTCGGACTGCGCATCATCGAGGGCGAGCTGCCCCCGGGTGAAGACGTCAATTCCGTCGAGCTCTCGCAGCGCTTCGACACGAGCCGCACACCGGTGCGCGAAGCATTGATGCTGCTCGAGAAGCAAGGACTCGTCGAGATCCCTGCGCGCCGTCGCCCCCGGGTCGCCGACGTCAGCGAAGGACCCGTCGAGGAGATCTACACGGTCAGGGCGCTGCTCAGCTCGCTCGCCGCTCGCCGCGTCTGCGAGCGGTCGACCGATGAGCAGCTCGTCGAGCTCAACGAGAAGCTCGACGTCATGCGCGAAGCCGTGAAATCGAATGACTCCCATGCCTACTTCTGGGCCAACGTCGCCTACAACGACCTCGTCACCGAGGTGACTGCCGACAGCGTGCTCGGCGACCTGCTCGACTCGCTCGGACTGAGCGTGCTGCAGCTGCGCCACCAGTCGATGACCTACCCGAACCGCATGGCGCAGTCGCTGGCCGATCATGAGCGCTGCTATATCGCGTTCTGCCAGCGTGACGCAGACCTCGCCGCCGCGCTGTCATCCGCGATCGTGCACGACGCGTACCGCGTGCTCACCGGCAGCTACACGCGCTGAGCGCAGTAAAGCGCTGAGCGCGCCGCAGCACGCCCGCACGCCCGCCGCACGCCCAGCGCACCGACTACATAAAGACGGCGCAACCGCCCCCACGGTTGCGCCGTCTGGCCAGCATCCGCTCAGCGGCGGACGGGAACCTTCTTCTCTGTGGCGATGACACCCGCCTCGATCAGATCGTGGATCCGGTCGTCGTCGTACCCGAGCACCTCGGCGAGCACGGCGGGGCCAGCGGCACCGACGGCCTGCGGGAACGAGTTCTCGGCCAGGCTCGAATCCTCGAGCTTGATCGGGTTTCCGAGCGTGCGGACGACCTGCCCCTCGCCCTCCAGTTCGATCACCATGTCGCGGTGCAGCACCTGCGGGTGCGAGAGCGCCTGCTCCAAGTTGTTGACCGTCGAGACCGGGATGCCGTTCTCATTGAACAACTCGACCCACTCGAGTGCTTCCTTCTTGAGGAAAGCGGGCTCGAGGTACGACCAGAGGTCTTCCTTGTTCTTGAGGCGGGCGGGGTTGTTGAGGAAGCGCTCGTCTTCGATGAGCTCTTCGAGTCCGAGCACGCGCGCCATCGACTGCCACATCCGCTCGGTGTTCGCGGTGGTGACCAAGCTCGTGCCGTTCTTCGCGGCGAACAGTCGGTAGGTCGGGATCGAGTCGTGCCTGGCGCCCTGCGGCCCAGGGTTCACACCCGACTTGAGGTAGTACGTGCCCTGGTAGCTCAGGAGAGCGATCATGCAGTCCAGCATCGAAATGTCGACGAAGTCACCGAGCCCGGTCGCCTTGCGGCGCAGGAGAGCTGCTTCCACTCCGATGACCGCGTGCAGCCCCGCTGCGATGTCGCCGATGGGGTTTCCGGTGCGCACCGGGCTGCCACCGGGCTCACCGGTGAGGCTCATCGTTCCCGACATTGCCTGCACGATCATGTCGTAGGCCGGCAGGTCGGCGCCGGGGCCGTCCTGGCCGAATCCCGAGATCGAGCACCACACCAGCTCCGGGCGGCGCTTGCGCTCTACCTCGCGGTCAATGCCGAGGCGGGCCAATACACCAGGGCGGAAGTTCTCGATCACGACGTCGCTCTGATCGATGAGGTCGCGCAGCAGCTCCGTGGAGCCCTGCGCCTTCATGTCGACAGCAATGCTGCGCTTGTTGCGGTTGATGGTGTGGAAGTAGAGGCTGTCACCGCGCACGAAGTGCGGCGGCACGATCCGGCTCGAATCGCCGACCGGCGCCTCGACCTTGATGACCTCTGCACCCAGGTCACCCAGAATCTGCGTGCCGTGGGGGCCCGCAAGGAACTGCGTGAAATCAAGTACGCGGATACCCGCCAGTGGACCGATGTGACCGTCCGACATCTCTACTCCGTCTCGTCCGTACGCGCGCTGGCTACATTGCCGCACCGCGATTCAGTAGCTCGAGCGTACGACAGAAAGACATTAAATGTCGACACTTGACGTTCTCGAGTTCGAGGACTAGCCTCAAAACGAGCAAAAATTGTCCAACAAGTCGACACAACTAGAGGGAGTGAGCAACGATGCGGTTGCAGAACGAAGTAGCGATCATCACCGGCGGCGGTTCAGGAATGGGTCGCGCTGGCGCGATTCGCTTCGCAAACGAGGGCGCTTCTGTCGTCGTCGTCGACCTGAACGAGGCAGCCGCACAGGAAACCGCCGCACTGGTCGAAGCCGCTGCTGGCAAGGCTATCGCGGTGAGCGCGGACATCTCGACGCTCGAGGGAAACCAGAAGGCCGTGGATGCCGCGGTCGAGGCCTACGGCAAGCTCTCCATCTTCTGGGCGAACGCCGGCGTCGCCGACGCCGTCGGACCTTTGGCCAACGCCTCCGAGGACCGCTTCAAGCTCATGAACGCCGTCAACGTGATCGGACCGTGGAACGGCGCGAAGGCCGCCATGCCCGAGCTCGCCAAGGCTGAGGGCTCGTTCCTCATCACGGCATCCCTCTCTGGCCTGAAGGCCCGCCCCGGGAACGCCGCGTACTCCGCGACCAAGGGTGCCGCAGTCCACCTCGTCCGCGCGCTGGCCGTCGAGTTCGCACCGCACGTGCGCGTCAACGGCATCGACCCGGTCGCAACCGAGACGCCGATGCAGCAGGTCTTCACCCCCGGCGACAAGGAAGCTGAGATGAAGCCGAAGATCATCGCCGGCGTTCCGATGGGCCGCCTCGCTCAGCCCGAGGACATCGCCAACGCTGCGCTGTTCCTCAGCTCGCGCGAAGCATCCATGATCACGGGCCACAACCTCCCGGTTGACGGTGGTGCTCTGTGCTGACCGCCGCTCCCGCTGTCGCGGATTTCTACGGTTCGTTCATCGGAGGCCAGCAGGTCGCTGCCTCCGGTGCCTCGACCTTCGAGACCTACGACCCCGCCACCGGCCTGCCGCTCACCGCGATCCAGCGCGGCGCTCAGGCCGAGGTCGACGCCGCCGTCGCGAACGCGCAGGAGGCCTTCCCGGCATGGCGCGACCTTCCCGGTTTCGAGAAGGGCCGCATCCTGCTCGCGGTCAGCCACAAGATCCTCGAGAATAGGGACACCCTGGTTGCCCTCGAGTCGCGTGACAACGGCAAGTCCTACATGGACGCGACGTTCGACGTGATCACCGCGGCGCGTTACTTCGAGTACTACGCCGGTGTCGCCGACAAGCTCGGCGGCGAGACCATTCCGATCGGCTCCACGCACGTGTCCTACACGCGCCCCGAGCCGTACGGCGTCACCGCGCACATCGTGCCGTGGAACGCTGCCTTCCAGCAGGCTGCACGCGGTGTCGCCCCGGCGCTCGCTGCCGGAAACGTCGCCGTCGTCAAGCCCGCAGAAGACACCTCCATCAGCACGGTGGAGCTGGCTCGGATCGCCGTCGAAGCTGGCCTTCCCGCCGGTGTGTTCAACGTCGTCACCGGTCTCGGTCGCGAAGCGGGCGCAGCTCTCGTCAAGCACCCCGGCGTCTCGCGCATCACCTTCACCGGCTCGGTTCCCACCGGCCAGGAGATCATGCGCTCGGCTGCAGAGAACCTGAACCCGGTCACGCTCGAGCTCGGCGGCAAGGGCCCGAACATCATCTTCGAAGATGCTGATCTCGACGTCGCCGTCCCCGGTTCGCTGATGGCCATCAACATCAACGCCGGACAGGTGTGCGCCGCAGGTTCGCGTCTGCTCGTGCACAGCTCGATCCACGACAAGGTCATCGAGCAGCTCGTCGAGCGCAACCGCAGCATCAAGCTGGGTGCCGGATGGACGGGTGCCCAGATGGGCCCGATCACCACGGCTGCGCAGTTCGCGAAGGTGCAGGAGTACCTTCAGATCGGCAAGGCCGAGGGCGCAACGGTCGCCGTCGGCGGCTCTGCCGCTACGGGCGAAGGCGTCGATGGCGGACAGTTCATCGAGCCGACGATCTTCACGGATGTGAACAACTCCATGCGCATCGCGCAGGAGGAGATCTTCGGTCCGGTGCTCTCGGTGATCCGCTTCGATTCCGAAGAAGAAGCCGTCGCGATCGCGAACGACACCCCCTACGGCCTCACGGCCGGAATGTGGACGCAGAACCTGGGCCGCGCGCATCGCGTTGCCGCACAGATTCAGGCAGGCCAGGTGTCGGTGAACGACTACTTCGCCGGCGGTGTGCAGGCCCCCTTCGGCGGCTACAAGGCCTCCGGCATGGGACGTGAGAAGGGCATGGCTGCCATCCACGAGTACCTGCAGACCAAGACCGTCAGCATCAAGGTCTGACCATGTCTCAGAACGGTGTGCTGGAAGCACTGCGCACCGAGGTGGCACGGAGTCGCGCAATGCGATTCGACTCACTGCCTGAGAACGCACGCGCAACCGCGCATCACAGCCTGCTCGACTGGCTGGGGTGCGCGGTTGCCGGTTCTCGCGAGGAATCGGCGGCACAGGCCGCTGCCGCCCTGTCACCTCAGTCCGGACCGAGTTCCGTGATCGGCTCGGCCGATCGCATCGGATGGCGCGATGCGATCATGCTCAACGGCGTGCACGGTCACGCCCTCGATTTCGACGACATGCTCCCCGAGTTCCAGGGACACCCGAGCGCCGCGATCTTCCCTGCGCTCTGGGTGCTCGGCGAGGAGCGCTCGAGCACTATCACCGAAATCCTCGAGGCGTACGTCGCAGGTGTCGAGATCGGTGTCTGGATCGCCCGGCAAGTGATGCCGGAGCACTACGACGCCGGTTGGCACGGCACCGCCACGATGGGCGTCTTTGCTGCGGCCGCCGCGGTCGCGAAGCTTCTCGATCTCGACGCCGATCACTGGATCGCGGCGCTCGACTTCGCCGCAACGCAGTCGGCCGGCATCCGTTCGCTCTTCGGAACGCCCGGTAAGCCGCTGCACGCGGGCAAGGCTGCCGAAGCCGGTGCGCTCGCGGCTCGCCTCGCGCAGGCCGGAGCCGTATCTCGCGGTCAGGGTCTGACAGCCGAGCGCGGCTACTTCTCGCTCTACGGTGCGGGAAAGACCCGCCCAGCCGACCCCGCGGGCTACGAGTGGGCCGTCGCAGGCACGCTCTACAAGACCTACGCGTCGTGCTTCATGACCCAGTCCGTCGTCGACACTGCACTCGAGCTCGGCGCAGCGCTCGGCGATGAGAAGATCGAGTCGATCGAGTCGATCGAGTCGATCGAGGTGACCGTCAGCCCGAAGCTTCGCGATGTCTGCGCCATCGAGGACCCCACGACGGGCAACGAGGCGAAGTTCAGCGTGCACGCCACGACGGCGCTCGGGCTGCTGGGCCACGACCTCAGCACGGAGGACACCTACAGCCCCGAGGTTCTCGCCGAGCCCGCCTATCGCGCCCTGCGCGAGCGGATCACGCTGGTGTTCGACCCCGCGCTCAGCGGCATCGAGACGCAGTCGCGCACACGAATCCAGCTCGCCTCCGGCACGGTTCTCACGGCAGAGCGCGATCGGGGCGTGCCCGACAGCGACCTCGCCGCACGTCTGCAGGCGACCGCGCGCAAGGTCACGGCCCTCGTCGCACCGGTGTACGGATCAGGCGCCGCAGCGCGTCTCATCGACATGCTTGAGACTCCCTCGAACACCATCAACCAGCTGAGCGATGCACTAACTGTCGCCTCTAAGCCCTGGCACAACTGACACTCGCCCCAAAATTGGGGTAAAGTGTCGACACAAGACGAAGATGTCAGCATTGCAGCGGCATCTCGAGTTACACCGGGGATCATCCTGATCCCCCCCAAGGACGGAGTAGTAATGCCCGCTGAGCGCCTCTCGCTTGACGACATCGTCGCGATCGACTTCCATGCGCACGCTCTGAACAGCAAGGACGACGTGAAGGATGCCGCATCCGACACGATCAAGGCAGACCAGGCCAACCGCTGGAAGTCCGACCTCGTCAACATCGACATCGATGCGACGGCCGAGTATTACCGCGAGCGCAAGATCATGGCGGTCCTGTTCGGTGTCGACTCCGAGCGTCACATGGGTGACAAGCGCGTTCCCAACCGCGAGGTCGCGGATGCTGCGCGCGAGCACGACGACGTCCTGATCCCGTTCGCCAGCATCGACCCCTACCGCGGCAAGGCGGCGATCGCCGAGGCCGTGGACCTCATCGAGAACCACGGCGTCAAGGGCTTCAAGTTCCACCCCAGCGTGCAGGGTTTCCACCCGCACGACCCGCTGGCGCGCGACCTGTACGAGGTCATCGCCGAGCACCGCAGCATCGCGCTGTTCCACACCGGCCAGACCGGCATCGGCCGCAACTTCCCTGGCGGTGGCGGCGTGCGCCTGAAGTACTCGAACCCGATGTACTTCGACGACCTCGCCGTGGACTACCCGGACATGACCATCATCCTGGCCCACCCGTCCTTCCCCTGGCAGGACGAAGCGCTGGCCGTCGCACGCCACAAGCAGAATGTGTTCATCGACCTGTCCGGTTGGAGCCCCAAGTACTTCGACCCGAAGCTCATCCAGCACGCGAACTCGCTCATCCGCGACAAGGTGCTCTTCGGCAGCGACTTCCCGCTCCTCACCCCTGACCGCTGGCTGGCAGACTTCGAAGCGGCCCCGTTCAAGGACGAGGTCCGGCCGTTGATCCTCAAGGAGAACGCGATCCGCGTTCTCGGACTCAAGTAAGACAGGATCGCAGCTTCATGGACATGACCGGCAAAGTCGCCGTCGTCACCGGCGGCGCAAGCGGCATGGGTTACGCGATGGCGGAGAAGTTCCTCACCGCTGGCGCGAAGGTCGTCATCGCCGACATCGAGCAGTCCGCGCTGGACCGTGCGGTCGCCGAGCTGAGCGCGCACGGCGAGGTCTTCGGCGTGCGCACCGATGTCTCGTCCGAGGAGAGCGTGCAGGCTCTCGCCGACGCCACCATCGAGCGCTTCGGCGCCGTGCACGTGCTCTGCAACAACGCCGGCGTCGAAACCGGCGGAACCTTCGGCGCGATCGAAGCACGGTCGTGGCGCTGGGTGATGGACGTCAACTTCTTCGGCGTGCTGAACGGATGCCGCGTCTTCCTACCTCTTCTCGAGCAGCAGGAAGAGGGGCACATCGTCAACACCGCCTCGGTGGCAGCGTTCAACACGGGCACCGCGACGATGACCCCCTATGCGACCTCGAAGTTCGCTGTTCTGGCGCTGACCGAATCCCTCGACATCGAGCTGCGCGCCCGTGATGCGAGCGTCAGCATGCACTTGCTTGCCCCTGGCCCCGTGAAGACCCGCATGGTCGAGGCTGAGCGCAACAAGCCGGTCGACGTGCACGTCTCTCAGGAGCCGGAGCGCGTCGCGCAAATGGAGAACCTGGCGCGGATCACCGCCGAGGTCGGACTGGAGCCGAGCGCCGTCGCCGACATGGTCTACGACGCGATCCAGAGCGGCACGTTCTTCATCCTGACCCACCCGGAGCATGCTCTCACCGGTGTGCGCAAGCGTCTGCACTGGATGGAGACGGGCGAGGCTCCGGCCCCGCGCGTCGCCGGAACGTGATGCGCCGGATCTGACACAACGACCAAGTTCTAGGAGGAGAGCGATCATGAGCACCCCTGCAGTTCCCGCAGATATTCCTGTCTTCGACGGAGACCCGTTCTCGATGGAGGCCCTCGCTGACCCCATCGGATTCGACGGTCGCGTCCGCGAACTCGGGCCCGTCGTGTACATCCCCAAGTACGACTACTACGCGGTGACCCAGTGGGATGAGATCCAGAAGTCGCTGCGCGACTGGCGCAAGATCTCCTCCGACGATCGCCCCTTCTACGAGCCGAACCCGTACCGCCCGAAGGTGCTTGTGCTGGAGGACCCGCCGTCGCACACGAAGAACAAGGCCGCAGCGATGGCCGTGCTCTCGGGTGAGAACCTCGTCAAGTTCGAGCAGTACTTCGCCGTCGAAGCAGAGCGGATCGTCTCCGACATCCTCGCCAACGGCCCGGCTGAGATCGACGCGTTCCACGACCTCTCTGCCCGCTACGTGCTGAAGGTGTTCCCGGACATGCTCGGCCTGCCCGAAGAGGGCCGCGAGCTCCTCCTGAAGTTCGGCGACGGCGTGTTCAACGTCTTCGGCCCGGACACCGAGTTCCAGCGCATGAAGCTCGCCGGTGCCGCTCCCGCCCAGGACTGGGTGGAGCGCAACAGCTACCGCGACGCGCAGACCGAGGGCACCGTCGGCTGGCAGCTGTACGAACTCGCCGACGCCGGCAAGCTCCCCGAAGAAGATGCCCGCCAGGTGCTCAAGTCGATCTTCGCGGCTGGGTTCGACACCACGACCGCATCGATCGCGTCGATGATTCGCGCGTTGGCCGACCACCCCGACGAGTGGGCGAAGCTCAAGGCGAACCCCGACCTGGTCGACAACGCCTGGGAAGAGTCGATCCGGTACTACCCGGCATCGCGCTTCGGCGGACGCTACGCCAAGCACGAAGTGCAGATCGGTGAGAACACGCTGCCCGAGGGCGCGAAGATGCTGATGATGTGGCTCGGCTCCGGACGCGATCACCGCAAGTACGACAACCCCGACACCTACCTCGTCGACCGCGACCTCACCGGCGGACACCTCTCCTTCGGCTTCGGCATCCACACCTGCGCCGGAAACCTCGTCGCACGCCTCGAAGCCCGCACTCTCCTCAAGGAACTCGTCAAACAAGTCGACACCATCGAACTCACCGGCGAACCCCGCCAAGCCATGAACTACCAGGCCTTCGGACACGAATACGTCCCCGTCCGTCTCACCCCGAAAGCAGCATGATGTCGACGACTGAAGACACGCGACTCTCGTACCTGGGTGGGCTGTTCGACCTGCGCGGCCTCGGCGCGATCGTCACCGGCGGTGCCGGTGGCATCGGCAGCGCGATGGCTGCCGCGCTGGCGCGCGCAGGCGCGGCGGTCACGCTGCTGGATCTGTCGTCGGAAGCGCTCGAGGCCGCGCAGCAGCGTCTGCAGGATGAGGGCGTCACGGTCGGCATCAAGCAGGCCGACATCACCAAGGCCGATGAATTGGATGCCGCATTCGCCGAGATCGCTTCGGCGAACGGGCTGCACATCGTCTTCGCCAACGCCGGGATCAGCGCGGGCCCCGGCCCGCGGCTGGAGTCCGGGCGGATCGCCAACGTTGACCAGGACCGCTGGAACAGCGTGCTGGACGTCAACCTCACCGGAGCGCTCAACACCGTCGCCAGCGCCTCGCGGCACATCGCCGACGGCTAC
Organism: Microbacterium zouquanmingi; assembly: GCF_052266675.1. Classification (NCBI taxonomy): domain Bacteria; kingdom Bacillati; phylum Actinomycetota; class Actinomycetes; order Micrococcales; family Microbacteriaceae; genus Microbacterium; species Microbacterium zouquanmingi. Next base: position 83,191 of record NZ_JBQPRA010000001.1, read on the forward strand.
GGCCGCATCGTCGTCACCGCATCACTGGCCGGCGTGCGCTCGGACGCAATGGTGGGCTACGCCTACGCCGCAACGAAGGCCGGCGTGATCGGCATCGTGCGCAACGCCGCCCTGGAGCTCGCGCCCCGCGGCATCCTGGTCAACGCGATCGCGCCAGGGCTCTTCCACACCAGCATCCGCTCCAGCGACCCGGTGCACTCCCGCTCGACGGACGACTTCGTCCGAGCATCCGCCATCGGGCGCGGAGCGCAGCCGTCCGAGATCGAAGGACTGGCGGTTTATCTGGCATCCCCCGCCAGCAGCTACGTCACGGGAGCCACCATCTCGATCGACGGCGGCGCGCAGCACGCCGGCGCGAACCCCGTCGCGATCTGATCGACAACCAGCAGGAGTCACGATGACCACCACCGAACCCGAAGCAATCGACGCCCCCGTCTTCGACGGCGACCCGTTCTCGATGGAAGCGCTCGCCGACCCCATCGGTTTCGACGGTCGCGTGCGCGAACTGGGTCCGGTCGTGTACATCGAGAAGTACGACTACTACGCGGTGACTCAGTGGGATGAGATCCAGAAGTCGCTGCGCGACTGGCGCAGGGTGTCGTCCTCCGACCGCCCGTTCTACGAGCCGAATCCCTACCGCCCGACTGTGCTGGTGCTCGAGGACCCGCCCTCGCACACGAAGAACAAGGCGGCAGCGATGGCCGTGCTCTCTGGTGAGAACCTCGCGAAGTTCGAGGAGTACTTCGCCGCCGAGGCCAAGCGCCTCGTGACGGAGATCCTCGCGAACGGTCCGGTTGAGCTCGACGCGTTCCACGACCTCTCGGTGAAGTACGTGCTCAAGGTGTTCCCGGACATGCTTGGGTTGCCAGAAGAGGGCCGAGACCTGCTGCTGAAGTTCGGCGACGGCGTGTTCAACGTCTTCGGACCCGACACGGAGTTCCAGCGGCAGAAGCTCGCCGGCGCAGCCCCCGCCCAAGACTGGGTGGAGCGCAACACCTACCGCGAGGTGCAGAAGGAAGGCACGGTCGGCTGGCAGCTGTACGAACTCGCTGACGCCGGCAAGCTCCCCGAAGAGGACGCCCGCCAGGTGCTGAAGTCAATCTTCGGTGCGGGCTTCGACACCACGACCGCATCGATCGCGTCGATGATCCGTGCGCTCGCCGACCACCCCGCGGAGTGGGCAAAGCTCAAGGCGAACCCCGAGCTCGTCGACAACACCTGGGAGGAGTCGATCCGCTACTACCCCGCGTCGCGCTTCGGTGGCCGCTGGGCGAAGGACGACCTCGTCGTGGGCGGCACGAAGATCCCCGCGGGCTCGAAGATGCTGATGATGTGGCTCGGCTCCGGACGCGATCACCGCAAGTACGACAACCCCGACACCTACCTCGTCGACCGCGACCTCACCGGCGGACACCTCTCCTTCGGCTTCGGCATCCACACCTGCGCCGGAAACCTCGTCGCACGCCTCGAAGCCCGCACTCTCCTCAAGGAACTCGTCAAACAAGTCGACACCATCGAACTCACCGGCGAACCTCGCCAAGCCATGAACTACCAGGCATTCGGACACGAATACGTCCCCGTCCGCCTCACACCGAAAGCCTGATCTCATCGCTGTCCGTGGTCGAGAGAGGGAGCCGCTGTGGACCGCTGGCTTCCTCTCCGCCACGGTCATCAACTTCCTGCTGAACGTCGTCTTCTACCTGTTGATGACGACCATGGCGGTCTACGCCCTCGACCGCTTCGCGGCGAATGAAGCACTCGCCGGCTTCGCCTCTTCCGCATATGTCTTCGGCGCACTGGCATCCCGATTCGCGGCGACGGCGCTCATCGCGCGCTTCGGCACCCGCCCGGTGTACCTCGTCGGCGCGGCCGCGGCGACGCTGGCGTGCGGGCTCTACTTCGCCGTCGACAGCCTCTGGTTCCTGATCGTCGTTCGCGCGGTGCACGGCATGACCTTCGGCCTTGCGCACTCCGCACTCGGAGCGATGTCGCAGACGCGCATCCCGGCATCCCGTCGCGGCGAGGGCAACGGCTACTTCGCGATGTCGTCGACCGTCGGCACGGCGATCGGCCCCGTGCTCGCTGTCGCGCTCACCGTCGACGGCGGATACATGCCGCTGTTCATCGCGGCCACAGTCATCTCGCTCATCTCACTGGCGGCCGGCGCGGCGATCCGCCCGCTCCCTGCAGACCTCGCCCAGAGCAGAACCGGCGGAGCACGACCGGCGTGGATCGCGCGCCCCGCGGTGCCGATCGGCCTCGTCGCCTTCCTGCAGTCGCTCGGATACGCCGCGCTGGCCGCGTTCCTCGCGGAGTACACCACCGAGCTGAACGAGCCGGCCGCCGCAGGCTGGTTCTTCCTCGTGTACGCGGGCTGCGTGCTCGTCGTGCGCGCGTTCGCTGGCCCGCTCTACGACCGGTTCGGCGCCGATGTGGTCTTCTACCCCGGGCTGGCGCTCTATGCGATCGGGTTCATCGTGCTGGCGACTTCGCCGACGATCACGGGGATCATGATCGCCGCTGCCGCGATCGGATTCGGCTACGGCACGCTGCTACCGGCCGGCATCACGATCGCCGCCGAGCGGATCGACCCCGAGATGCCCGGCGGAGCCTTCACCACGTACTACGTGTTCGTCGACCTCGGCTACGGCCTTGGGCCGATCCTGCTCGGATTCGCGCTGGGGCTGTGGGGCTGGACCGGACTCTTCTGCGCCGGGCTCGCCACAGTCATCGCGGCATCCGCGGTCTATACGCTGGTGCGCCGGCCCCCGCGTCTAGACACTCAGCTGTCAGACCGATGAACAGCAATCGGGTCGAAGGCTTCACCGGCTGCGTAGTAGTCGCCGAACATCTCCGATCCGATCGCCGTGAGAGTGACCGTGTCGAACGTGAGAACGTCGTCCTGCTCGGTCAGACCGCCCAGCTCGAAAGCGTCGACGCGGGGCCCGTCGTCGGGCGACATCGCCAGCATCCACGCGCCGTCGGTGCTCTGGTGCAGATGCAGCGACGCGAACGTCGTGAGCGGCATCCCGTAGTGCGCCTTCAGCGCGACCGAGCCGGAGAAGAACAGCTCGGAGCCGTCGGCCGACTCCACGGAGAAACGGAACTGCCCCTGCTCGGACGTCACACCGTCGGCCTGGATACCCCCTCCCGGCGCGGTCGTCACGTACATCAGCAGGCTGAGCTTGAAGCTCCACTCGAGGTATCCAGACATGATGCGGCCACTCTAGCGGCGGTGCGTGTGGTCCTGGTAGAAGGCGCACCCTTGACAACGAAGCTGTCTGACAGCAATATAGGTGAAAGCGACGAAGGCGTCCTCAATCTGAGCCGATGCCATTCCCGCACACGCACAGTTGAGGAGCAGGGATGAGATTCACCGACTCAGTCGCATTCGTGACCGGAGCCGCATCAGGCATGGGTCTGGCAACAGCCAAGGCCCTGGCCGCAGAGGGCGCCATCGTCTACGGCGCAGACCTCTCGCAGGAAGCGCTCGAGCGTGAGTTCGCGCAACTGCCCGGTGCCGTCCCTATCGCCCTCGACATCGCCGACAGCGCCGCGATCGACGCAGCCTTCGAGACGATCACTGCCGAGCACGGCAAGCTCCGCGTGCTCGTGAACGCCGCTGGCGTGAACGCACCGCACCGTGCCGCGCTCGACGTACTGAACGCCGAGAACGAGAAGGTGTTCAACGCCATCAAGAAGGGCGAGCGTCACAACTCGGTCTTCATCGAGAACACCACCGACGAGGACTTTGACCGCGTCATGCGGATCAACGTGTACGGCATGTTCTACACGACGCGCGCGGCAGCGCCGCTGCTCAAGGCCAACGGCAAGGGCGCGATCATCAACTTCTCTTCGGCGGCCGCGGTCACCGGCGTGGTCATGCCCCCGTACTACCCCGCGTCGAAGGCGGCCGTCCTTGGCCTGACCCGCGAGGCCGCAGCGGAGCTCGCTCCCTTCGGCATCACGGTCAACGCGATCGCACCGGGAGCCGTGGACACGCCGCTGTTCCGTCAGAGCGATGACGAGTTCATCGACTTCCTGATCGGGATGCAGCCGATCAGGCGAGCAGCTGACCCGGCCGAGATCGCTCAGACCGTCCTCTTCATGGCGAGCGACGAGGGCTCTTATTACACCGGACAGACCTGGTCGCCCTCCGGCGGCCTCGTGATGCACTGATCCACCCCGACTGACTCAAAGGAGATGATGACGTTGACCCGCGCAGACATTGATGAAGCCGCCCTCCAGCGACTTGTCGCCGAGATCGAATCCGATATCGCGACGGGCGCCTACGACGGCGTGCACGTGATCCTCGCCCGCGGCGGCGAGAAGGTACTCGAGCACGTGACGGGCTGGGCCGAGCGCGCCACTGACCGTCCGTTGCGCGATGATGGCGTCTACCGGGTGCTGTCGCTGACCAAGGGCTTCACCAACGTCATGGCGCTCCGGGCGATCAGCGAGGGCAAGCTCGCGCTGTCGACCCGGGTCGTCGATCTGATCCCTGAGTTCCTCGGCACCGATCGCTTCCGCACGCTGCGCAAGGACGAGATCAATGTGCTGCACCTGCTCACGCACCGCTCGGGCATGGCCGCAACGCCGAACCCGGGTCTTGACCTCAAGGACTGCGGCAAGCTGTCGGACGTCATCGCTGCGCTCGCGAGCGTGGACGTCCAGTTCGAGCCGGGCACGAACCTCAACTACTCCCCCGCGATCAACCACGCTCTCCTCGGCGAGATGGTGCGGCGGGCGTACGGCGCGGAGTCGTTCAGCCAGCTCGCGAAGGAGCTCGTGTTCGAGCCGGTCGGCATGTCCGAGACGCAGTTCGGTCTCCCCGCGGCCCTCGCCGATCGCGCGGTGCCACTGAAGGCGTACCTGCCCGAGGGCGGCTTCCTCGATCCGTCCGACATCGAAGAGCTCAACGACGTCCTCACCGAGAATGCCGAGCTCCCCTGGGTCGGTTCGACCGCGACGGCGAACGACGTGTTCCTGTTCGCCGAGATGATCCGCCGTCAGGGCTTGACGGACGGCGGCGAGCGCATCGTGTCGAAGGCGGTCATGGACCAGGCGACGACGCTGCAGACGGGCGACATCCCCAACGACATGTACGCGGCGATGGCCGTGGCGCGTCGCTGGGAGATCCCGGCAGGAAACTTCGGGCTGGGCTTCTCCCTGTCCGGTGCCGGCACCGCCCCGAACTTCTTCGGCCCGTTCACCTCTCCGCGCACGCACGGCAACTACGGTGCCGGTTCATCGCTGTTCTGGGTCGACCCGGAGCGCGATCTCACGCTGGTCTTCCTCTCGGCCGGCGTCATGGAGGAGAGCGAGAACGTCGCCCGCTTCCAGAAGATCTCGACCATGGCCGTCGCCGCGGCCGTATAACTCTTACCCCCCCCCCTAGATTCCAGGAGTCGATGATGACCGAGACAGCCCTGCGGGAAAAGCAGCCCACCATCCCCGAGTTCGACGCGATGAGCGACGACTACTTCGCAGATCCGGCGAGCTACTTCGCCCGCTTCCGCGATGACGCACCGGTGTTCTTCTACCCTTACCTCGGTGCGTGGATCGTCACGCGCCGCGAAGACATCCTCACCGTTCTCGGCGACTGGACCGACTTCTCGAACGCGGCGAACGCCGCGGACATCGAGGTGCCCGAGAAGTGGCACCACATCCTTCCTCCCGGACTCATGGCGCAGCTCGTCACCGGAATGGACCCCGACGGGCACACTCGCCACCGTGCGGTCATGCAGCGCGGGTTCACCAAGGCCAGGATGGAAGCGATCCAGCCGGAGATCGAAGCGCGTGCGAACCGCATCATCGACAAGATCGAGCACACCGGCGGCGGCAACATCATGGAGATGTACTGCCTCGAGCTGACCACCCAGACGCTCCTCGCACACCTGGGCCTCAGCTACGAGTACGACGGCATGATGCGCCAGCTGCGCAGCGATATGGCCCGCGTGCTCTCGTCCTCGCGCGAGCCGATCCCTGCTGAGCTGTACGACGGCGTGTGGGAGCGCTACGCCCTCGCACTGCAGGATCTGCAGAACATCGTGCTGGAGCGCCGCGAAAACCCGGGCGACGACTTCATCAGCGAGATGGCGATCCAGAAGGATCCCCGCACGGAGGAGTACGTCCTGTCGCCGGCGCAGATCGCGCTGCACATCTGCGAGTTCGCGATGGCCGGCACCGACTCGACCTCGCAGGCGATGACGGCCGCGATCCTCTACCTGCACAAGCACCCGCAGGCTCTCGCCGACGCCCAGGCGGGTCCCGCGCTGTGGTCCAACGTCTTCGAAGAGACTCTGCGTCTGCGCCCGTCGGCGGCTTTCGCCTCGCGACAGGCGATGCGCGACATGGAGCTGTCGGGTGTGCAGATCACCAAAGGCGACATGCTCTGGGTCGCACTCCCCAGCGGCAACACCGACACGAGCGTCGTCGAGCGACCCTTCGAGTTCGACATCCACCGCGAGAACATCACTGATCACCTCGCGTTCACGCGCGGTCGCCACACCTGCCTCGGCCAGGCCCTGGCCCGCGTGCAGGGACCGACCGGACTGAAGGTGCTGTTCGAGCGGCTTCCTTCACTGCGTCCCACCGACGACATCCCGATGGACTTCGTCAAGATGGTGCTCCTGCCGGTGCGCCTGTCGCTGCCGGTGACGTGGGACGTCGCCGACATCGAGCAGCAGATGAAGCACACCAAGCGCGAGATGAACCTGACGGTCATCGAGAAGACGGATGCCGCAGACGGCGTCACCACGCTGACGCTGGCCCACGCGGACGGCGGCGCGCTGCCCCGCTGGACCGCCGGTGCGCACGTCGACATCCACCTCACGTCGGCCAGCGGCGAGGCGGTCACCCGCCAGTACTCGCTCTCCGGTGACCCGGATGTGCCCGAGACGTGGCGCCTCGGCGTGCTGAACGAGCCGAACGGCCGCGGTGGTTCGGCAGCCGTGCACGCACTCTCAGTGGGTGACACCGTGCGGACAGGGTGGCCGCTCAACAACTTCGCGCTCGCCCCGGCGAAGAAGTACATCTTCGTCGCCGGCGGCATCGGGCTCACCCCGATCCTGCCGATGATCGCGCAGGCCGAGGCGCAGGGCGCCGAATGGGAACTGCACTTCGGTGGCCGCTCTCGTGCATCGATGGCGTTCCTGAACGAGCTCGAGCCGCACGGCGAGCGGGTGCGCCTGTACCCGCAGGACGAGGTCGGGCACCCGCCGCTCCCTGAGCTGTTCGCCACTCCGAGCGAGGGCACCCTCGTCTACGCGTGCGGTCCTGAGCCGCTGCTGCAGGCGATCGAGGGCAACCTCACGCACTGGCCGACCGAGACGCTGCACACCGAGCGGTTCACGCCGAAGGTGATCGAGCTCACCGAGCCGGACTCTTCGTTCGAGGTCGAGTTCCAGCTGTCGGGTGTGACCCTCACGATCCCGAACGACAAGTCGATCCTCGACGTGGCCGAGGAAGCTGGCCTCGCCGCGATCTCGTCCTGCCGCGAGGGCACCTGCGGTACCTGCGAGACGCCGATCCTCGAGGGACAGGCCGACCACCGCGACTCGATCCTCAGCGCGAGCGAGCAGCAGGAGAACCGCACCATGATGATCTGCGTCTCACGCGCCGCGGGCAACTGCCCCCGTCTCGTGCTCGACGCATGACCGACATCGCAGGGCGTGTCGCGGTCGTTACCGGAGGTTCCTCCGGCATCGGCCGCGGCATCGCCCGCCAGCTCATCGGTGAAGGCGCCACTGTCGTCATCACCGGCATGGACCCGGAGCGCGTCAAGGCCACAGCTAGCGAGATCGGCGCTGTCGGTCTCGCCGCGGACGTCGCCGATCCCGACGCGATGCTCGCGCTGGCCGACGAGGTCATGATGAGGTTCGGACGCGTCGACATCCTGGTGAACAACGCCGGCATCGGCCCGGCAGGGCGCATCAGCGACCTCACGCTGGCCGACTGGAAGTGGATCACCGACGTCAACTACTACGGCGTGATCCACGGACTGCTCGCGTTCCTGCCGCACCTGCGCGCCAACGAGAACGGTGGCCACATCGTCAACACGACCTCGATGGCGACCTTCCTCCCGCTGGAAGGACTCGGAGCGTACGCGGCGACAAAGTCGGCCGTGCACGCACTCAGCGAGATCCTGGCGATGGAGCTTGCTTCCGAGAACTCCTCGCTCAAGGTGACGGTGATGCCTCCAGGGCCAGTGCGCACCGATATTCGCTCGAGCACGCGGAACCGCCCTGAAGCGGCATCCGCTGGCGCGCTCGCCGATGTCGATCTCGAGGCGGCACCGGATGCTGAAAATCTGCGCTGGCTTTCGCCTGACGAAGCGGGAGCGGTGGTGGTCGAGGCGATCCGCGCCGACGCGTTCCTCGCGCTGACCCACCCCGAGTGGCTCCCCCAGATCGATGCGCGCAATGCGGCCACCCGCCAGCACTTCGAGCGCTACGACGCTCAGGCGTAAGAACACAGAACTAAAAAGGTTGTCCGGCCGCACGAGGTGCGGCCGGACAACCTTTTTTGCTTACTGCCGGTCAGTGCGAGTGCACGACGTCGCTGAGCTTCGGCGGACCGCTCTGCTCGAACTTGCGCTTCTGCTTCGCGCGTTCCGAGGCCAGTGTCGTCTCGTCGCCCCGGTGCGCCGCGATGGCTGCACGACGCGCTCCCGGCGCGATGTGGCACAGACCCGGGACATCCGGGTTGTCCTTGCAGTCGACGCTGCCGGCGGCCGGCGCGATAGCGGCCAGGTCGCGACCCGACCGCATCAGCCCGCGAATCGCGAACTTGCGCTTCGCCTGCGCACCGCAGTGCCGGCACTCAGTGGTGTCAGGGGCGGGCGAGACCAACAGCAGGTCTCCGTACCACCCACACTCGTGGCATCCGTACTCGTACATCCGGCGCATGACGACTCCTACTGAACGACCGCGCGAACGCCGCCGAACTTCTCCCAGTCGCGCGAGTCATGCGGAACCCAAACGTTGGCGTTCTCGGCCTGCGCGATGCCGGTCATCTTGCGGATGCTGGCGCGGGCCTCGTCGTAGTCCCAGTCGCTCGGGTCGGCTTCTTCCCACTCGATGTTCTCGCGCAGGTGCGCGACGTCACCGGTCAGGAGCACGTTCTGCGACGGGAGCCGGGTGAGCAGGCCGAGCGACCCAGGCGTGTGGCCGGGGAGGTGCAGGATGTTGATCGCGCCGTCGCCGAACAGGTCGAGTCCCTCGGTCGGAACCTCGTTCCAGTCGAACGTCCGCACGTACTCGGAGTCGAAGTCCTCGGGGAAGAAGAGGTGCGCGGAGCTCTCGGCGGGGTTGCGACCCCACGCGAACTCGCCAGGCCCGATGTAGAACTTCGCCTGCGGGAACAGCGAGATTCCACCCGCGTGGTCGGAGTGCGTGTGCGAGAGGATGACGTGCGTGACGTCGGAGGTGGAGTAGCCGAGCATGCTCAGCTGCGTGTCGATGCGCTTCTCGGGCGAACTGATGATCCAGTCGGATTCCGGACGATCCCCGAACAGCAGGCGCGGGTCCTCGTTGACGATGGGGTTCATCCCGGTGTCCCAGAGGACAAGGCCTTCATCATGCTCGATCACGTGTGCCGGCAGAGGGATCTCGACGATGCCCTCACCACCGAACACCAGGTGCTGTGCGTCGATACGCATCTTTGGCGCGTCGAGTCCCCACATGCGGTTTGCGGTACCCACGGCAGGTCCTTCCTTGGCTCTCACCGGCGAGAACCGTTAAAGCGAAACTAGCCTAAGTGTCGACAGAAGAGCAACCGGAAGGCCTTCATCGGGCAATTTAGACGTGAACTGTCGGCAGACTGCGAGCGCGGACTACTGACTCTCGGCGGAAAGCATCCCGTACGTCGTGCTGGCGACCTGCTGCGCATAAGATGCTGCGGCACGACGAGAGGCGGCAGGATCGTACGATTCGATCGACAGCACGATGGTCGTGAGATCGGAGAACATCCGCGCAGGACGACCGGGAATCTCCATGCCACGGATCAGGAGAGCGCTCACCCGGTTGTGCAGCTGCTGAATCGTCTGCGCCAGCACCTCGTTGCGCGTGCCCACCAACAGGATCTCGAAGAACTTCGAAATCAGGGCGAACAGCTCCGTCGGGTCGGACTCTGCTTCCACTGCCGTCTGGAACTCGGTCAGCACCTCACGAAGATCCGCCTTCTCCTCAGCGGTGGCCCGGGTGACGAAGACCTCAGCGGCAACCGCTTCGAGCTCGACGCTCACCTCGTACACACCGCGCGCCAGCGGCAGATCAGGAACGGCCACGATCGTGCCCCGGCCGTTCACCGAGATCACCAGGCTCTCGGCCTCGAGCTGACGCAGCGCTTCACGCACGGAGGGCCTGCTCGCCCCCGTCATGTCGCACAGCTGGCGCTCGACGAGCACCTGCCCCGGCGCGAGCCGCAACTCCACGATGGCGTCGCGGATGATGCCGGCCACCTGCTCACGAATCGGCGCATGCCGCTGCACGTGCCTTCCACCAAGAAGATCGTCCACGTCGTTATGCCTCCTTCGCGCGCCCGAACACCATAATTCAGGTCGCGTGCACGTCACTCTAACGCTGAGACGGTCCGCTCGGCATCCATCAGCTATCACCTATTGACTTGTCAGACAGGTGCGGCTACGCTCACGTTGACCACAGCCGAGGCTGGCCGTGGACCCGAAGCAAGGAGGCTTGGAATCGTGAACATCAACAAGACCGCGGCAGCGCTCGCAGTCGGCGCTCTGGCGCTCGCACTCACAGCGTGCGGACCTGAAACAGACACTCCAGCGGCGAACGCGCCCGCCGGTGACAGCGTGAAACTGATGGTGTTCGGCTCATTCAGCCAGCCTCCGTTCCCTCTCGCTCAGATCCGCGAAGCAGCACAGGCTGCCGTCTCGTACGTCAACGCCAACGGCGGTGCCGGCGGGTCCCAGATCGACCTCATCGAATGCGATGACAACGGAACCCCCGACGGTGCAGCCGCGTGCGGTGCCAAGGCTGTTGAAGAAGGCGTCGCCGGTGTCGTCGGATCGTTCACGCTGTTCGGTGACTCCATCGTTCCGCAGCTCGAAGCCGGCGGCATCCCGAACATCCTCAACACGGTGGTCAGCGAACTCGAGGCCACGAGCGAGCAGAGCTTCTCGATCATGAGCTCCGGTACTCCGCTCGCCGCCGCACTCCCGCTCCTGAAGGACCAGGGCTGCACGAACGTGATCCTCACCGCCAGCGACAACCCGCAGTCGCGCGGCAACCTCGACGCTTACGGAAAGCCCGCAGCAGACGCTGCAGGCATCTCGCTCGACTTCATCGGCTACCCGGCGAACACGACGGACTACACGACCGTCGCGCAGCAGATCGCTGACCGCACCAACTGCGTCATCTACGGTGGCGGCGCTGCCGACTCGGCCGCGATCATCACGGCCCTGTCGCAGATGAACGGCGACTTCGTGCACATGCCGCTGTCGACCGTTGCTTTCCCCGAGTCCGTGCTCGCTGACCTCGGTGCCGCAACGGCCGGTGTGCAGGTGCCGTCGACGTACAACTTCCCCGCCGTCGGCGGCGAGGCAGTCGACACCGCGATCGCCGAGATGAAGAAGGTCAACCCGAACATCGCGATCGACGACCCCGCTCTGAACGCCTACGCCGGCGTGCTGACGTTCGCGCTGGCCGCTGACCTCGTCGAGGGCGACATCACCGCCGAAGCGATCTCGGCAGTGCTGTCCGACCCGGCGAACACCTTCGACACCGGACTGTACGCACCGACGAACTTCGCCGAGTCCTTCGGCTGGTTCCCGGCAGCACCCCGCGTGGCAGGCACGGTCTACCAGGTCTACAGCGCCGAAGACGGCCGCTGGACGCCCGTCGGCGAGCCGATGGACGTCTCGACGATCCTGAAGTTCTAAGCAACTCCTTCTCGTCGGTCGGGACGCCTCGCTGAGGCATCCCGACCGACGTTCTTCCCTTCGACTACCGCAGCGTCAGGAGACGACATGCTCGAGGTCATCCGTTTCGCCGTCTTCGGCGCCGCCGCGGGCTCCGTGCTCGCACTCCTCGCCCACGGAATCAACGTCGTGAACCGCGCCTCGCGGGTCATGAACTTCTCCGCCCCCGCGATCGCCGTGACATCGGCCTACATGTACCGCGAGTACCTCGGGTTCACCCCCTGGCCGATCGCGCTCGTGCTGGCGATCATCACCGGCATGCTCCTCGGCGGAATCGTCGAAGTCGTCGTGATGCGCCCGCTGCACAACGCCTCCACGCTCACCAAGGCGATCGCGACCATCGGCGTGATGCTCGTCCTCCAGTCGATCCTCAACATCCGCTACGGCTACCAGCCCGCGATCGTGCCCGCGTGGCTTCCGACGACCGCAATCGATCTCGGCGGCGTCAGCGTCGGCCTCGACCGTGTGCTCACCTTCTTCATCGCGCTCGTCCTCACCGCCGCGCTCTGGCTCGTCTTCAAGAAGACCCCGCTTGGCCTGGCATCCACTGCGCTTTCGTCCAACCGCCGGGCGCTCGCAGCGCTCGGAACGTGGAACCCCTCGACGGTCAGCTTCCTCAACTGGGTGATCGCCGGCGGACTCGCGGCCATCGCCGGTGTACTGCTGGCCCCCGTGACCTCGCTCACGCCGACCCTGTCGCTCACCCTCGTCGTCCCGATCCTGTCTGTCGCCCTGCTCGGCCGTCTCGAGAGCTACTGGCTCACCTTCCTCGGCGGCGTGGGCATCGGCATCGCACAGGCCGAACTCGGGCGATTCGTTCCCGGTGTCCCCGGCATCCAGGACGCCGTGCCGTTCCTGCTCGTCGTCGTGCTGCTCGCGCTGCGAGGCAGCTCGCTGCCCAGCCGCGGCGAGACCGCCGAGCGCCTGCCGCGCATCGCCTCCGGACGCATTCCCTGGGTGCCGATGCTCATCTTCGCGGCCGCCATCGGCGTGCTCGTGTGGACCCTGCCCAACGACTGGGTGAGCGCCATCACGATCAGCACCACCTTCGCGATCGTGCTCATGTCTCTGGTCGTGGTCACCGGTTATGCAGGACAGCTCAGCCTGGCATCCTTCGCCCTCGCGGGCGTCGCCGCGCTCGTCGCCGGCCAGCTCACCGCGACATTCGGCTGGGACTTCGCGCCCGCAGCCCTCGTCGCCGTCCTCGCCACAATTCCCGTCGGCGTGCTGGTCGGTCTGCCGGCTGTGCGCACCCGAGGCACCGCCCTCGCCGTGATCACGCTCGGACTCGCCGTCGGATTCCAGTCGATGGTGCTCAACAACGGTGCCATCGCCGGTGGTCTCGGTGGGCTGAACCTCGGCACGCCGTCCCTCTTCGGCCTCCCGATCGACAACCTCACCCACCCCCGCTCGTACACGACTCTGACGCTGATCGTGCTCGTGCTCGTCGGCATCCTGGTGCTCAACATGCGCCGCAGCGCGGTCGGCCGCCGCATGGTCGCCGTCCGCGGCAACGAGGCGGCCTCCGCGGCGATCGGCATCTCGGTCGCCAAGACTAAGCTGCACGCTTTCGTCGTCTCGGGCGTCATCGCCGGCGTCGGCGGTGTGCTCATCGCCTTCACCTCTTCGCTCCTGCGTCTCGACGACAGCGGATCCGGCGGACGATTCGGCCCGAGCGCCGCCATCAACGGCATCGCGCAGGCCACCACCGGTGGCATCGGCTGGGTGGGTGGCGCCATCGGCGGTACGGCGATGCAGACCAACGCCATCGGCTTCAAGATCTTCGAGCTGTTCTCGGGTGGTGCGTGGCTGAACCTTATCGGCGGCCTGCTCATGCTCATCACGCTGATCTCGGCCCCCGCCGGAATCGCCGCACTGCAGGCGCGCGACTTCAACCGCCTGTTCGGACTGATCCCCGGAGTCAAGGAGCGCCGCGAGCGCGCCCGCCTCGCCCTCATCCCGGAGGACATCGCGACCGTGCTGCCGCAGCGCGTCTCGCCCGCGCACGTGCACGTGCAGGGGCTGGACATGTCGTTCGGCGCGAACCACGTGCTCAAGAACGTCAGCCTCGTGATCAAACCGGGCGAAGTGCTCGGTGTCATCGGCCCGAACGGTGCGGGGAAGACAACGCTGGTCGAGGCGATCACCGGATACAACCGCCCGCAGCGCGGTTCGATCCGGTTGGACGGCGACGAGCTGATGGGCACCTCTCCGACGAGCCGCGCTCGTCTCGGGCTCGCCCGTTCGTTCCAGTCACTCGAGCTCTTCGAAGACCTCAGCGTGCTCGACAACCTCACCGTCGCGGCCGACAAGCCGCTCTGGTGGCGCACGCTGCTGGCCGGTGTACTTCCCGAGAAGCCGCAGCTCGGGGATGCGGCCAAGGCCGCCGTCGCAGCATTCGGCCTCACCGACCGCCTCACCGATAAGCCGGACGACCTCTCCTACGGTGAGCGTCGCCTGCTGGCCATCGCCCGCGCGCTCGCGACCAACCCGCGCGTGCTGCTGCTCGACGAACCGGCCGCCGGCCTCGGCGCGACCGAGCGCAAAGAGCTGCGCGAACTCGTACGCCGCATCGCCGACGACTGGGGCATCGCGGTGCTCATCATCGAGCACGATGTCGAGCTCGTCATGGGAGTCTCCGACCACGTGGTCGCGCTCGACTTCGGTGAAGTCATCGCGTCCGGCGCTCCGGCTGAGGTGCGCAACGACCCCCGGGTCATCGCCGCCTACCTCGGCTCGAGCGAAGAGACGCCGGAAGGCGCTGGACTGAACACGTCATTCGTGGCTGCCGCTGGCACCACCGCCGCATCGAAGAAGGAGCAGACATGAGCACCGGAGCAGTCCGCATTCGACTCGACGGAGTGAACGCCGGATACAACGGCCAGCCCGTCATCCGCGACATGGATCTCGAAGTCCGCGAGGGCGAGATGCACGGCCTGTTCGGTACGAACGGCGCGGGCAAGACCACGACGCTGCTCACAATCGCCGGATCCGTCAAGGTGCTGGGCGGGAAGCTGGAGATCAACGGTCATAAGCATCCTGGGTCGCTGTTCAAAGCATCCAAGCGCGAACAACTCGCCCTGCTGACCGATGACCGCGGCATTTTCCCGCCGCTCAGCGTGCGCGACAACCTGCGTCTCGGCAAGGGAAGCGTGGAGCGTGCGATCGAGTTCTTCCCCGAGCTCGAGGAGCACCTCGGCCGTCGCGCCGGCCTCCTCTCCGGAGGGCAGCAGCAGATGCTCGCGCTCGGACGGATCCTCGCAGCAGAGCCCTCGATCATCCTCGCCGATGAGCTCTCGCTCGGGCTCGCCCCTCTCGTCGTCACCCGGCTCGCCCAGGCGCTCCGTCAGGCGGCCGATGCCGGCGCAGCAGTGCTGCTGGTCGAGCAGCACGTGCCCGTTGCGCTGGCTGCAGTGGACCGTGCCAGCGTGCTCGTCCGCGGCAAGATCGAGCTCAGCGACGACGCCGAGAACCTACGGGCGAACCCGCAGCAGATCATGGATCTGTATCTCTCGAACGCCGCCTGACCGCGCAAGGCCGCCCGCGCGGAGAAGTTGACACCTTCGAGGTTAAGTGGTTAGTTAGTCATCTAACTAACCACTTAACCTGGCGGAGGCATCGTGATCGAAGAAGGCAGGGCGCTCTTCCTCCAGATCGCTGAGCGAATCGAGGATCAGATCCTCGACGGCTCGCTGGAAGAGGAGTCCAAGGCACCCTCGACCAATGAGCTCGCCGACTTCTACCGGATCAACCCCGCCACCGCCGCCAAGGGCGTCGCCATGCTCACCGAGAAGGATGTGCTGTACAAGCAGCGTGGCATCGGCATGTTCGTCGCCACCGGGGCGCGCTCCGCACTCCTCGCCGAGCGGCGCTCCGCCTTCGCGGACCGCTATCTCGATCCTCTCCTGGCCGAAGCCCGCACGCTCGGGCTCGGCCCCGAAGATCTGGCCGCACTGCTGCGCGAACGAGCAGCGGCATCCGAAACCACCACTGAAGGGAACCGCGCATGACCGCCGTCATCGAGGTGAACAACCTCACCAAGCGCTACAAGGACAAGAACGCACTCGATAATGTGTCCCTCGCAATCGAGGAGAACGCGATCTACGGACTGCTCGGACGCAACGGCGCCGGCAAGACCACGCTGATGTCGATCCTCACGGCACAGAACTTCGAGTCCGCAGGAACCGTGAAGGTGTTCGGTGAGCACCCCTACGAGAACTCCCGCGTCCTCAGCCGGATCTGCTTCGTTCGCGAAAGCCAGAAATACCCAGACGATGCGACCCCGCGGCACGCATTCAAAGCTGCCTCTCTGTTCTTCAAGAACTGGGAACAGGAGTTCGCCGAGCAGTTGATCGAGGACTTCCAGCTGCCGATGAAGCAGCCGATCAAGAAACTCTCCCGCGGGCAGCTCTCGGCGGTCGGCGTCATCATCGGGCTCGCTTCGCGCGCCGAGATCACCTTCTTCGACGAGCCCTACCTCGGACTCGATGCGGTCGCGCGGCAGATCTTCTACGATCGCCTGCTCGAGGACTACGCCGAGCACCCGCGCACGGTCATTCTGTCGTCGCACCTGATCGACGAGGTATCCAACCTCATCGAGAAGGTCATCGTCATCGACAACGGCCAGATTCTCATGAACGACGACACGGATGCTGTGCGCGACCGCGCCGTCACCGTCGTCGGAGATGCCGACAAGGTGGACGCCTGGCTGCAGGGCCGAGAGGTCCTGCACCGCGAGGCGCTGGGACGGGTGGCATCCGTCACCGTTCTCGGCGCGCTCTCACCCGACGAACGCGCAGAGGTCGCGGCATCCGGCCTCGATCTTGCGCCCGTCTCGTTGCAGCAGCTCATCGTCCGCCTCACCCAGAAGGCCAGCCCCGGCCCGCACGCCGGCGCAGAAACTCAGGAGGTTCGCTGATGTCTCGCACGCTCAACGTTGTTCGTCTGCAGCTGATCAACAAGCAGACCTTCATCTGGGTGCCGCTGATCGTTCTCGTCGGCGCCGTGCTCATCTCCGTCCTGATCTACGCGATGATCCCGGTCGACGGGCCGAAGTACGGCGGCGGCGGACAGGCTCCGCTGTGGGTCTTTTTCGGTACGGGCCTTACGGCGATGACGCTCACCTTTCCGTTCTCACAGGCGCTGAGCATCACACGACGCGAGTTCTTCGTCGGGACGCTCCTGTCGGCGGTGCTGGGCAGCACTTTCATGGCCGTGATCTTCCTCATCGGCGGCGGTATCGAGCTGTTGACGCACGGCTACGGCATCAACGGCTACGTCTTCCACCTGCCGTGGATCTGGGAGGCGGGCCCGCTCGGCGCCTTCGTCGTCTTCTTCACTCTGCCGCTGTTCCTCTTCGTCGTCGGCTTCACCGGAGCGACGATCTACAAGAGCTGGGGGCCCGCGGTGCTCACCATCGTGAGCTTTGCGCTCGTGCTCATCCTGCTCGCGATCGCGTTCGTGATCACGCGGCTCGAACTGTGGGGCAACGTGTGGACGGGGATCCTCGAGCTCGGCGCCGTCGGCCTCGCACTGTGGGGACTGGTCGCGGTCGTGGCGCTCTCTGCGGTGTCGTTCCTCGCCTTCCGGCGGGCGAAGCCGTAGCCCCGCGGCCAGAGCGCCCACCATCCTTCTGGGGAGGTGGGCGCTTCTGGGTCAGAGCGAGGCGGCGACAGCAGAAACGCTCTGGTCGCGGATGAGGCGAGCGACGTGGCTGCGCAGGTGCACGAAATCTGACCGTTCCTTCGTGGCGATCTGGTCACGAGGAGCAGGAATAGGTACATCGATGACTTCGGCGAGCGTGGCGGGAGACTTCGTGAGCACGAGTATCCGATCCGCCAGATACACGCTCTCGGTGATGTCATGCGTGACGAACAGCGTCGTGATGTCGAAACGTTCCCTCAGGTTCAGCACGAGATCTTCGAGCTCTTCGCGCGTCTGCGCATCAAGCGAGGCGAACGGCTCATCCATCAGCAGAAGCCGAGGACGATACGCCAGAGCACGTGCGATGGCCACACGCTGCTGCATCCCGCCGGAGAGTTCCCACGGATACTTCTCCTCGTGACCCTTGAGCCCCACAGCTTCCAGGCTCTCGCGCGCACGTTCGCGCATTTCCGCCTTGGAAAGTCCCGTCAGCGGGAACATCACGTTCTTCTCCACCGACAGCCATGGCGGCAGCGAACGACTGTAGTCCTGGAAAACCATCGCCAGATCCCGCGGGACCCCCTGAACGGGCTTTCCTTCGAACTGAAGAGACCCTCCGGTCGGCTTCATGAGCCCCGAGAGGATTCGCAGAAGAGTCGTCTTTCCCGCACCCGAGGGTCCGACGATGCAGACGAACTCTCCGGATCGAATATCGAAACTGATGTCACCGATCACCTGATTCGCATTGTAATGGTGCGACAGGTTGCGCACTTCGAGAATGCTGTCGTTTGTCATGGCGATACCCTTCGGATCACTTTCGCTTCGAGTCCGAGTGCCAACGGAGCACCCGTGCCTCAACGGCTTCAAGAATGGAGTTTGCGAGGAATCCCGCGACCGCGATGACCACCATCCACGCCCACATGTCGAGAACCTGGAACCTACTCTGCGTCTGAATGAGCATGAAGCCGATGCCGTTCGTCGACCCCATGAACTCGCTCGTGACGAAGAGGATCATCGCCGCCGTGAGCCCAATGCGCATACCGGCGAAGATCTTCGGAGATGCGCTCGGCAGCACCACGCCGAAGAAGATCTTCGGTCGGCTGAGGCGGAAGGTACGGCAGAAGTCGAGCATCGTCGGGTGGATCTCCGCCACAGCAGCGGCAGTGTTGATCAGAACGAACCAGCTCACACCCCAGGCGATGAACAGGATCTGCATCTCTGATCCCAGCCCCAGCAGCATGATGAAGATCGGCAGCACTGCGGTAGCCGGAATCGAGCGGAGGAACTCCACGATCGGGGTGACGTAGTCGCGAATCGTGCCGAACCAGCCGATCAGCGCCCCCAGCAGCACGCCCGCGAGAGTCCCCAACAAGAACCCTGCCGCCATCCGCCCGAGGCTTGTGAGCACATCGGTGAAGAACGGGGCCTCAAGCGTACTGACGTTTCGGGGGAAAAGAACAGAGGGCGTGTTCGCCAGAATCGTCAGCGGCGGCGGGAAGAACCGGTTTCCTGCCGCAGAAGCCGCGATCTGCCAGATGAACAGCAGCGCCACCAAGACACCGATGCCGGTGAGCGTCCGGACAGAGGCGGCCGCATGCTTCCACCTGCTCCGTCGCACGGGCGATCCGGCCTGCGCCGGAGCCTGATCCACGATCGCAGTCATCAGTTCCTCCTCCGTTCGCTCCAGCCGAACACGCGCGTCTCGACAGCACCTATGACCGAGTTGATCGCCAGACCGAGGATTCCCGTCATGAGGGTGCCGGCGAATATCTTCGGCACATCTGTTCCGATCGCACGTGACTCCGCGATGTACGCCCCGAGGCCGTCCGAGCCGCCCGCGATCATCTCGACAGTCACCACGACGATGAGCGCGATCGAGGATGCGATGCGCACACCGGTCGCCATGAACGGCGCAGCGGAGGGAACGACCACCTTCCAGATCGTCTTGGGCCGCGAGTATCCGAAGCTGCGAGCCATCTGCACAAGCTGCGGCTCGACGTCTCGAACGCCCGAGATCGTGTTGAACAGAATCGGCCAGACGACGGCGAACACGACGAGCACGAGCTTCATCTCCAGCGTCTGACCGAGAACGAGGATCAGTAGCGGGATGAGGGCGATCGGGGGGATCGGACGGATCAGATCGATGACCGCCCGACTCACCCGATACGTGAACTCGGACAAGCCCAACAGCGTTCCCAGCGGAACAGCGATCAGCGTGGCGATCCCCAGCCCGAGGAACCAGGTCAGGAGCGTGTTGAGCGTTGCCAGGAGAAATGCCGGCGAGGCGAACTCCTGCACGAGCTTCACCAGAACCGTGCTCAGCGGTGGAAGGAATGCCTGATCGACGATCCCGAGACGAGGCACTATCTCAAGGATCAGCGCCAGGATCACGACACCTGTGATTCCGCGCCGCAACCGTGGTGACTTCTTGGCGGGGACGAGGGCCCGCATCACTGCGGTCTCCGTCATCGTGTTCACAACCATGATTATCAGCGACTGTTCGCGCTTAGCAGCTTTCCGGCTGCGGGATGATGATGTCGCTGAGATCCACCGGCTGGTCGAGCGTGCCGATCTCCGTCATGATCTCAGGGAACTTCGCCAGCGATGCAGGGTCCGCTGTGGTCTGGAACAGCGGTTTCTTCTCGATCTCCGACGGGATCAGCTCGGGTGCGAAGCCGAGTTCCGATTCGAGGATGCTGCCGAAGAGTTCGTCGTCCTCCACAGCCGCGACGCCATCAGCCCAGACGCACTGGAAGGCGGCGATCGTGTTCGGGTTTGCGCGCGCGAATTCGCCCGAGGTGATGATGCCGCCCTCGCCGTGGCCCTCGAACAGGCCTCCGGCGAAGTCCAGCACGGTCTTCGAGTCGTACTCGTCCTTCAGCACGGTGAGCACGGGGCCGGCCACCGCACCTGCATCGATGGTTCCGTTCACCAGGGCTGCGGTGACCTCACCGAACGGCATCGGCACGTACTCGACAGTCGATGAGTCGATACCGGCGTCCAGGAATGCGTACTCCAAGCGGTTGTGCTGCGCCGAGTTGAGGGCCGGGACAGCGACCTTCTTGCCGAGAAGATCCTTGAGCGAGCTGATGCCGGAATCCGGCATCGTCTCCATGGTCATGACACCTGGGCCGAAGTTGAACATGGTCGACACGATGGCGACGTCCATGCCCTGAACCATGGCGTCGACCACGCCCCAGTAGGACGAGTAGGTGAGCTGTGCGTCGCCGCCCAGCAGAAGATTCATTCCGGCCGAGCTGCTCTCAACCCATGACGCGTCGACAGTGATGCCGAACTCCTTCTCTGCACCGGAATCTTTCGCCCCGAAGACCGGGGCCGCGGTCGCCTGCCGGTACATCGCGAACGTCAGGTCAGTCTGCTCGGGCGCGCTGGGGTCGCCGGCGACGAAACCCTCATCTGTTGCGGTATCACCACCGCCAGACGAGCAACCGGTAACGACGAGTCCAAGGGCGAGCAGGCTGGCACCGATACCGAATCGGAGGGAACGAGGAGCCACGTGAGCCATGAGTTGATCCTTACTTCGTTGTAGGGCCAACGTCCGAGAGAACTGCAAGGGAAATGACGCTGGTGTCGACAGATTACGCATTTAACCGGCATCTGGCAAGGCGGAGTCCCACCAAATGTCGACAGAAATGAAACGCCGATCAGATCAGGTCGTCGGCGGCAACGATGTCGAGTGACCATAAGCGAGCCGCGGGGTCATCGGGGTCCGCCGCATCCTCAACCTCTTTAATCACCTCTTGGATTCGTCGTTCAACTTCACTGAACTCTGCAGCGGTCAGACGCATGCTGCGTTGGGAGAACGTCCCGTGCACTTCCGGGTCTCGCCCCGAGACATACTCCGGCGCCCACACCAAGACGCGCCGCACCATATCGACGTGATCGTCAGCGAGGGAATTCATGAGCACGCCGCCGAGCACTTCATCGACAATCGGATGCTCCGGAGAGCCGACGTTCCACGCCCCCTCGGTGGGCTTCCACACGCGATCGCGCTTGTCTCTGGCACGCTCCGGGGCCGCTTCAATGAGTCCAGCATCGGCGAGGACACGCAGGTGGAAGCTGATGCTGTTGGCAGGAATGTCCAGGTCACCGGCGAGATCGGCGGCGCGAGCATATCCGCGCGCCGCGACGGCCTTGGCGATCCGGCGACGCAACGGATGCGAATACGCCTTCATCATCGCGGTCGTCGCATTACGACCATCCGGATGCGTGACCGTGCGAGGTTCCTCGTCCACCATGCCCCGATCATACCCGCACCAAAAATTGCGCAAGAGTAGTTGCGCAACAGAGCTTGCGCATTTACTCTGGACAGCATGACCACCGCCGCCCCCGCACATCGGCTCACGCGCAACAGCCGCTACATCACGTGGCTGATCAGCGACACCGCCAAGGGTCTCGCGAGCGCGCTGTTCGGTTTCGCCATCCCGCTGATCGCGCTGTTCGTCACGAACGATCCCGCTCAGGCCGGCATCATCAGCGCGGTTGGCATGACGATCCGCACGGTCACCACCGTGTTCGGAGGGGTGCTCGCCGACCGCCACCGCCGGATCGCGATGATGGTCACCGGGTCTGTCGTGGGTGCCCTGCTCTCGATCGCCTTCACCGTTCTCGCCCTCGTCGACGCATTGACCTTCGTCACACTCCTGATCGCGGAGGTCCTGCTCGCCGCACGCGCCGGACTGTTCGACATCGCCGGTGAGAGCGCCATCAAAGAGGTCGTCCCCGATGACGCGATGGGCCGGGCGCAGGCGGCGAACCAGGGGCGCGATGCCGTGCTGCAACTGGCCGGCGGACCACTCGGCGGCGTCCTGCTCGCCGCAGGTGCATGGCTGATCGGCGCGGCAATGGCCGTGTGCCACGTGATCGCCGCCGCAACAGCGTGGATGCTGCAGCGTTCGCCCCGCACTTCTCTTACTGAAGAAGCGGATGCCGCGGCATCCGACATCGGCCTTTCGGCGGCCGCGGTCGCCGTCGGAAAGCCGAACGCCCTCCGCGAAGTGCGCGAAGGATTCGCGTGGCTGTTCTCACGCCCCGACCTGCGCGGCGTGCTGTTCGTGGCGACCATCGTCAACCTCGGCTTCAGCACTGCGCTGACCACTGTCATCTACGCGCTGCAGCAGCAGGGCCACTCCCCTGTCACGATCGGTCTGCTCGCCACTGGGGCGGGAATCGCCATGCTCATCGGCGCACTGTTCGCACCGCTTCTCGTCTCTCGCGTGCGAGCCGGCACCATCATCATCGGGGGGCTGCTGGTTTCGACGGTCGGAATCTTCGGACTCATCCCCGTGCATGCGCCCATCTGGCTCGCGGTCGTGCTCGGCGGTGTCGTGTTGTTCATCCCAGCGGTCAATGCCGCGCTGATGGGTTACTTCATGGTCGCCACTCCGAGCCCGATGCTGGGTCGTGCGAACAGCGCCGCCGCCGTGCTGGGAATGGGCGCGATGCCGCTTGCCCCGCTGGTCGCCGGTGTCGGGCTGTCGTTCATCGGGCGCGAAGCGACCCTCATCGTCGGCGCCGCCCTCTGCGCCGTCTCGGTCATCCTCGCCGTCTCGACGCGGCCGCTGCGCGCCCTTCCCCCCGAGTCCGCCTGGACCGCCCACGCCGCCCAGTTCGCCAGTCGCTGACTCATGCACAGCTTGGGTCACCGAGCTGCAACAACCCGGTTGCACGCGCCTGACGCCCGAACCGCCGCTACAGACGTCAGCGCGGATCACACATGTCGGCGCGGATCTGGGATACGCACCGACATCTGTGATCGGGACGGACAAGTGTCCGGCCGGTGGGTGTCGCGTCGGCAAGTGTCGGGTCGGCGGTCGGATGCCGCGACTAAAGCGCCCCGACGAGCGCAGCGATCCCGGCGATCACCGAGACCAGCGCGAGCACGAGAGCGAAAGCGATGAGAACGGCGTGCACCTTCAAGAATGCGGTGGCATTGCCCGCGGCATCCCGAGCCCGTGGATCACGAACGACCCGCTTGTAGAACTGCGGCCACACGATCACGTTGAAGGCCGCGTTGATGAACAGGAGTACAGCGAGAGCGATCACCCCTCCAGCGTAGGCGCGACCTCAGGCGACGATGACCTCGAATCCGGCGTCGACCAGGGCAGGCGCCGGGGCATCGGTGATCACGGTCTGGAAGAGCTCAGGCCCGCCGACCCGCGCGAAAGCAGCGCGACCGATCTTGCCCGAGTCGGCGACGACGACGGCGCGCTGCGCGCGCGAAGCCATCATGCGGTTGACCGCCGCCTCGCGTTCGTCATGCGTCGACGCCCCGCGGTCCGCCGAGAGCGCATTGACGCCGATGAAGGCGATATCGAGCTGGATGCCGCTGAGCAGCTGCTCCACGAACGGCCCGACGAGCTCATAGCTGCGCGAGTGGATCACGCCCCCGGTGACGACGACCTTGATGTCGGGGCGGGTGGCCAGCTGCGAGGCGATGTTCACGGCGTTCGTGACGACCGTGAACTCGCCCAGATCTTCGCGTGCGGCGAGCGCCGCGGCGATGGCGGTGGTCGTGGTGCCGCCGGAGAGACCGACGACCGCGCCGGTGGCGACCAGAGCGGATGCCGCGCGCGCGATGCGCTCCTTCTCATCTGTGCGCTGGTGGCTCTTGTACCGGATGGGCAGTTCATAGGCGACCGACTGCGCCACCGCGCCGCCATGCGTGCGAGTGAGCAGGCGCTGCTCGGCAAGGCTGTCGAGGTCGCGACGGATCGTGGCAGCGGATGCTTCGAACCGCACGACGAGCTCGTCCACCGAGACCTCGCCCTGCTCAGCGAGCAGATCGAGGATGGCGCTCAACCGTGCGGCGCGCTTCATCAGGCGTCCTGCAGGGCGAACAGCCGCAGCATCCGGGCGGCTTCATTGGTAACCGCATCGCGCGCCGGGGCGATGTACTTGCGCGAGTCGACGAGCTGCTCGTTCGCCGCGAGGGTCGAGCGCACCTCGCGGGTGAAGAACCCGTTCAAGTGAGTGGAGACGTTGATCTTCGTCATTCCGGCGCGCACAGCTTCGACGATAACGGCATCCGCGACACCCGACGATCCATGCAGCACGAGCGGCACCTCGAGCGCGGTGTGCAACTGCGCGATCAGGTCGATGTCGAGCGAGGCACTGCGATCGAGCATCGCGTGCGAGGAGCCGACCGCGACGGCGAGCGCATCGACACCGGTCTCGGCGACAAAAGCACGCGCCTCGTCAGGGTCGGTGCGCACGCCCGGCGCATGCGCACCGTCCTTGCCGCCGACCTCGCCCAGCTCGCCCTCGACATAGACGCCGGCCGCATGTGCACGCGATGCAACCGAGCGGGTCAGTGCGACGTTCTCGTCGTAGGGCAGCGCCCCACCGTCGAACATGACAGAGCCGAACCCGAGCGCGATGGCGTCGTTAACGAGAGCGGGGTCCTCGGCGTGATCGAGGTGCACCGCGACCGGCGTCTCGGCGCGACGGGCGACCGCGAGGGTCGCGAGGGCGATCGGCTCGAGCGCGCCGTGATACTTGGCGCAGTTCTGAGAGATCTGCAGAATGACGGGCAGGCGCGCCTCCGCGGATGCCGCGACCAGAGCCTCTGCCGTCTCGAGGTGGATCACATTGAACGCACCGATCCCGCGGCCGCTCGATGCGGCATCGCGGACGAGGTCGGCGGCAGAGACGAGGGTCATTCGGAGTCCTTTTGAAGTTCAGCGTCGGTGGGTTCGGTGATGATGAGTTCGTCCGCGAGCTGCGCATGCCGCGGTGAGATCTCGCCGGCGAGCGGCATGAGCACGGCCGCGGCCGACCAGGCGGTCGCCCGGCGCAGGATCTGTTCCGGGTCGCGCACGCCGCTCTCGAGAAGGGATGCCGCGGCGGCGACCGCCGCGTCTCCTGCACCGGTCGGGTTCCCCGCCAGAGGCTCAGGCAACTGCGCCCTGAGTACACGATCTGCGGTGACCGCCAGCATCCCTTCGGCACCGAGCGAGAGCAGCACGAGACCCGCACCGCGGCGCAGCAGCTCGCGCGCGCCGCCTGCCGGGTCGTCGATGCCGGTGGCCTCCGCGAGCTCCGCGCGGTTCGGCTTGACCACGGAGACCCCGGCGTCGGCCGCGGCGAGCAGCAACGGCCCAGACGTATCGACGATCACCGGACGCCCGCTCGCGGCGACGATGAGCGCTTCGAGAAGTCCGTGCGGCGCCGCGGGCGGAAAGCTGCCCGAGATCACGAGAACGGATGCCGCGACGGCATCCTCATGCACGGC
Organism: Microbacterium zouquanmingi; assembly: GCF_052266675.1. Classification (NCBI taxonomy): domain Bacteria; kingdom Bacillati; phylum Actinomycetota; class Actinomycetes; order Micrococcales; family Microbacteriaceae; genus Microbacterium; species Microbacterium zouquanmingi. The sequence goes on from NZ_JBQPRA010000001.1 coordinate 109,035, forward strand.
CGCGACGAACTCGGCCCACTCTTCGCGGGTGGGACTCGTGCCGCGCTCGTTCACGATCGTGGTGTCGCCGAGCGAACGGTCGACCCAGGCGACGCTGCGCCGGGTGTCGGCGGCCACGGGCAGAAGCACGTGCGGCACGCCGCTCGCAGCGAGGTCACGGCGCAGCTCGTCGCCGGTCGCACCGCCGGCCGTCGAGATCGCGCGCGCATCGAACCCCTCAGAGTGCAGGACTCTGGCGACATTGAGTCCCTTGCCGCCCGCGCGCACCGCCCCGGCATCCGCCCGGTGAGTGCCGCCGATCTCAATGCGATCCAGCTCCCACGTCAGATCGAGCGCGGGGTTCGGGGTGACCGTGAGGATCATGCGAGTTCCCGCGCCCGGAGCGCTGCGCCGAGAAGGCCCGCATTGCCGGACAACTCCGCGGGGATCAGCGCGGGAATCCGATGGAAGCTGAGGCGCGCGGCAAGACGCGTGCGCAGCTCGTCGAAAAGCGTGCTCGCGCGCGACAGCCCGCCGCCGATGATGATCGCCTCCGGCGCCATGATCGCGGTCAGCTGGGCGAGCGACATCGCCAGGGCGTCGAGGGCTGCGTTCCAGATCTCGGCAGCGGCCTCATCGCCGGCGGCAGCACGAGCGATGACGTCCTTCGCGCCGTTCGGTGTGAGGCCGGTGGCCTCTCGGTAGCGGCGGGCGATGGCTCCGGCCGAAGCCACGGTCTCCAAGCATCCGCGCGCGCCGCAGGCACATTCCGGTCCGTCGGCGACAGGCGAGTGCCCGATCTCTCCGGCGTAGCCGCCGGCGGTGTAGGGCCGGCCGCCGACGAGAATCGCACCGGCGATCCCCGTGCCGATGATCACCACGACGACGTCATCGTGCGCGCGCGCACCGCCGAGCTCATGCTCGGCCCAGCTCGCCGCGCCCACGTCGTGGTCGAACGCGACCGTCAGGTTCAGCCGCTGCTGCGCGAGCGCGCGCAGCGGCGCGTTCCGCCACCCCATATTGCTCGCGAAGACGCCGATTCCGGCATCCACGTCGACGATGCCGGGCACGACGAAACCGAGCGCCCGAGGCTCGACAGACGGATGCTGCGCCCGCAGCCCATCCGCCAATCGTGCGATCTCCTCGATCAGCGCGGCCGCGGGGTCTGCGCCCAGCTTCGGCGTCGGTGTGCGCTGCAGTCCGAGCGGCGTGCCGTCGGCGTCGAAGAGGGCCGACTTGATGTCGGTGCCGCCCACATCGAAGGCGAGCACCGGCGATCCCTGGCCAACACCCCACGAACCCGCAAAACCACGCCGAGCCTCACGCGAATCGGGATTGTTTCGGCGTGGTTTTGCTGGCTCGGGAGAAGTGCTCACGCGTCCAGGATGACCGATCGCGAGAGGTTTCGGGGCATGTCGGGGTCGAGCCCCTTGCCGACTGCGCGGTCGAGGGCGACGCGGTGCAGACGTGCGAGATCAGCGAGCGGGTCGACGTCGTGCTGCACGAAGCGTCCGCCGGTGGCCTCGACCTGGCCGGCGAGCCCCTCGGGAGCGACACCGAACTGCCACGTGATGCGGCCGGGAGCCGCGATCGCGATCGGACCGTGACGGTAGTCCATCGACGGGTACGACTCGGTCCACGACTGCGAGGACTCGCGCATCTTCAGCGCCGCCTCGTGCGCGAGGCCGATGGTCCAGCCCCGGCCGAGGAACGTGTACTGATCGGCGGTGGTGAGGCCTTCATCGTCGGTCGCCGCGAGGACAGCCGCAGCATCCTCGATCGACTTCGCGACATCGGCGTCGAGGCCGAGCGACGCGCGCATCAGCGTCAGCGCGGTCGTCGCGAAGCGGGTCTGCACGACCGACTGCTCGTCGGCGAACGGGAGGAGAACCGACTCATCAGCGAGGGCGACGAGCGGAGACGTCGGATCGCCGATCACGCCGATGACGGGGATGCGACCCTTCACCTGGCTTGCTACCTCGAGCACCTCGCTGGTCGTGCCGGACCGCGTGAGAGCGACGATCGCGTCATAGTCGCGATCGAGAAAAGCTTCGGATGCCGCGTACGCATCGGTCACGCCGTGCCCTGCCCGCTCGCGCAGAGCAGCGTAGGACTGTGCCATGAACCACGAGGTGCCGCATCCGATGACGGCCACGCGCTGACCCGATCCGGGGAGCACCTTCTGCTCGTCACGCATTGCCGCCGCCCGTGCCCAGGTCTCGGGCTGCGAGAGCAGCTCTTCTCGCATGTGGGCGCCAGGTGCGGTGATCGGATCGGTCATGTTCGCCTTTCTCGTGGTCAGTCAGTGAATGACGTTTTGTGATTGATTCAATTCATTTTCAATCATAGACCATCGATTGTCAACGAAAACGGGCCATCGTGGCCGCGACCAGCTCGAGCGTTCGCGCAGAAACGGTCACCCCACCAGCGCGCAGCGCCAGCAGCCCCGCCCCGACAGCTCCGTCGACGACCGGCAGCAGCGGAAGCCCGGCAGCTCGGTCGCCGAGGCGCTCGAGGAAGGCATCCCGCACCAACCCCTCCCGGCCCAGCACTCCGCCACCGATCACAAGGGGACCAGGCCCTGCAAGGACCGCCACGAGCGAATCGGCCAGTCGAGAACCCGCACGGCGCAGGATCCCTGCGGCGACCGGATCGCCGGCCCCACCGGCGACCGGATCGCCCGCAGCGACCGCGAGCGGCGCGAAGTCGGCGAGCTCGATCGGCGCCAGCGCGTAGAGCGATTTCACCAGCTGCACCAGTGCTCCGCCGCGCCCCTCGCGTCGCACGTCGTCCACCTCGATGCCGAGCATCTCGAGCAGCCCGGGTGTCAGCGTCGTGGCGGGACCTGCGCCATCGAGATCACGGACGACGGCCTTCGCGACGCGCTGGCCGATCCAGAATCCGCTGCCGCGATCACCGACCAGCCAGCCGAGTCCATCAGCGACCGCGTCGATCCGTCCGTCCGAAACCCGAATGACGGATGCGCCGGTACCCGCGACCACCGCGTACCCGAACGACTCCGCCGTTCCGCTGAAGTACGTCGCCAGCAGATCGGACTCCAGAACCACCCGGCCGCGGAATCCTTCAGCGGCCAATGGATCACGCAACCATGCGGTGTCTCGGTCGTCGACGCCCGATTGTCCTGCAATCGCGAAGACGATCACCGACACTTCTGCCAGAGTGCGGCCGGTGGCGGCGAGCGCTCCGGCGATCGCCGCGCGGACACCCTCGGCTGCGCGATCCAACCCGGCAGAGGTCGGGTTGCCGCGCCCGCCGAGACCGTAACCGAGACAGCCGCCCTGCTCCGTCACGAGCACGCCACGGGTCGAAGTGCCGCCGGCATCCACGCCCAACATCAGGGTGTCGTGACTCATTTGTTATCCCTCCTAACTTGACCTTCGTCGAGGGTGAGAATAGCTTTCATCCCACGGAGACTTCATTGGCGAGTCTGGAGGCAATGGTGCCACGCATGAATACTGACAACCGCAATAGCGACGGTTCCACCACGCCTCCAGCGCCCACGCCCAGCGACCTTCTCCGTGAAGTGGACGAGCGACTCACCCGCCTCGCAGAGACAACCGAGAACGGCGCGCTGGATGCCGCGATCGCACTCATGGTGCGGGCTCTCGACGTCGGCGGAATCATTCACGCCTTCGGCACAGGGCACTCCGAAGCTTTCGCGATGGAGATCTCGGGACGTGCCGGCGGACTCATCCCGACCAACAATTTCGCACTGCGCGATCTGGTGCTGCACGGCGACCGCGAGGTCGGCGCGCTCACACCCGCGCTGGAGCGCGAACCCTGGCTCGTCGACGAACTCATGGCGACGGTTCCGGTGGCCGATGGCGACGTCTTCCTCATCGCTTCGAACTCCGGGGTCAACGGCTCGATCGTCGGCACGGCGCTCTGGGCAAAGGAGCGCGGGCACTCCGTGATCGCGGTCACGAGCATGGAGCACACGATGCGCGTGGAGCCGAAGCATCCGTCTGGCAAGCGTCTCGCCGACGTCGCGGATGTCGTCATCGACAACCTCGCCCCCTACGGCGACACGACGCTCGAGCTACCCGGCGGCATCGGTGTCGGCGCGGTCTCATCCATGACCGGCGCTTTCATCGCTCAGCTGCTCACTCTCGGTGTCGCCCGCACAATTGCTGCACGCGACGAGACTCCACCGATGTACATCTCCGCCAATATCCCCGGCGGCGACGAGCACAACTCTGCCCTCGAAGACCGCTATCGCGGTCGCATCCGCCGGGGAAACTAACCACCAATGAAAGGTACGAAGATGGAAATCACCCAGTCATCCATCAGCCGCCGCAACCTCCTGCGCGGCGCAGCAGCGACGGCGCTGCTGCTGCCGTTCGGCATGTCGCTGGCGTCGTGTGCAGCGCCAGGAGGCGGAGGCGGGGGGAGTGCCCCGGCGGGAGAGATCACCGCAGACAACCCCTTCGGCGTCGCGGCGAACACGACCGTCGATGCGGTCATCTTCAACGGTGGTTACGGCGTCGACTACGTCGAGAACGCCGGCAAGATCATGGAGAAGAACAAGGGCCTCGACGGCGTGACCGTCAAGGTCTCGCCCTCCACGAAGATCGCCACCGAGCTGCAGCCCCGCTTCGTCGGCGGCAACCCGCCGGACCTCGTCGACAACTCCGGTGCGAACTCCATCGGCTGGAACACCATCATCGACCAGCTCGAAGACCTCACCGACGTGATCGACTCGAACAACCTCGAGGGCACGAAGATCGCTGACACCCTCTTCGCAGGCATCAAGGCTCCCGGCACCTTCGACGGCAAGTTCGTCGCGCTGAACTACGTGATGACCGTGTACGGCATCTGGTACTCGTCGAGCCTGTTCGAGAAGAACGGCTGGCAGGTTCCGACGAGCTGGCAGGACCTGAAGGCCCTCGGTGAAGCGGCCAAGGCACAGGGCAAGTACCTGTTCCTCTGGGGCAAGGAAGCCGCCACCTACTACCAGACGATGGTGGTCGACTCCGCTGTCATCCAGGGCGGCGACGAGGTGCGCCTGCCGCTGGAGAACCTCGAAGAGGGATGCTGGTCGAACCCGATCCTGCAGGACATCCTGACGATCATGCACGAGCTGATCGCTTCGGGATACGTCAAGCCCGGTGGTTCGGGAACGCAGTTCACCGAGGCCCAGGCGCAGTGGAGCAACAAGGAAGAAGCGCTGCTGTACCCGTCCGGCTCGTGGATCGAGAACGAGATGAAGTCGCAGACCGCCGAAGGCTTCGCGATGATGGGCTTCCCCGAGCTGCCGCTGAACGCAGATCAGACGACGCCCGCAGGCTTCATGCGCGCCGAGGCCGGAGAGCCGTTCATCGTTCCATCGAAGGCGAAGAACCCCGCGGGCGGCAAGGAGCTGCTGCGCACCATGCTCTCGAAGGACTCGGCTGTCGCGTTCGCGAAGGAGAAGCTCGCTCCGACCATCGTCAAGGACACCGTCCCCGAGGACGGCTTCGGTTCGACCGCACTTCAGTCGCAGGGCAAGATGCTCGCGGCCGCCGGCGACAACGTCTTCACGATCAAGTCGTTCAACCTGTACGGCATGAACAGCGATCAGCTGCCGATCTGGAACTCGTTCCTCGACGGCAAGATGAGCGTGGAAGAGATCACGAAGCAGCTGCAGGACCTCACTGACAAGATCCGCAACGATGACTCCATCACCAAGATCGAGATCAAGTGACCACAGCTCCTGTTCTTGATACTGCGGTATCCGCCAAGGCGGGGCGGCGTCGGCCGCCCCGCCTTGGCGGGCGCCCGCTGACGTTCGATTACATCTCTTTCCTACTGGTCTTCCTGGTCATACCTGTCGCGATCTTCCTGATCTTCGTGATCTCGCCTTTCGTGCAGGCCGTCTACTACTCGATGACCAACTGGACCGGCTTCTCCCCCGAGATGGACTTCGTGGGACTGAAGAACTTCGGTCGCCTGTTCACCGATTCGACCTTCCTGCAGGCGATGGGCAACAACGTCATCCTGGCGATCTTCGTCCCGCTGATCACCCTGTTGATCGCTTTGATCTTCGCCAGCATGATCACCGTCGGCGGCCCGAGCACCGGACAGGTCAGGGGGCTCGCCGGGTCGAGCTTCTACCGCGTGGTGTCGTTCTTCCCCTACGTCATCCCCGCGATCGTCATCGGTATTCTGTGGGCGCTGATCTACTCGCCAGAGGGTCTGCTCAACGGCATCCTCGGGGCTGTGGGTCTCGACACCAACGGCTTCGCCTGGCTCGGTGACGAGAGAACCGCGATGGGTGCGTCGATCTTCGTGATCGTCTGGGGCATGGTCGGTTTCTACATGGTGCTGTTCATCGCCGCGATCAAGGGCGTCCCGGCCGAAGTCTACGAGGCCGCCCGCATCGACGGCGCAGGTCGCTACCGCACGACCGTCTCGATCACGCTGCCGCTGATCCGCGACAACGTGCAGACAGCGGTCATCTACATCGGCATCCTCGCGCTCGACGCCTTCGTCTACATGGCGGCGCTGAACTCCACCGGGGGCCCGGGAAACACCACTCTCGTGATGTCGCAGTACCTGTATCGCACCGCGTTCGAGAAGAGCCAGTTCGGTCTGGCGAGCGCGATGGGTGTCGTGCTCGCTGTGGTCACTCTGGTCTTCGCCGCGATCGTGTTCATCGTGAACAGGCTCACCGGAGGCAAGGAAGACGGAGGGCGACTGTGAGCGACAAGACAGAGAATCTGGTCACGATCGATCGCAAGCGCGTCCGCAAGGACGCTGTGCGTCTGCGCGCGAGTCGCGGCACCAAGAGCGACAGGGTTATCGGCACCACCTCGCACGTGATCCTCGCGATCTGGTCGATCATCGTGATCCTGCCGCTGCTGTGGACCCTGTTCAGCTCGTTCAAGACCACCGGTGAGATCTTCGATTCGCCCTTCACGCTGCCAGCATCGTGGGCTCCGACGAACTACATCAACGCCTGGACGAAGTACAACTTCGGCCAGATGTTCTTGAACACCGTCATAGTGGTCGGTGTCGCGCTGGTGCTGGTGATGTTGCTGGGCGCCATGTGCGCCTACGTGCTCGCGCGCTTCTCGGTCCCTGGCAGCAGAGTGATCTACTACCTGATGCTCGCAGGGCTCACCTTCCCGGTGTTCCTCGCGATCGTGCCGCTGTTCTTCATCCTGCAGGGCATCGGGCTTCTGGGGACGCTGCCAGGCCTCATCATCACGTACGTGGCGTTCGCGCTGCCGTTCACGGTGTTCTTCCTGTACTCGTTCTTCAAGTCGTTGCCGTACGAGATCCAGGAGGCCGCCTACGTCGATGGCGCCAGCGAATGGCGCACGTTCTTCCAGGTGATGCTGCCGATGGCGAAGCCCGGACTCGCAGCGGTCGGCATCCTGAACTTCCTCGGTCTGTGGAACCAGTTCCTGCTGCCGGTCGCGTTGAACCCGAACGCCTCGCAGTACGTGCTCTCGCAGGGAATGGCGGCCTTCGCGTCGGCCGCCGGCTACGAGGTCGACCAGGGCGCGCTGTTCGCCGCGGTGATCATCACGATCGTCCCGGTGCTCATCGTGTACATCTTCTTCCAGCGCCAGCTGCAGGGCTCGGTGTCGCAGGGCACGTCGCGGTAGCGCAAGAGAGGCGACGGCGCCGAGCGCAAGGGCCCCGCGGCTAGGATCAAGCGCATGAAGATCCTGGTCATCGGAGCAACCGGCCACATCGGCGCCGTCGTCGTGTCGACTCTCGAGTCGCGCGGTCACGAAGTGCTGCGCGCATCGCGCGGCAGCGAGTGGACCGTCGATGCCACCGATCCGGCCTCGGTGCGCTCGCTGTTCGAGCGGGTCGGCGAGGTGGATGCTGTGGTGGTGGCATCCGGATCCGTGCCGTTCGCGCACCTGACGGAGCTGACCTGCGACGACTACCTGACGGCATTCACGTCGAAGGCGCTGTCGCAGATCAACATCGCCCGCACCGCTCTCGACCACGTGCGCGACGGCGGCTCGATCACCGTCACCACCGGCGTGCTCGCCCGTGAGCCGATCCCGACCGGTGCCGCTGCGGCCATGGCCAACGGGGCACTGGAATCCTGGATCGTCACGGCGGCCGCCGAGGCGCCGCGCGGCATCCGCATCAATGCCGTCTCGCCGAACGTTCTCGAGAACTCGCCCGGCAGTCACGCGCTCTTCGCCGGTCAGCGACCGGTTCCGGATGCTGAGGTCGGGCGCGCCTACACGCTCGCCGTCGAGGGGCTCGTGCGCGGACGCGTCATCACGGCGTAGGACTTTGTACGCTGAGGGCATGAGCGCCTCGCATCACCGACGCCTGCCGGCGATGGATCTCGCCGTCGACATCGGCTTCGCGATCCTGCTCGTGGTGTGCGCGGTGCGCTACTTCGGCCGGCATCCGCTGGAGGGCGTCGGAGTCGCCGCCCTCGTTCTCGCGATCGGCACCGCGGTGAGCTACGCGGTCGCAGTGATCGCCCGCCGCAACCCGGAAACCGCCAGAGCTGCCTCCGGCCTCGAAGCACTCGGGTCCCGGCAGGGCGTCGGGCTGCTCCTTGCGACCGCGTTCTGGCTTCCGCTGACGATCCTCGCGCCCTCATTCGGCTGGTGCGGGTTCGCGTTGTTCTTCGCCGTGCACCGGGTGATCCGAGGCCGACTCGCCATTGCGATCTCGACCGCGATCGTCGTCGCGGTGAGTGTCGGGCTGCTCCTGATGTCCAAGGGAGATGACTTAGGTCTCGTGCTCGGGCCGTTCTTCGGGGGTCTCGTGCTCACGTACGCCTACACCGCGCTGGATCGGGCACTGGATGCTCAGCAGGTGCTTATCGGCGAACTGATCGACACGCGCGCGCAGCTCGCCGAGTCAGAACGCGACGCCGGCGCAATGGCCGAGCGCGAGCGGGTGGCCAGCGAACTGCACGACACCGTGGTGCAGAGCACGGCTTCGGCGCTGCTCATGCTCGAGTCGGATGACCTGCGCGGCGCGACGGGCTCCCCCGCCGTGAGAAAAGCACGTGAGTCACTGCGTGAGACGCTCATCGAGACCAGACAGCTTCTGCATGGTCTGGCCGATCCGCGCACGAGCGCAGACTCGTTGGCGGCAGTTCTGGAGGCGCAATCTCTGTCAGCCGAGGCATCCTTCTCGATCGTCGGATACGAGCGGGTCGTCCCCGAAGCCGTCTCACACGCGCTTGCTCGCATCGTGCAGGAAGCACTCGTGAACGTACGCAAGCACGCGCACGCCTCCTCGGTCCACGTCACGCTCACGTTCTTCGACAGTGCGGTGGGCATTGACGTCGCGGATGACGGCATCGGGTTCGATACGGATGCTGTCGGCACGGAAACGAACGAAGCGAGTTCCGGCTTCGGCATCCGGGCCATGACGTGGCGTGTGGAGAATCTGGGCGGCACGCTGACGATCGAGACGCGGCCCGGCGAGGGGACGGTCGTCTCCGCGATCGTGCCGTCACCTGCTGCCGAGGAAGGCACGACATGATCCGCATCCTGCTGCTCGATGACCATCCTGTGCTTCGCCACGGGATCCGCGCCGTCCTCGATACGCAGAGTGACCTCGAAGTGGTGGCCGAAGCGGGATCGGTCGCCGAGGCCGCGGCTGCCGCTCACGGCATCGACGTCGCACTGGTCGATCTCGACCTCGGTGACGACGTGCCGGACGGCATCGACGCGATCCGTGCGATCCGCCGAGAGAACCCGGCCACTCGGGTGCTCGTGTTCACCGCATACGATTCCGATGCCGATATCGTGCGCGCGCTGGATGCCGGGGCCGCCGGCTACCTCGTCAAAGACAGCCGTCCCGCCGAGCTGTTCCGCGCGATCAGGCAAGCCGCGGACGGTGACCGCGCACTGGAAGGCGCGATCGGCGCGCGTCTGCTCGAGCGCATCGATCGGCCAGAAGAAGCCCTCACCGCGCGGGAGCTCGAAGTTCTCACCCTCGCGGCGGAGGGCCTCTCGAACCGCGATCTCGCGCGTGCGCTGCACGTCAGCGAGGCGACGGTGAAGACGCATCTGCATCACGCGTTCGCCAAGCTCGGCGCAGACAACCGTCAGGCAGCGATCGCTCTGGCAGCCAAGCGCGGTTTCATCCGCATCTGAGCGCACAGGGTTCTGTCAGCCAGCGTCAACTGATCGGTTGATGTGCTGCCTCTCGCGCATTCCTAACGTGGAATATGTACGCTTCGACGATCGGCGTCGAGGCTCGCATACCCTCAGGAAAGCAGAGCACACCATGCAGAACCGTATCGCTCCCTCGCGCGGCACCATGATCGTCGCCTCCGTCGTCACCGCCGTCGCCATCGGCCTCGTCCCGGCTGGCGGAGCCTTCGCCGCAGAAACGACCGCTGTTCCGGTCTCGGTGTCGGCGGCGGCATCGACCACCTCGCCGTCGGACGTGCTGTCCGGCACGCCGTGGGAAACGACCGGCGCCGTGGATCAGGACGGCAACGTCGTCCCGCTGACCGACGAGGCCGTCGTCAACTTCGTCGGCTGGGCGTACTACGGCACCGACGGAACCTTCACGATGTACGACCTCGCGGACGCCCCCAAGATGCAGGGCGACTGGACGGTGTCGGCAGACGGCGCCGAGCGCACACTGGTCGCGAAGGATGCCGCCGGCGAGGTCCTCTTCGAGCGCACCGTTCCGATCACCGTGCTCACCGCTGACGAGTTCACCTACCGGGTCATCCCGGATGCTGCCGACCCCGCAACGTTCTACGACATCATCCACACCCCCACCGACCACCCCGAGCCCCTGGCCGAGGCGCCGGTCGACGAAGAGGTCGTGACGATCGCCCCGGACGGCGACGCCGCTGACGGCGAAGCATCCGATGAGCTCGCAGAGACGGGCAACGCTGGTCCGATCGTCGCACTCGTCGCCGGAATCGTTGCTCTGCTCGGTGGCGCCGCCGTGTACATCACGCGCATGGTTCGCCGCGGACGCACGAGCTGAATCACCGCCATCATGACCATTCGCGCACTTCTTCTCGCAGCGACCGCGATGTCGGCGGCTCTCGTGCTGACCGGTTGCGTCGCCGGGGCATCGGCCCCGGCCAAGACCCCTGTGGAGTCCCCGGCTCCCCCCTCCTCGGGGGCTCCACAGGCCGACCTCGATGCGAAGCTCATCGCGGCAGCCTGGGCGAACGACGTCGAAGAGGCAGCCCAGCTGATCGAAGCAGGAGCAGATGTGAACGCCAAAGATTCCACCGAACAGAGCGCCTACCTCATCGCCACCAGTGAGGGATACCTTCCGTTGCTGGACCTCACCCTCCAGCACGGCGCCGACGTGACGAGTCTGGATTCGTGGGACGGCACCGGGCTCATCCGCGCCGCCGAGCGGGGCCACGCGGGGATCGTCGGGCGCCTGATCCAGGCCGGAATCGACGTGGACCACGTCAATAATCTCGGCTGGGTAGCCTTGCACGAGGCACTCGTGTTCGCGAAGGCGGATGCCGCCGATGACTATGTGGACACCGTGCGAGTACTCGTCGCAGGAGGAGCAGATGTGAACATTCCCGCTGAACGAGACGGCCTGACTCCGGCACAGCTCACAGACGAGCACGGGCTGCAGCCGCAGGGCGAACTTCTGCGCGCTGCCGCTTCTCTGAACGGGGTCGAGCAGGCCGATGCCGACCAGCAGCTCCTCGCCGCCGCTCGGGATGGCGATGCGGATGCCGCGGCTCTCGCGCTGCGCGCGGGGGCAGACCTCGAGACCCGCAACGATCGCGAGCAGACTCCGCTGCTCCTGGCATCCACGCACGATCACGTCGATGTCGCGCGGCTGCTCGTCGCGCTCGGCGCTGATCCGGATGCGCTCGACCACCAGCACGACACTCCGTGGCTCGTCACCGGCGTGACCGGAAGCGTCGCCATGCTCGAGGCGCTGCTGCCGGCGAACCCAGATATGTCGATCCCCAACCGCTACGGCGGACTCTCTCCCATCCCCGCCGGCGAGCGCGGACACGCGGACTACATCGCACGGGTCGTGACGACCGGGGTCGACCTGAATCACGTGAACAACCTGGGCTGGACAGCTCTGCTCGAAGCGGTCGTCTTCGGCGACGGATCACCACGATACGTCGACCTGGTGACTTCGCTCGTCGAAGCCGGCGCTGACGTCAACATCCCGGATGGCAACGGCACGACCGCCCTGGATCATGCCCGCGCGAAGGGGCAGACCGGCGTCGTCCGGGTCTTGGAGAGCGCCGGCACCGCCTGATCGCGGCGGGGCGGCGGGGCGGCGGGGCAGCGGGAGCCGCGAGTCAGCGCCCCTCGGCCGCCTCGGTGTGATGCCGGATCACCTCGGCCACGACGAAGTTGAACCACTTCTCGGCGAACTCGGGGTCGAGGTGCGCCTCTTCGGCGAGAGCGCGCAGGCGCGCGACCTGCTGCTCTTCACGACGTGGGTCCGATGCCGGCATCGCATGTTCAGCCTTGAGGAGTCCGACCTGCTGAGTAGCGCGGAATCGCTCGGCGAGCATATAGATCAGTGCGGCGTCGATGTTGTCGATCGTGCCGCGCAGGCGCAGCAACTCGGCGCGGGCATCCTCAGCGTCGGTCATGACTCTCCCTGTTCGTCGGCGCTTATGACGATATCGCGCCGATGACCTCTAGAGTGGGCGCATGAGCAACGATTTGCCCGCCGGATCCGACGAGTCCGGCTCTTCCGCCGAGGTGACGGCGCCAGAAACTCCTGCCGCGCCGACATCACGAACGCGAGTCGCGAAGACCACGTCGAAGAAGCGGAAGGAGCCCAAGCCCGAGCCAGCCGAGGTCCCCCTCACGCCGAAGCCGGTCGTCGAGCCGGAGCCGTCGTCGCGGTCGGTCTGGACGCGCATCGATCGGCCGTTCACCTTCGGGTTCCTCGTCACTCTCGGCGGACTCGGGGCGCTCCTGCTCGGATTCGCCCTGTCGAACCTCTCCACGGTGCTCATCTACATCGCGCTCGCACTTTTCGCCGCGCTGGGACTCGACCCCGCGGTGCGCTTCCTCGAGCGCCGCGGCATCGGCCGTGGATGGAGCGTGGTGGTCGTCCTCATCGCGCTGATCGTCGTGCTGGGCCTCGTGCTGTGGACGATCATTCCGACGGTCGTCGAGCAGATCACCTCGTTCGTCAAGAGCGTGCCAGGGCTCATCAGCGACTTCACCTCGAGCGATATCTACAAGACGCTCGAGGGGCAGTTCGGCGATCAGTTCCAGGATCTCGTCGCCGACGTGCAGCACTTCCTCACCAACCCGAGCAACATCGCCACGATCGGCGGCGGAGCACTCCAGGTCGGCGCGTCGATTGCCAGCGGAATCTCCGGCATTGTCATCGTTCTCGTGCTGGTCATCTACTTCGTCGCCACACTGCCGACCATCAAGCAGGCCATGCTGCGTCTGGTGCCGGCCCGCGATCGCGCCAACACCGCAGCCATCACCGAGCAGATCACCGACTCCGTCGGCGGTTATGTGATGGGCATGGTGATTCTGGCCTTCATCAACTCGATGATCGTGCTGATCCTGTACTCGGTGATGGGCTTGCCATTCCCGCTGCTGTTGGCGGTCGTCGCGTTCCTCATCACGCTGATCCCGCTGGTCGGTTCACTCATCTTCTGGGTGATCGGAACCGGAATCGCGCTGTTCTCCGACCCGCTCCTCGCGCTGGTGTTCGCCGTGATCTATCTGGTCTACATGCAGGTGGAGTCGTACTTCCTGACGCCCCGCGTCATGAACCGGGCGATTTCTATTCCCGGCTCGCTGGTCGTGATCGGCGCACTCGTCGGAGGCACGCTGCTCGGACTGCTCGGAGCGCTGGTCGCTGTACCGGTCACAGCATCCATCCTCATCATCATCAAGAAGCTCTGGATTCCGAGGCAGGATTCCCGAGTCTAGGGTCGCACTCAGACGGTCACGTCGACGATGCCTATGAATCGGCTGCCGACGCCTTCGATCTCAGTGCGGTGCTGATCGGATGCCGGGGCGGGAACATCCTGCGGCGCGTGAGTGCGGCAGCTGAGGTAGGTGAACTCCGGCCACCACTTCTTGGGACGGGCTGACTCGGTGAACCCGCAGACGACGCACGTCAAGGTGGCCCAGACGGGGCGCGCGCCCTTCTTGCGGTTCGCGCGCGATTGGACGAGCCAGGCCGGCGGATCCTGTTCGATCGCGGTGAGTGATTCTTCGCTCATTCCACCGTCGAGCCCGTGGCGGGCGGCCATCTCGACGGGGATGTCCAGCCGCTGAGCGACCTCGCGTGCGGTGATTGTGGGTCCGGGCATACGCCCATTCTCTCAAGCCTTCTCACGCACCGCCGCGAGGTCACCCTATGAAGGTCAGATGAGACTCTTGTCGGTCAGCCACTTCTTCGCGATCTCGTCGGGAGACTTCTGGTCGACCGTGCTCTGCACGCCGAGGGCGACGAGGTCTTCGGCAGACAGCTCTGCGCTGACCGCATTGATGACGCTGGCGATCTCGTCGGCGATATCGCTGGACGCGATCGGGACGACGTTCGAGGCAAGGATCAGGTTCTCCGGATCCTCGAGCGCGACGATGTCCTCGGTCTCGAACGCAGGGTCGGCGCTGTAGATGTCGGCAACCTGAATCGTGCCGGCCAGCAGCGACTCGAGCGTCGTGTCACCCGTAGCAGAGAATGCGAGGTCGACGCCATAGACCTCCTTGGCACCCGCCGGCCCGTACGGACGCTGCTCGAACTCGGGCGCACCGCCGATCGTGACCTGCCCGCTGACGTTCGCGAGGTCGGCGATCGTTGTGAGGCTGTTCGCCTCGGCGAACTCGGTGGTCACGGTGTAGGTGTCCTGATCGCTGGCCTCGGCGTAGTCGAGTGCGGTGAGGCCACCGGGCAGAGCATCTTGCAGCGCCGCGTAGACGTCTTCGGGGCTGGTGGCGTCGGCTGCGTCATCGAAGTACTCGAGCAGGTTGCCGGTGTACTCCGGGAACAGCCCGATCGCACCGGATTCCAGGTCGGGCATGTAGGCGTCGCGCTGACCGATGTTGAACTGGCGGTCGACGGTGTAGCCGGCACCCTCGAGCGCCTGGGCGTAGATCTCGGCGACGATCTCGTTCGAGTAGTAGGCCTGCGATCCGACAACGATCGTGTCGGTGCTGCCACCGGATGACTCTTCAGTGGGGGCGTCGAGCGGGTTGCTGCTGGAGCAGCCGGCCAGGGCGAGAGCTGCGGCGAGCGCGACTCCGGTCGCAAGGGCAAAGCGTGATCTGCGTGCGGTGAACATGATGTTCCTCTCTGGTGGGGAGTCAAGCGGATGCTGTGGATGCTGCCGCGCGACGGGCCGCGCGCGGTGTGGTCGTGCGGGGTTCGGCGGCGCGGATGCCGGCCGGCACCGCTGCCCGTTGAGCGAGGGCGAGCAGCAGGTCGACGATGAGGGCGAGAACGGCGACGAGAATCGCACCGCCCAGCACCTGGTCGAAGCGGCGCAGGGGAATGCCCTGGATGATCGGCCAGCCGAGTCCGCCGAGATTCACATAGGCGGCGATGGTGACCGTGGCAATGACCTGCAGGGTCGCCGCGCGAAGGCCGCCGACGAGAAGGGGCATGCCGAGCGGTACCTCGACCTTCCAGAACACCTGCCACTGCGTCATCCCCGTGGCCTGAGCCGCATCGATCACGCGCCGGTCGATCGCTTCGAGTCCGGTGTAGGCACCGGCGAGCAGCGAGGGGATCGCCAGCAGCACGAACGTGATCGTCGCGGCCTCCGGCACCCGAAGCACACCCAGCACCAGCACGAGCAGGACCATGAGTCCGAACGACGGGACAGCACGGGCTGCACCCGAGATGGCGACGGCGACCTCGCGACCGCGACCAGTGTGGCCGATCGCCCAGCCGGTCGGCACAGCGATGACGGCCGCGATCAGCACGGAGATCACGGTGTAGAACAGGTGCTGTCCGAGCAGCGTGGGCAGCGCGTACTGGCCCTCGAGCCGTTCGGGCGAGAACAACCAGGCAAAGGCATCCGCGAAGAGATTCATGCGGCGGCCCTCATCGGCAGTGCCGGTCGGCGGTGGCTACGGCCCGCGACCGCAGCGGCACGCGTCCACGGCATGATCGCGCGTCCGGCGAGCATGAGCAGCAGATCGATCACGAGGGCGATGATGACGACCGCGAGCACGCCGGCGAGCACCTCGGGGATGATACGGCGCTGCAGTCCGTTCGTGAACAGGTAGCCGAGGTTCTCGACCCCGACGAGGATGCCGACCGTGGCGAGCGAGATCGTGCTGACCGCGGCGACCCGGAGACCGGCCAGGATCACCGGGCCTGCGAGCGGGAGATCAACAGTCCAGAACCGGCGCAGCCCTCCGTAGCCGACCGCTGTGGCTGCCTGGCGGATGTCGGGGTCGACCGAATCGAGACCGTCGGCGACCGATCGCACGAGGATCGCCACGGCGTAGATCGTGAGACCGACGACGAGGTTGATCTCGAGGCGCGCCTGGTACCCGAGCACCGAGGGAAGCAGGATCAGCAGCGCGAGCGAGGGGATCGTGTAGAGCAGGCCTGTGAGGACGATGATCGGGCCGCGGACGAGCCGGTACCGCCACGCGATCCACCCCAGCGGCAGCGACAGGATGAACCCGATCACAATGGCGATCGCGCTCTGCCGTAGATGCGTCAGAGCCAGCCCGAAGATCAGGTCGAGGTTGTCGGCGACCCAGGTCATGGTGTCCTCGGCTCACCGGCATCCGCGTCGTCGAGCAGCGCGCCCTGGGTGCGCCCATCGGAATCGACCACGACGCGTCCGCGCGGTGTCTGCTTGATGCGCAGTGCCCGCTTGCCACGTTCGACGCCGATGAATGCGGAGACGAAGTCATCGGCCGGGTTCTCGATGATCTCGCTCGGGCTTCCGACCTGAACGATGCGCGCGCCCTTGTCGAGGATGACGACCTGATCGCCGAGCAGGAACGCCTCGTCGATGTCGTGCGTGACGAACACGACGGTCTTGTCGAGGTCGCGCTGCAGCCTGATGAGCTCCTGCTGCAGATCGGCCCGCACGATCGGGTCGACGGCGCCGAAGGGCTCATCCATCAGCAGGATGTTGGGGTCCGCAGCAAGGCCACGAGCGACCCCGACCCGCTGCTGCTGACCGCCGGAGAGCTGGCTCGGATACCGGTCGGCAAGCGAGCGATCAAGGCCCACAGTGTCGAGCAGATCACGTGCCCGATCGTGGGCCTGCTTCTTCGATGTGCCGTTCAGCCGCAACACGGTCGCGACGTTGTCGATGACCGAGAAGTGCGGCATGAGGCCGGAGTTCTGCATCACATAGCCGATGCTGCGGCGCAGAGCCACCGGGTTGCCGGTGAGCACGCTCGAACCGTCGATCTCGACGTCTCCGCTGGTGGGCTCGACCATTCGGTTGATCATCCGCAGCAGCGTCGTCTTGCCGCATCCGGATGACCCGACGAAGACCGTGGTCTTGCGCGAAGGCAACATGAGACTGAAATCCTCGACGGCCAGCGTGCCGTCGAGGAACCTCTTCGATACTGAGCGGAACTCGATCATGAGCAGACCGCTACGGCCCGACCTCCCTGTCGGGCGCGAACGCGATGTGAGCGGAGATGTCCTCGCCCACCCGCTCGGCGATCACGGTTCCTGCGAGCACAGCCTTCATGATGGTGTCTCCTCGGTTCGGTTTCGAGCGTATGGGAATGGTCAGACATGCGGGGCCGATCTAGGCAGATTCCCGCCCGTATGCCTCCAGCAGGCGGAGCCAGATCTCACTGACCGCGGGATACGACGGCACCGCGTGCCAGAGGCGCGTGATCGGCACTTCGCCGACGATCGCGACGGTCGCGGCATGGAGCAGCTCAGCGACATCAGGGCCCACGAAGGTCACGCCGAGGATGACGTCGCGCTCGGAGTCTATGACCATGCGCGCCTGACCGCTGTAGCCGTCTTCGCGCAGGCTGGCACCCGCAACGCCACCGAGGTCGTAGTCGATCACGCGGGTCGTGTATCCGGCATCCTGCGCCGCCGCGGCGGTGAGACCGACCGACGCCACCTCGGGATCGGCGAACACGACCTGCGGAACGGCTGCGGCATCCGCTGTCGCCACGTGACGCCCCCACGCGGCGACGTCGACGTCATCGCCGTTGCCGCGGGCGGCGATCACATCGCCCGCCGCGCGGGCCTGGTATTTACCCTGGTGTGTCAGGAGGACTCGGCCGTTGACATCGCCGACGGCATACAGCCAATCGCTTCCCGGCACACGCAGCGTGTCGTCGGTCTGGATGCTCTTCCCTGGCTCCAGCCCCACCGTTTCGAGGCCGATATCACCGCTGCGCGGAGTGCGCCCGGTCGCCACGAGAACCTCGGATGCCGTGACGTCTGTGCCATCGTCGAGAGTGACCGTGACGCCGTCGTCGCCCCGGGTCACCTTCTCGGTGCTGGTGTTCAGGCGCACCTCGACGCCGAGATCGCGCAGGCTCGCGGCGACGCGTTCGCCCGCGAACGGCTCCATCCCCGAGAGCAGCCCACCGCGCGCGATCAGCGTGACCTGTGCACCGAGCCCGGCATAGGCGGTGGCCATCTCGATGCCGACGACTCCGCCGCCGATGATGGCGAGGGATGCCGGGATCTCCTGCGCACTCGTCGCCTCGCGGCTCGTCCAAGGACTGGCCTCGATGAGACCGGGAATCGGCGGGATCGAAGCATCCGTGCCGGTGCTGATCGCGACCGCGTGCTTCGCCGTGAGAATCCGCGTGGTGCCGTCTTCGGCCGTCACGGTGACTTCGCGCGGGCCGGTGATGCGGCCGTGACCGCGAGCAAGATCAATGCCGGCCGACTCGAGCCACTTCACCTGGCCAGCATCCGACCAGTTGCTCGTGAACGAATCGCGCCGGGCGAGGACTCCGGCAGGATCAAGCTCCCCACCGATGACGCCCTGCACGTGCTGGGCTGCCCGAAGCGCCTGCGCGGGTCGCAGCAGCGCCTTCGATGGCATGCACGCCCAGTACGAGCATTCACCTCCGACGAGCTCGCTCTCGACGATGATCGCGGTGAGTCCGCCCTGCACGGCTCGGTCCGCGACGTTCTCGCCGACAGGACCGCCCCCGAGGACGATCAGGTCGTATTCATCCGTGGCCATTATGAAGCCTTCCGTCCGAGCCGATACCGCACCAGTCTTGCCGAAGTGCAACGCGATGTCACCGGGGTTGTTTCCGCCTGGGTCACACCTGTAAAGGAGACTCCTGCGGCCTGCGGCGGACTGACGCGGGACGTGCGCCGCCAGCGTCCGAGATCGGCGCAGGTCAGCGGGCGAGCAGAATGCTGGTCGGCGAGGGCGCCGCTGCGCGATGGCGGATGCCGCGGGGCGCGCCCGTGCGCTCATCGAGGTCGAGCACGCTGATGGCGCCTGATCGCTGACCTGCCACGAGCAGAGCGCCGTCGTGCACGAGGTGGTGCCGCGGCCAGTCGACTCCGGACTCGGCGAGCGCGAACGATTCGACGCTCTCTCCAGAACCCCGCACACGCAGCGCCGCGACCGTGTTGCTGCCGCGCACCGAGACGTACAGCGTCTCACCGTCGCGCGAAGGCGAGATCTCCGAGGGGAAGTCGAGGCCTTCCTGCATTCCGGGAGCTGCGGTGACGGCCGAGATCGCACCCCAGTAGCCGTCTTCGCCGGCGGCGAGAGTGAAGACCTCGCCGGAGTACTCGGTCACGACATGCAGGTGACCGCTCGGGTGCACGACCATGTGGCGCGGTCCCACTCCGTGCGGCAGAACGACTCTGTGGTCCTGCGTGAGCCCGTTCGCCGTCACGCGCCAGATGCGCACGAGGTCGAAGCCGAGATCGGTCGTCGCAATGCGCCCATCGGGCAGGAATGCCGCGGCATGCGCGTGCGAGCGGCGGGCCGGCCCGTCTTCCACCGGAGCTTCTTCTTCGGGCTCTGGCGCAGAAGCGTTCAGCCCCAGCGCCTCGTCGAACAGAAGCAGTCCGGAACGCGGGGACTCGGGCAAGACCTCGGGCGGGGACGCGAGAGATGCCAGGACGTCGGTGAGATCGGCGGAGCGCGGATCGCCCTCTGTGCCGTACGGGTCGGTTGCGGCATCCGCTACCGTCGGCGCCCCTGGCCGTCCGGCGGAATCCAACGTGATCCGCACCACACGGCCGTCGCCGTAGCAGCTGGCCACGAGATACGTACCGGACGGCGCGACGGCGAGGTGGCACACCGCCTCGCCCGCGTCGATCGGCGCGCCCAACGGCGCAAGTGAAGATTCGCCGTTGCGCACGAAAGCCTGGACGGTTCCGGATCCTTCGAGCGCCGCGTAAACGACATCGAGGGAGGGATGCTGGGCCAGCCACGACGGCGACGCAGCGGCTGCGACAGCGCCACGGTAGGCGAGAGTGGTGGGCTCGCGCCCCTCATCGCCCTCAAGCAGACCGATGCCGCTGGCATCGCCGCCCATGTCGGTGCCGTATCCGCCGATCCAGAACTGCGTCATCGTCGCGACAGACTCAATCGACGAGGTCGTGACGGACGATGACCTCGTCGCGCTCCGGGCCGACACCGATCACCGAGATGCGCGTATTGCTCATCTTCTCGAGCGCGAGCACGTAGTCCTGCGCGTTCTTCGGCAGGTCGTCGAAGGTGCGGGCGACGGAGATGTCTTCTGACCAGCCGGGGAAGTACTCGTAGATCGGCTTCGCGTGGTGGAAGTCGGTCTGGTTCACGGGCACGTCGTCGAAGCGCTCGCCGTCGACGTCGTACGCGACACAGACCGGGATCTCCTCGAGGCCGGTCAGGATGTCGAGCTTGGTCAGCACCAGGTCGGTGATGCCGTTCACCCGCGTGGCGTAACGGGTGATCGGGGCGTCGTACCAGCCCGTGCGGCGCACGCGGCCGGTGGTCGTGCCGTACTCGAAACCGGTCTTGCGCAGCCACTCGCCGCGCTCGTCGAGCAGCTCGGTCGGGAACGGGCCCGATCCGACACGGGTCGTGTACGCCTTGACGATGCCGACGATGCGGTCAAGACGCCCAGGCCCCACACCAGATCCGGATGCCGCGCCCGCAGCCGTCGCAGTCGACGAGGTCACGAATGGGTAGGTGCCGTGATCGACATCGAGCATGGTGGCCTGACCGCCCTCGAACACGACGACCTCGCCGCGCTGGAGAGCCTCATCGAGCAGGTGTCCGGTGTCGGCGACCATCGGGCGCAGCCGCTCGGCGTAGGAAAGCAGTTCGTCGACGATCTCATCGCACGTGATCGCGCGGCGGTTGAAGACCTTCACCAGCAGGTGGTTCTTCTGGTCGAGTGCACCCTCGACCTTCTGACGCAGGATGTTCTCGTCGTAGAGATCCTGCACGCGGATGCCGACGCGGTTGATCTTGTCAGCGTATGCCGGGCCGATGCCGCGGCCGGTCGTCCCGATGTTGCGCTTGCCGAGGAAGCGCTCGGTGACCTTGTCGAGCGTGCGGTGATACTGCGTGATGATGTGCGCGTTCGCGCTCACCCTCAGCTTCGAGACGTCGACGCCGCGCGCCGAGAGCGCCTCGAGCTCGTCGAAGAGCACCTCGAGGTCGATGACCACGCCGTTGCCGATCACCGGCGTGACGCCGGGAGACAGGATGCCTGAGGGCAGCAGGTGCAGCGCGTACTTCTCGTTGCCGACCACGACCGTGTGGCCAGCATTGTTGCCGCCGTTGAACTTCACCACCCAGTTCGTGCGGTCACCGAGAAGGTCAGTGGCCTTTCCCTTGCCCTCGTCGCCCCACTGGACGCCGACGATCACAATTCCTGGCATGGGTGTCCCCCTTGCTTTCGTCGGGTTCGCACCGACTGATGAGCTGGCCCTTCTCGGGCCTTCCCATCCTAACGGAGGGCATTCAGCGACCCTCGCTGCGGCGTCTTTCTTCGATAATCCGCTTGCCGTCTATGCCCAGCTCCGCGAGCTTCTCCTCCGCGAGACGTCGCCTGTTCTCCAGTGACTCACCGATCTCGGTGGCGAGCCTCGGGCGCGTGCGGATCAGCGCATCGATCGACGTCAGCGGTATCGCGACGAGCGTGAGGACCTCGGCGGCCACGGTGACGGCATCCGTGCGTTCGCGCGTCAGTGCGGTCAGACCGATGAGATCGCCCTTCTCGACCGTGCCGAAATCGATCCGGCCGCCATCGAACTCCGCGCCGAGCACGGCGCTGCCGGAGAGCACTACCTTGACCTCGTCGGGAATGACGCCCGCGGCCAGCACGATCTCACCGATCCCGAAGCGCTCCAGACGCGCCGTGTCCAAGAGCGCTTCCGTATCGTCTTCTCGCAGGTGCAGCGTCGGTGCGATCGCGGCCATCGCTTCGACGAGACGCGCGGGCTCAGCGACCGGATCGGTCGAGTCGCCATCCAGCGCGAAGCCCCGCCGGCGCGCCGCGTACCAGAGCCACGACAGATACATCGAGAGTGCGCTGTCGGCATCAGCAGGGCCCATGACGGGAATCGACACGCCGTACGAGCCGCTCCCGGCGTACTCGACCGACGCGCGCAGCCGGTGCAGCCGCATGGGGAGCGCATCGGCGACGTCGATCAGCATCGTGATCACCTCGTGCGGGGGGTCATCGGTGGAGAAGCTCACCGTCGCGTTCGCAGAGTACGGTCCCGCTGGCTCGCTCATGTTCGTGAACGAGGCACCAGACAGGGTCGAGTTCGGCACGATCTGAATGCCTGCCCCGGTCTGGATGTGCACGGCCCGCCAGTTGACCTCAACGACCCGCCCCTTCACGCCGCCGGTGTCGAGCCAGTCTCCGATCTTGAACGGCTGTTCGAACAGCAGCAGCAGGCCGGAGATGACACCGCCCACCGCATTCTGTAACGCGAGGCCGATCACGATCGACGTGACTCCGAGCGCCGTGATCAGGCCGCCGACATCGGCATCCCACACCCAGGAGAACAGGAGCGCGAGCCCGACGACCACCAGGGCCAGCCGGGCGATCTCGACGAAGATCGTCGGAATGCGATCGCGCCACGACCCCGGAGAGGCATTCGCGAACAGCGCCACGTTGAACGACGAGAGCACGAGCAGAATCACCAGGAAACCGAAGACGGTGGCGACGACGCGCACCCAGACCTGGTCGGCCGGAGACCGCACCGCGAAGATCAGGAGCGCGAACAGTGCGCCCGCCGGCACCACCCAGTTGCGGAGCAGCTTGATGGGTGCAGCGACCGGACTGTTGCGGCGCACCAGCGCGCCGATCACCTCGGTGAGGACCACCAGCAGCACTGGCACACCGATCGCGAGTGCGATCACCCACCACGCCCACCCGTCGCGAAAGGCCTCGGTCATCTCAGACCACCTTCCAGACGGTCTCGGTCTGTCCCTGCGTCTCGACCGTGCCGGCCTCGACGTAGTCGACCATCTCCTGCGTGCGGTCACGCACCGTCTGGCTCACGTAGATGCCAGGCTGCCCCGACACCGAGCGCACCCGATACGCCAGATTCACCGCGTCGCCCCACAGGTCGTACGCCAGGCTGGTGCGCGCCACGAGTCCGCTCGTGACAGTGCCGGTGTCGATGCCGGCACGCAGTGTGATCGACGTGCCGTTCTGCGCGTTGAAGCGGTCGAGGACCTCGACCGCTTGGCGGGCGAACTCGACGCTGCGGCGCACGTTATCCACCCTCGGGATCACGAGACCAGATGAGGCCAGGTATCCACCATGGAGGGTCCGGACCTTCTCGACACCGGCCTTGGCGGCAGCCTCGTCGATGCCACGCATCAGAGTGTTGAGCTGGCTGGTCTCCTGCTCCGCGGTCAGCCCTCTCGCGTAGTCGTCGAACCCCAGGAGTTCGGCGAAGACCACCGAGACGTTCTCGTGAGCCTCGGAGATCGTCTCGTCACCCTTCTTGTACCGGTTGGCCACACTCTCAGGCATGAGCGTGTGCAGCAGCTTTTCGTTCTCCTTCTGCTGCTCCTCGATGAGCTCCTGCTTGACGCGCAGGCTCGAGGCCATGTCGTTGAACGCGTTGCCGAGGTCACCGAACTCGTCTCTCGCCCCGCCGGGAACCTGCACGTTCAGATCCCCCGCGGCCACCTGACGCACGGCGCCGACCAGCCGATGGATCGGCCGAGTGAACGCCTGCGCGAGCACGAGCGAGAGCAGAGAGACCCCCAGCAGAATGCCGAGCAGCGAAAGCAGCACGTTGCGGGTGAACTCCACCACGGGAGCGAACGCCTCCGCAGTATCGATCCGCGCGTTGATCACCCAATCCAGACCCTCGATGTGCAGCGGAGCGTAGGCGATGACGCTGTCTCCGCCGAGATAGTCCAGGCCGGTCATTGTGCCGGCACGCCCGGCCTGAGCCTCCGAGATAGCCCGGGTCGTCACAGGCTGCAGGAGAACCGCTCCCCCGATCTCGGCGATGCGACTCGCGATGCTCGGGGAGGTGCCGCCGTCGGCCGCACGCTCCGCGTACGTGTCGGGATGCTCGATGAGCAGACGCGAATTGCTGCGCATCAGGTCGTCGCGGCCGACCAAGTAGACCTCTCCGGTCTCGCCGAGTCCCTGTTCCGCCCATTGCTCGCCACCGGTCATCACGTTGTTGATCCTGTGGAGAGACAGCTGGAACGCCATGACCCCGGTGATGCCATCGTCGTCGCCCACGGGTGACACGACCCACATCGTGGGGTGGTTCAGCGAGGGAATCCATGCCTCGAAATCCGTGATCTCCACTGCGTCGACAGAGTTCGTGGCGGTCACATCGCGATACGCCTGCGCGAACAGGGTGTCGCGATACGGCCCGGTGTTTACGTTCGTGCCGAGATCTGGGCCCTTGTACGCGGAATAGACCACATCGCCGTCGAGATTCAACAGCAGCGCATCCTCGTACCCGGCCTCTTCAACGAGGTGCGTGAGGTAATCACCGTACTGTGCGGCCGCGGCCGAGTACGCCGTGCCGTCGCCGAGATCCTCTCGCGCAAGCAGCTCTTGGTAGTCCTCATCGAGGTCGAGGTTGCGCGAGGTGTAGCCGAGCTGCAGGCGTTGTCCGGCGTTCGAGTCAGGAATGAAAGCGGTATCGCTGTACTCCGTCTCCGAGCTCTCTTCGAGCGGGGGGATGAAGACCTCCGCGTAGTAGGTTTCCAGCGTCTCGAGCTGTTCCTCGCTGAGCGGATCGCTCTGCAGCTCATCGAACGCCGCATTCATGGTCTGCGACAGCGTCTGCGCACTGAGATTGCGTGACTGCAGCGACGCATCGCGGATGACCGAGTCGATGGTCTCGGTGATTTCCGCGGCACGCAATTCCCGGATGCTGATGAGCTGGTCGAGTGCCGAATCCTGCAGCGCCTGCCGACCATTGGTGAATCCGATGGCTCCGACGATGACCGCCGAGACCAAGCTGACGCTGAGCAGCATGAGCAGGAGCTTGGATTGGATGCTCAGTCCACCGCGAAGCCGCTTCCAGCGTCTGGGGCGCGGCGGCGCGAGGGTATCAGGGTCAGCCAACGGGTTCTCCATTCGTCGTGCGCGGTCAGGCGAGGATCCCGATTCCCGGTGACTGTGCACGGTTCCCCCCGCCGCTGAGATCGAATCTAGCGGCACCCGCGTCTGACTCGCGATGGCGGTTGCGGCGGTTACGCTGTTTCGGGGGAAACGATCTGCGACCCCGCCGACGCGAGGAGACAGTGATGGACGAGTCGAACGCCGCCAGCCCGAAGGGCCCCGCCGCCCCGCCTCCCCCACCTCGCTCCCCCGCGCCGCGGCCCGCTGCGGCGGTTCCGACCCCTTCGACAGGCGACGGCCCCACCAGTGCCGAGATGTCGCACGCCGGCAGCATCCTGAAGGTCATCTCCGATTCCTATTCGGCGAAGATGGTCGGTCAGGAGCGGCTGCGCACCAGCCTGCTGGTCTCCCTCATCGCCGGCGGGCACATTCTGCTCGAGTCCGTTCCTGGACTCGCGAAGACGACCGCCGCATCCACCCTCGCCGACACCGTCAAGGCGAGCTTCAAGCGCATCCAGTGCACGCCCGACCTGCTGCCCAGCGACATCACCGGCAACCAGATCTACGACGCGCAGACCGGGTCCTTCCGCACTGTTCTCGGCCCCGTCCACGCGAACTTTGTGCTGCTCGACGAGATCAACCGCTCGAGCGCCAAAACGCAGTCGGCGATGCTCGAGGCGATGCAGGAGCATCAGACCACGATCGGCGGTGAGGTGCACCACCTCCCCAAGCCGTTCCTGGTGATCGCGACGCAGAACCCGATCGAGCAGGAGGGCACCTACGAGCTGCCCGAAGCGCAGATGGACCGCTTCCTGCTGAAGGAGATCGTCGAGTACCCGAGTCCCGCAGAGGAGTTCGAGATCCTCGGCCGCATCGACTCCGGCGTGCTCGACCCCGACCGGCATGTCACCAGTGCCGTCACGCTCGAAGATGTCCTGGCGCTGCAGGAGACAGCATCCAAGATCTATGTGGATGCCTCGATCCGCAACTACATCGTCCAGCTCGCCTACGTGACCCGTAACCCGGGGCCCTACATCGGCGAGGACCGCGCGCGCTTCATCAAGTACGGCGCCAGCCCTCGAGCAAGCATCGCCTTCCTGCAGGCGTCCCGTGCTCTCGCGCTGCTGGGCGGCCGCACGCACGTGCTGCCCGAAGACATCCGCACCCTCCGTCACGTCGTGCTCCGCCACCGGGTGCTGCTCACGTTCGAGGCAGATGCCGAAGGCATCCGGAGCGAGGAGATCATCGATCAGATCTTCGGCGCAGTCCCCACCCCCTGACGATGGCAAGCCTGATCACCCAGGTGAAGAGCAAGCTCTTCATCCACTCGTCGCAGAAGTCGATGCACGCGCTCGACGGCGCCTACGCGTCTCTTCTGCACGGGCGCAGCCTCGATTTCGAGGACCTGCGCCAGTACGAGTACGGCGATCAGGTGCGCGACATCGACTGGCGGGCGACGGCACGGATGGGTGAGCCGCTCGTCAAGCGCCACCGCGCGAACCGCATGCACACGGTGCTGTTCGTGGTCGACACCGGCCTCTCGATGACCGCGCTCGCACACGATGAGCAACCGAAGAAGGACCTCGCGATCCTCGCCACCGGGGCCCTCGGCATCCTGGCCCTTCGGCACGGTGACGATTTCAGCGTCGTGCACGGCGACGTCCAGCGCATCCGCCGTCGCGCGCCGGGGCGCAGCGAAGGTGCGCTCGAGCACGCGCTGCGCGCGCTCGATCATGAGATCGCGAACGCGAGCGCACCCAGCGATCGCGACGCGCTGCTCTCGTACGTCGCGCGCACGGTCGCGAAGCGGTGCATCGTCGTGGTCGTCACCGATGACGCCCCCGTCACCGATGAGACCGAGCGGATGCTGCGCCGCCTGCGCGTGCAGCATGATGTGCTGTGGATCACGCTGCGCGATGCCGACCCCGCACTCCCTTTCGCCTCTCACGCCGCACGTGCAGATGTGAACACCCGCTGGGCGGTCCCCGACTTCGTGCATGGCGATGCCGAGGTGCTCGGCGAGATCGCCGCACAATCCCGGGCAGATGCCGCGCGACGCGACGATCTACTCGACCGGTTAGAGATCAGCCGCGCCGCTCTCGATACGCAAGATGCCGCGGTGGGAGAGCTGCTGCGCCTGCTGAATCGGAGGGCGCATGTCCGCCGCTGACGAGCTGTACCCTCCCGCGCAGTACGGATGGGGTTGGATCCTCCTCGCCCTCGGCATCCTTGCCCTGCTCGCTCTCGCAGGGTGGTTGCTGTTCTTCCTCACGCGTCCGAAGCGCAGCATCACGCTTGCCGGTCACATGCCGATCGCTCCGCCGACGGGCGATGTACTGTCTATGCTACGAATGGAATATGACGCAGAGATCAATCTGATCGAGGCCGCGTACCGGGCGGGAGCGCTGACCGCGCGCAGCGCGAACCTTGAGCTGAGCCGCGTCGTGCGCGCGTTCGTCAACGAGTACAGCGGGCTCGAGGCTCCCGTGCTCGCGCTCGATGACCTCGTGAAGATGGGCGTGCAGCCGGCGCTCGTCGAAGCGATGGCTCGGCACTACTACCCGAACGCCTTCCGCAGAGGCCCCGCCCTCGACCCGCACGCTGGCGCAGAGGCCGCCCGCAAGGTGGTGGCGACATGGCACTAGCGAACTGGTGGGTCGTCCTCATCGCCGTCGCGGTGATCGTCATCGCGATCGGCACCGGTCTACTGATCGGCTTGCAGCGGGGCGCGCAGCACGAGTCCGCACCGAGCGCACCGATCGCCCGCGCTGAACGCCTGCGGGGGCTCCCCTCGTTCCGCCGCGCCGTGCAGCGGCGCACTGCGGCCCTCGCCGGCGTCATCGCTCTCGGCGTGATCGCGACGGTCATCGGCGGCGTGGTCGCCGCCCGGCCGATGTCGTCCCAGACGATCCAGCCCGTCAACACCAGCCGCGACATCATGCTGTGCCTGGATGTCTCGGGATCCATGAGCGACGTCGACGTCGAAGTGCTCACAGTGTTCGAAGAGCTGCTCGACGGCTTCGAAGGCGAGCGCATCGGGCTGACGATCTTCAACAGCTCTCCTGTGCAGGTCTTCCCGCTGACCGATGACTACGAGTTCATCCGCACGCACCTCGAGAGCATCCGCTCGAGCTTCGATTACATGGAGGAGATCCCCGAGCACTGGGTCGGCACTCTCAACGGCCCCGGCGCCTCGCTCATCGGCGACGGCCTCGCATCCTGTGCCATGCGCTTCGATCACCAGGACGACGAACGCAGCCGCTCGATCATCCTCGCCACAGACAACGAGCTCGCCGGGGCCTCCATCGTTTCGCTCGAGGAGGCTGCGAGCTACGCAGCATCCGCCGGTGTGCGCGTCTTCGCTCTCAATCCCGTGCAGGGAGTGAACACCGAGATCAGCGACGAGCTGGTCTCCGCCGCCCAGGCGACGGGCGGCGAAGCCTACGGATTGCGCGACACGACGACCGTCGCCGACATCATCGCCGACGTGCAGGAGCAGGATGCCACCGAGCTGCGCGGCCAGGCACAAGTGGTCTGGACCGACACCCCGAACGTGTGGATCGCCGTGCTGTTCGTGCTCGCCCTCGGATTCATCGTGTTGATGTGGAGGGTGCGCCTGTGATCTTCCAGCCCGTCCTCAACATCTTCCTGCTGATCCTGCTGTTCGCGCCGGTCGCGGCCGTCGCCGTGTGGATGCTGATGCGCGGACACCGTGTCATGTGGACGATGCGCCTGGTGATGCTGCTGGCGTGCTTCTTCATGCTGCTGCGTCCCGGTATTCCCGGCGGTGCCGTGCAGACTCTGGCAACCGAAACCGACATCGTCATCGTGCTCGACACCACAGCGAGCATCGTCGCGGAGGACTGGGACGGCGACCAGCCGCGGCTTAGCGGCGTGCGCGCCGATGTGCAATCGATCGTCGACGAGTATCCGGGGGCGCGCTTCGCGCTGATCACCTTCGATGCGTCCGCCGAGCAGCGGCTGCCGCTGACGACGGACACCACAGCGCTGATCTCCTCGCTCGAGATCCTGCATCCCGAGGTCACATCGCAGTCGCGCGGTAGCTCGATCGGCATCGCGAGCACGATGCTCGAAGAGACGCTCGCCGCTGCGGCGGAGTCGGCGCCTGACCGCTCGCGCATGGTGTTCTACCTCGGCGATGGTGAGCAGACCGTGACAACCGAGCCGGAGTCGTTCGCCGGTAGCGCGGAGTTCATCGACGGCGGTGAAGTGCTCGGCTACGGCACGAGCGAGGGCGGCCCGATGAAGATCACCTCCGGCGACCCTTCGACAAGCTCAGGGACCGACTCGACAGGCTCAGGGACCGGAAGCGATGCCGGCGAATACATCGAGTACCAGGGCACACCGGCCATGTCAGTCCTCGATGAGGCGAACCTGCAGGCGATCGCGGATGAGTTGGGCGTTCCGCTCCAGCTCCGGGATGCCACATCCTCCCTCGACCTGCCGGAGGCGCCGACCACGACGACGAACTACGCCGAGTCCGGTTCGGTGGGCAACGTCATCGAGCTGTACTGGGTGTTCGCGCTGCTCATCGTGGTGCTGCTGGGAGTGGAGCTCGCACGCGCCACGATGCTCGTGACGCAGCTGCGCGGACTCGCTGTTCGAGGGGGCGACGCATGATCCCGACGATCTCGGAGCCTGTCGAAGGGCAGGCGGATGCCGCGGCCGCTCTTCTCGCGGCGAATCGGCGTCGTCGGCGCATCCGGCGCTGGGTTCTGATCGGCACGCTCCCGCTCACCCTCGCGGCGCTGCTGTTCGTCGGCAAACTGCTGAGCATGTACGGCTTCGCCCACCAGGCGATTTCGACCTACGTCGTGGGCGACTACTCGGGCTCGACCTCAGCCGCGCAGAGTCAGGAGTTCTTGAACTGGTTCGAGCCGTACAAGGCTCCCTACAACCTGGGTACAGCCCTCGCGGGCGCGGAGGAGCTCGATGCCGCCCGCAGCAAGCTCGAGGAGGCGCTGCCCCTGGCATCCGGTCTCGAGGTCTGCGCCGTGCGCGTGAATCTCGCACTCGTGATCGAGCGCCAGGGCGATGCCGCGCGCGCGGACGGTGATGGCCCGGGTTCCGTGCAGCTGTACGGCGAGGCGCTGAAGGTGACCGCCGAGACGCCGGAGGAGTGCGACAGCGAAGAGGCCGATCAGCAGTCACCGGACCCTGACCGCAGCATGAGTGACACTCTCGGCGAGCTGCAGGACCGCCTGCAGGAGAAGCAGCAGCAGAGCGATCAGCAGCAGAACCCTGACCGGGGAGATGAACAGCAGCAGACTCAGCCGAACCAGGACAAGCTCGACGAACTGCAGAAGAAGCTCGAACAGGGCGCCGAGGAGCGGCAGCAGAACCAGGGCGATGAAGACGGCCCCGGCGGCGGGACGGACAAGCCATGGTAGATCCGAAGCGGGCCCGCTACATCGCTGGGGCCGAGGGCGCGCCTCCTCTTCCGCCACCCGGTGGATATCAGGGCGCCAGGCGCCCGACCGCGCAGCCGCCGCTGTTCCCGACAGCCCCGCTCGTCAACAGCGCTGAGGCGACGGCCGAGAAACAGTCCGCCGGCGCAATCGGGTGGATCGCGCTGGTCGCCGCCATTCTGTTCGCGCTGACTCTGCTGGCGACGCTGTTCGCCGGCGGCACCGATCTGCTCTACGGCGCCACGATGCTGGTGCTGCAACTGGTCGTGGTGGGAGTGATCATCGCCGCACTGTGCTCGCCGCGCGGGCGGGTGCTCGGAGCATCCGCTCTGGTCATCATGCTGCTGCTGAACGTCGCGACGGTGGGTGCGATGAGCGCGCTGCAGACCTCGGCATCCGGAAGCTACGGCGGCCAGCAGACCGCGGAGCAGAGGCACGCGGCGGCGTATCCGGGCGTCAAGGATCTGTCGGCTGCCGAAGTCCTCGCGCAGCCTTCGCTCGAAGAGGTGCGCGCCGAGAGCGATGCCGCGTCGGCCCAGATCCGCCAGCGCCTCAGCGACCGCTTCGGGTATACGTGGACGCAAGTCGGACCAGAGGACCTGCGCCCCGAACGCAACGGATACGGCGGCGAGTCGATGCTGGTGCAGTACATCTCCGTGCCGTGGATGACGAATGAGCCGGTCCAGGACTACGACCGCAAGCTCGAGGTCATGCGCGTGATCGAAGACGTGCTCGTCGAGCGCGGCTTCTACGGGATGTACTCGTTCAACGAACCGTCCTCGAGCCTCGACGACACGATCCTCGAGAAGTTCTACGGCACCGCGGACGCGCACACGCAGCACACCTGGGAGTGGTACACCGACAACTACCCCGATCCGCTGCGGTTCTACGCGGTGCTCTTCGATCTCTCGAATGACCCGGCCGGTGAGCTGCGCGCGGAGCGCGAGTCCGACAGCGCAAAGACCGGTGAACCCCTGGAGGGTCTGCGGATCTCGTTCCTCGCACCTCAGCTGCTCAGCGAGGCTGACCGCGAAGAGTTCGAAGAGCGGATGCGGGAGTACCCGGGGTACTGAGTGGCGGTTCGTCCTCAGCATCCACTCGAACCGGAGGAGAACAGACGACACGCCACCCGCCGATAGACTGGACACCATGTCCAAGGTCCTTCAGTCACTCCCCGTCGGCGAGCGCGTCGGCATCGCCTTCTCCGGAGGCCTTGACACCTCCGTCGCTGTCGCATGGATGCGCGACAAGGGAGCGATCCCCTGCACCTATACCGGTGACCTCGGCCAGCCCGACGAGGACGACATCGAGTCGATCCCCGGCCGCGCGCTCGAGTACGGCGCCGAGATCGCCCGCATCATCGACGCGAAGACCGCCCTGGTCGAAGAAGGCTTCGTCGCCCTGCAGTGCGGTGCGTTCCACATCCGCTCTGGCGGCAAGACCTACTTCAACACCACCCCCCTCGGCCGCGCCGTCACCGGCACCATGCTCGTTCGCGCCATGAAGGAAGACGGCGTCGACATCTGGGGTGACGGCTCCACCTACAAGGGCAACGACATCGAGCGGTTCTACCGCTACGGTCTGCTCGCCAACCCGCGCCTGCGCATCTACAAGCCTTGGCTCGACGCTGACTTCGTCACCGAGCTCGGCGGCCGCCAGGAGATGAGCGAGTGGCTCGTCGAGCACGGCTTCCCGTACCGCGACGCCGCCGAGAAGGCCTACTCGACCGACGCGAACATCTGGGGTGCCACGCACGAGGCGAAGACCCTCGAGCACCTCAACGTCTCGCTCGAGACCGTCGACCCGATCATGGGCGTGAAGTTCTGGGACCCCTCCGTCGCGATCGAGACCGAGGATGTCACGGTCACTTTCGAGGCCGGACGTCCCGTCGCCATCAACGGCGTCGAGTACTCCGACCCGGTGGCGCTCGTGAACGAGGCGAACACGATCGGCGGACGCCACGGCCTCGGCATGAGCGACCAGATCGAGAACCGCATCATCGAGGCGAAGTCGCGCGGCATCTACGAAGCCCCGGCCATGGCGCTGCTCTTCATCGCCTACGAGCGCCTCGTCAACGGCATCCTGAACGAGGACACCCTCGCGACCTACCATGAGCAGGGCCGCCGCCTCGGGCGCCTCATGTACGAGGGACGCTGGCTCGAGCCGCAGTCGCTCATGCTGCGCGAGTCGATCCAGCGCTGGGTCGGGCTTACGATCTCGGGCACTGTGACGATCCGCCTCCGCCGCGGCGACGACTGGACGATCCTCGACACCGTCTCGCCGAACCTCTCGTACGGTCCGGAGAAGCTCTCGATGGAGCGCGTGGGAGATGCGGCCTTCGGCCCGGTCGACCGCATCGGTCAGCTGACGATGCGCAACCTCGACATCGCCGACTCGCGCTCGCGCCTCGAGCAGTACGCGAGCCTCGGCCTCGTGGGTGGCGCCACGGGCGAGCTCGTCGGTCGTGTGACTGCGGGCGAAGCATCCGAGATCACCGCGTCGGATGCCGAGGATGAAGCCCTCGCGAACGCTGTGGATGCCGCATCCGAAGGCGCGGCTTTCGACTCCGGCACGGACTGAACGCGAACGTCATTCGACTCTGATCGGTTAGGCTTCCAGAGCGCGCACCCGAAACGCGCTCCGAGGTTCAGTGGGACTGAATCTCACTGGTGACCCTGAAAGAGCTTCAATGACGACTGCACCTCAGCCCCCCGCACCCCGGCGCCTCGGCGCGAAGATCGGCCGCATCGCCTTCATCGTCGTTGCGGCTCTCATCGTCGTCGCCGTTGCGGTCGCGTTCTTCGTCGTGTGGACGATCCAGCGCTCCTTCCCGCAGACCTCCGGTGAGCTCAAGCTCACCGGGCTGCAATCCGAGGTCACGGTGCAGCGCGATGCGCTGGGCGTCCCGACGATCACCGCCGACTCCACTGACGATCTCTTCTACGCCCAGGGGTATGTGCACGCGCAGGACCGGTTCTTCGAGATGGACTTCCGCCGCCACGTCACCAGCGGCCGCGTCTCGGAGATGTTCGGCGAATCGCAGGCCGGCACCGATATGTTCCTGCGCACTCTCGGCTGGCGCGACGTGGCAGAGCAGGAGGTCGACGCACTCGATGAGACAACCCTGTCGTACTACGAGGCCTACGCCAACGGTGTGAACGCCTACCTGTCAGGGCACGACGGTGCACAGGTCTCGCTGGAATATGCCGTCCTCGGAATACAGAACCCTGACTACGAGATCGAGCCTTGGGTGCCCGCCGATTCGGTGGCGTGGCTGAAGGCCATGGCCTGGGACCTGCGCACCAACGTCGAGTCGGAGACCGAGCGAGCGCTGCTCGCCGCAGAGACCGGTGACGCCGATAACCCTGACGACACCCTCGCGCTGCTCGAGAAGCTCTATCCTGCGTACCCGTTCGATGAGAACCCGGTAATCGTGCCGAAGATGTCCACGGTCGCTCCCCCCGAGTCCGATACAGATACCGCGCCGGCCTCGTTCACCACAAACGGCGACTCCGAGGTCCAGAACGCCATCACGACCATCGAGTGGACCGAGGCCGACAGCGTCATTGAAGCTGCGGGACTGCTGGTCGGCGATGCCGGTGAGGGCATCGGCTCGAACTCCTGGGTCGTCTCGGGCAAGCTCACCGAGAGCGGGATGCCGCTGCTGGCCAATGACCCGCACCTCGGGGCGGCGTTGCCGAGCGTCTGGTATCAGGTGCAGCTGCGCTGTTCGACCGTGTCAGCCGAATGCCCGTTCGACGTGGGCGGGTTCTCGTTCTCGGGCCTGCCCGGAGTCGTGATCGGCCACAACGGCACGGTCGCGTGGGGTTTCACGAACCTCACCACTGACGTCGCAGATCTCTATATCGAGAAGATCGACGGCGACTCGTACTGGCGCGATGGCGCGCTCGTGCCACTGGACGTGCGCGAAGAGACCGTGAAGGTCGCGGGTGGCGAAGACATCGATCTGACGATCCGTTCCACCGCGCACGGCCCGATCATCTCGGGGCTCACCGACGACTTCACCGCGCTCGCCGACGGTGACGTCTGGGCAGAGGGCGATGCGCTCGTGCAGGGTGAGACCGATGCCGCAGCTGCCATGACGGGCGAGTACGCCGTGTCGCTGCGCTGGACCGCGCTCGATCCGGGGAAGACCGCAACGGCGATCTTCGCGCTCGATACGGCGCAGAGTTTCGAGGACTTCCGCGCCGCGGCATCCCAGTTCGATGTCCCCGCGCAGAACCTCATCTACGCCGACATCGATGGCAACATCGGCTACCAGGCTCCTGGCCGGCTGCCGATCCGCGGCGCCGGCGACGGCTGGCTGCCGCAGCCTGGCTGGGACAGCGCCTACGACTGGACGGGGTACATCCCGTTCGAAGAACTCCCCGTCTCGTATAACCCGTCGTCGGGCTACATCGTCACGGCGAACAACGCCATCGTGACGGACGACTACGACTACTTCCTCTCGCGCGACTGGGACTACGGCTATCGTGCCGCTCGCATCGCCTACCTCATCGAGCGCACCGCTGCCGCCGGCCCCATCACCGCGCAGGACATGCGTGATATCCAGAACGACAACCAGATGTGGGTGGGCAAGAAGCTGGCGACGGTCATGGCCGACGTCACGGTCGCAGGCGACGGCCCGAAGGAGGCCGTCGCGCTTCTTCGCACCTGGGACGCGCAGAACAACGCCGACTCCGCAGCCGCCGCCTACGCGAACGTGCTCTGGTCGAACCTCGTGCTGAATGTCTTCGCGAACCGCGAGAAGCCGCTCCCGTACGGAAGCCAGAGCCGCCTGTTCACTGTCATGGACGCACTGCTCGACGATCCGAGCGACCCGCTCTGGACGAATGAGCAGATTGACGTGAACGGCATGGATGAGATGCTCACACTCTCTGCCGAGCAGGCCTACGATGAGCTCGTCTCGCTGCAGGGCAATGTCGTCTCCCGGTGGAATTGGGGCGACCTGCATGCCATCACGCTCACCAGTGACACGCTCGGCTCCTCTGGAATCGCACCGATCGAGGCGCTGTTCAACCGCGGACCGTACCCGGTCGGCGGCGGAGCATCCGTCGTCAATGCCACCGGGTGGAGCATCGGCGAGTCCTACGCCACGACGACCGTGCCGTCTATGCGCATGATCATCGACCTCGCCGATTTCGACGAATCCTCGTGGAACCACCTCACCGGAGCATCCGGTCATGCGTTCCACCAGCACTACGTCGATCAGACCGAGGACTGGGCCGCCGGCATCCAGACGGTATGGGCCTTCAGCCCGGATGCCGTCGACAAGGCTGCTGTCGACACTCTGGTGCTGACGCCCGCGGAATAGAGCTCAGACTTCTTCGGTGATCTCGATCGGCGTGATGGTCGGGATCACATCGGTCACCACGCGCTCGACCGTCTCGACGCTCTCGTCCTTGCCGGTGAGTCGCGCGACCGCCTCGGCGAACTGCTGCTCAAGCGCTGCGAAAGCGGCAGCCGCGTCACTTGCGGCGAGCGCGTCGAGAAGCCTGCGGTATGTTTCGGAGATCGAGCGCCGCACGGCGTAGCCGTTCGGGTCGCTGAAG
This sequence comes from Microbacterium zouquanmingi, assembly GCF_052266675.1. Lineage (NCBI taxonomy): Bacteria > Bacillati > Actinomycetota > Actinomycetes > Micrococcales > Microbacteriaceae > Microbacterium > Microbacterium zouquanmingi. The sequence continues at coordinate 145,446 of NZ_JBQPRA010000001.1, forward strand.
CTGGCGATGCGCATCTCGATGACGAGGGTCGCCATGTAGTGCGAGAGGCGACGGCTTCCAGCGGAGTCGACGAGCAGGCGGTGGAATTCGAGGTCGGCGTCACCGATGGCGATGGCGTCGTCGCCGTCGCTGAGCTCGACGAGGTGCGCATACGCGGCCTCGAGTGCGTCGAGCACCGAAGCCGCACCCGCCTTGATGATGAGCCGTGCGGCTTGTGCTTCGATCGCGAGCCTGGCGTCGTAGACGTCGGCGACATCGTCGGGACGGATCACGCTGACGCGCATACCTCGCCCCGGGGATGCTGTCAGCAGGCCTTCCTGCACCAGCCGCTGTGTCGACTCCCGAAGCGGGCTGCGGCTGACGCCGAGCTGGGAGGACATCTCGACCTCGCCGATGGGGCTTCCTACCGGGAGCGCGCCGGTGAAGATCGCCTTGCGCAGCTCCGCGGTGATCAGATCGACCGTTGAGGGGCGCGCGACGCGCACCATCGAGATCGGCGTCACCGCGCGAGGTGTGTGTGAGGCCATGGATATCCCTTTCGACCGTTGCCGTCTTGCCGTGCGTGAAACAGCGAACATCTCATTGTCGATCCTCCGCGGTCAGAAGCGAAGCCGACTCGGCAACTCAGTCTGCCCGAAGATCACATTTTTGTATACGTGTCGACAATCTGCGCGTCTGACTGTACATATGCCGACAGGTTCTTTAGTCTGGGGCACCATGACGAAGAGAACGCTACGAACCAACATCGCCGCAGCGGCGATCGGAACCCTCGCTCTCGGCCTGCTCGCCGGTTGCGCTTCCGATGACACCGAGGGGATGAGCACGCTCGAGAAGGCACAGGAGGAGGGCACGATCACGCTCGCCGTCGCCTCAGAGCAGCCGTACTCCTGGGTCGAAGACGGCGAGCCCACCGGCGCGACGATCGCGATGCACGAGCAGATCTTCAAGAATCTCGGCATCGACAACATCGAGGTCGAAGAGGTCGCCTGGGACAACCTGATCCCCGGACTGAATGCGGGCCGTTGGGACGTCATCAGCGCAGGCATGTCGATCCTCCCCGACCGCTGCGCCGAAGCAGCGTTCAGCGACCCCGAGATCATGTACACCACGACGCTCGCCGTGCCCAAGGGCAACCCGAAGGACCTCAGCGATCTCGACTCCGTCGCAGCAGCGGGCGACATCAAGCTCGCCGTGCAATCCGGAGCCATCGAAGACGGTTACGCCAAGGACCTCGGCATCACGAACACGGTGCAGGTCGATTCCGCCAGCGCGGGCCTTGAGGCCGTACAGGCAGGCCTTGCCGACGCCTTCGCCCTGACCGCGGTGTCGCTGAACTGGATGACCGAGGACATGGACGACCTCGAGACCACCGAAGCCTTCGTGCAGGTGATCGACGGTGTCGAGCAGATCGGCGCCGGTGCCACGGTGTTCCGTCAGGACGACACCGCGCTTCTGAAGGCCTACAACGAGGAACTCGCCAAGATCACCGGTGACGAGCAGTCGTACCTCGACCTCGTCGAGCCGTTCGGATTCACTGCGGAGAACCTGCCGCCGGCAGATCTGACCACCGAGCAGCTCTGCGCTGGCGAACTCGGCTGAGTCCATCCCTCTCGGTGACTGACAATCTCGAAGCGCTCCAGCGGGCGCTGCCTCAGATCCTCGACGGGCTTCTCATAACCCTCGAGCTGACCGTGGGCGGCGCCCTGCTGGCGTTCATCATCGCTATCGGACTCGGGCTGCTCGCCCGGTTCGACAACATCCTGCTGCGCGGGTTCGCCCGCGTGGTGATCGAGTTCTTCCGCGGCACGTCGCTGCTCGTTCAGCTGTTTTTCTTCTTCTTCGTGCTGCCCCTCCCCCCGTTCAACCTCGAGCTGCCGCCGGTGTTCACCGGAATCCTGGCACTCGGTCTAAACTACGGCGCCTACGGCGCCGAAGTCGTGCGCGGATCGATCAACTCCGTGCCAGCCGGGCAGTGGGAGGCGACGACGGCGCTGAGCCTGTCGCGCACGCAGCGCATGTGGCGAGTGATCTTCCCCCAGGCATGGGCACTGATGATCCCGTCGCTGAACAACCTGCTCATCCAGCTTCTGAAGGGCACTGCGGTCGTCTATCTGATCACGATCGTCGACCTCACCGCCGAGCTGAACAAGCTGCGCATCAACACTGACGTCTTCTTCGCCTACACGCTCGGGCTCATCATCTACTTCGTCATCGCCTATCTTCTCTCGCTCATCATGAACGCGCTCGAAGCGCGCGCCAAGCACCGGCTCGGCCAGAGCACTCGGTGGCGCGAAACGGTCGCCGCCCCTGAGACCGTCGCCGAGCCCGAGGCCATCGCCAAACCAGAGGGGAGCGTGTGATGTCCGACGATTCCTTCCCCTGGAACTGGGACCACGTCTGGGGCGCGCTGCCCGACATGCTCTGGAGCTTCCTCACCGTCACTCTGGTGATCACCGTCGTCAGCAGCGCGATCGCGGCTGTCCTCGGGCTGCTCATCGCTCTGGTCCGCCGCAGCGCTCCTCGACCAGTCGCCGCCATCGTGACCTTCGTGATGAACTTCATCCGGATGACACCGATCGTGGTGCAGCTGCTGTTCGGCCTCTACGGACTGCTCGCGCTCGGCGTCGACATCCCGCCGATCATCATCGGCATTGCGATCTTCGGCATCCATTACGCCACGTATATGGCCGAGGTATACCGCGCGGGGATCGACTCGATCGCCCCCGGACAGTGGGAGGCTACGACGGCCCTGTCGATGTCGCGCCGTCGCACGTGGACCGCGGTGGTCATCCCACAGGCGGTACGGGCGACGGTCCCATCCCTAGGCAACTACGTGATCTCCATGTTCAAGGAGACGCCGTTCGTGTCGGTCATCTTCGTCGCCGACATGGTGAAGACCGCGCAGCTCTACGGTGGCGAACACTTCCGCTACGTCGAAGCGATCACTCTCGCCGGCCTCTTGTTCCTAGCCGCGAGTTACCCCACCTCCCTGCTGATCGGTCGATTGGAGAAGCGCCTTGCCCACAAATCCTGATACCCACACCGGTGCCATCACACTGGACGACGGCGACGTCCCCGCCATCCGCTTCGACAAGGTCGAGAAGCGCTTCGGCGATCACGTCGTGCTGCACGATCTCGACTTCACCGTGCGCAAGGGGGACCGCGTGACCCTGATCGGGCCGAGCGGATCGGGCAAGACGACGATCCTGCGTCTGGTCATGACGCTGGAAGAGGCCAACGCCGGGTACGTCTACATCGACGGCAAGCCGCTGACTCACTATGAGAAGGATGGCAAGCGGGTCGAGCTGAAGGAGAAGCACAAGAACGAGATGCGCAAGCGGATCGGAATGGTGTTCCAGCAGTTCAATCTCTTCCCGAACATGACGGTGATCGAGAACATCATCGAGGCCCCGGTGCACGTGCTCGGAATGTCGAAGCAGGATGCTCTGGCGCGGGGCCGTGCGCTGCTCGAGAAGGTGGGGCTCCCCGATAAGGAGAACGCGCACCCGACTCAGCTCTCCGGCGGACAGCAGCAGCGCGTGGCGATCGCGCGGGCTCTCGCCATGGAACCCGAGATCCTCCTGCTCGACGAGGTCACCAGCGCGCTGGACCCCGAGGTCGTCGGCGAAGTGCTGAACATCCTGCGCGACGTCGCCCGTGAGACCGATGTGACGATGCTGATCGTGACCCACGAGATGCAGTTCGCGCGTGACGTGTCGAACCGGGTGCTGATGTTCGACAGCGGCCGAGTCGTCGAAGAGGGGTCGCCGCAAGAGATGTTCAGCAACCCGCAGGAGCAACGGACCAGGGACTTCCTCTCGGCCGTGCTCTGACCTCTCAGTCGTGGCGTGACGCGTTAGGGTCGTATGGTGCCAGAACGTCTGCTTGCTCCTGAGGGTGTTCCCGCATCCATCGTCGAGTTCGAGCACGGCGGGGCGACGCTCGTCGCAGAGGACTTCGGAACCGGCGAGCACCCGTATGTACTGCTGCACGGCATCGGCATGGGCCGCAGCGTCTACCTCGACTTCATCGAACGCCTTCCTGGGCGCATCATCGCGCTCGATCTGCCCGGCTTCGGTGAAGCGCCGGAGCCGGATCGAACGCTGACGATGGCCCGGCACGCGGACCTCATTGCGGCGTTCCTGCGCAGCATCAGCGTCTCGGATGCCGTCATCATCGGCCACTCCATGGGCAGTCAGATCGGTGCGGAGCTCGCTGCGCGGCATCCGTCCCTCATCGCCGGACTCGTCCTGGCTGGCCCGACTGTGAACAGCGCTTCACGCAGCGTGCGGGAGCAGGCGACCTACCTGTTGCGCGACCTGATCGGCGAGCGTCCGATCGTGCTGTGGCGCGGCGCGCGCGAATATCTGCGCGGCGGCCCGCACCTGATCAGGAAGATCCGTGCGACCGTGGTGCACGAACCCGAGAAGGCGTATGCGCAGGTGAAGTGCCCCGTGCTCGTGCTGCGCGGCGAACGCGATCCCCTGGCGCCGGTGTCGTGGTGCCGTGAGATCGTCTCCCTCGTGCCGGGACCGGCCGATCTGAAGGAGATCCCCGACCACGGCCACGGCACGCTGATCAGCGACGCCGAGCTCGCCGCCGACCTGATCACGGAGTTCCGCGGCTCGCTCTGACGCGGCTCTCCCTGCCCCGGCTCTCCCTTGTTGCCCGCTTCTCGCTGCATAACTCCTGAACTTTTTGCCAGTTCCGCATGTTTCCGGCCGGGCCCTCCCCGTTTGAACCAGCTTCTCAGGAGTTATGCAACGCGGCGGCGACGCGCTGGCTGCGCGAAAGCCTCCAGGACGTCTGAGATCTTCTGCCGAACACTCGGTGAGTCGTACAAGATGTCAGATGCGATGGGTCGGATCGTCGTGTAGCCGAGTCCCGCGGCGGCGATGTCACGGCGCCGATCCTCGACCTGCTTGTTCCACCCCTCATGGAATTCTTTGCTGTCGCACTCGATGATCAGCCATCCTTCGATGACGAAGTCCACCCGCCCAACGCCTGGGATCACCACCTGCGTCTCGAAGCGCACTCCAAGCGTGCGAAGAATCAGCCTCATATACGTCTCTGGACCAGACTCGGCCGTGCCGTCGACCAGACTCAGGATCGGCTGCAGCCGCACCGGGAGCAGCTCGAACAAGCCGATGAGCTGCGTCCTGGTTGCCAGACGCAGATGCAGGAGACTGTCGAGAGTGGCGATGGCGGCGCGCGGGTCCTGGCAGAGGGTCGCCTGAAGGACGGCATCCCTGAGCGAGACGACATGTCTCGATTTACCGCGCTGCGAGCGGCGGGACCAATGCAGCACCGTGGATCTCAACCGAGGAGCACGAATACGCGACGTGTCCGGGGCGATAAAGATGTGCAGACAGGCTGCGTTCAAGACGAAGACGCCGAGCTTCTGCAAAAGCGTGAGGCACGCCAGACGCCCGCCCACCCGCACTGCTTCCGCAACGTCTGGGTCAATGTCCGGATGCGCATAATGATCTCGCCGTAGCCGAAGGAGCAGCCCTGCGTTCACGGCACGCGTGATCTCGTGCCCACTCGCGCCGCCTTGCAGCAGGTCAGCACGCGAGAACACCATCTGCGCATAGAGCTCGGAGCGGAGTGCAGCTGTCTTGTTCTTGATCATCCACCGAATCGTGCCCGCAATGCGGCGGACGCCGCCGCCGCGAACCCACGTTCCGTGGATAACTCCTGAGCCTGCTCGACGGTGCAGAAGGAATCAGCCCCAGCCGCCCCGTTGCACAACTCCTGAACTTTTTGCCGGATCCCCGGAATCCCGGTCACTCTGCGGGCAACTCGGCCAGTTTCTCAGGAGTTATGCGCGCGCGGGGCAACGACGGCAGGACAGCGGCGACAGCGCCCCGGCAGCGACAGAGCGCAACGGCGGAACTCAGCGCAGCGGCGGGGCCTGCGTCGGCAGAATCAACGTGTAGCGGCGGATGTAGACCATCAGCAGCACCACGCCACCGACGAAGGCGAAGACCACCGCAGGGATGATGATCACCGCTGCCGCCCAGCCGACCGCGCCCACGAAGACGACGCCGAGAAGTGTTGCCAGCACGCCGAGCCCGACGAGCACCCACCCGAGGATCATCGAGTTCCGGTAGGCGCGCGACCCGTAGTGGGTCGGCCGCACCCCGAACTTCTGCGCGATGTACGGACTCCACTGGGCACCGGTCCACCATCGTGCGATCTGCCCTGACACGGGGAACCAGCCGGCGCCCGCGCCTTCGATCTCACCCGGCAGCGGCCGCGTCAGCGGATCGAACACCGGCGCCGTCGTGGGTGCAGCGAGCTTCCGCACCCGGCTGGCGTGGATGCCGCCGATCAACCAGAGAATCCCCGCGATGAGAAACAGGAAGGGAGCGAGGGTGAACAAGGGCTCATCAAGGAGCTGATAGATACCGAACTGCGAGACGCTGAGCACGATGAACATGATGCCGAGCGCGACGCCAGTGGAACCGGGTTCGATGGCAATCGCGTCCGGTCGCGGCGAGCCCGCACGAAGACGGTACGGTGTCCACCCTGCGCCGTCCCACCACCGAACATCCGCCGTCCCCACCACGGGATACCAGCCCATCGGTGCAGTCTGCACCACAGGTGCCGGCTGCAGCGCCACTGCGGCCGCACGCTCATGGGCGGTCCACTGCACGCCGTCCCACCAGCGCTGCTGCCCCGGGACCCCGGCGTCGTACCACCCTGGCTGTGCACTCATCTGTTACCTCTGTGCCCTCACCCCGCGGCGGGCGGGGTCTGCTTCGATTCGGCGAGCTCGTCCACGACGAGCGTGCGCTCCTCGGACGTTCCGTTGCGATAGGCCTGACGCCCGACGATATGGGCCGACAGCGGTGCGGTTGCGAACTGCATCAGCACGATCGGGGCGACGAGTGCGACCCCGAGCAGAATTCCGCCAACCGACCGCTGCGACAGCGCGATGGCCAGGCAGATCAGCATGAGGCCGAGCACCTGCGGCTTCGTGGCCGCGTGCAGTCGCGAAGGCACGGCACGGAAGTGCAGCAGTCCGACCGCGGCCGAGAGGCACAGCAGTGCACCAAGCAGGATCAAGACGAGCACGGTGATGTCGATGACAGCATCCGGAACTTCAAAGCCGAGGACATTCATGAGGTCGTGTTGTCCCTTCGCGCGACGTATCGTGCGACAGCGATCGACCCGAACACGCCCACGGCGGCGATGATCAGCAGCACCGGAATGCTGCGGGTGTGCCCGTTGATGGCCATCTCGGCCCCGATCACACACATCACTTCGGTGAGGAGAACATCGGATGCCACGGCACGGTCGAGAATCGACGGACCCCGGATGATGCGGATCACCGTCAGCAGCGCCGCGACGCTGAAGACGACGAAGATCACGAACATGAGCCAGTTCATGCCTTGCCCTCCGCCCGCTCGTCGGCTTTCAGTGCACGATACTGCGCGGGGCTTCCGAGCGCCCGAACGATCCGGCGCTCCCACCTCAGCACGCCCGCGCGCTGCTCCTCGACGTCGTCGAGATTGCGCACGCCGATCACGTGCAGATACAGGATGCCGCGGTCTCGGTCGGTCTCGACGACGAGCGAGCCTGGGATCAGCGACGCCGTGATAGAGACGTGCGTCATGATCAGGTCATCCGCGTAGCGAAGGTCGACGCCGATGATGGCAGCCCCAGGCTGGCGCCGGAAGTCGAACACCTGGATGGTCACCGCAACGGCACCGCGCACGATCGCCCAGACGAACTGCACGGCGAACAGCACCACGTACCAGAGGTTGATGCGTCCGGACAGTTCGATCGTCGGCAGCCGGAAGACGCGCGTGACGAAGATCGCGACCAGAAGGCCTGTGACGAAAGAGAGCACCGTGAACTGGTTCCACACCAGCATCCACAGCACGATCAGCCAGGCGAGGAACGGCAGCTGCATAAGGATGTCGCGCACGATGGCGCGGGGGTTGCTCTCCGGGCTCACGGGCTCGCCTCCTCTTCGAGCTGAATGAGGTTCACCGGCTGCAGCAGCGATTCGCCGATGCTCGCGCAGAGTTCGTAGAGCGGGCCGGCGAAGATGGTGAGCATCAGTGTGACACCGACCATCCCGCCGGTCGCGACCGTCATGATCTTCGGAATGCGGCGGCGTTCCTGCTGCTCGTCGGCGGCCGGGGCGTTGCCGAGGTACGAGACGCGACCGTCGGTCTCGGTGGAGTCCTCCTCCTCGCGCCAGAACGCGAGGTTCCACGCGCGCATGAGCGCGTAGAGAGTCAGGAGCGAGGTCAGGATGCCGGCGAAGATGAGCACGATCATGATCGGGGTGCCGACCTCGGCCGCAGCATCGAACAGCGCGAACTTTCCGATGAATCCCGAGAACGGAGGAAGACCGCCGAGGTTGATCGCGGGGACGAAATAGAGCACGGCGATCAGCGGTGCGGCTTTCAGCAGTCCCTTCACTCTCAGGATCGAGGTGCTGCCGGCACGGCGCTCGATGAGTCCGACGGCCAGGAACAGAGTCGTCTGCACGATGATGTGGTGCACGATGTAATACACCGTCGCGCCGATCGCCGCAGGCGTCGCGATCGCCAAGCCGAAGATCATGTAGCCGACGTGGCTCACAAGTGTGAAAGACAGGATCCTCTTGAGCTCGGCCTGCGCGACAGCGCCGAGTACTCCCACGATCATGGTGGCCAGCGCGATGATCAGCAGCAGAGTGTTGATGTCATTGCTGGCGAAGAGCTGCGTCTCGGTGCGGATCAGGGCATAGACGCCCACCTTCGTCAGTAATCCGGCGAACACCGCGGTGACCGGCGCGGGTGCCGTCGGATAGGAGTCGGGCAGCCAGAACGAGACGGGGAAGATCGCGGCCTTGATCCCGAATGCCACGACGAGCATGAGGTGCAGCACGAGCTGCGTGTCCTGCGGCAGTTCGCTCATCCGCTCGGCGATCTGCGCCATGTTCACCGTGCCGAGCGCACCGTAGATCATCGCGATCGCCGCGAGGAAGATGATCGACGAGACCAAGGAGACGACGATATACACGGCGCCGGTTCGGATGCGCGACTCGGTGCTGCCGAGGGTGATGAGCACGTACGACGCGACCAGCAGGATCTCGAAGCCGACGTAGAGGTTGAACAGGTCGCCGGCGATGAAGGCGTTGAAGATCCCGGCGGCGAGGATCAGATACGACGGGTTGAAGATCGAGATCGGGGTCTCATCCGCGCCATCGGCGGCACCCTGACCGATCGAGAAGAGCAGAACCGCGACCAGCACGATGCTGGAGATCAGCACGAGGAGCGCTGCGAGCCGGTCGACGTAGAGCACGATGCCGAACGGCACCGGCCACCCGCCCACCGAGACCGCGAGAGGTGCGCCCTGATCGACGACGAACAGCAGCACGGCCGCGATGACGGCGACGGCCGTGAGGCTCGCCACGGTGACAAGCACCTGCAGTCGGGGGCTCCGCCCGAAGACAAGGGTGATGGCAGCGCCGAGCAGCGGAAGCGCGACGAGCAGCGGGACGAGCGCGCTCACCTGCGGTCCCCCTCGTCGTCGTCGGTCACGTTGTCAGCCGAAGGGGCGGATGCCGCGGCATCCCATGACCGGTCGACGGGCGCGTCATCGTGAATCGACGGGTGATCCCGCATGTGCAGCACGGTGATGGGCGAGGTGCGCACGTCGACGAAGTCGGTGGTGGCCTCTTCGTCGTCGATGTCCTCATCGTCGTCGAGCACGTCTTCGTCAGCATCCGTACGTGCGCGAAGCGCGATGTCTGCCTCGTCGTCCTCGACGGTGTCGGCCTGGCCGAGCTGCCACGAGCGATAGATCAGCGCGAGCAGGAATGCGGTGACCGCGAACGTGATGACGATGGCTGTGAGCGTGAGCGCCTGGGGAAGGGGGTCGCTGAGGTCGCTGTACCCGAAGAAGGGGGCGTTGCCCGGCACGCCCATGACGATCAGCAGCAGCAGGTTCGTCGCATTGCCGAGCAGCATGAATCCGATGAGCACGCGAGTCAGGCTGCGCTCGAGCATCGCGTAGACGCCGGCGGCGAAGAGAATCGCCATGACGATGATGAGGGTGAGCGAGACATCCATCAGGCGCTCACCGCCCGGCTGCGCAGCTCCTGCGCCTGACGGTCGACCTCGGCACCGAGGCTGCGCAGCACATCGAGCACGAGACCGATCACAACCAGATACACGCCGATGTCGAACACCGTCGAAGTGACGAACTCCATGTGACCGATACCGGGTATCTCCCATTCCCAGAACGTGCTGGTCAGCGGTGCAAGACCGAAGAACAGCGGGATAACGGCGGTTCCGACCGAGAGCAGCAGCCCCGCGCCCAGCAGGCGACCGGCATCGGTGGGCGCCGCGGACCCGAGCTCCCAGCGGCCGCCGGCGATGTACCGCATTACCAGCGCCATTCCGGCGACCAGGCCGCCGGCGAAACCGCCACCGGGCTGATTGTGGCCGGCGAAGAGCAGATAGATCGACACCACGATGATCGTGTGGAAGAGGATGCGCACGATGACCTCGAGCAGAATCGAGCGGTTCTCAGGCTTCATCTGCTGGCCGCCGACGAGCCACGCACGAGGGCTGCTGCGGTTCTCCGCGGTCTGGAAGCGCACACCCTCTGTCGTCTCGACGAGCGGCATGATCCGCGCTCGACGCCGAACCTGCTTGGGAAGGGCGGGGCGGGCCGAGAGCATGTCGGCGCGATGGGTGACGAACACGAGGGACGCCACACCCGTCGCCGCGAGCACCAGAACAGACAGTTCGCCCATCGTGTCCCAGCCGCGGAGGTCCACCAGCGCGACGTTGACGACGTTCTGTCCGTGCCCGAGCTTGTAAGCGAGTTCGGGAAAATCGATCGAAATCGGCTCGGCGACGCGCGACTGCGTCGCGATGATGACGACGAACGCCATCGTGAGGCCCGTGCCGATGGCCAGAAGCGCCCTCGGGATGCGCGACACTGACTCGTTGTGTTCACCCAAGCGCGATGGCAGGCGGCGAAGTACGAGCGCGAAGGTGACCATGGTGACGGTCTCGACGAGGATCTGCGTGAGGGCGAGGTCAGGAGCGCCGCTCGTCGCGAAGAGCGCGACCATGCCGAGGCCGGTGACCGAGACGAGTACGACGCCCGTGTAGCGCTTGCGTGCCTGCACGGCGAAGACCGCGGCGATCGCCATGATCGGTGCGACGGCGATCTGCGTCGGGGTGTGCCACGCCGACAGATTGAGCTGGTCGACATCACTCGCGAGAAGGGCGGTGACCTCGGCGGCGACGACGACCACGAAGATCGTGCCCACGTAGACCGGCAGAGAACCACGCTGGGTGAGTGTCGTGGTGATGACCGAGAGCCGGTCGACGCCTCTCATCACGAACGCGTATGCGTCTGCCGCAGTGAACGGCAGCATGCGCGGTTTGGCGTCCCAGCCAGTGCGGCGAGTGAGCAGGAACAGCCCGATCCCGAGCAGGATCGATGCGATCGAGATGCCCAGCGCCGGCTCGAACCCGTGCCACAGCGCGAGGTGACCGGTGCCCTCGGTGGGCATGCCCTCGGGGTCCAGGCCGGGAATGGCGGTGACCGCATAACCGTGCAGCGCTACGTCGAGCGCCGGGGCGCCGAGGCCGGCAGCAAGAGTGAGCCCGGCGAGGATGATCGGCGCCGAGAGGAATCCGACGGGCGGGTCCGGCCAGACCGTGTCGGGCATCGGTGCCCCCTGCTTATCGCGCTTGCGCCAGAACGCTCCCCAGAGGAACCGCACGCCATATGCCGCAGTCAGCATGGAACCGAGAATGATGCCGATCAAGGCGACGAGGCCCCAGACCGATCCGCCCATCGCGTCGTCCAGCAGGCTGGTGAGTGCGGACTCCTTCGCGACGAATCCGATCGTCGGGGCGATCCCTGCCATGGATGCCACCGAGATGAATGCCGCGGTCGCCATGACCGGCGCCTGTCTGCCGACGCCGGACAGTTCGCCGATATCTCGCGTGGAGAGCTGACGGTCGATGACGCCGACGATGAGGAAGAGCGCCGATTTGAACAGCGCGTGCCCGATGACCAGTGCGAGTCCTGCGAGCGCTGTGGCCTGCGTGCCGTAGCCGACCATGACAGTGAAGAAGCCGAGCTGACTCACCGTGCCGAATGCGAGCACGCGCTTGAGGTCGGTCTCACGCAGCGCCTGGAAACCGCCGAGCAGCATGGTGAACACACCGAGCGAGATGACGATCGGCCGCCACGGCGCCGACAGCGCGAAGACTGGAGCGAACCGCGCGATCAGGTAGATGCCAGCCTTCACCATCGCCGCCGCGTGCAGATACGCACTCACCGGGGTCGGAGCAGCCATGGCGCCAGGAAGCCAGAAGTGGAACGGGAAGATCGCCGACTTGCTGAGCGCACCGATCAGCAGCATCACGATCGCGGCGTTGACGAGCGGCCCGGACGGCGCGATCTCCAGGATCCTGGAGATACTCGTCGTTCCGGTGTCGACCGCGAGCAGCACGACCCCCACGAACATGACCAGACCGCCGAGAGTCGTCACCAGCAGGGCCTGGAGTGCGGCACGACGGCTGGCTGCACGCCGGCGATAGTGGCCGATGAGCAGGTAGGAGAGGATGCTGGTGATCTCCCAGAACATCACGAGCATGATGATGTCGTCAGTGAGGACGAGCCCGTACATCGCTCCCGCGAAGCCGAGCAGCACGCCGGCGAACTGTCCGACATCAGTGGTGTCGTCGTAGAAGTACCAGCGGCAGTACAACAGCACCAGTGCGCCGACGCCGGTGACGATCAGAGTGAGCACCCAGCCGAGCACGTCCATGTGCATCGACAGATTCAGGCCGAGCTGCGGGATCCACGCCACGGACTCGAACGGCGAGGGATCCGCCGCGAGCACCTGCGGGGTCAGAGTGAGCGCGTGCACGAACGCCGCAGCAGGAACGAGAGCCGCGACCGCGAAAGCCTGTGCTCCGAGCCAGCGCACCAGAACCGGGAGAACGAGAGCCCCGAGGAGGAACACCGCAAGGAGCACGATCATCGGCGGCTCCTCAAGGGCTCGTCGGCCGGAAAAGGCACAGGCGGGCGGGTTTCTCCCAGTTTACCCGGAGCTGACTCTCCCCGATGCGAAACCGTCAGCGTGCGGGAGCGCCGGTGGTGGTTCCTTGACGAAATCGGCACGTGAGGTGCACCGACTCGGCCGGCTCTCCACGCAGCATCCGTGCGATCTGCTCGCCGGCCGCACGCCCCTTCTCGACCGCGGGCTGGACCATCGTGGTGAGCACGTGGTCGCCGATGCCATCGACGCGGACGCCATCGAAGCCCGCGACGCTGAGGTCTTCAGGAACGCGCAGCCCGAGCTCTTCTGCCGCGCGGATCACGCCCACCGCGAGCAGATCGCTCTGCGCGAGGACGGCGGTGGGGCGGTTCGCGGGGTCCGCGAGCAGCGTGCGCCCGGCGATCACACCCTCATCGATCGAGCTCGCCTTCGTCGCGAGCGCCATCGCGTCGGGATAAACCTCGCGCACGCCATCGAGCCGCTCGACGGTGATCTCCACCGTGGCCAGGACAAGCCGCTCGGGTGTGATCGGTCCGCGCTGACGGTCGCCTCCCGGTGGCAGCGTGACGATTGCGACGCGCGTGTGACCGAGGTCCCTGATGTGGCCGGCGATGTCTGCCGCCGCATCGTGATTGTCCAGCGTGATGCGTGGGATGCCTTCGCCGGCGTCGCCTTCGATCACGACAACGGGCAGCCCTCTGCCGCGCACGATGTCCAGCGATGCTCGGAACCGAGCGGAGCATCCGATCAGCACTGCCGCATCGACCGGCGCAGTGTTGAGGGAAGACACCCCGTCGTCACCGGGCTCATCGCGCAGCAGCAGCACGCCGGCACCGAGATCGGCGAGCCCGTCGGTGAGACCGTCCATCATCGGAATCGTGACCGGATCGAGGAACGCGGTGCGCAGGTGCCCTTCGAGGACGACGGCGACGATTCCGCTCCGGCCACGGCGGAGGGAAGCAGCCATCGGGTCGGGGCCGGTGTATCCGAGGGCATCCGCCGCCGCGAGCACGCGCGTGCGGGTGGCGTCTGACACCTTCGTCTTGCCGCTGAAGACGACGGATGCTGTCGATGTGGACACTCCGGCCTCATGGGCGACATCGGACAGAGTCGCCCGACGCGGTGCGGATGCTGCGGTCATATCTCGAGGATAGCCGCTCCGGGTTTCACCTATCGAATCGATTCGATACGCTGTGGGGATGGAATCCACGCTCACTCGCGCGCAGTACTCGCGCTGGCGGAACGCGGTCTTCGCGATCTTCCTGGCCAGCGGCATGTCGTTCGCGACGTGGGCCTCGCGGGTCCCTGACATCAAGCGAATGCTCGAGATCGATAATGCGCAGATCGGTCTGCTGCTGCTCGGCATGGGCATCGCGTCGATCCTCGGCATCTCGACCGGACCCGCGGTGATGGCGCGCACGGGTGCGCGCCGCGGGATGCTGGCGATGATGATCATGCTGTCCATCGGCCTGGCGCTCGTCGGAATCGGCACGACCGTGCTCATGTCGTTCCCGATCGTGATCGTCGGTCTCGCACTGTTCGGCTTCGGCAACGGAGCCCTCGACGTCATGATGAACGTCGAGGCGACCGCGATCGAGCAGGCGGCGGGGAAGACGATCCTCCCGCTGTTCCACGCCTTCTTCAGCTTCGGCACGGTGATCGGAGCGGGACTCGGCTGGGTGGCGGCTGACGCCCAGCTCTCTGTCGTCGTGCACACCTCCGTGATCACCGCGGTCATCCTGGTCCTGGCGTTCGTGTGCTTCGCCAATGTCCCGGACCGCGAAGCCACGCTCGACCCGGAAGAGTCAGGGGAGAAGCCGCACTGGCGCGAGCGGATGCACGACGCGCTGGCTGCCTGGCGCGAACCGCGCACCTACGCCCTCGGCGTCGTGATGCTCGGGATGTCGTTCGCCGAAGGCGGAGCGAACGACTGGCTCGCACTCGGCACGGCTGAGGACCACGGCGGTGGAACCGCGATGGGCGCTGCCGCCCTGACCGTGTTCTCGGTGTGCATGACCACAGTGCGGGTTTTCGGCGGACCGCTCGTCGACCGCTTCGGCCGGGTGCTCGTGCTTCGAGTGCTCGCAGTGACAGCAGCCGGCGGCATCCTGCTGTTCATCCTCGCCCCCTCGCTTCCGCTCGCCTTCCTCGGCGCCGCACTGTGGGGCCTCGGTGCATCGCTCGGCTTCCCGCTGGGCATGTCGGCGGCGGCGGATGACCCGGCGAAGGCGGCAGCACGCGTGAGCGCGGCGGCAACGATCGGATACATCGCCTTCCTCGGCGGCCCGCCGGTTCTGGGCCTCATCAGCGAGCACATCGGCCTGCTGAACACCCTGTTCATCCTGGTCGCGCTGGTCGTGGCATCCGGACTGTTTTCGGGAGCGGCGAAACCACTGGTGAAAGAGAGCGTCCCCGCCGAGACGAAGTAGGCTCTTCGCGTGCGCCTCGTCATTGCCCGTTGCTCCGTGAACTACACCGGTCGCCTCAACGCTCACCTCCCCCTCGCCACACGCCTGCTCGTACACAAGGGCGACGGCAGTCTGCTCGTGCACTCCGACGGCGGCAGCTACAAGCCGCTGAACTGGATGAGCCCGCCCTGCACGCTCGTCACAGAGGTGCCGGGCGAAGATGAGGCGGATGCAGGCGTGATCGACGTCTGGCGCGTCACGCACAAGAAGACCGGCGACGCACTGCGCGTGCAGATCTACGAGGTGCTCCACGACTCCGCCCACGAGCTCGGCATCGACCCCGGCCTGCAGAAGGACGGCGTCGAGGCCGACCTGCAGCGACTTCTCGCGGAGCAGGTCGATCGCATCAGCGAAGGCGCGACCCTGGTGCGTCGCGAGTACCCGACGGCGATCGGGCCGGTCGATCTGATGGTGCGGGATGCTTCGGGCGCCGCCATCGCGGTCGAGATCAAGCGCCGCGGCGACATCGACGGGGTCGAGCAGCTCACCCGATACCTCGAACTGCTCGGACGCGATCCGCATCTCGCACCGGTGCAGGGCGTTTTCGCCGCTCAGGAGATCAAACCTCAGGCGCGCGTGCTGGCCGAGGACCGTGGCATCCGCTGCCTCGTGCTCGACTATGACGACATGAAGGGCATCGAGTCCGGAATCCCACGGCTGTTCTGACCCTGGCCTGGCGAGGCTGCGCCTGACCATAGGCTGGATGCATGCTTCTCTCTCCCTACACCTGCGTGCTCTGGGACGTCGATGGCACGATCGCCGACGCGACTCCCGGCATCTTCCCGCGGCTGCTCGAAGTGCTCGCCTCCTTCGATCTGCCGGCCCCCGACGCCGCAGACCTTCCGCGCTGGGTCGGACCGCCCATGCACGAGTCCTTCCAGCTCCTCGCGGGACTCAGCTCCGAGCAGGCCGATGAAGCCCTCACCCGCTACCGCACTCTCGCCGCGCGCGACGGGTATGCGGCATCCGTCGACATCTACCCCGGCGTTCCCGATGTGATCCGCGCGGTTGCGGCGGCAGGGATCCCGCAGGCGACGGCGAGCACGAAACCCGAGAATCAGGTGCGTGCGATTCTCGAGCACAACGAGCTGATCGGCCTGTTTACCGCGATCTCCGGAGCGCGCAGCGGCGCGATCGGTCGTGCGGACGGCAAAGCGGATGTGATCGGCTGGGCTCTGGAACGCCTGGAGGCCGCTGGGGCAGACGTGTCCAGGCCGGTACTCATCGGCGACCGGCACCATGACGTCGACGGGGCAGCTCACTTCGGCATCCCGGTCATCTTCTCGGAGTGGGGCTTCGGGGATGCTTCCGAAGCAGAATCCGCCGCCTACCGAGTGTCCGATGCCGAAGCTCTGCACGCGCTGCTTCTGCAGGCAGAGGCCGCTTAAGACACAGAACTCCCCGCCGAGCCACGCGGGTAGCGTGCTCTCCGACGGGGAGTCCTATGGAAATCGCCCCTCAGAGGGGGCGGATGTTCTCGGCTTGCAGGCCCTTGGGGCCCTGCGCCACATCGAACTCGACGCGCTGGTTCTCGTCGAGTGAGCGGTAGCCGCTTGAATCAATGGCGGAGTAGTGCGCGAAGACGTCAGCGCCGCCGTCGTCGGGGGAGATGAAGCCGAAGCCCTTCTCCGAGTTGAACCACTTGACCGTGCCTTGGGTGCTCATGTACTGCCGTTCTGCTGGAATGTCGTCGACGCTGGATGCCCCGACGATGCCCACATTATCTGCGCAGTGTCTGAGTGGAATAGCTTCGCTCGGATGTTAATCCAAATGTTGCAACGGCCATGGAACGAAGACGGCCCTCACCGCGGGGGGAGCGGTGAGGGCCAAAGACGACCGGAGGGTGCGTCGAAAATACACTAACCCAGGATCGGCTGTTTTGTCCCCCATTTGGGGGACAATTCCCGAATCTTGTCCCGTTTCACAGCTTCGCCGCCCGGCGACGATGCGCCGAAGTGGCTAGCGCGAAGCGCGGCGAAGGCGCAGTGCGCCGATGAAGCCCAGCAGCAGGAACACCATGGCGATCAGCAGCGACCAGCGCGTGGCGTCCGTGAAGCCTGCCGAGAGTGCATCCACTGCCGCCGCCGTCTGGTCTCCGAGCGGGCTCGCTGTGCCTTCCCCTCGCAGTTGACCGATCACCGTTCCGGCGGACTGGCGCGCGGTCTCTGCGAGCTGATCGGCGGCCTTCCCGGTCACCCCTGCCGCCTCGAGCGACGCGGGAAGCGTCAGCGCGAGCGCGACCGACAGCGTCGCACCCGCGAACGCCGTACCGAACGCAGAACCGATCTGCCTGACTGTGCTCTGGGTCGCCGAGCCCTGGCCCGACACTTCGACCGGCACGTCGCGTAGTACTGTTCCGGTCAGCTGAGCGGATGCCAGCCCCAGACCCAGGCCGTAGACGATGAGCGGCAGCGCGACCATCCACCCCGGGCTCGTGCTCGTGATGAGCAGGGCAAGGGCGCCGATGCCGGTGACTTCCAATCCGAGGCCGATCAGCACCGTGCCCGGAGACCCGAATCGAGCAGCGAGATGACGCGCGGATGCGCCCGAGAGGAACGCCCCCACAGCCATCGCGGCGAGAACGAGCCCTGCGCCCATGACGTCGAGACCGAGCGCATTGATGAGGTAGAGGGGAAGCACGAAGATGATCGCGAACTCGCCGACGGCAACCATCGCCGCGGTCACGTTGCCCCACGAGAAGGTGGGGAACCCGAAGAGCGAGAGGTCGAGGATGGCCGAGCGTCGCACCTTCTCGCGGTGGCGCTCCCACACCACGAAGAGCGTCAGCGCGACAACCGCAATGGCGAAAGCGATCGGAACGACCGAGATCGGAGCATCCATCGGCCATGGCCAGCCGAAGAGCTCGAACTTCGCGGTGGGTTTCCACCACCCGATATCCGGGCCTTCGATGACGGCGAAGACGAGCGCGCCGAAGCCGATCGCGCTCAGCAGCGCGCCGTCGACATCCGCGCCGGGGCGCACCTTGCCGCCCTTCGTCTCGGGGACGAACAGCATCGCCGCGATGAACACGAGGATGCCGAGGGGAATGTTCACGAGGAAGATCCAGTGCCATGATGCCCACTGCGTGAGCGCACCGCCTGCGAGCGGTCCGATGGCGGCAGCACCAGAGATGACCGCTCCCCACACCCCGAAGGCAGCCGCGCGGTACTTGCCGCGGAAGACCGCGTTGACGGTGGAGAGAGTCGAAGGCATGATCAGCGCGGCGCCCACCGCCTGCACAGCGCGTGCCCCGATCAGTGTTCCCGCGGCATCCGACATGGCCGCAAGGATGCTGCCGCCGACGAAGATCACCAGTCCGATCTGGAACATCCGCCGGCGCCCCCACCGGTCTGCAAGCCGCCCGGTCGAAAGTAGCAGTGCCGCCAGCAGCACGGCATACAGACTGTTCACCCACTGCGCGTCGGTGAGATCGAGATGGATATCGCTGATGATGACCGGCAGCGCGACACCGACGATCGTTCCATCGAGCACGATGAGTCCGAGTCCGAACGCCAGAACGGCGAGCCCGATCCATTCCTTGCGGGTGGGAGCGGATACCGCGGTGTCTTCGACGCTCATGGGGCCACCTTTCTCTCGATCGGTCAGACGACACCTTGACCGTAGCGTGACGCGAGTCGTTTCTGATCGATCGAAAGGATGATGTGGCGGTGCGTTCTGCGGATTACTACCTTTTCGTCTGCGAGACGTCAACCCCTTCGTCGTATCGAACAAGCGGTGTGAGGGTGAGGAACACGGATCCCGCCGACGAAAGGAATGGATCAATGGGCATCGGAGACAAGGCGAAGCACACCGCTGAGGACATGGCCGGTCACATGAAGGAAGCCGCCGGCAAGATGACCGACAACGAGAAGCTCGAGGCCGAGGGCAAGATGGATCAGGCCAAGGCCGACATGAAGAAGGCCGGCGACGACGTCAAGGACGCCTTCGACAAGTGATCTGAGCGTCGGATGAGACGGGGCTTGCCGCCACCTGCTGGTGCGCGGCAAGCCCCGTCTCGTCGTTCATCCTGTGTCGCCGCGGGGCTGACGGCTCGCGAGGCCGATGACTACAGCGGCGGCTCTTCGAGGTGCGCGCGCCGTCGGCGTCCGCCGCCGAGCCCGAGCAGCACCAGGGCGATCACGATCGGGGCGTAGACGAACGTGTCGGCGGTCGTCAGGATCTCGCCGAGAAGCAGTGAAGCTCCGAGCACCAGCAGCGGCTCGAGGTAGGAGAGCAGACCGAACAGTGACAGCGGCAGCAGACGAGAGGCGAGGATGTAGCAGATCATCGCCACCGCGCTCAGCGTCGCCATGATCAGCACCGTCGGCCATGCTGTCGGTATTCCGCGACCGGGGTGAGCCGTGTAGGAGGTGACGATCACGATGATGGCCGGCACGGCGAGCAGAGCGATCTCGATGAGGAACACCTGCATCGAGTCGATGCTCGCCCACCGTCGCAGGGCGAAGTAGAGCGGATACAGACCGGCGATGATCAGCACGGGCCAGTTCACTCCCCCGGCGATCACCGCCTGTGCGAGGACGCCGACGGCGGCTGCGATCACCGCCGCCCACTGCAGAGCGTGCAGACGGTCGCGGAAGAACGCGCGCCCGACGACGACCATCACCAGCGGCAGCAGGAAGTAGCCGAACGCGATGTCCTGTGCATGCCCGTTGGCGGGCCCCCACATGAACACCCACAGCTGCACCCACATGATCGCCGTGTTCACGAGCACGATCACGATCAGCTTCGGGCTGCGCGCAATCCGTGACACCACGGTCTTGAGCTGTCTGCGGGCATGAGAAGAGGCGTGCACCACGCCGAGGGCCGCGAGGATGAACAGCACCCGCCAGGCCGTCGTCTCCTCGGACGAGAACCCGTCCAGGTGCCCGCCCAGCAGGCTGATGACGCCGAACAGGACCGACGCGAGGACGGATGCCGCGACGCCTCGGCCGGCGGATGAGAAGGGTGCAGTGCGAGAGATGATCTCAATCTAGCGGCGCGAGGCCCGTGGGCCTCAGACCGCGAAGTGCACGATGCTGCTGACCAGGATCGAAAGGCCCGTCGTCCAGCCGATGATCGCGACGGCCTGCCAGATGAGCACGCGCACGGTGCCGACACCGATCGCTGCGAGCATCGTGGCGGTGAACTGCGTGGGCAGCAGGAGAGGTCCGAGCAGGCTCACACCGGGGACGCCGTAGCGTTCCAGCGCGCGCTGGAACTTCTGCTTGCGAGCGGTCTTGCGTGCGCTCTCGTCTTCGACGTGGATGCTGTCAGCGGCAGCATCCGTTTTCTCGATGGCCGCGCCATCGGCGCCGACCAACGCCTTCGCACGGTGCCGGTTCACTACCGCGGCACGCGCTCGTGCGCTGAGCAGCACGAGGATCGCGACGCAGGCGAAGTTACCGGCGATCGCGGCGATGGCGGCGATGACCGGAGGGATTCCGCCGAGGATGCCGATGGTCGCAGCCCCCTCCCCCTCAATGAAGGGAACGGCCCCGGCGAGGGCGATGATGAGCGGCTGTACCAGCTCTGGCACCTGGGCGACAAGGTTCTGGAAGGTCTCGATGAGGTTCATGACTACAGTCCAGCCGAGCGGCCGGGATCCCAGAAGTGTCATGCTGTCACCTCTGTGCGGGCAGTTCGCATGGCCGATGGGTGACATCTGTCACGCCCATAGGCTGGAAGGCATGAGTGCTCTTCTGCCCGACTCCGCCCTGCCCGATGCGATCGGTGCGCGCCGGTTGAGTCAGGGCATCACGGCGACCTGGTGGTACACGGTCAGCGGCGTCATGGTCTTCCAGGTGATGATGGCGCTGATCTGGCTGACGGTGCTCGTCGGCAGGGACACCGATCCGCTGGTCGTCACGGTCGTCGGAGTCACCAGCCTCCTGTGGTGTGCAGCCAGCGTGCCCCTGCTGCTGCAGTATCGCCACCGCGATGACTCCGCCGGGCCGTTCGCGAACTGGCGCGGCGTCATCGTTCCGCTGGCAGTCGCTGTCGTCTTCGGAGTGCTGGCCGGCGTCCTCACCGGAATCTGGGTGTTCGGCGCACTTCCGATTGCACAATCGCTGATGCTGCTGAACTGGCCGCGCGGCATCCGCGTGCGACTGCTGATCGCTGTGATGGTGGTGCTGGGCACACTGTCGTTCATCGATCTGCGTACGTCGTTCACAGACGTGGATGTGCGCGAGAGCAGCGGCTGGTGGCTGTTCGCGTTCTTCGCCGTGATGCTCCCGGCGATGACCGTGATGTCGCTGTGGTGGTGGGATGTGCTTGTCACCCTTGACCGTGCGCGCGCCGCCGAGGCTCGTCTGGGCGCGACGCAGGAACGACTGCGGGTCGCGACGGACGTTCACGATCTGCAGGGGCATCATCTGCAAGTGATCGCCCTGCAGCTCGAACTCGCCGAGCGTCTGCTCGGAAAAGATGATCCGGATGCTGCGCTTGAACAGCTGAGACTCGCTCGCGCCAGCGTGGCTGACGCCCGCCAGGGCACGCGCGACCTCGCGATGCGTTTTCGCGGGGTGCCGTTGCCCGACGAGATCGCCAACGCCGTGGATCTCCTGCGTGCGGCAGGAACGACGGCGGATGCCGCGGTGTCTGCTGATGCGGCCGCGGCGCCGGCATCCGTTCTGGGTCCGGTCATCCGCGAGACGACCACCAACGTGCTGCGGCACGGCGGCGGCAAGTGGGCGCGATTGTCGCTGTCGCGACAGGGCGCCGCATGGCGATACGAGATCAGCAATGATGCGCCGCATGAGTCCGCGGATGCAGGCGACGGTTCGGGGCTCGAGGGAATCACGCGGCGTGTGACCGAAGCAGGCGGTGACGTGCACATGGACCGCGGCAAGGGAGAGTTCCACGTGATCGTGACGGTGCCCGATTCTGCGATCGGTGCGGAGGTCGGCCGATGATCCGCGTGCTGCTCGCCGATGATGAGGCGATGATCCGGTCGGCTCTGGCGGCGCTGCTGCGCCTCGAAGACGACATCGATGTGGTCGCAGAGTGCGCCGACGGGCTGCAGGCGGTGGCCCTCGCCGAGAAGCTTCAGCCCGATATCTGCCTTCTCGATCTCGAGATGCCTGGACTCGACGGCGTCGAGGTGGCCGAGCGGCTGAGGCGCACGAGCGCTGCGCGCTGCGTCGTCGTCACCCGGCATGCTCGCCCTGGCGTGCTGCGGCGAGCGCTGGCATCCGGTGTGGCGGGGTTCCTGCCGAAGTCTCGAGGTGCCGACGAAGTGGCGGAGGTCATCCGCCGCGTCGCGGCCGGCACGCGCTATGTCGACCCGGAGGTCGCTGCCGACGCGCTGAGCGACGAGCGCAGCCCGCTCACCGAACGTGAGCTCGACGTCCTGCGCGCTGGCCGCCGCGGCGAGACGACCGGTCAGATCGCCAGGGCCCTGTCACTCGCACCCGGAACCGTGCGCAACCACATCTCGGCCGTGCTCGCGAAGCTGCACGTCGCCACCCGACAGCAGGCCGTACTCATGGCCGAAGAGCGCGGCTGGATCTGACTCGAAAGGTAATGCCATGAAGATGATCGGGGTGCTCGGCGGGATGAGCTGGGAATCGTCGCTGGAGTGGTATCGCCTCGCGAACGAGCGCGTCAGGGATCGTCTGGGCGGGCACCATTCCGCCCGAATTCTGCTGGATTCGCTGGACTTCGCGGAGATCGAGGCGATGCAGGTGCGAGGCGACTGGGATGCCGCCGCACAGCTGCTCACCGGGCGCGCCCGGGCCCTCGAAGACGCGGGAGCCGAGTTGCTGGTGCTGTGCACCAACACGATGCATCTCGTGGCAGAACAGATACAGGATGCCGTCAGCATCCCGTTCCTGCACATCGTCGACGTCACGGCCGAGGCGATCCGCCCCACCGGCGTGCGAACCGTCGGGTTGCTGGGCACGGCTTTCACCATGGAGCGGCCGTTCTACGCGGATCGACTCGGTGCTCACGGCATCCGCACGATCGTCCCGGACGCAGCAGGGCGACGGGTAGTGCACGACGTGATCTACGACGAACTCGTGCACGGCGTCGTTCGGGAAGAATCCCGGCAGCGCTACCAGTGCGTCATGGAAGATCTCGTCGACCGCGGTGCCGAAGGGATCATTTTGGGCTGTACAGAGATCGAGCTGCTCATCGGCTCCGATGATGCGGCAGTGCCGGTGTATCCCACGACCTCGCTACACGTAGACGCCGCGCTCACCGCCGCGCTGGCAGGTTGAGCACCGGCACCGGCACCGGCACCGGCTCGAGGATTCGAGGTTTTCATCCCTGCCGCTATCGCGGATGTCTGGGAACTCGTGTCGGATGCTGAGCGGATGCCGAAGTAGGAACCGCAGGCCGGAACCGTCGAGGTCGAGGCGCTGGCCCCGACCTCAGTGGCCTGGTCGTTCGTGTTTCCCGACGCCGCGCGCCCCAGCGCCGCGGCAGCTGGCGCCGCATCGTCGGATTCCTGCTGAGCCCGCTGCAGCGCTTCTTCGTTTGGCTGCAGGTGTTTCAGACCGGGGGCGCCATCAGCCGGGCGTTCCGTTGATCAACGGGCACGAAGCTCAGGATCCGAACGGGGCGAGTACGAACTTCGGCACCCGCCCCTTGCCCTGGGGAGGGAAGATGCTCATCGGGTTGAGCTGACGCCTGGCGGTGTCGTTACGAGATTGTCCGTGGCGGTCACCGCATCATCGGATTCTGAGTGAAGTGAACGGTACATGGCGGAAAGCGATGCGAAACCAGACAGCCGTGCAACCTGCGACTGGGAAAGCTGAGGGTGGGTTCGACGCAATCCTTGTGCCGTGCGCGTGCGCGCCTCTCGCAGTTCCCGGCGCACAGTAGAGCCGTGTGTCGAGAAAGCTGCCTGCAGCGTCCGGGTTGCGATGCCGAAGCGGTCGCTGATCGAAGCCAGCGTCAAGTTTGGATTGTTGTGGTACTCCGCGATGAAGGCTCGGACCCGAAGAACGACACCTCCCTGCGCAGAGATATCCCCGACAATCGTTCGTGCGCATGATTCGACGATTGCCTCCGAACAGGCCGCGAGCACATCTGGTTCATCCCCCGTGGTCGGCGGTGAGGTGCACACGGCGTGCACGAAGGCATAAAGCGGCGCAATCCGGTGCCAGGGGAGCGGCGATCCCTGCACATCGTTCGACAGATCGAGAGCGAGTGGCGGCACGATTCCAGCCCCGGCGCTGATGTAGATGAGTTCGCTACGCGGTTCCATGACCGAAACCTCCGCCGGACGGTCGCTCGGCAAGAGCATGATGGCGTTACCCCCTCGTCGCACAACGGGTCCCTGCGTCGACACCGACAGCTTGCCCTTGCGCGCGAACAGGAGGAGGGTTCGGGCTCTCGACGCCTCGTCGCGTTTCCAGCGAACCGTCACGCGTGGCGCCGTGACCATTGCCAACGTGGTCTGCGCATAGTGAGCGAGGCGCGCGTCGAGGGGCACTTCCCGCCCCAGCTCCGTGATTTCGAAGTTCGCGCTGCGCAGATAGTCCCCGAGGCCCGCATTGCTCGCTCCGTCAGACGGATTGGTAATGCGGAACTCCTCCTTCATGAGAGGTGTGCGATAACGAGCGCGCAGTGTTCGCACGGCATCTTCCTTTCACGCTGTGCACCCGATCATGGAGACGACATAGGCATCACATATGGACGACTGGGTGCAGGTTCCCGAACTGTAGCACTGGCTCTCTGGCGCGCCGGGCGCCGTCCGTTGCGGCCGGCTCAGGCCGCGCGCTGCATGAACCCCGGATCCGCATGGTCCTCTGTCACTACGCGCAGAGCGCGATACAGCGCTGACTCAGATCCGAACCCTACGGCGCGCGCAATAGCGACGTTGGACATACCTGAATTGCACTGTCGCAGCCGTCGCGCCGCCCGCACTCGCACATCACGAAGCACACTCTGACAAGTCGCCGCTTCTTCACTGAAGGCCATCTGAAGCGTACGCACTGATGCTCCCAGTCGATGCGCGGTCCGCGCCACCGACAACTGCGGGTTCGAGTACTCCGCGAGGATGATCTCTATCGCCCGATCGAATAGGCTCCTCGGCGCGGCGACGTCATCGAGTACGACGCGCAGGATCGATTTGACCACCTCGGTGGCCGAGTGCTGCAGCGGCGTCACTTCCGCGCCCGGTTTGACACTGGCGCGAGAGAGCGCGATGAGGTACATCATCGGAGGCACCAGAACACCTTCATCGACCGGAGGCAGCAACCGTGAAGGTGACATCGCCCACGCGCTGGCGTTCATCTCATCCAGGAGGGATGCGGGAGCACTGATGTAGAAGAGCTCGTTTTCCGCAGCCATCAACGATATTTCTGCTGACGACTCACTCGGCAGCAGAACAATGACTCCCGGATCCCGGCGCAGCACTGGCCCTTCGGTGCGCACCTGCACCTCTCCGGATCGGACGACCAAGATGATCACCCGGTCCAGCGAGCCGGCATCGCGGGCCCAGGTCACCGTGGTGCGCGGTCCAGAAACCCGCACCACTCCAAGGTGCGGGAACAGGGCCGCTTGCGCTACCAACGGCCGAGATGCTGCGACATCTGAAATGCGCAAGTTGGCCGAGGCAAGGTACATGAGCAGCTCGGCGTTAGTGCGCCACCGCTCAGCGCCATCAATAACATAGTCACCGCGGTAGAAATTCTTGGCGTTCAACATTCTCTGACGCCACAGCCGCCGAACACTCATCGCACACGTCCCTTTTCTTCCCCATGCAAGAGCTCGAATCCACCCCTACATGGATCGCGCGCCCTTGATCGTCAATCGACGACCACAGTAATGAGACGAACGCAATCAGATCCCGTTACTGAGACTGCGCAATCCGACACATCTCCTGCGCGATGTGGAAGTCGACGTCGCGTTACGTGAACGCCCGATCGACAACGGCAACGGCTTCCGCTGCCGTTGCGCCTTCATCCAGAGCGCGACAGATCGTCGCGATACGTGTGCTGGCCATCCCATCACCGAAGGGCGATGGGACATCATCAAGGCCATGCGACGGCTCCGATAGGAGCGCGTTGGCCTGCCGAGCAAGCGGTTGCGACGGCGTCACCAGACGCGAGAAGCCTGCGCGCATCGACTCCGGGCGCTCGGTGCTGCGCCGTACGACGAGCAACGGCTTCTTGAGCACGGTGCACTCCTCTTGGAATCCGCCGGAGTCTGACACCAGGAGGGTGGCATTCTTCGCGAGAGCAAGCAGCTCATGATGCGGGACGGGATCGATCATTGTCAGCCCGGTTGTGAGTGTGTCGAGCCCGAACCGTTCGATGGCGGCACGGGTGCGCGGATGCACGACGAACAGCACCTGAGATTCGATCGCGGAGAGCTCCCGCAGTACCCGCTCGAGAGCGTCTACCGAATCGGTATTCTCCGGCCGATGGATGGTCGACAATACGTACTGCCCGGATGCGGCGCTGAACGCGGATTCCCCGTCGCCAAGCCTCTCCGCCGCCGACAGTGAGTCCTGAACGGACTCCACGATTGTGTTCCCGGTGCGGGCGATGATCTCATCGGAGATCCCCTCGGCACGGAGATTCTGCACGTTCTCCGGCGTAGCCACGCAATGAACATCCGCCAGGACACCGGCGACCTGCCGGTTAATCTCCTCCGGCATGCCGCGATCCCACGACCGAAGGCCCGCCTCGACGTGCACGACGGGTATGTCGAGGTAGTTCGCGGCTTGAGCGCCAGCCGACACTGTATTCGTGTCACCCTGCACGACGACCACCGAAGGCTGGTTCTGCTCGAATTCGGCTAGCAGCGCCGTGATCCCACCAGCAATCTGCTGCCCGCGCCCCCGCCCGCCGATCCCGTCAAGCACGACGTCTGGCTCGCGCATACCGAGCGCCTCCATGACCTTGCCCGAGAGCTGTGCGTCATAGTGCTGCCCGGTGTGGACAACCCTCGCCTGAGCGCCCAACTCCTTGCTGAGAGGTGCGAGCTTGATCATCTCGGGCCTGGTACCCATAACCAGGGCGATCTGAGTTGAATTCATGTTTTGAGTCCGATCGTGGTGTGTGTGCAGACCAGGTGACGCGTCACCGGTCAGTGAGGGAGTTGACCCAGAAGACGACGAGCCCCCCGAGTACAGCGGCACCGATGGTGATGACAAGCAGAATGTCGACGATTCCGTTTGTCCACAGGTGAATCGGCGCTGTCACGACCAGCGCACTCAGCCCGGCGACGAATCCGACGAGACGCACCAGAATCATCCGGAGCGTGCGCGCACCGATCACAGCACCGACAAGTTCGCAGAAGGATGCCGCGGTCATCATTCCGGCGCCAAAACAGGCGACCCAACCGAGGAAGTATTCCCCGACGATCGACCATGCGGCGATCAATCCCGCGAGCAGCAGTATCCGCGAACCGATGAGCATTCCCGCAACAGCGATGTCGCTGCGCCGCGTCGCAGCACGGATGGCGACATCGATCCGAATTCGCGCCGCGATCAGCACGGTGCACAGGACGAATGCCCCGACCTGCACGAGAACCCCTCCGGTGAACACTGTGGATCCACCGAACTCCCACAACAGCGCAGCCGGCGCCCCGATGAGTAGAGCATCAACCAGGAACCCGGCAACCACAATGGGCCATACCGATCTGCGGCGCACACGGCGGGCGCCGACCGCCGCCTGGGCAGCCTCCGTATCGTCGATCGTTGACATCAGGAATCCTTCGCTACCGGACCGACGACATTGACCTCGGCATTACGCCGCGTCTTCGCCCACCCGTTCTTGCCTGAGATGATGCGCCCGAATGCACGCGAGACCGAGATGAGGATGTAGGGCAGGAGCACCCAGAGACCGATTCCCCAGCGGATCGCCTGTAGCCAACTGGTCTGGGGCTCGCAGCGCAGCTTGTACAGAATGCCCCAGGTAATAAATGGCGCCAGCCCGAATACCGCACCAAGCAACAGCACTGCCCAGATGTTCTCGATCATCCCTTCGCGTGCTTCAGGATTCGTCACCGCGAGGTTCACCTGACCGATCATCAGCGCGACGACCACGACGTATCCGAAGATCTGCACAAACGGCAAGAAGAGGTAGTAGCAACACTCCAGAACACCGGATGCGTCGAAATGTGGTGACTTGATGATGTTCTTTAGGTACTTGATGCACTGGATGTTGCCCTGAGACCAGCGAGAGCGCTGGGTGACGAACCGTCGCAAACTTGGCAGTGCCTCCTGCGCGACATGGGTCGAGTGAATCTGCCGGTTCTGATAACCAGCCAGAATCACGTGAAGCCCGAGCTCGTAGTCCTCGAGAAGAGCGCCGTGCCAAGGGGCGTCATGCCCCTCTGCGATGGTGTCCAATACCGATAGGCGAGCGAACTGTCCGTTTCCGCCGAGGCCCACCGTGCCAGTGCGCGCACGCAACGACTGCATGGCAAGAATGACGGTGCGAAACTCGAGATCCTGCATCCGCAGGAGGTAGCTGGCAAACCAGTTGGCCAGTCGGCCCTTGTTCGGGTACGGCCGCTTGTCGTTTCGGTTCTTCATCCATACGGCAATTTGCGCGGCGCCGACGTCAGGGTCGCCGAAGCATTCTTCAGATGACACCGCTGCTAGGGCATTGGCTGCCATTTCCCCGTCTGCGTCGACAACGGCAATGATGATGCGGCTGCGGTCTGCGTCGGAGGGAAGGAACTCATTGAGATGTGCGTATGCGCTGTTAAGTGCGTCACCCTTGCCCGTGCGTGCATTGGGGCGGCGCCGTTGGACGAGATGTACGAAATCATCGGCCGCGGCGTGTGCGCTGACGATCGCGGCGGTCGCATCTTCACTGTCGTCATCGATGACCCACAGGTGTGCATGCGGGAATCGCTCACGCTGGCGTTGGATGGTGTTCGCGATGACGACTTCCTCATCACGGCAGGGCACAAAGATGTGCCAGTCGAACTGGGAAGGGTCGCCCGGGGCCTCAGGCTTCTGCCTGATGTACGGGACGAGGATGAACATCACGTACGTCAGGAACGCAACCGTCATCACAAGCGAAATGGATCCAAGGATCGGAGGCATGCGTCAGCGCCCCTTCATTGCGGCAGATTTGGGGGATGTGCCCGCGCGTCGCCGCGAGCTTGTGATGAGCAAAAGAACTGCGATGCCCGCGGAGAAGCCGATGATTCCGATGACAGAGCCGACGAACCGATGGCTAATCTCGTACCCGGGATCCATGCCCCATTGGTGGGTGGCCCACGCGATCACGCCCAGGCGAATCTGGTTGACAAGCAGCGTCACTGAGATCATCGCGAGCACGCCGCCCAGCAGCCTCGACACCGTCACTTTGGTGGAGAGCATGATGACTGCCGCGACGACAAACAGGGGGACCAGCAGCACGACAGCGGAGCATTCCTCTGTAATCCGGAAGGCCTGTGCCGTAGGTGTGTGGGCGCGGATCACGTAGTAGGGGCCGTCACTCACCATGCCACCGGGCAAGATCGGTCCCAGCCAAAGCGTCACCAGGCGCGCCTCGACCGCCTGCACCGTTCTTGAGCCGACTGCCAGCGCGATGGCTCCGGCGAGGAGTGCGAGGGAGACGAAAATCTGCGCGGCGCGCGTTCTGCGGCGCCCGTTTGCGCTGCCCGCGCGATCTGATCGCCGCACGGGTAAATCAGTGTGCATGGCAGCCTGCGTTGTCATGGTCGTTCCTGTAGGTAGATGGATCGCATCGAAGTAGTTCATTTCTGTGTGGTCGCGAGCCGTGAAACAGCTCCCGACCACACAGACGGGATACGCGAGTAGCCTCTACTCAGCGTGCGAGCTGAGGTAGCGCGAGCGAACCACCAGCAGGCCGCCGACGACGGCCGCGATCACTGCGACGACGATGTACACCGTCATGTCTGCACCGCCTGTGGCCGCGAGACCGCCGCCAACAATGCTGGCTGTAGGGACCGTTGGATTTGAGTACATGTTCTTACCTGCGTCGATTAAGAAGCAGAGGTCGCCGAGCGACGACGCATAATGAAGAACGCGGCTGCACCAAGCACACCAACGCCAGCGGCAGATGCCCCCACAACGGGATCAATCATGGGCGTATCTGCCGCCGGAATGATCGTCATTGTGCTGGTGGTGGTGCCGCCAGTCATTAGTGGGTCGTTCGGGGTGAGGGTCGCGTACGTTGTGTACGTGCCACCCGGTGCGTCAGCGGCTGCAGCTACTCCCGGCGCGAAAAAATAGATAGCGGGGTTGTTCACGCCATCGGCCGGCATACCTGGCATCACGTAGGGTGACTCCGGGCATGTAATGACGGTCTTGTCTGCGCTCAGCGTGCAGCTGGCAACCGACTGGATCGGCGAGTAGCCGGTCCCGTCATATGTCTGCCACTCGACGTTCGCGCTCGTGTACGTCGTGTGCTCGGGCGCAGTGAAAGACACACCTGTGCTAAACGGGTAGTCGACCGATGGCCAGCTAGTCGGGTTACCGATGGCAACGTTGTGGGTGTAGTTGTCGGCCGTAGCGCCGGCGTTGACCCACCCCTCGTACCCGCCGCCAAAAGTTGGCATTACTTGAGTGGCGGCGTTCGCGGCGGCGGCGCCGCCGCCGACGAGTGCTACGGCGAGAACTGCCGCGGCAGCTCCCCGGCCAGCAATTTTCTTCAGGTTCATGTGAACTCCCTCTCTGTGGTGATGGCCCCGGAGAAGGAGAATGACCCCTTCGTCGCGTCCGGCGCAGGACAACGAGAGCCTGCCGAGCCGATCGCAATCCTGCCCAAGGATGCTCTCCCGATCAGGGTGGGTGCGCATTCCGACGGTGACGGTGCGCGAGGCGACAGTCCCACGCCACGAGCCGTTGGATCTGGCGGGATGCCCGACCTATGGCGTCTGGCGCAGAAGGTCTGTCACATGCCGCAACCGGCCCCGTTTCGGCCGCACTGTGTCGCGTCGCAGCCCGCTCACCGAACGTGAGCTCGACGTACTGCGCGCTGGGCGCCGCGGCCGCGGGAGCGCCGCTTTCCATCCCGCGCGCCCGCCATCCCGGCATCCGCCGCCGCGCACCGGCACCCCGGCGCCCGCGATCCGCGCGCCTCTTGTCCGCGGCATCCGGGAGATATAGCTTTTGGGGAACCGGCGCAGAAGGGGCGATCGCGATGAATCACTCACTACCGAGCCTTCCGCCCAGTCGCGCGGAGCGCCGTGCGTCCGGAGAGAACCGTCGCAAGGCTCTCCCCCGCAGTTCGCTGGCTGCGATGGGCGATGCCGCACGTGATCCGCTGAGGATCATCGACGAACAGAACGTGAACCGGC
The DNA here is from genome assembly GCF_052266675.1 of Microbacterium zouquanmingi. Classification (NCBI taxonomy): domain Bacteria; kingdom Bacillati; phylum Actinomycetota; class Actinomycetes; order Micrococcales; family Microbacteriaceae; genus Microbacterium; species Microbacterium zouquanmingi. The sequence continues at coordinate 177,195 of NZ_JBQPRA010000001.1, forward strand.
TTCAGGATCTCGTCCCGCTGCGCGCGGAGCGCATGGGCCAGAACCCGTTCACCTTCTACCGCGGCGGCGCAGCGATCATGGCGGCGGATCTTGCCGCTGAGCCGCACACCGGCATCCTGGTGCCATCCTGCGGCGACGCGCACGTCGCGAACTTCGGGTTCTATGCCTCCCCGCAGCGTACCCTCGTGTTCGACCTCAACGATTTCGATGAGGCCGCGTGGGCGCCGTGGGAATGGGATCTGAAGCGGCTGCTCGCAAGCGTGGTGATCGCCGGGCAGAGCACCGAACGTGACGAAGGTGTCGTAAGAGACGCCGTCCTCTCCGCGGTGACGACGTACGCGATTGCGATGCACGCGGCCGCCGAAGCCACTCCCCTGCAGAGATACTTCACCCACTTCGACGCCACGGTGGGTACCGCGAGCATGGACCCGAAGTCGCGCAAGGTGTTCAATCGTGCGATCAAACAGGCCAAGAAGCGCACCGGCGAGCGCGCCTCGCGCAAACTCACCCAGCGCGACGAGCACGGTGTGCTCCGTTTCGTCGCTACTCCCCCGACTATGGCGCCGGTGACAGACGAACTGCACGAGCGTCTCACCGACCTGATGCAGCGTTACCTGCTCACTGCAGGCGCCGACATCAACATGCTGCTGCGCCATTACACGGGGGTGGATGTCATCCGCCGCGTGGTCGGAGTCGGCAGCGTCGGTACGCGATGCGCGCTCTCGCTGTTCGAAGACGGAGACGGGAACTCGCTGATCCTGCAGTCGAAGCAGGCAGAGGAAAGCGTGCTCGCGCACTACGGCGGCATCGAGCAACCCGCCGAGCTGAAGGCTCTCATCGGTGCGTTCGGTCAGGGAGCTCGCGTGGTCGCAATGCAGCGCATTCTGCAAGCCGTCAGCGACCCCTTCCTCGGATCACTCACCCGCACGGAGGAGACGGTCGGCGAACTCGACCTCTATGTCAGGCAGTTCCATGACATGAAGGGCGGCATCGCCATCGAGGTCCTCGAAGACGGCCCGTTCGCCACGTATGCCCAGGCCTGCGCGATCACTCTCGCCCGAGCGCACGCACAGGCTCCCCAAGCCGCCGAGATCAGTGGATACCTCGGCACAGGAAAGACCGCAGGCAAAGCGCTCTTCGAATGGGCCAGGGCCTATGCCCAGCGCTCGCGCGACGACTACGAAGCGTTCGTGGCGCGGGGCGCTGGGCGATAAGGCGGGTCTACCTCGTTCTCACTCGACTCCGCCTCGGAATCGACGGAGGTACAGCAGGATGCCAGCAGCACCCAGCGCCAAGGCGAGTGCGATCATCACCCAGATGGCGAGCGCCGGCCCGGTGAGCGCCAGCGGGTCTCCGTCGGATCCGGACGGATCCGACGCCCCCGCCCCCTCACCGTCGCCCGACCCAGACGAACCGTCGCCGGCCCCTGGCCCTGTTCCTGGGTCGGTCCCAGGGTCGGTTCCCGGATCCGTCCCAGGGTCGGTTCCCGGATCCGTCCCAGGGTCCTGATCTGCTGTGACGACGAAACTGGCCGTCGCGCTGCGGGTGACGTGCCCGGCCCCATCCGTGAGCTCGACGTACCATTCGTGCGTGACGTCTGCCGGCACGACAATCGTCTCGATAGCAGCAGCCCGCTGCAGCGCGGTACGCATAGTCGCGTCTTCGGCGTTGATCCGGATCTCCGCGTGCTCTGCCCCTACGAGCGAAATCGGATCTCCGATGGCTGCGGGCACTCCGGTGGAGAGAGTCACCGCATCGGCTGACAGGGTCCGCGTCTGCGTACCCCCCAGATCGAGCTCGAGTACGAAGTTCTCCGAGTCGTCACCGTGGAAACCGGGGACGACGTCCTCCGAGATCGGAGAGTGCCAGCGACCATCCGACGTCCATGACTCCAGCCATGGAGAGTAGGTGTTCACGTAGAGCAGCCCGTTCTCGGCGTCGACACTGAGGTTCTTGAGGAACTCATGTCCACCCCACGGCCGGGTCTGGTAATCCGTGAGGATTCCGTACGATCGCGTCCCGTGATCTGTCTCGCGAGCCGCCACGTAACTGCCCGAGTTGTGCCCGGCGAGGACGAGCGCCACGTTGGGGTACGGGTCAACGAGCAAGTCGTTGATCCGGGGATTGCTGTACGGGTCAGCCGCGTCACGCGCCTGCATGTAATCGTGCGTCGCAAGGATGATGGTGTGCTCTGGGTGCGCCTCGATCACGCCGCGCGCCCAGGCGATCCCCGGATCATCGTCGGTGTTCGCCGACCAATAGCTCAGCGACAAGAAGAGCAGGTTCGCCCCATCGATCTCGGCGGTGTAGAACGAGTTGTCGATGTCGTAGCTGTCCCCGAATGTGAACGGGGTTCCTTCCAGACCGTCCTTCATCCGGTCCATCGGGAAGTACTTCTCCAGCATCAGTCGCCCGTTGCGCTCCTCCGAGTAGTCGTGGTTACCCCACGACACCATCAGCGGAATGCCCGCTTCCTCGAGAAGTCGTGCCGACGGTTCGGCCGCCTTCCACTGATACTCATCATCCAAGTACTCTCGGTTCACCCAGTCGCCCGCATGCACGACGAGTTCGGTCTTGCGCTCATCCGCGTTGTCGACGATGTGCTCGAACATGTCCGTCATCATCCATGGCGTCGACTCCGTGTAGAGCTGAGTGTCGGGCACGTGGTTGAATGCCCAGTCGAAGTCCGAAGCATCCGGATGCTGCTCGTAGACGCGCTCACCTCCCCACGGCTCTTCGACGAGGCCGCGCCAGATCAACATGTCGATCGTTCGCTCCGGTCCGACCGCGTTCTCCGCCGCAGTGGCATCGACATCGAGCTGAATCTGCGCTCCTGAAGCATCCGACGCGGAGTCCTTGAGGATCCAACGGGCCGCTCCGTGGTCCCACACCCATGCCGAGACGCGTCGGTCATCCCCGGTGCCCGACCATGTGAGGTGAAACTTGGGCTGGGTGGCCTGCTCCTCCGAAAGAGCGACCGTATAGATCTGGAACGGGTTCGCGTCCATTCCTACCGTCGTCGGCAGATAGTCCGCGGCTGGTTCACCCGAAGCAGGGGTGAGAGCCGTCGGCACACGATCTTCGGTCGATCCCACTCTGACCGAAGTGTTCTCTTCAACGAGCGGGACAGCCGCACTGGTGAAGAACTGGGCATCGACCGGCTCCCGGTTATCCGCCTGCGGCGTAGCTCGGAGCGTGACGCCACCCGCCGCTGCGCTCTGCTCAAGTCGCGGCGCGAGCGGAGCGACGGTGTCAGAGATCGTGAGCACGATCTCGTCGACAGCCGGCTGCTTCCCTCGTACGGACGCGCTGAAAATGACGGCCTGCTCGCCGAGCGCATACACCGGCGCTTCGATCTCGAACTCCCCGGCATCGACGCTCTCGCGATACATCTCCTCGCCGGCGACCTCCACGCGCACAGTTGCCCGCTCGCTCAGCACGCCCGTGAACGTGGTGTTACCGGCCTCGATCACCGTGCCGTCACGCGGACTGCCGAGCGCGATGACGAGTGCGTCTTCATCCTTCGCCGTGCGCTCACCGTATGCGATCGCGTCGCCGAAGTAGTTGTCGTATCGGAAGGCTTCGAACTCCGGTACGAACGGAATGCCAGCGATCTGCACCTCATCGATGTTCCCGCGGAACGGCGATACCGCCCGCGCGTTATCGCTATGGAAGTCGCCGATCGTGGTCGATACACCGAAGTCGGACAAGGTCGGCCGCTTCTCCGCCATGACCTCGCTCTGCTGCACTCCGTCGACGAACACCGCGTACGTCATGCCGTCGTAGTGCTGCGTGACGAGGTGCGGTTTGCCGTCGGCGGGCACGGTCGCGCCGAAGATCGAGCTCCCCAGGCGCGCAGACACGCTACCGCCCGCGGCGTCAACCGCCTGCACGAAGGCAGAGTCGTCTTCACCGAGACGTCCCTTGGTCACGACACCGGCAAGACCGGACATGGCTTCGAGGTCCTCAGGTGTGAACGAGTAGATTCCGCTGACCGAGAGGTTCGCGAATCCGCCTCCGAGGTCGCCTGCGTAGTCGAGCCGCGCCCCGTCGAATCGGCTTTCACGCGTGCCTTGATCCGTGACCTGCGCGCGCAAGTCACTGCCCGAGAGAGTTCCGGTGGCGTTTCCTGTCGAGTCCACACGCTTGCCGCCGGCTGCGAGATCGCCCGCGAAGTGCTCTACGAGGGCGTAGCCGCCGCTCCAGACATCCGTCGGGTCATTGTTCTCGGAGCCACCTCCGAAGTAGGCCCACACGACGGGGGCGCTGAGCCGCGCCAACTCTGGCAGCTTCACCCACACGGTCGAGACCGCTCCGGGCTTCCAGTGCTCCACCTCGAATGACAGTGGCACTGCGTTCGCATCGGTGAAAGCGATCTCATCGGCCTTCACATCCGGAGTGTCGACCAGCGTGAGCCGGACCGGGACATCCGTGAAGTCGCGCTTGGTGTCATTGCGCACAGTGATCGGCTGACGCTCAGTCGCCTCAGCATCCGCCCACGCGACCATGCTGCCGTCAGTGTTGGCCAGGCCCTGGATCTCGCGCAGACGTTGCTCTGCTGCCTCGAGCCTCGCGATGTCGAGGACGCCGTGTTGCGCGGACGTGAGGGCATTGACTGCCGCGCGCACATCACCGATCCGCTCGGCGTGCACAGCGCTGACCTGCTCGACCTCTGGCAACTCGGCGATCTGTGCGGCGACCTTCTCGACCTGGCGATCGATGCCGAACCCTTCGACCCGGCGAGGGCTGCCGCCATCGGTGATGTGGAATGTCTCGACAGTCAGTCGGTCGGCAGTGACATCGACAGAGCTGAATGTCTGCGCGTTGGGCCCCTGACGCGGAGTACCCAGGCGATCGAACAGCCCGAGGTAGGCCTCCAGGTCGAACAGCTCTGACTCCGCGACCTGTGAGTAGCGCTTCGCGCCCGCCTTGTTCGGTGTGAAGTACAGCGTCCCATCGGGAGAGACGGAATACTCGATGCGCACGCCGTTGACGACCTCAGTGAAGACGGTCGTTTCCACGGGCTCGGCAGCCATCGCATCATCCGGCGACGACGCGAGCACCTTGGTGCGGGAGAAATAGTGGTCATGCCCCTGCAGCACCAGATCCACGTCGAGCTCATCGATCACCGGAACCAGCTTCTGGCGCAGCGCGTGCACGTCAGCGTCATTGACGTGGCTCGCGGCGGTGTAAACGCCCTTGTGCATGACGAGGATGAGCCACTCGGCACCACTGATACGCGCCGTGTGTGCGTCCTCCTTCAGCCAGTCCAGCTGGGCGTCCGAAATGGCCTGCCCGGCATCCTCGTTCGTGTTCAGCACCATGAAGTGCGCGTTGTTGTACGTGTACGAGTAGTACGCGCCGGTGGTGGTGTCCTGCCCGTTCGGATGCTCGAGCGTGAAGTGGTCGACGAACGCGCTCTGCGTGTCTTCGTGGTTGCCCGCCGCCGGGGCGATGGTGGTGCGCAGCAGTCCGTCCTGCGACGTATCGAGCAGATCGATCCAGTCCCGTTCGATGTGTCCGTCCTGCACGACATCGCCGTTGTGGACGACGAACTCCGCGTCGGGAACGGAGTCGAGCGCCTTGCGCAGAGTGGCGGCCGAGAGCTCCGCTTCCTGGCTCGCCTTCGCCTGCGTGTCCGTGAGGTTGATGAAGCTGAAGTCGCCCTCGCCAGCGGGGGTTTCGAACGTTCCGGTGCCGCTCCACAGGCCCGTGTTCGAATCGCCGACCCGGTAGTAGTAGGTGTTCCCCGGCTCGAGGCCGGTCGCGACCGCCTGGTAGACGCTCTCACCGCTGGCGGTCTTGCGGACCTCGGCATCCGTCTGCACGCGCGTGCTCGATGCGAACCCGCGGTCGGTGCTCACAATGACCTGGGGCGCGTCGGTATCAGCGAGCTGGTACCAGGAGAACCCGCGCTGTGTCTGGGGATCGCCCGCGAATGTCGTGGTGATGCGGTTGGGCATCTGCTCAGGCAGCAGGTGCTTCACGAAAGCACGACGATCGGTCGGGTCCCACCGCCAGCCGTCCATGAAGTCCCACTCGAGCCCGTCGTAGGTGCCCCGGTCCATGAGCGTGGAGAGGGTTGCATCGTCACCGTGTCGGCCTCGCTCCCCCGGCCCCGTAACGGTGCCGCCGGCGACGTCGATCTGCTCGGATGCGATGTTGCGCAGGGCCTCGCCCGCCGATGCCCCGACGACCCGTCCGGCGAACTCATCGCCGCTCTGCGGGTGTGAAACGGTGCCCGCGAGCACGACGTTCCGTGACACCGTGCTGGCTTCCGCGCTCGTTCCGACCACAAGCGCGGCGCCCGAAGTCTCGCCGGTCGCGGTGACGGAGCCTGCCACGAGGTTCTCGCTGACATCGGCGCCTGCGCCTGCGGTGCCGATGATGACAGCCGGTGACAAAGCCGTCACATCAGCGGTGATGTCATTCGTCGTGACGCGAGCATATGAGGCCATCGCCACCAGGCCAGCAGCCGTCTGGGAGTTCGGCGCGTTGATGGTCGTCTTCGTCATCGTCGTGCTTTCGACGACGGCCGGGCGATCCGCCGTGCCCGTCGCGCTCACGACCAGGCCAGATGCTGCGGCACCGTCCTCGGGTGCGACCGTCACGCCTCGAAGGGTGAGGCCACGCACCGTACCGGACAGGTCACGGATGAAGCCGAGCGACGTCGAGGTCGCGCTGGGCGCGTAAACGATATTCGAGATCGTGTGACCGTGACCGTCGAACGTGCCGGAGAAGGTGTCGAGTCCCACGAACGGTGCGTGATCGACGAAATCGAGATCACCGGTGAGCATGACGTGCACGGGCCCGCGGAGGGTGGGGTCGCCATTGTTGGAGCCATTGGCGAGGAACTCCAGGTCTTCGATCCCGCGCACTTCGAACGGCGTGCTCTCCGTGCCGGCGCCGAACAGATAGGCACGCTCGGGAACAGGATGCTGCAGCACATCGTCCCAGCGCCAGGCCGAGCTGAAGTCCCAGCCGAGCCCTTCGTAGGTGGACTTCATCGCAAGATCGGTGGCTGGCACGGATGTTCCGTGCATGTTCGCCTCCCCCGGCGACGACGGAATCTTCCCTGCGACGCGGATCCCCTCGTCTGCGAGGTTGTTCTCCATGACGTACCCGGGGCTGCGGTGGACCGCCGCTACGCGACCCGGGGCCACGTCGGTGCGACCACCGCGATAGGCCACCTCACCGCCGATCAAGACGTTCTCAGAGAAAGTGGACACGGGTCCTTCGGAGTAGCCGCCCTGGTACGCGACAACCATGGCACCGTATGCACGAGCACCACCCGACTCGACGTGGGCGCGGACGAGGTTGTTGCGCACCTCGATCCCGAACCGGGCATAGCCGACGAGCGCTGCGGGATAGCGAGCGCTGTCGTAAGTGCCGGTCACCCAGTTGTTCGTGATGCGGACGCCGTCCTGCGCGTCGGCCACGAGGCCAGCGACGTACGCGTTTCCCGTCTGGAGGTTGGCGCCGAGCACGGCGTTTCCATCAAGAACCGTTCCGTCGCGCGCATCGAGCGCGATTCCCGCGAGCCTGACGTCCGCGGGATCGCGGACCGCGAGCCCATCGATCGTGAGGTTCTTCACCGTCGCACCCCGCAGGGTCCGGAACATCGCCAGCCCGTCCTGCGACCCAGGGGCCCAGGTGATGTTGTAGATCTTGTGACCCGCGCCGTCGAATACGCCGCTGAACAGGTTGATTCCCGTGAAACCCCCACCCGCGAAGTCGATGTTCGCTGTCAACCGGAAGTTCCGCGCGGCGTACGTGCTGGCATCCTCATTGATCGCATCCTGTGCACGCACAAGGTGGTCGGCCGAAGCGATCTGGTACGGATCGCTCGGCGTGCCGACGCCCTCAAGTCCGTCAAGCGTGATCGGGTCCGGTTCGGCCTCGGGAAGAGGGACGATCGGCGTCGTGGTCGCGCCCGAAAGCACAGGCACTGGATGCTGCGATGCGTCGTCCCAGCGCCAATGGCTGTCGAAATTCCATCCGAGAGCCTCGTACGTCTCGCGCTTCGACAGCTCGGCGTACGACGTGTCGGTGCCGTGCATGTTCTGCTCGCCAGGCCCTTCGACCTGCACACCCGCCAGGGTCACTGCGGTGTTCGCGAGGTTGCCGTCGATCACGAACCCCGGCGTCCTCGGCATGGCAATCACGCGTCCGAGTTGAATGCCCGTACCGCCGTTGTCGTAGGTGACCATGCCGGAGTGCACGACGTTCCCGGTGATCAGGGTGTCGCCAGCGCCCGCAGACATCGCACCTGCATACGAGAGCACCATGCCACCGTGTGCACGAGCACCGCGGGAGTGAACGATCGCTTCGACGAGGTTGCGAGTGATCTGCACGTCGTTGTGCGCGTAGCCGACGACTGCTCCCGGGTAACGTGCGCTGGCGAACGTGCCATGCACGTGGTTGTCGGTCACGACGGTGCCGGACTTCGCATCGGCGACGATGCCCGCGGTGTACTGGTGCCCTGACAGCAGGTCCGCGTTGCGCACGGAGTTGCCTTCCAAGCGCGCACCGTTCTCGGCGAGCACAGCGATGCCAGCGACGCGCGCACTGGCCTTGTTGTGCACCGTCAGCCCATCGATGGCCAGATCGCGCACGGTTCCCCCATCGAGAACGCGGAACAGACCGCGCTCGTCAGTGGACCCGGCACCGTAAGTGATGTTCGTGAGTACGTGTCCTGCACCGTCGAAGACTCCGGAGAACAGGTCGATACCCGGAAATTCGTTCCCGCCGTAGTCGATGTCCGCTGCGAGCACGACGTGCGCGCTCTGGTAGGAATCCGGCTCGCTGTTGATCGCCGTCGCTACCGAATCGAGGTTCGCGGCGGTACGGATCTGAAGCGGGGCCTCTTCTGAGCCATCTCCGGTGACACCGGAGATCGGTCCCTCGGGGAGTGACTCGAAGGCTCCCGGGATGGGGTGACTCAGGACGGAATCCCAGCGCCACGGGCTGGAGAAGTCCCAGCCGAGCGACTCATACGTGGCTTGGACGGCAAGGTCGTCGGCTGAGGTGGCAGTGCCGTTCTTATTGAACGGACCTGGGCCTTCCGGTGCCTGACCATCTAAGAGAACGCCGTCATTCACGAGGTTGTTCTCGGTGAGGAATCCTGCCTCACGCGGGCGCGAGAACACTCGGCCCATCTCCACTTCGTCGCCCCCGCTGGCGATCTTCACTGATCCGCCGAGAACGACGTTCTCCGCGATCCGGGTGACCGGATTCAGCTGCGAGTTCGCGTTACCGGCGTACGCGGCGACCATCCCACCGAATGCACCAGCACCGGTGGTCGCGATGTCGACCCGCACGAGGTTCTTCGTGATCTCCACGCTCTTGCGCACATACCCGGCGATGCCCGCTGGATAGCGGGCACTCGTCACCGACGCATCCACACGGTTTCCGGTGATCACGGTGTCGGTGTCGGCGGTCGCAGCGATACCGCCCGCGTAGTCGTGCCCCGTCGAGAGCACGGCACCGCGGACCGCGCTGCCCTCCACTCGAGCGCCGTTGATCGCATCGACAGCGATGCCCGCCACGCGCTGTCCGTCGTCGCTCTGACCCACTACCCCGTCGAGACCGAGATCATGAATGACACCGCCGTCAAGCGCACGAACGAGGGCGAGTTCGGTGCTCGCGGAACTGGGGACGTAGACGATATCGCTGATGGTGAAGCCTGCGCCGTCGAGGACTCCCGTGAACCGGTCGATTCCAGCGAAAGCACGACCCTCGTAGGCGATGTCTGCGGTCAGCTGGTAGTACGCACCGGCATACGCATCTGCATCCGCGTTGATTGCTGACGCCATTGCGTCGAGTTCTCCCGCCGACCCGATGAGGTAGGGCACGTCAGCGGTACCATCACCGCCGACTCCCTCCAAAGGCCCAGCGGCGTAAGCCGGTACGACCGGTGCCGCGATGAGCGCGCCGACGAGGAGGACAGCAGCGGTAGGACGCAGCAAAGACTGAAATGACACGGAGTTTCCCTCGGGATGCCGATTCCGACGAGTCCGCGCCAGGAATCGGGGTGCTGGGAAAACGCGCGGACGTCATCGAACCAACCAGCACCGGATGACTCAGCCGTGACCGGAAGGTGAACGCGTGAGATCCTGCTGTTTCCTTAGAAGAAGCTCCGATGGTGTATCGCGCGCGCATCCGTCATGCGGGCACGAAGAAGCCCCCGAATCTGGAACCCAGATCGGGGGCTTTTCACTCGCTGTGCGCGAGGGGGGACTTGAACCCCCACGTCCATAAGGACACTGGCACCTGAAGCCAGCGCGTCTACCATTCCGCCACTCGCGCGAGCGTCTTGCTCCGAAGAACTCAACTTCACGAGGATATCACGCGATTTCATCCGTCAAGAACGCCACAAGAGGACTCCGGAACGGCACACGTCCAGGTCACCTGGCTACGATATGTCTACCACCGCCATGCCAGAGGAGCCCAGTGGGACTACTTGACAGCTTTGAGAAGGGTCTTGAGCGCGCCGTCAACGGTGCGTTCGCCAAGACCTTCCGCAGCGGCATCCAGCCGGTGGAGATCGCGTCCGCTCTGCGCCGCGAGGCCGACATCAAGGCCGCCGTCGTCAGCCGCGACCGCATCATCGCTCCGAACAGCTACCTGGTGCGTCTGAGCTCCGATGATCTGGATCGGATGCGCGGGCTCGGCGGCGCATTGACTGACGAACTGCATGCGCTTCTCACCAAGCACGCGAAGTCCCAGGGGTACAGCTTCGCCGGCCCGCTCTCGATCGCGCTCGAAGCCGACGAGAAGGTCGCGACCGGCACTGTGCGCGTGGGCTCCGGCACCGCCGAAGGCCGCGTCAGCTGGCAGGCAGTGGTCGACGTCGACGGGCGTCGCCACCCCATCACCAAGGCGCGGACTGTCATCGGCCGCGGCGGCGACGCCGACATCACCATTTCGGATGCCGGATCCAGCCGCAAGCACGTCGAGATCCTCTGGGACGGCGAGCGCGCCATGATGCGCGACCTCGGCTCGACCAACGGCACGAAGGTGAGCGGGGAGAAGGTGCGCGAAGCGCCGCTGCCCACTGACACCACGATCACGATCGGCCGCACAGACCTCGTGTTCCGTGTGATCGCCGTCGCGGCCAACGGAGGCGCACGATGAGTGAACTCGTCCTCCTGCTGCTGCGCATCGGCTTCCTGGTGCTGCTGTGGTTCTTCGTCTTCGGCGTCGTCTACTCTCTTCGCGCCGACCTGTTCGGCGTGAAGGTGCGAAAGCTCCCGGCCGGAGCATCCGCCGGCGCCCCCGCGGCTGCGGCCCCGACCCGCGATGCGAAACCCAAGGCCGCACCCAAGAACGGTTCCCCCGCCACGACCTCCAGCGTGTCGAAGCTCGTCATCACCTCTGGTCCGAAAGCCGGCCTCGAACTGCCCCTGGGGCACGAATCGATGACCATCGGCCGCTCGAGCGAATCCGCGCTCGTCATCCGCGACGACTACACGTCCAGTCACCATGCCCGCCTGCTGCTGGTGCGCGGCGACAACTGGGCGATCCAGGACCTCGACTCGACGAACGGAACCTTCCTCGCCGGCAAGCGCCTCGGCAGCGCTCCGGCATCGATCAGTGTCGGCGACGCCGTCAAGGTCGGCGCCACGACCTTCGAGCTGCGAGCCTGAAGCCGGCATGGTCTTCGAAGGATCCGCATCCGCGATCTCCCACACCGGGAAGGTCCGGTCCAACAACCAGGACTCCGGTTATGCCGGTGCGAACCTCTTCGTGGTCGCCGACGGCATGGGCGGTCACGCCGGTGGAGACGTGGCGTCCAGCATCGCCATCCACCAGCTCGAGCAGCTCGATCAGGCATTCGCATCGACCGATGACGCGCAGGCCGAGCTCCAGGCCTCAGTCACCACCGCGGCGGGCGACCTCATCCGCGCGGCGAAAGAGCGGCCAGAGCTCGCGGGCCTGGGCACCACGGTCAGCGCGATCGTCATGGTCGACGACCACGCCGTCATCGGTCACATCGGCGATTCGCGCATCTACCTCTACCGCGACGACGAGCTGACGCAGATCACCGCCGACCACACCTTCGTACAGCGCCTCGTCGATTCCGGACGCATCACTCCAGAAGAAGCCAGGTACCATCCCCGCCGCTCGGTGCTCATGCGCGTGCTCAGTGACATGGACAACGACCCCGAGCTCGACCTCTTCGTCATGCCGACGCTCCCCGGCGACCGCTGGCTGCTCTGCTCGGACGGGCTCTCCGGCGTCGTCGACGAAGCACACATCCTCAAGGCGATGCGTCTGGACCTCACGCCGGGACGCACGGCCGACAACCTGCTCAAGCAGGCTCTCGACGGCGGTGCACCAGACAACGTCACCATCGTGATCGTGGAGACCGGCGGTCACCACCCGCTCTCCTCCGGCACGCCGACCATCGTCGGTGCCGCGTCCACCCCCTCGGGCGTCCTCATCCCGCCGGCGCGCGCGGTCCGCACCAGCTGGCTGCATCCGGTCCGTCAGGCCGCGAACGATCCTTCGCACTTCGAACCGGCCGCCGACTACCTCGAAGAGCTCATCGAAGAAGATCGCCGGCGCGCGAAACGTCGCCGAGCCGGATGGATCGCTGCCCTCGTCATCGTCGTGCTCGCTCTCGCGGGCGGCGGCTTCCTCGCCTACAACTGGACGCAGACCCGCTACTTCGTGGGTGCCGATGAAGACAGCGTCGTGATCTTCCAGGGCGTGCAGCAGAACATCGGACCGATCTCGCTCTCCACCGAGATCGAAGACACCGGCATCCTGCTCGCGAACCTCCCGCCGTACCAACGCGCGTCTGTCGAGCGCACGATCAATGCCCGCTCGCTTTCTGACGCGCAGGCGATCGTCGACCGTCTGCGCGCGGGTGAAGAGGCGGTCACCGGCGAGATCTCGTCGACGCCCACTCCCACGCCTCCACCTCTGGCCCCGACGCCGGTGCCGACGTCGACTCCGCAGGGCGCTGCGCACGAAACGGATGTCGAGGTGATCGGATGACCACCGACGTCGTCGCCGATACCGCTGTCGTCAAAGCGCTCAAGCGGATGCGACTGCCCCAGACTCAGCGCAACCGTGAGTTCTGGCTCCTGCTGTTCGCCTGCGCCATCAGCGGTGCAGCCCTCGCGCTGGTGCAGCTGGGCGCGCTCGGCTTCATCGACCCGTTCATCCTCTTCATCGGCGGCGGCCTCGCGGTGCTCGTCTTCGCATTGCACATCGTGCTGCGGTTCGTCGCATCTGATGCTGACCCGTTCGTTGTGCCCATCGCGACGCTCCTCACCGGTCTCGGCATCGCGATGATCTACCGCATCGACATCGCCAAGAACTACACCGGCTGGACGGCATACTCGACCAAGCAGCTCGCCTGGACGGCGATTTCGCTGGCTGGGGCCATCGTCGTGGTCATCGTGCTGCGCAACTACCGGATCCTGTTCCGGTACACCTACCTGTTCGGCCTTGCCGGCATCCTGCTGCTGCTATTGCCGTTCGTCCCGGGCCTGGGGGCCACTGGCGCGAACGCCGACGTCTGGGTCTCGATCGGCGGGATGTTCGCGTTCCAGCCCGGCGAGATCGCCAAGATCTGCCTTGCGATCTTCTTCGCGGGCTACCTCGTGCGCACCCGTGAGAGCCTGACGTCCGTCGGCAAGCGATTCCTCGGGATCACCTGGCCGCGGATGCGCGAGCTCGGCCCGGTCATCGTCGTCTGGGTCCTCTCGCTCGGAATCATCGTGTCCCAGCGCGACCTCGGCACCGGCATGCTCATCTTCGGCCTCTTCATCGCGATGCTCTACGTCGCCACCGGCAAGACCAGCTGGGTGCTCATCGGTCTCGCGATGGTCGCGGCCGGAGTGCTGGTCGCCACGCAGATCCTCGCGTACGTGCAGGGGCGTTTCACGAACTGGCTGGATGCTTTCAATCCCGAGATCATCGACGCACAGGGCGGCAGCTTCCAGCTCGTGCAGGGCATCTTCGGCCTCGCACACGGTGGTCTCATCGGCACCGGCCTCGGCCAGGGCCGCCCGCAGATCACGCCGCTGGCGCAGAGCGACTACATCATCCCGAGCCTCGGCGAAGAGCTCGGACTCATCGGGCTGTTCGCCATTCTCTGCCTGTACATGGTCTTCGTCAGCCGTGGTCTGCGCATCGGTGTCGCAGGGCAGGATGACTTCGGCAAGCTCCTCGCAACCGGCCTGTCGTTCACGATCGCCCTGCAGGTGTTCATCATGGTCGGCGGCGTCACCCGCGTCATCCCGCTCACCGGCCTCACGACGCCGTTCCTGGCCGCCGGTGGATCGTCATTGGTCGCCAACTGGCTGATCGTCGCTCTGCTGCTTCGCATCTCCGACGGCGTGCGCCGCCAGCCTCGGGTGGTGATCGGCTGATGACGAAAGAAATGCGCCGGCTCAGCATCGTGATGCTGTTCATGTTCCTCTCGCTGTTCGTGGCGACCAGCTGGATCCAGGTCGTGCAGGCCGACAGCCTCGCGCAGTCCGAGCGCAACACGCGGTCACTGCTGGACAGCTACGAGATCCAGCGCGGGTCGATCATCGTCGATGGCATGCCGATCGCGACCTCAGTGCCGACGAACGACGAGTTCCAGTATCAGCGCGTGTACGCCGATTCACCGATGTGGTCGGATGTGACCGGTTACTTCAACCCCGCGCTGCAGTCGTCTACCGGGATCGAGCGCGCGTTGAACGCCGAACTCTCGGGCACCGGCGCCGGCGCGTTCCTCTCCGAGATCGAACGCATCGTCTCGGGTCAGCCACAGACCGGCTTCAGCGTCGAACTGACCCTGGATGCCGCCGCTCAGCGCGCCGCGTATGAAGCGTTCGGCGAACTGGAAGGCGCGGCCGTCGCGATAGAACCGGCCACTGGTCGAGTCCTGGCGATGGTCTCCACTCCTGGCTACGACGCGAACCAGATCGCCGTCCACAGTGCGAACGAGGCCGATGCGGCGTACAACGCCCTCGACGAGCTCAAGCCGAATCCGCTCATCAACGCCGCGACGAACCAGACCAGCCCTCCCGGATCGACCTTCAAGGTCCTCGTCGCCGCTGCCGCGTACGCCACCGGAGAGTGGACGCCAGAGTCGACCCTCCCGAACCCGGCCCGATACACCCTCCCCGGCTCCACCGCACAGGTGTCGAACGCCTGGGGCGGCACGTGCGGCGATGGACCGACCGTGACGATCGCCGATGCGGTCAAGCTCAGCTGCAACATCCCGATGGCAGAGCTGGCAGTCGAACTCGGCAGCCAGGAGATCTTCAAGATGGCTGAGAAGTTCGGCTTCAATCAGGAGTTCGAGACGCCGCTGACGACGGCAGCCTCCAGCTACCCGCGCGTGCTCGACGATGCGCAGACGGCCCTGACCGGTTTCGGTCAGGGTAAGGTCACCGCCACCGCCCTTCAGGTCGCGATGATCTCTGCAGGGCTCGCCAACGACGGAGTGGTGATGAAACCCCAGCTGGTGGATGCCGTGATCGGCAACGACCTCTCGACGGTGCGCGAATACCCGAACGAGGAGTTCGGCCGTGCGACTGAGGCTGATGTTGCGGACGATGTCACGAAATCCATGGTGGCAAGCGTCAGGGATGGCGCGGCACAAGGTGCAAGAATAGACGGAATCGACGTTGCCGGTAAGACGGGAACGGCCGAGAACGACGGCGATGAGCCATACACGTTATGGTTCACCGGCTTTGCACCTGCGGACGATCCGCAGGTTGCAGTGGCGGTCGTCGTCCAGAACGGCGGCGGTATGGGACAGTCGGGATCCGGTGACACGCTCGCCGCCCCGATCGCGAAGAAGATCATTGAGGCGGTGCTTAACAGATGAGGCCGACGCAGGGTGTGTCGTTCGGTGGTCGATACGAGCTCCAGTCGCGTATTGCGATCGGTGGCATGGGTGAGGTCTGGGAAGCGACCGACCATGTCATCGGGCGAACCGTCGCCATCAAGATCCTCAAGGACGAGTACATGGGGGATCCTGGCTTCCTCGAGCGCTTCCGCGCCGAAGCCAGGCACGCCGCTCTCGTCAACCACGAGGGCATCGCGAGTGTGTTCGACTACGGCGAGGAGAACGGCAGCGCCTTCCTCGTCATGGAGCTCGTTCCGGGCGAGGCCCTCTCCACGATCATCGAGCGCGATGGCTCACTGAGCGCCGACAAGACGCTCGACATCGTCGCTCAGACGGCATCGGCATTGCAGGCGGCGCACGCCGCAGGCCTCGTGCACCGCGACATCAAGCCGGGAAACCTGCTGATCACCCCGGACGGCCGCGTCAAGATCACTGACTTCGGCATCGCCCGCATCGCCGACCAGGTGCCGCTGACGGCCACTGGTCAGGTCATGGGAACGGTGCAGTACCTCTCCCCCGAGCAGGCATCGGGTCATCCGGCATCCCCCGCGACCGACACGTACTCGCTGGGAATCGTCGCGTACGAATGCCTCGCAGGCAAGCGTCCCTTCACGGGTGAGTCGCAGGTCGCGATCGCGATGGCGCAGATCAATGAGCAGCCTCCGCCGCTGCCGCCGACCGTGCCGATCCCCGTGCAGAACCTCGTCATGGCGATGATCGCGAAGAAGCCGGCCGACCGGCCGTCATCGGCTGCGACCGTCGCACGTGCTGCGCAGGCCCTGCGCCGTGGCGACCTGAACTCCGCCGCGATCGCGGTTCCCGCCATCGCAACCGGCGGAGTCGCCGGCGATGACGCCACGCGTCTTCTCACAACCGGAGACGACGGCGCCACGCGCATCCTGCCGACGACCGCTCAGGTGCCCACCGATGAGGTCGCTGAAGAGGACGGCAAGAAGAAGCGCAGCGCGTGGACCTGGCCGTTGATCGCGTTGATCGTACTGCTGGTGCTCGTGCTGGGCGGAACGCTCTTCGCGCTTCTGAACCCTGGCAGCCCTGACGCCGGTCAGACGTCCACTTCCGCGCCGGCCACGAGCGCGAAACCGTCGGCGAAGCCGACGACGAACACACCCACGCCCGAGGCGACGCGCGTCAGCGTCGACGCACTGGGCCTGGTGGGTCTCAGCTGTGACGATGCCATCGCGAAGGCCACTGCGGCTGGGCTCGCGCCAGTGTGCCAGACCGGTTCGACGGCAGCTCCCTCCGACGACAAGGTCGGCACTGTCGAGTCGGTGAACCCGCGCGGTGACCTCGAGCAGGGTGCATCCATCACGCTCACGCTCTTCGCAGACCGTGTGCAGATCGGCGCACCGCAGAACGCTCCGACCATCACGGGCGACCCCATCACGGGCACAACTGTGACGCTGAACTGGACGAACTTCACCTGCCCGAGCGGCACGGGAAATCTCAGCGGCTACAAGGTGAGCATCACGAACGCGACCTTCACCGATGGCAGCACCGCGCGCACCTTCGACCCAGGCACCCGCAGCGCGGACATCACGCTCGGCGGCGCAGGGCTACAGGCCACGGCAACGTACACCGCACTGTGCTCCGGCGGCGGCGCTGACCAGCGCGAGTCGGGTGTCTCCCCGCAGATGTCGGTCACCATCACCCCGGGTCAGCCCACTCCCGACAATGGCGGTAACGAAGAAGACGCGGGCTGACCTTACCTTTACGTAGTCCACACCATCGTCATTCCAGGGGGAAAGCACTGTGTCTGAAGAGTCGCGCATCATCGCTGAGCGATACCGCGTTGGTGAACTCATCGGCCATGGCGGAATGGCGAAGGTCTATCGCGGCTACGACATGACGCTCGGGCGCGACGTCGCCATCAAGATCCTCGACCCGGATCTCGCCCGCGATACCGCGTTCCGCACGCGCTTTCGGATGGAGGCGCAGGCTGCTTCACGCATGTCGCATCCGTCGATCGTGCGCGTTTTCGATGCGGGAGACCCGTCGACCTCCGGCAGCGCGGGCGCTGCCAGCGAGCCGTACATCATCATGGAGCTCGTCAGCGGTCGGCTTCTGAAAGACATCATCGCCGAGGGCCCCGTCCCCGCCGACGACGCGATCAGGTACGTCGACGGCATCCTCGAAGCGCTCGACTACTCGCACCGCGCCGGAGTTGTCCATCGCGACATCAAGCCCGGCAACGTCATGGTCACCGACAGGGGCCAGGTCAAGGTCATGGACTTCGGCATCGCACGCGCGGTGTCGGATTCGTCGTCGACAGTGGCCGAGACGACGCAGATCCTAGGAACAGCCGCATACTTCTCGCCTGAGCAGGCCAAGGGCGAGCCGGTGGATGCCAGGACCGATGTGTACTCGACAGGCGTGGTGCTCTACGAACTGCTCACCGGCCGTCAGCCGTTCCGCGGCGAGTCCCCGGTCGCTGTCGCGTACCAGCACGTGAGCGAAGCCCCCCTGCCGCCGACCGAGGTCAATGAGGATGCACCGCGAGCACTCGATCCGATCGTGCTGCGTGCGCTGGCGAAGGATCCTTACCAGCGGTACCCGGATGCCGCGAGCTTCCGTCTCGCGCTCGACTCAGCCATGTCGGGCAAGGCGCCGACCAAGAAGGAACTCGGAGCTCTCACCAGCGAGCTCTACGGCCCGAGCCCGCGCCAGGCCCAGGAGACGGCCCGCTCGCTGCGGCAGCTCAGCACCGATACGACGATGACGCGCACGCAGTCCGGTCCGCCCGTGGCGTGGATCTGGGCGGGTGTCGCGCTGCTGGCAGTGCTGCTCGTCTCGGTCCTGCTGTGGGTGCTGATGATGCCGCGCGGCGAACAGGCACCTGCAGACGCCAGGCTCGTGCCCGACCTCGTCGATGTGTCGTACGAGCGCGCGCAGGATGAGCTGCTCGATCTGGATCTGCAGTCGGCGATCGTCTACGAGTCGAGTGCCGACGTCACGCAGGACAACGTGATCCGCACCGACCCGGTAGCGGGACAATCTGTGAAGATCGGCCAGCGGGTGACGCTGTACGTGTCCACCGGAGCCGAAACCGTCGAGGTGCCGTCTCTCGTAGGCCTCTCCCAGGCCGCGGCCAAGCAGGCGCTCACCGACGTCGGTCTGGAGCTCGGCAGTGTGACTCCGCGGAATGATCCGGCAAGTCAGGCCGACACCGTCCTCGAGGTCACGAACGTGAAGGAGGGCGCCAAAGTCGCCCCCAAGACCGTCGTGAATCTCGTCGTCGCTAGCGGGCGGGTCACCCTTCCGGATGTGACGGGGTGGACAGTGGATGCCGCCGTCGCGAAGCTCGAAGAGCTCGGACTGAACGCGATCAAGACGGAGTCGGCGGACTGCCCGGCCACGAACCCGGCGACTGTGTCGTCGATGTCCGCGGCGCCGGGCGACGTCAACGTGCACTCCGACGTCGAGCTGCGGTACTGCACCGGCGCGTAGCCCGTGCGTTCGTGAGCGCAGCGATGGGAGAAGGATTTCCCGGGTGGAACAACCGCTGAACCCGTGAGATCCTTCTCCCATCCGCATGAGGCGCCGCGCGCGACGCCCGCGCTCAGCAGAGCGGCGAGACGGCCTCCCAGATGTGCTCGGCGGGAGCCTCGTCCTCGCGCGTCACGGATGCCTCGATGAGCCCGTAGGGGCGGTCCGCGGCGAAGAAGACCTCATTCGGGTTGTCGAGCCCGAAGGGTGCGAGGTCCACGACGAAGTGATGCTTGTTCGGCATCGACATGCGGATCTCTGCGATCTCAGGGTGAGCCTCGAGCACCGCACGACCCATGTCGAAGAGCGTGGCCTGAAGCGCAGCCGAGTAACGCGCCGCGAACTCGGCGAGCAGAATCCGCTTGACGTCTTCGTACACCGCATTGAAATCGACGTCGCGCGCGCCTTCGGTGAAGCGCCAGCGCGCAGCGATGTCGGTCGACATGATGCGGTCACTGGTCTCGGGCAGAGTTGTGTAAGGGTCCTTCGGGTACCCCTGGAAGCCGGACTCGGTGCTCTTGAGCACCGTGAGGTCCTTGAGTCCTGACACGATGTGGCGCTCGTCGCCGATGCCGACGACGAGCGCGGTGCGCACCTCCTGATTGCTGCGCACGAACGAGTGATCGTGCTCGCGACCGTCGACCTCGATGCGGTTCCAGTCGTAGCTCTCGGCAGCCCAGCGGCCGCCCTTGACCCAGTCGAACGAGCCGATGAAGTGATCTGACAGTCGCAGCAGGAACTTCTCGGGCGATCCGATCCCCTCGCGGGCGAGCGCGTAGATGGTGTTCTTCTGCGTGTCCGTAGCGACGCAGTGGCCGTTGTCGCCCTCGAGGTGCACGGCCTCGAAATCGCCGCGCAGCTGCGAGGTCACGTTGAGGTCCTCGATCTCGTGCCGGGGGCTGTCGCGGGTGATCTTGACGAGGCGCACCTCGGCCTTGCCGTACTGGTTAGAGCCAAGGACGATGCGGCTCGATGCCGTGGTTCCGGTGCCTGCCTCAGTCGGAGCAGGGGCGATCAGGGTGTCAGACATGTGCGGTACTCAACTTCCTCGGTAAGTGGAATAGGAGAACGGGCTCAGCAGAAGCGGCACGTGGTAGTGCGGCCGTTCCTCATCGACGAGGAACGTGAGCAGAGCCTCAGGGAAAAAGGTCGGGGTGTCACTGGCAGCGAAGTACGCACCGGTGTCGAAACGCAACCGGTAGATGCCTGCGTCGAGCCGCTCGGGGCCGAGCCGCTTCGCACGGCCGTCGGCATCGGTCACCGCCTCGGCGATGACCGACCACTGGCCTGCCTTCTCGGCGAACAGTTGCACTTCGATGCCGGGAGCGGGAACCCCCTGCACGGCGTCGAGCACATGCGTAGTGATGTGGGAGACAGTCATGCGGTGATGACTCCTTTCAATCGGAGCAGCGCGATCTCGCGCAGCTGCCCGGCGACGACGCGCTCTTCCTCGTCGTCGGTGTGTGTGAGACGGGTCCGAAGCGTCGTGAGGATCTCCGCGGCCGAGCGCCCAGCCGCACGGATAAGGAAAACGCGGCCGAAACGCTCCTCGTAGGCGTGATTTCCTTCTCGCAGAGCCTGCTGCACCGCGACATCCGCCGGGTCAACGCCAGCCTGCTCGGATCGCGACATCGACGCTTCGCGCGAGTCGCCGTCGGCGCGTTCGCCGATGCGCGGGTGGTGGGCGAGTGCGGCCTCGACCTCATCGCTGCGGAACGGCGACGCCACCTCCGCTGCGGATGACACGAGCGCGTCGATCGACGCGAAAGGACGTTGATCGACGATGCCCTCGCACCACCGCGTCACATCGACGCAGGGACGCAGCACCGCGATCGCCGCCTCGCGATCCGCCGTGTTGAACTCTGCAAGCTCCATCACTCTCAGCTGCCTCTCGTGCCCTGGATGCCCAGTGCCGCGCGCAGCCGCGCGACGTGACCGTTCGGGTCGACGTTGTACTCGACCGCGCTCACGCGCCCGTCGGCGTCGACGACAGCTGTCGAGCGGATGAGTCCGTCGAAGGTGCGGCCGTTCACGGTCTTCTGACCCCACGCACCCCAGACCTTCGCGACTTCGGCATCCTCGTCGGCGAGCAGCGGAAACGCGAGCTGCTCGGCATCAGCGAACTGCGCGAGCTTCGAGGCAGGATCGGGCGAGACGCCGAGCACTGTGTATCCGGCGCCCTGAAGCGACGCCAGGTTGTCACGGAAATCGCACGCCTCGGTCGTGCAGCCCGGAGTGAATGCCGCCGGATAGAAGTAGACGATCACCGGTCCGCCGCGCAGATCCGACAGCCGCACCGTGTTGCCTGCGGCATCCGGAAGGGCGAAGTCGGGGGCGGGCTGACCCACCTCGAGTTCTTCGGACGTGTTGATCATGCGGGTGCTCCGATCTCGATCCGCGGGAGGCGCAGCAGCCGGCCGCGGGGCTGGTCCTGGTCGATGAGGCGACCGGCGAGGTACGTGGCGCGCACCACCCCGGTCAGCTCACGGCCGTCGTAGGGGGTTACGGGATGCCGGTGGGCGAGAGAGGTGGCATCCACAGCGAAGGTCTCCTCCGGTGCGAAGACGGCGAAGTCGGCTGCCGCGCCCACCGCGATGCGTCCTTTGCCGGCGAGCCCGATGCGGTCTGCGGGGGATGACGACATCAGCTCGACGATCCGGGCGAGGCGCACACCGCGGCGGCGGCCCTCGGTCCACATCAGCGGCAGGCCGAGTTGGAGCGAGGCGATCCCGCCCCACGCGACCGAGAAATCGCCGTCACCGGCGTACTTCATCTCGGGCGTCGAGGGCGAGTGGTCTGAGACGACGTAGTCGATCGTGCCGTCAAGGAGTCCGTGCCACAGCTCGTCGCGGTTGTCGTCTTCTCGGATCGGCGGGCAGCATTTGTACGCCGTCGCTCCGGCCGGGATATCCTCGGCGGCGAGGGTCAGGTAATGCGGGCAGGTCTCGACCGTGATGTCGACGCCCTCGGCCTTGGCCACGGAGAGACGTCCGATCGAGTCGCCGTTCGAGAGGTGCAGGATATGCGCGCGGGCGCCGGTGTCGATGGCTCCGCGGATGACCTCGGAGATCGCGGCATCCTCCGCCGATCGCGGACGGGATGCGAGGAAGTCTCCGTACTCGCGCCCTCCGGGCTGCACGGACTCCTCGATGATGTGGGCATCCTCTGCGTGCACCACGAGCAACGACCCGAGCTGAGCGATCGATGCCATCGCCCGCCGCATCTCGTAGATCGAGACCTCGGGGAACTCGTCGACTCCCGACGGCAGCAGAAAGCACTTGAACCCGAAGACGCCGGCCGCGTGCAGGCCCGGCAGGTCATCGAGGTTCCCTGGGACCACGCCGCCCCAGAATCCGACGTCGACGAAGACGCGGTCTTGCGCTGCGGCGCGCTTGATGTTCAGCGCCTCGACCGTGACCGTCGGCGGGATGCTGTTGAGCGGCATGTCCACGATCGTCGTCACACCGCCCGCGGCCGCGGCCCTGGTGGCGGACTCGAAGCCCTCCCACTCGGTGCGGCCGGGCTCGTTGACGTGCACATGCGTGTCGACGAGGCCTGGAATGAGTACTTCGTCGTGTGCGAGCTCGACGATCTGTGCGGCATCCAGCTTCTCGTCCGCTCCCGCGATGAAGACGATCCGTCCGTCGCGCACGCCGATCTGCGCGTCGCGGAATTCGCCGTCGATCAGCGCGCGGCCACGGATGATGAGTTCGCAGCGACTCTGGATGCCGTCCAGCGAACCGGCGATCGCGGCGCCGCCGAGCAGACGTGCGGCGACCTGCTCGAGCAGGCGGCCGGCGTCAGCCATGCTGCGCTCGGAGTCGGGTTCGAGGTCGGCGAGAGCGTGCACGCCGGAGAACCCGGCGGCCCCGATCTGCGCAGCATCCAGTGCGGATCGACCGCAGATGACGTGCACCGGGATGCCGGCGGCCTGAGCCGCACGCGCGACGCCGATCGGCGTCTTGCCCATGAGGCTCTGCTCGTCGAGACTGCCCTCACCGGTGATGACGAGGTCGGCGCCCTCGAGACGCTCGGCGAGACGCGTGAGCTCAAGGACGACATCGATGCCCGCCCTGCGCTCCGCGCCGAGTGCGATGGCCGCGAATCCAACACCGCCGGCGGCGCCAGCGCCCTTGCGTTCGGAGGCTTCGACGGCCGGGACCTTCAACCCCCCGCCGGAACGGCCGAGCACTTCGACGAAATGCTCGAGCGCCCGGTCGAGTGACTCGACGTCATCGGCGCTCGCGCCCTTCTGCGGGCCGAACACAGCGGCGGCGCCGCTCTCCCCGAGCAACGGGTTGTCGACGTCGCTCGCGAGGACGAGTTCAGCGCCAGAGAGGCGCGGGTCCAAGCCCGACAGGTCGACGGTCTTCAGCGCGGCGAGGGCTCCGCCGCCCAGCGGCAGCTCGATACCTGCACCATCGAGCAGTCGTGCGCCGAGGCCTTGCAGCAGACCCGCGCCGCCATCGGTCGACGCGCTTCCGCCAATACCCAGGACGATGCGGCGACTGCCGGCATCCAACGCCGCTCGCACGAGCTCGCCCGTGCCGAGACTGGTCGCGCCCGTGGCATCCTTTCGTCCGCCCGGAAGAAGGTCGAGACCGGATGCCTGTGCCATCTCCACGACCGCCTCGTCACTGCGAACCGCATAGCGAGCGACGACCTGCTCACCGGTCGGGCCGGTCACGTACGCACGTCGCTCCTCGAAGCCCGCCGCGATCGCGGCATCCACGGTCCCCTCGCCGCCATCGGCGACGGGGATCTCGAGAACGTCGATCGCAGGGTCGATCCGGCGCGCGCCTGAGGCCACCGCGGCGGCGACCTCAGGCGCGGTCAGCGACCCTTTGAACTTGTCGGAGGCGACGACGATGCGCATGTCAGACCTGCACCAGTGATCGGATCGAGGTCGGCGCGTCGTCCGGGATGATCGCGAGCTCCTCGAACTCGTTGACGTTGTCGAGCTCTGTGCCCATGGCGATGTTCGTGACGCGCTCGAGGATGACTTCCACCACGACGGGAACCTGGTGCTCACCCATCAGCGACTGCGCCTCAGCGAATGCCGCACCCATGTCCTCCGGGCGCTCCACTCGAATCGCCTTGCAGCCCAGCCCTTCGGCGACCTTGACATGGTCAACACCATATCCCTGGGTCTCGGGCGAGTTGATGTTGTCAAACGCCAGCGACACTTCGAAGTCCATCTCGAACCCGCGCTGAGACTGACGGATCAGCCCCAAGTAGCTGTTGTTGACCACGACGTGCACGTAGGGCAGCTTGTGCTGTGCCCCCACGGCGAGCTCCTCAATCATGAACTGGAAGTCGTAGTCACCCGACAGAGCCACGACCAGTTCTCCCGGCTTGCCTCGAACGACGCCGAGGGCTGCCGGCCCCGTCCAGCCGAGCGGGCCGGCCTGGGCTGCGTTGATCCACTTGCGCGGACCGAACACGTGCAGCAGCTGTGCGCCGGCGATCTGCGAGAGGCCGATCGTCGTGACATAGGTGACGTCCTCGCCGAAGGCGCGATTCATCTCCTCGTAGACGCGCTGCGGCTTGATCGGCACCTGGTCGAAGTGGGTCTTGCGCAGCAGGGTGCCCTTGCGCTCCTGGCACTGCCGA
Organism: Microbacterium zouquanmingi; assembly: GCF_052266675.1. Classification (NCBI taxonomy): domain Bacteria; kingdom Bacillati; phylum Actinomycetota; class Actinomycetes; order Micrococcales; family Microbacteriaceae; genus Microbacterium; species Microbacterium zouquanmingi. The sequence goes on from NZ_JBQPRA010000001.1 coordinate 202,174, forward strand.
GCCCACTCAGAGTAGTCCGGCAGGGTGCCGGCGGCGCGGCGCTCTCGGGCGATCTCGAGGAATGCGTCGATGGCCTCGCCGGCATCCGACACGATCCCGAGGTCGGGTGCGAAGACGCGTCCGATCTGGGTCGGCTCGATGTCGACATGCACGAAAGTGCGGTTCTCGGTGTACTTGTCGATGCTGCCGGTGTGCCGGTTGGCCCAGCGGTTGCCGATGCCGAGCACGAAGTCGCTGGCCAGCAGAGTCTGGTTGCCGTAGCGGTGCGCGGTCTGCAGACCCGCCATGCCGGCGTTCAGCTCGTGCGCGTCGCTGATCGCGCCCCAGCCCATCAGGGTCGGGATGACGGGGACGCCGAGCGTTTCGGCCAACTCCACGAGGCGCTCCGATGCGCCGGCGTTGATGATGCCCCCACCGGCGATCAGCACCGGGTGCGCGCTCGCGGTGAGCATGTCCATCGCTTTCTCGGCCTGACGGCGGGATGCCGCTGGCTTCGCAACGGGCAGCGGCTCGTACGTGTCGATATCGAACTCGATCTCGGTCATCTGCACGTCGATCGGGAGGTCGAGCAGCACGGGACCGGGGCGACCTGAGCGCATCAGCTGGAACGCTTTCTGGAAGGCGCCGGGAACCTGGGCGGCTTCGAGAACAGTCATCGCCATCTTGGTGACCGGCGTAGCGATCGTCTGGATGTCGACCGCCTGGAAGTCCTCTTTGTGCAGCTTCGCGACCGGCGCCTGCCCGGTGATGCAGAGGATCGGCAGCGAATCGGCCCACGCAGCGTAGAGTCCCGTGATCATGTCGGTGCCAGCGGGGCCGGAGGTGCCGATGCAGATGCCGATGTTGCCATCGGCCGCGCGGGTGTAGCCGTCGGCCATGTGGGATGCGCCCTCGACGTGACGGGCAAGCGTATGCCGGATGCCGCCGTGGGCGCGCATCGCGGAATAGAAGGGGTTGATGGCGGCCCCTGGCAGGCCGAACGCCTCCGTGGCGCCCTCCTTCTCCAGGATGGCCACGGCGGCGTCCACCGCGCGCATGCGAGTCATTTCGTTCTCCTAGGTTCGGTGCCCGGACTGCTTATTCGCGACCGGAGAAGGCTGCGGTCAGCTTGAACAGACCGGAATGATCGAGGCCGCCGTCGCCCTGCTGGACGGTCGAGCCGACGAGCTGTGCCACGTGCGCGCCGAGCGGGATGGTGATCCCGGCCTGGCGGGCGGCGGCGGTGATGATGCCCATGTCCTTGTTGTGCAGGGCGAGGCGGAAGCCGGGGCCGAAGTCGCGATCGAGCATCTTCTGACCCTTCTGGTCGAGGACCTTGGAGCCGGCGAGACCGCCGCCGAGGACCTTGAGCGCAGCATCCGTGTCGACACCGTACGCCTCGAGGAAGATGATCGCCTCGGCGAGTGCCTGGATATTCACGGCGACGATGAGCTGGTTGGCGGCCTTCACGGTCTGCCCTGCACCGGAGGGGCCGACGTGCACGATCGTCTTGCCGACTGCGTCGAGATACGGCAGAGCCGCGGCGAAGTCGTCGTCCGAGCCGCCGACCATGATCGACAGCACGGCGTCGATCGCACCCTGCTCGCCGCCCGACACCGGAGCATCGACGGTGCGCAGCCCCGCGGCCTGTGCCTCTTCGGCGAGCTCTTTAGCCACGTCAGGGCGGATGCTGGATGCATCGATCCACAGCGCACCCTGCTGGGCACCGGCGAGGATCCCCTCGTCGCCACGGAGGGCCGCTGCGACATCAGGGGAGTCGGGGACCATCGTGATGATGACGTCGGCGGCCTTCACGGCATCCGGGATGCTGGTGGCGCCCTTGCCGCCCGCTGTGACGAGCTCGTCGATGCGATCCTGCGTGAGGTTGTAGCCGGTGACGTCGTGTCCGGCGGAGATGAGGTTCTTGGCCATGGGCAGGCCCATGATGCCGAGGCCGATGACGGCGATGCTGGTCATGATGCTCCTTGAGTTCGTGGGGTTCGTGGTTCGCGGGCTGTCAGCGGACGTGCGCTGCGAGGATCGTGTCGAAGGCCGTTTCGATCGGTGCCTTGTACTCCAAGCCGATGTAGCCGGTGTAGCCGAGCTCGCGGCTGCGGGCGATCCAATCGCCCAGCGGCAGCTCGCCGGTGCCGGGGGCGCCGCGACCGGGATTATCAGCGATCTGGATGTGTCCGAAGCTCGAGGCGTGCTCCTCGATGACGGCCGCGACGTCATCGCCGTTCACCGCGAGGTGGTAGAAGTCGGCGAGGAGCGCGAGGTTTCCGTCGCCTGTGCAGGTGCGGACGTGCTCGATGACGTCGAGCGCCTGTGCCGCAGTGCGCAGCGGGTAGTGGTCGGCGCCGCTGACCGGCTCGACCAGCACGGTGCCGCCGATCGGTGCCACCGCGGCGGCAGCTGCGGCGAGGTTCTCGACGGCGACGGCATCCTGAGCCTGCGGGTCGACCCCGTCGATGCGGTTGCCGTAGAGGGCGTTGAATCCCTTCGTGCCGAGTGCCTCGCCGATCGCGGCGACGACGGCGAGGTTGTCGCGGAACTCCTTGCCGCGAGCGGGCCAGGAGACGAGACCGCGATCGCCACCCGGCATGTCGCCGGCGTTGAAGTTGAGGCCGCTCAGCTGCACGCCCGCGTTGCGGATCGCACCGATGAACGCGTCGACCTCGGAGTCGAGCGGCACTGACGTCGAGAACGGCCACCAGAACTCGACGGCGTCGAAACCGGCCGTCTTCGCAGCTGCGGGCCGCTCGAGCAGCGGCAGCTCGGTCAAGAGGATCGAGCAGTTCACGGTGTAAGTCATCGACGACTCCTTCGTCCGTTGGGCTTCTTTGCGTTATTCCGTAATGCGGAAGATGATTTCTACTAGATGAAAGTGTAAGAGACGTTTGCGAGAGTGTCAACGGTTCGGAGGCGGGAAGGTTTTCGCGCCTTGTACCGGATGCCGGAAGGATTTCGCGGCTACGCACCAGTCGGAATGCGCGAAACCCTTCTCCCATCGCTTCGGGGGCGACCTGTTCTGCACAGATCGGCCGGCGCCGCGAGTTGTGCACAGGCCGCGGATTTCCGGGATGCCACGGCGCGCAAGTGCGTCAACATCGTGGGATGCGACACAGAGTTCCCCTTCCCCTCCGCTTGGGTGATCGGTTCTCCGTGCGCAGCGCGGAAGCCGTCGGCATCCGCCCCGGCCGGTGCAGCACCCCCGATCTGCACCGGCCGTTCCGGGGCGTTCGCTCACTCGAGAAACCCGAGACCTTCGAGGACTTCGTGCGCTGCTACGAACCTCGCCTCAGGCCCGGTCAGCGCTTCGGGGGCATGACGGCAGCTCGTGACTGGGGACTTCCCGTGCCGACACTGTGGAAGCCGACGGAGCCGCTCGACATCATCGTGCCGTCATCGCATGCCGCACCGAAGACCGCGGGTGTGCGGGGACGGCGCCTGCGCGAAGACCGCGCGAAGACCCGCATCCTCAAGGGACGGCCCGTCATCGATCCGGTTGCCGCGCTGTTCACATGTGCTGCGGATCTGACCGTTCCAGAGGCGATCATCATCATCGACGCGCTGCTGACGACAGCATCCAACTATCCGGATTTGGGGCCCGGGAGGCCGCTGGCCTCGCTCGAAGAGATAGCTGGTCGGCTTCAGGAATGGGGACGGTTCCCTGGCAGCGGAAAGATCCGCGCCGCCTTGCCGCATGCGCGCGAGCTCGTCGAATCTCCGAAGGAGACCGAAACCCGGCTGCTGCTCATCGAGAACGGGCTGCCAGAGCCCGTCGTGCAACATGAGGTCTGGGCGTACGGGCAGCTGCTCGGCCGCACCGACCTCGCATACCCGGAGTGGAAGATCGCGATCGAATACGAGGGCGACGGCCACCGCACAGACAAGAAGCAGTGGCGCACAGACATCCAGCGACAGCGCTACCTCGAGAGCGAGGGATGGGTCGTCATCCGCCTCACCCAAGCCGACCTCGAAGCGAAGGAACTGCTGATCACCAGCATCCGTCGCGCGATCGCCGCGCGGCGCGGCTGAGCCGCTTCGTCTCACCGCTCTTCGCGGTGCCATAGCGCGGCCGTTGAGTCCCTTCGCGCTGCGTCACGCGACCCTCGAGTCCGTGTCACGCCACGGCTTACGCCCGCTTACGCCCGCGCACACCCGATGCGGGAAGATTTTCCTCGGTCCAGGCGCCATCGAACCCGCGAAAACGTTCTGGCATAGCGAAATGGCGCGGCGGGCGGGGGGCGAAGCGCGGCGGGCAGGGCAACTCAGGTCAGCCGGACCTGCCGATTCACGTCCTTGTACAGCAGGTACCGGAACGGTCCTGGCCCGCCGGCATAGCAGGCCTGCGGACAGAACGCGCGCAGCCACATGAAATCGCCCGCCTCCACCTCGACCCAGTCGTCGTTGAGGCGATAGACGGCCTTGCCCTCGAGCACGAAGAGCCCGTGCTCCATCACGTGCGTCTCGGCGAACGGGATCGACCCTCCCGGCTGGAAGGTCACGATGTTCACGTGCATGTCGTGCGTGAGGTCGTCAGGGTCGACGAACCGGGTCGTCGCCCAGGCATCGTCGGTGTCGGGCATCGGGCGAGGCGCGACCTCCTGGTCACTCGTGACGAAGGATGCCGGGGCCTCGATGCCATCGACCTTCTCGTAGGCCTTGCGCACCCAGTGGAACCCGACCGGCGCCGACCCTTCGTTGCGCAACGACCACTGCTCGTCCGGTGCGAGGAATGCGTAGCCCCCCGCCGCGAGCATGTGCCGCTCCCCCGCGAGCGTCAGCGTCAGCTCTCCGGAGGTGACGAAGAGCACTCCCTCGACACCCGCTTCGGGTTCCGGCCGCGAGGAGCCGCCGCCGGGCGCGATCTCCACGATCAGCTGCGAGAATGTCGTGGCGAATCCCGCGATCGGGCGTGCGATGATCCACGAGCGCGTGCCGGTGAATCCGGGCAGGTTGCTCGTGACGATGTCGCGCAGCACACCCTTCGGAATCACGGTGTACGCCTCTTTGACGATGGCGCGGTCGGTCAGCAGCTCGTGCTGGCCGGGCAGTCCGCCGGTCGGTGTGTAATAGCTCATCAGCTCTCCATGTCTATAGTCAGGCAGCAAGCTGCGGATGCGCGAGCACAGTCAGCGCCGGAACGTCGATCCCCACCGTCACGAGGAGCTCGTCCTCACCGATCGCTCCGCACTGCACGCCGCGCAGCACGAACCACGCCAGCGCGCGGGCAGTCGCGGGCTCGTCGAGCACCGCACCGGGCGTCTTCGAGAGGTAGGCGTACAGACGTGCAGCGGCAGCCTCGAACCCCTCGCGGTAGAACGCGTAGGTGGCCAGGTAGCGAGTGGGCAGCTGGTGCGCGTGCAGGTCCCACCCCTGGAAGAACCCGCGCTCGAGCGACCGGCGCACCAGGCGTGCGTGCAGCGCCCACGCCTCGTCGGCGCTGTCGCCGATGGGGAGGATGTTCGTCGACCCGTCCGAGAGGCGGATGCCGGTGCCGGCCACCGCCAGCTGCATGACCTGTTTGGCGAGATCGGCTGCCGGATGCTCCATCGACTGGTATGCGGCGGCGATACCGAGCGAGGCGCTGTAGTCGTACGTGCCGTAGTGCAGGCTCGTGATGCGTCCGGGAGCCGCGAGTGGCAGCTGCGCCAACGGCGAGAACCCCTCAGCGCCGAGCACCAGCTGCGGCGTCTCGACCTGCACCTCGAAGCGGATGCGTCCGGCATCCAGCCCATGCGCCCGCTCGAGGAGCGAGGCGACCTCGGCCATCGCCTCGACCTGCGCAACGGTCGACACCTTCGGCAGCGTCAGGGCGAGCCCGTCCGGCAGTCCGCCCAGGTCCATCAGCGTTCCGAGGAACAGGTCGAGTGTGCGCAGCCCACGCTCGCGCGTGGACTGTTCGAAGCACTTGAATCGGATGCCGATGAAGGGCGGAGCCGTCCCCGCGGTGACGGCCTCATGAACGCGCTCGGCTGCGGCCGCGGCATCCTGATCCTCTGTCGCACCGCGGTCGCCGTATCCGTCCTCGAAGTCGAGACGCAGGTCCTCGATCGGTTCGCTCTCGAGTTTCGCGGCGACGCGCGAAGCGACCGACGCGATCACGTCGTCGCGAATGCCCACGCGCTCGGCGAGTGTCTCCAGCCCACCTGCGGAGGATGCCGCGGCGAGCGCCGCCTCACCCCACCGAGCCGCGAGATCAGGAGTGAACGTGTCGGCGGGCACGTACACAGTGTGCACCGGCTGCCGCGATCCGTCGTCGCCGGGGTACGCGCGCTCGAGCAGCTCGTCGGTGCCGGCCAGGCGGGACGCGATCCCCGCGCGATCGGCGTCGGTCAGCGCCGCGCTCACGCAGCGACCTCAGTGTCAGCATCCGGCTCCACGATCAGATCGTATGCGGGGAGCGTGAGGAAGTCGACGTACTCCTCATCGAGGCACAGGCGTGCGATGAGTGCGGCAGCGGGTGCGTAGTAGGCGACGAAAGTCGCCGCATCCACACTCTCGCGCAGCGCCGCGACCTCTTCGGCGAGCACGCGCTCGACGAGCTCTGGGGTGACAGTGTTGCCGGTGTCGACGAGCACGACGCTGTTGCGCAGCTGCTGCCACACCTGCGAGCGCGAGATCTCGGCGGTCGCGGCATCTTCCATGAGGTTGTTGATCGCGACGGCGCCGTTCCCCGACAGCCACACCGCCACGTACTGCACCGCCACGGCGAGGTTGTTGCGCAGCCCCGCCTCAGTGACGCGGCCGGGAGCCGATGCCACATCCAGGAGGTCCGCGGCAGTGATCGAGACTTCCGGACGCTGCCGGTCGATCTGGTTCGGGCGGTCGCCGAGCACGGCATCGAACACCTCCCGGCAGATCGGCACGAGGTCGGGGTGCGCAACCCACGATCCGTCGAAGCCGTCGCCCGCCTCGCGACTCTTGTCCGCGCGGACCTTGTCGAAGGCGGCCGCGGTGGCCTCCGGGTCGTGGCGGTTGGGGACGAACGCTGCCATGCCGCCGATCGCGAACGCACCACGGCGGTGACAGGTCTGCACGAGCAACTCGGTGTACGCGCGCATGAACGGAGCCGTCATCGCGACATCGGCGCGATCCGGAATGACGAACTCCACGCCCCGGTCGCGGAACACCTTGATCAGGCTGAAGAGGTAGTCCCACCGCCCGGCATTAAGGCCGGAAGCGTGGTCACGCAGTTCGTAGAGGATCTCGTCCATCTCGAACGCCGCGGGGATCGTCTCGATGAGGACGGTCGCGCGGATCGTTCCGTGGGGGATGCTGAGGGTATCCTGCGCGTGGATGAAGATGTCGTTCCACAACCGGGCTTCGCGATGGCTCTCGAGCTTGGGCAGGTAGTAGTAAGGACCGTGGCCGTTGGCGATGAGCTGGCGAGCGGTGTGGAAGAAGTGCAGGCCGAAGTCGACGAGCGCGCCGGATGCCTCTCGGCCATCGACGATGACATGACGCTCAGCGAGGTGCAGACCGCGAGGGCGAGTGACGACGGTCGGGCGCTGAACGTCGGTGCGAAGTGCGTAGGCTTTGCCGGCCGGCGAGGTGTACGAGAGGGTGCCGCGGGCGGCATCGCGCAGGTTCTGGATTCCGGCGACGACGTTCTCCCAGGTGGGACCAGCCGCATCCTCGAGGTCGGCGAGCCATACCTTCGCCTGCGAGTTCAGGGCGTTGATGGCCATCTTCGGCGGAGCGGCAGGGCCGGTGATCTCGACGCGGCGGTCGTGAAGCGCAGTCGGCGCGGGCGCGACCTGCCAATCGGCGGCGCGGACTTCTACAGTTTTGGGGAGGAAGTCGAGAGTGCCGCCTGCGGCGATCTTGTCGCGACGCTCGGTGCGCGCGGTCAGCAGTTCGTGGCGGCGCTCGTCGAAGGCACGGTGCAGGCTGGCGACGAAATCCAGCGCCTCGGCGCTGAGAATGTCATCGGCGCCCTCGATGAGCGGCGCTCGGGTGACCCGGATAGAAGCGTCTGAAGTGTCTTTCGTCATTGAAGAGGATCCTTTCGCATCCTGGATTCTGAAGTCCACTATACGGAAACCATCGCACTCGCGCATCATGGAGTTCACAAAAGGGGTGCCCGTCCGCAGACGGGCACCCCTTTGGAATTCACTCAGATGGAGAAGGCGCCCCGGTTGACCGCTGCGCGCCCCTGCTTCATCACGAGCAGGATCTTGTCGTTGTCGGCGACCGCGGAGATGTCCTTGAGCGGGTCACCGGCCACCACGACGATGTCGGCGATCTTGCCGGCCTCAACGGTACCGAGGATGTCATCCACGCCGCAGCACTCGGCGGACGTCTTCGTGCCCGCCACGATCGCCTGCATCGGGGTCATCCCGCCGTACTGCACGAGGAGCGGGAGCTCGCCGAGGTTCGCACCGTGATCGGGAACGAGCCCCGCGTCAGTGCCGACCGCGATCTTGATGCCGGCCGCAACCGACTTGGCGATCGACTCATGCGCCATCGCGTGCCATTTCGCGCTCTTCGCCGCCGCCTGCGGAGTGGCCGTGTCGGGGTGAATCGTCTCCAGCAGGGTGGGGACGAGGAACTGACCGTTCTTGACCATCTGCTGACGCAGTTCATCGTCGAGCTCATAGCCGTGCTCGACGCTGTGCACGCCGCCCTCGACCGCAGCGCGGATGCCTTCGTACCCGATCGCGTGTGCGGCGACCGGAACACCACCGTAAGCCTTGCCCTCTTCGACGACAGCGGCGACCATGTCGGTGCGGAAGCCCAGCCAGCCCGGTTCGTCGCTCATCGAGGTGACACCACCGCTGGACGCGATCTTGATGACGTCGACATGCTCGCGCAGCAGCACGCGTGCTGCCTTACGGGCCTCGTCGACCGAGTCGACCAGGTCGCCACCCACGAGGGTCGTGCCATCAATGCCCGACTTCAGATGCCAGTCGGCGTGCCCGCCGGTCTGGCTGAGCATCCGGTCTGCTACCAGCAGTCGCGGCCCCTCGATGATGCCGTATTCGACGGCGGTGCGCACGCCCGCATCGACGCCCATGAGGTCGCGGACCGTCGTGACGCCCGCTGCGAGAGTTGTCTTCAGACGCCCGATCAGCTCGAAGTACCGGAAGGATGGCGCAACCATCCCCTCCTGCATCGGCGAGCCACCGCTGGGGCCGGGGAGCGAGAGGTGCACGTGCACGTCGAAGAAGCCCGGGGTGATCGTATTCCCTCCGAGATCGACCTTGACGGGATCCTTGGAGTCATCGATCGCCGGGGCGTCGGCAGCTGCGCCCACCCACGTGATCTTGCCGTCGTCGATGACGACCACAGCGTCCGCGACGGGGTCGCCCCCCGTGCCATCGATGAGCTGAGCATTGTGAAGGATTGTCGTAGTCATGGTTACCGCTTTCCCCCCGAAGTTGACATGTCCCCTCAACCTAGTGGTACGTCCGCTCCGAGGAGACTACTGAGGCCGTTGATCTGCGCGATGGGCTACCCTGACGAATGAATATTTCCGCGATGCGGATAACTAAGTTCAATCACGTGGGGAAGGTATGGGAATGGCCGCAGGGACCACGGACGGAGTGAAGTCCGTCACACGCGTCTTCGATCTACTCGAATTGATCGCGGATGCTGGGGGCGACGTGACTCTCAGCGAGTTGTCCGCGGCCGCCGACCTGCCGCTGCCGACCATCCACCGCCTGTTGCGCACACTCGTCTCGCGGGGATACGCGCGTCAGCTGCAAAATCGCCGCTACGCACTCGGCCCACGGCTCGTCCGCCTCGGCGAAGTCGCCAACCGCAAGTTCGGGCAGATCGCGATGCCGCAGCTGAAGGAACTCGTCGAGCGCCTCGGCGAGACCGCGAACCTGGCCACGATCGACGGTGATCGAGTCGTTTACATCTCGCAGGCGCCTTCGCCGCACGCGATGCGCATGTTCACCGAGGTGGGGCGACGTTCGAGCCTGCACTCCACCAGCGTCGGCAAGGCGATGCTGGCCGACATGGATGACGCCAAAGTGCGCGAGGTCATCGGGCGCACCGGGATGCCGGCGAGCACCGAGCACACCATCACCAGCATCGACGCCCTGCTCGCCGACCTGGCAGAGACCCGCAAGCGCGGCTATGCGATCGACGACAACGAGCAGGAGATCGGCGTCCGCTGCTTCGCGGTGAGCGTCCCCGGCATGTCCATCCCCACCGCCGTCTCGGTCTCCGGGCCGGTCGCCCGCGTCTCCGGAGACTTCGGCGAGCGCGCCCTTCCCGTGCTCCAGGAGATCACTGCGGAGATCTCCGCCGCCGCCGGCGCCTGACCGAGGCCGCACGGCCCCTGCCCGGTTCGAGGGATTTCTGCCACGCCACGAGTTACGGCAGGCAAACTCGCGACCTCTTGACCGCGCCCAGCAGTCGGCCTATTGTTTCCATAGATAGAAATAGTATTTCCGGATACCGGAAGTGGTGGGGTGTGCGCTTTTGCCCCAACCGGCATCGCCGGGCGCCTAGACTCGCATCATCGAATTCGGATCGGCGTTCGCTCCCGCAGCAACGCCGGATCTGAGGAGATCTACCTATGAATGACATCGCCGTCAACGTAAACGGGAACAGCCGCCCTCTCTCGGGCACCCCGACCCATACCACCGCGCTGGACTGGCTGCGCGACACCGGACTCGCCGGAGCGAAAGAAGGATGCGCCGAGGGCGAATGCGGCGCGTGTGCCGTGCTCCTTGCGGCACCGACGCCCGATGGCGGCACCGCGTGGACCTCGGTGAATTCGTGCCTGGTGCCGGTGTACGCCCTTAACGGTCAGGAGATCATCACGGCTGAAGGGCTGGGCAGCCCCGAGGCGCTGCATCCCGTCCAGGAGAAGCTCGCCGAGGCCGGGGGATCGCAGTGCGGGTACTGCACGCCGGGCTTCGCCTGCAGCATGGCCGGCGAGTACTACCGTGACGGTCGCGAAGCGACGGAAGAGGGCGCTGATGAGGAGTGTCCCCTGCACGACGCCGAGCACGGTCCGAACGGTTTCGACCTGCATGCGCTGAGCGGAAACCTCTGCCGTTGCACCGGCTATCGTCCGATTCGGGATGCCGCCTACACGCTCGGCTCCCCCACCGAGGATGACCCGATGCGCCAGCGCATGGATCAGCCGGCTCCCGCGACGGTGTCCACCGACACCACCGTCGACGGCGCCCGCTTCGTCCGCCCGCAGACACTCGCCGGCACCCTGCAACTGCTGCAGGACGAGCCCGATGCGCTGCTCGTCGCCGGATCCACCGACTGGGGCGTCGAGGTGAATATCCGCGGCTCGCGCGCGCCGTTCGTCGTGGCGATCGAGCAGCTCGAAGAGCTCCGCACCCTCACCGAGACTGACGATGTCATCGAGATCGGCGCAGCACTCCCCCTCTCTGAGATCGAACGGCGCCTCGCCGGCCGCGTTCCGCTGCTCGCCCAGCTGTTCCCGCAGTTCGCCTCGCGGCTGATCCGCAACCGCGGCACCATCGGCGGCAACCTCGGCACGGGCTCCCCCATCGGGGACACCCCGCCCGCGCTTCTCGCGCTCGGTGCACGCCTCGTGCTGGCATCCGTCCGCGGCGAGCGCGAAGTCGAACTGTCGGAGTACTTCACCGGCTACCGGCAGACGGTGCGCGCGAAAGACGAGCTCATCCGCGCCATCCGCATTCCCCTGCCGTTGGCGACGACGACCGCGTTCCACAAGATCGCGAAGCGACGATTCGACGACATCTCCAGCGTCGCGATCGGTTTCGCCCTCGACATCTCCGGCGGCACGGTCACCGCTGCGAAAATCGGCCTCGGCGGCGTCGCCGCCACACCGCTGCGCGCCCTCGCGACCGAGGAGGCGCTGATCGGTCAGCCCTGGAGCATCCAGACCATCAAGCGGGCATCCGAGATCCTGCGCGCCGAAGGCACGCCGATGTCGGACCACCGCGCGAGCGCGGACTACCGCTCGCACATGCTCGGCACCTCGCTGTTGAAGCTCTACAGCACCACCGTCATCGAATCGAAGGAGGTCTCGGCATGAGCGCGCTCGCCGACCGTCCCCAGAACCCCGTCGTCGGCACGCGCGCGGTGCACGAGAGTGCAGCACTGCACGTCACGGGCGCCGCGATGTACACCGACGACCTCGCAGGCTCCACGATGGGCGTCCTGACCGCCTGGCCAGTGCAGTCGACCAACGCACACGCGAAGGTGCGCGTCGACGTCACCGGTGCCTACGGGGTGCCCGGGGTCGTCCGCGTGCTCACCGCCGCCGACGTTCCAGGAGTCAACGACGCCGGTATCAAGCACGACGAGCCGCTGTTCCCCGATGAGGCGATGTACTACGGACACGCTCTCGTCTGGGTGCTCGGTGAGACGCAGGAGGCCGCACGTCTGGGAGCTGCCGCCGTGACGGTCGAATACGAACCGCTCCCCTCGCTGATCACAGTGCAGGATGCCGTCGATGCCGGCTCCTTCCAGGGCACCGCCCGCACGGTGCAGCGCGGAGATGCGGCATCCGCTCTTTCGTCGGCGACGCACGTCTTCGAGGGCGTGACGGAGTTCGGCGGACAGGAGCATTTCTACCTCGAGACGCAGGCATCGCTCGCGCTGCGCGACTCCGAGGGCCAGTACTTCGTGCAGTGCTCCACGCAGCATCCGTCCGAGGCGCAGGAGATCGTCGCTCACGTGCTGAACATCCCCTCCAACGAGGTCACCGTGCAGTCGCTGCGCATGGGCGGCGGGTTCGGCGGCAAGGAGATGCAGTCGCACGGGTTCGCGGCGATCGCCGCGCTCGGCGCCACGCTCACTGGACGCCCCGTGCGCCTGCGCCTGAACCGCACGCAGGACATCACGATGACCGGCAAGCGCCACCCGTTCCGAATCGAGTGGAAGGTCGGTCTGGATGACGCGGGTCACCTGCAGGCGCTGGATGCCGTGCTCACCTGCGACGGCGGGTGGAGCCTCGATCTCTCCGAGCCCGTCCTCGGGCGGGCCCTGTGCCACCTGGACAACTCGTACTGGATCCCGAACGTGCACGCGCTCGGCCGCATCGCGAAGACGAACAAGGCGTCGAACACGGCGTTCCGCGGATTCGGCGGACCCCAGGGCGTGTTCCTCATCGAGGACATTCTCGGCCGGGTCGCCCTCGCACTCGGGATCGACCCGATGCAGCTGCGCGAGAAGAACTTCTACCAGCCCGGTCAGTCGACCCCATACGGACAGCTCGTGAAGGATGCCGATCGCCTTGGCTCCATCTGGAATCAGCTCCGCGACGAATCGGACTTCGATGTGCGCCGGGCCGAGATCGCCGCATTCAACGAGAGCAGCGCGCACGTCAAACGGGCGCTGGCGATGACGCCGGTCAAGTTCGGCATCTCCTTCAACTTCGCCGCCTTCAACCAGGCCGGTGCCCTCGTGCACGTCTACAAGGATGGCTCGGTGCTCGTCAACCACGGCGGCACCGAGATGGGTCAGGGCCTGCACACGAAGATGCTGCAGGTCGCGGCGACCGCGCTCGGGCTCGAACTGCACCAGGTGCGTCTCGCTCCCACCCGCACCGACAAGGTGCCGAACACGTCGGCGACCGCCGCGTCTTCGGGCGCCGACCTCAACGGCGGCGCAGTGAAGAACGCGTGCGAGCAGATTCGCGAGCGGATGGCGGCAGTGGCCGGACGTCTGCTGAACGTCGACGGGCGAGATGTGCGCTTCTCTGGCGGGCTCGTGACGGCGCTCGGCAGCCCGCAGTCGATGACGTTCGCGGAGGTGGCCGAGGCCGCCTACCTGCAGCGCGTGCAGCTGTTCGCCGCGGGCTATTACCGCACCGAGGGATTGCACTGGAATCCCGAGATCATGCAGGGCTCCCCTTTCAAGTACTTCGCGTACGGGTGCGCGGCCAGCGAGGTCGAGGTCGACGAGTTCACCGGAGCGTACCGAGTGCGTCGCGTCGACATCATCCACGACGTCGGCGACTCGCTCTCGCCCATGCTTGACATCGGGCAGATCGAGGGCGCGTACGTGCAGGGGCTCGGCTGGCTGACGCTCGAAGAACTGCGCTGGGATGTATCGGACGGCCCGAACCGCGGACGCCTGCAGACCCAGTCGGCCTCGACCTACAAGCTGCCGAGCTTCTCGGAGATGCCCGAGGAGTTCAACGTCCGCCTCTACGAGAACGCCCGTGAAGACGGCGCGGTGTACGGTTCGAAGGCCGTCGGCGAGCCGCCGTTCATGCTCGCGTTCAGCGCCCGTGAGGCTCTTCGCGAGGCCGTAGCTGCGTTCGCGCCCGCAGGTCACGTGGTCGAGCTCGGTTCGCCGGCGACGCCGGAGGCGGTGTTCTGGGCGGTTCAGGCTGCCCAGGCCGCGGCATCCGCTGGTGTTCCCGAACGCGAACTCGCCCCGGCTCGCTGAGGCACGACGTGGACTGGCTCGATGCCCTGCAGCGGTTGCGCACCGAGCGCACCGCCGCCGTACTGGTGACCATGGTCACCGTGCGCGGGCATTCGCCGCGCAACGGCGGCGCCAAGATGGTCGTGTCGGCGAATGCCGCGTTCGGCACCGTCGGCGGCGGCAACCTCGAGGCGACGGCGACGCAGAAAGCGCGCGAGCTCATCGCTTTCGGTGCCGAGGAGCCCTCGCTTCTCACGCTCACCTTGAGTGACAAGGCGACGGTCGAGTACGGCGTGCAGTGCTGCGGAGGAGAGGTCACCATGCTGCTGGAACCGGTCAGGGTCGTGCCATCGGTCGCTGTGTTCGGCATCGGACACGTCGGTCTCGAACTCGCTCGCATCCTCTCGCGTCACGAGATCGACCTCTATCTCGTCGACTCGCGCGCCGAGATGCTCATGCCCGCGCGACTGTCGGTCCTCGACGACGCTCTGGCCCGAGTGCATACCGTGCACGCACCCGTGCCTGAGTCGGCGCTGGTTGATCTTCCGGAAGGCGCACACGTGCTCGTGATGACGCACGATCACGTCGAAGATCTCGCGATCGTCGACCAGGCACTGCGCACCGAGGGGCTCGGATCGATCGGCCTGATCGGCTCGGCATCGAAATGGACCCGGTTCCGCAAGAAGCTCGGTGAGCTCGGCCAGAACGAGGATGCTCTCGGCAGAGTCACCACGCCGATCGGGGTCCCTGAGGTCACCGGCAAGCAACCCGCGGTGATCGCCGTCAGCGTGGCTGCGCGCATCCTGCAGCTGATCGGCGAGGCCGCAGCCGAGGACTGACGCGCGCGCCGCGCCGCACGCGCGCGCCGCGCCGCACGCGCGCGCCGCGCCGCACCGATGCGAGAAGGGTTTCGCGGGTGCCGTCGCCACCCTGGCACCGAAATCCTTCTCCTATCCCTTCGAGGGGCGTGCCCGCCGCGGAGCGTGCGCGGTGGGCTGCGGGGCTACGAGACAGGTCTCCGACCGCGCAGTCCGATAAGCGCCAGCGGCAAGGTCAGGAGCGACAGCGCCGCCGCGAACAGCAACGCGGGCGGGAACGCGAACGCCGACGCCAGTGCCCCGACCACGACCGCGCCGAGTCCGGTACCCGCGTCGAAGCCGATGTTCCAGGCAGCGCTCGCGACGACGTGATCGCGTCGCGGCACAGCCTCGAACGCGACGCCGAGCGTGAGGTTCTGCAGTGCTCCGTACGCGATGCCGACCAGCGCCATACCGAGAAGCAGGGCGGCGGTGCGCTCCTCCGCCGCCACCGACCAGGCGATCACTGCCATGCCCGCGGTCGCCGTGACGACGAACGGCCAGAGGATGCGGCGTGCTCCGACGCGGTCTGCGAGATGCCCCACACCCCAACGCGCCAGTGCCGCAAGGCCTGTCAGCAGGAGCAGTCCCACCATTGCATCGAGCGCCGAGACGCCGAACTGAGGCACGAACGTGATGAGTGCGCCGCCTGCGAGGGTGACGCCGAGCAGCACGAGCATCGGCGGCAGCAGGCCGAGGTAACGCCGCACACCGTGCCTGGCGTGTTCGGGTTCCGGATGCGGCGGCAGGGCGTCGAGTCGTCGACCAAGCGGCACGGCGAAGACGATGCCGACCAGCGGGATCGTCGCGAGCGCGAACACGACTGCAGCACCCAGGTGCTCGGCGATCCAGGGGGCGGCGGGAAGCAGCAGCACCTGGGGCGCCGCGATCCCCAGACCGAAGGCTCCGATCGCCCGGCCACGGCGTGCGGGATCGACAAGCTCGGCGACGGCACTGCTGCCGCACACCGTCAGCACGGCGAAACCCGCTCCGCGCACGGCAGCGAGCGCGAGGATCGGCAGCAGTGCGTCGGACAGAATGTGCGCGAGTGAGGGCGCACCGAGCAGGATCAGCCCGATGACGAGAACAGGCGTCCAACCGAATCGGCGTATCGCCGCGGGAACGAACAGCTGCACCAGCACGGTGAAGAGCATGAAGACGCCGGTCACTGCACCGACTCCAGCCTCATCCGCTCCCCCGCGCGCGGCCCACAGCGGCGCGACGGGCATGAGCAGCGCGTATCCGGAGAACCCGGCCACGACCATGCCAATGAGGGCGGGAATGCCCGGCTCACGCCATATCGAGTTCTGCTGCTGCATCATTCCATCCTTTCATCCGACGCAATCGTCGGCCTGCCGCAACCTCATCGTCGGCATCCAACGCGATGCGAGAAGGTTTTCCCGACTCCGCACACCAACGAATCGGGGAAACCCTTCTCCCGTCCGCTCGAATGAAGTGACGCCGTAGCGCACGCGTGCCCGGCGCCGCACGAGGTGGTGCCGGGCACGTGGGATGACGGTGAGGCTATCCCGCGAGCAGGGCCTCGATCGGTCCGCGCACGAAGTACAGCGCGAAGCCGGCGGCGACGACCCACAGCAGCCAGTGCACCTTGCGTGCCCGTCCGGACAGTGCGTTGATGAGCGCCCACGAGACGAACCCGATGCCGATGCCGTTCGCGATCGAGTAGGTCAGCGGCATCGTGACGATCGTGAGGAAGGCAGGAAGCGCCACAGAGAACTTCGAGAAGTTGATCTCCTTGATCTGCGCCATCATCATCGCACCGACCACGACCAGCGCAGCAGAGCCGACTTCGATCGGCACGGTCAGCGTCAGCGGCGTGAAGAACATCGACAGCAGGAACAGCACGCCGACGGTGAGCGAGGCCAGGCCCGTCCGCGCCCCCTCACCGATGCCGGCGGCGCTGTCGACGTAGACGGTCGCCGACGACGATGAGGTGGCGCCACCCGCGACCGCTCCGAGGCCCTCGACGACGAACGCCGAGCGCAGGCGGGGGAATGTGCCGTCTTTGTGCGCGAGACCGGCGTTCTTCGCCAGGCCCGTCATGGTGCCCATGGCGTCGAAGAAGTTTGTGAACACGAGAGTGAACACGAGCATGGTCGCCGACAGGATGCCGATGCGGCCGAACGCTCCGAACAGATCGAACTGGCCAACCAAACCGAAGTCGGGAATGGTGAGAATCGCCGACGGCAGCTCTGGAATCGTCATGTGCCAGCCGCCGGGACCGTCTGCACTCGATCCGAGCTGGAGCATCGCCTGCGTGATGATCGCGAGGATCGTGGAGGCGACGATTCCGATCAGGATGGCGCCGGGAACCTTGCGGGCGACGAGGACGCCGATCAGCAGCAGGGCGAACAGGAAGATCAGGGTGGGCACGGAGGCGATCGACCCACCGTCGCCGAGCTGCACGGGAGGGCCACCAGGGGTGCGGTTGACGAAGCCGGAGTCCACGAACCCGATGAAGGCGATGAACAGGCCGATGCCGACCGTGATCGCGGCCTTCAACGGCTGCGGAATCGCACGGAAGATCGCGGTGCGCGCTCCGGTCGCTCCCAGCAGAACGATGATGATGCCGTTGATGATCACCAGGCCCATCGCCTCCGGCCAGGTGACGCTGCCGACGACGGCCACTGCGAGGAAGGAGTTGATGCCGAGGCCTGCGGCGAGCGCGAACGGCATCTTGGCGACGAGGCCGAAAAGAATGGTGATGACACCGGCGGTGAGGCCCGTCGCAGCGCCGATCTGCGCGCCGTCGAGGGCGAAGTTCTCGACGTCGGCGACACCGCCGAGGATGAGCGGGTTGAGGATCACGATGTAGGCCATCGTGACGAAGGTGACGATTCCGCCTCGGAGTTCGCGGGAGATCGTCGATCCCCGCTTGGTGATCTCGAAGAAGCGGTCGATTCTGCTGAGTTTCATGGCGGGGTCAGGGGTGTCCGCATCTTCGCGGACGGCGGCGGTCTGAGACATCGTTGTTCTCTCCTGCTCTGAGGGATGCTGTGCGATCGAAGTCGCTGCGGTGTCAGTACTCTGTGCGCGTGGAGAGCGTCGTCCATTCGGTGAACGGTGCGATGCGCTGCACCGGCGGCAGCGTCTCCTGTGCGACCGGCATGATGGTCCGGTCGGTGTCGTCACCTTCGAAGTAGCGATAGAAGAGAGCGTCATCGAACCCGGCGTCGGCGGCGTCGTGGCGGTTGGCTGCGAAGTAGACGCGGTCCACCCGCGCCCACAGCGACGTCGCCAAGCACATCGGGCACGGTTCGCAACTGGTGTACAGCACGGCACCGCTGAGGTCGAACGTTCCCAGCTGCGTGCACGCGTTGCGGATCGCCGATACCTCGGCGTGCGCGGAGGGGTCAAGATCCGCGGTGACGCGATTCACTCCCTCGAAGACCTGGCCGTCCGCGGAGACGACCACGGCCCCGAATGGTCCGCCGTCGTTGCGCACATTCTCCGTGGCGAGCTCGATGGCGTGGGCGAGGTACTGTGCGGCTGCGGGTTCGGTGTCACCCTGCGCGACGTACGGGGATGTCGTGATTCCGGTGGCGTCCATGGGAGCTTCCTTGCTTCATCTCGGTGTTCACAGGCCGATAGCGTGCACCTTCATGAGGCGTCGTCGGCGTGAACGACGATAACAGCGATGAGTGCGCACGTCCAGATTTTTCGGAATAACTCTTCCACGGTGCGAGAATCGCTCTCGCGCTACCGCATGTGCGGCGATATACTCCGTCTTATGGCGCACTTTCGGATTAGCGAAGCAGCAGAACTCGTCGGGGTCAGCGATGACACCGTGCGACGCTGGGTGCAGACCGGCATCCTGGGACTGGATCACGACGCCTCCGGTGTTCAGGTAGTCGACGGCGCAGAGCTCGCCGCGCACACAAAGACGACGTCCGTCGACGCCGCCGATGTCGGCCAGGTCCGCAGCAGCGCCCGCAACCGTTTCGTCGGCCTCGTCACCAAAGTCACGATCGACGGGCTGATGGCGCAGGTCGAGTTGCAGAGCGGACCCCACCGCATCGTGTCGCTGATGTCGGCCGAGGCCGCGCGCGACCTGCGGTTGGAAGTCGGCTCGAAAGGCGTCGCCGTCGTGAAGGCGACCATGGTGATCCTCGAGACCGAGAAGGAAGCCTCGGCATGAGGCGCGCGGCTGCCGCAATCATGGTGGGCCTGTCGCTTGCGTTGACCGGATGCTCCGCTGGAGCAGAGCCCCCGTCCGATTCGCCAGACGGCGAGCTGACCGTTTTTGCCGCAGCATCCCTCTCTGGCGCCTTCGACCAGCTCGCCGAGGACTTCGAAGCCGCGAACCCCGGCACCGACGTGCTCCCGATCACGTACGACGGTTCCGCCGTGCTCGCCACCCAGCTCCTGGAGGGCGCCTCGGCCGATGTGTTCGCCTCGGCAGATGGGCGCAACATGGCCAAGGTCACCGACGCCGCTCTCGCCGGAGGCGCCGCGGCATTCGCCACGAACACCCTCGAGATCGCCGTGGCGCCAGGCAACCCGCTCGGCGTGACGGGTCTCGACTCCCTCGCGGACAGCGAGCTGATCATCGTGCTCTGCACTGCTGAGGTTCCGTGCGGCACGGCCTCGGAGACCCTGATCGAGGCGGCAGGGATCACGATCACGCCCGCGAGCGAGGAACAGAACGTCACCGCGGTGCTCTCGAAGGTCAAGTCGGGAGAGGCGGATGCCGGGCTCGTGTACCGCACCGACATCCAGGCGGCCGGCGACGAAGTGACCGGCGTCGAGATCGCGAGCGCCGACGCTGCCGTGAACGTCTATCCGATCGTCTCGCTGGCGGATACTCCGAACCCCGCCCTCGCGGCTGCTTTCGTCGACTACGTGCTCTCCCCCACAGGCCAGAAGGTGCTCGCGGCCTTCGGGTTCGGAGCACCATGAGTCAGCCGCGCCTTCTCCGAGCTGCGCGTTCGACGTCCAGCGGACTTCCGCTCTGGCTTCTCATTCCCGCAGCCATCGGCGCGGTGCTGCTTCTGCTGCCGTTCATCGCGCTGATCGCTCGGCTCGATTGGTCAGAGATGGCCACCGCGATCGTCTCCCCCGAAGCCCAGCAGGCGCTCGGCCTGTCGCTGCTGACAGCATCCATTGCCACGATCATCTGCGTGGTGCTCGGCATTCCGCTCGCGATGCTCATCGCTCGCAGCTCCGCGGGCCCTGCCGCGGTTCTGCGCACCCTCACCACGCTCCCCCTCGTATTGCCGCCGCTGGTGGGCGGCATCGCGCTGCTCTCGCTGCTCGGCCGCAACGGCCTGCTCGGCGGCGCGCTCGACGTCGTCGGCATCCGGATCCCCTTCACGACGACCGCCGTCGTGATCGCCCAGGCGTTCGTGGCGCTGCCGTTTCTGGTGATCTCCGTCGAAGGAGCTCTGCGCACGATCGACACTGGCCATGAGCGCGTCGCCGCAAGCCTCGGAGCGAACCGGATGACGGTGTTCCGCCGTGTGACCCTGCCACTGGCCGCCCCCGGCATCCTCGCGGGAACCGTACTGTGCTTCGCGCGAGCACTCGGCGAGTTCGGCGCCACCGCACTGTTCGCCGGCAACTCCCCCGGTGTCACGCGCACCATGCCGCTCGCGATCTACACGGCCTTCAATGGCGCGGGCGTGCGCGAAGACACCGCGATCGCGCTGTCCCTCATGCTCATCCTCGTCGCAATCGCCGTGCTGGTGCTCATGCGCGGCTGGCGCCCGGGAGCACTCCGATGAGCGCTCTCACAGCCGACGTGCGCGCTCGCGTCGGTGGGTTCGCCCTCGATGCGGCCATCCGCGCAGAGCCTGGCGAGATACTCGCGATCCTCGGGCCGAATGGCGCGGGCAAGTCAACGCTGCTCGGCGCGATCGCTGGCCACGTCCGTGACGTCACCGGCGCGATCAGCCTGGGCGACATCGAGCTCCACGCCGCAGATGGACGCCGCGTGCCGCCCGAGCACCGCCGCGTTGGTCTTCTCGGTCAGCGATCGATACTGTTTCCGCACCTCTCGGTGCTCGAGAACGTCGCGTTCGGTCCGCGGTCTCAGGGCATGAGGCGATCGGATGCTCGGGCTGAAGCCGGCCGTCTGCTCGAAGAGGTTGGACTCGCGGGCTTCGAGAGCAGACGCCCATCGCAGCTGTCGGGCGGACAGCAACAGCGTGCGGCGATCGCCCGTGCACTCGCGGCAAACCCCGGGGCCCTGCTGCTCGACGAACCATTCGCGGGACTCGACGCGCAGACCGCGGCCCACGCACGCCGTCTGATCGCCGAACTGCGCGATCGCCGCGGCATCCCGATGATTCTCGTCACTCATGACGTGCTCGACGCCGTCGTACTCGCCGACCGGACCACTGTTTTGCAGGGTGGTGCGGTCGTGCAGGACGGCACGACTCGCGACGTGCTGGGTCATCCTGGTTCTGCGTTCGTCGCGGCCCTCGCCGGGGTCAATCTGGTCTCAGGACGAGCCGACTTCGAGGGCCGACTCGTGCTCGACGCAGCCGAGGGACCAGCACTGCTGCTTCCCGCTGTCGAGGGCGCCCGTGAAGGCGACGAGTTGTCGGCCGCCTTCGCTCCTGGCGCGGTGCGCGTGCGCAACTCGGATGCTCCGCGCCCCGACGCGGCGATCGGGTGGACCGGGTCCGTGCATACTCTCGAGCCGATTCCCGGGGGGATCCGGATCACGACGACGGAGCACCCGGAGATCGCTGTCGACTGCTCTTCCTCCGCAGCCGTTGAAGTCGGTCTGCGCCCAGGAGCTCGTTTGTCGTTCGCCCTGTTACCCACGGACGTCTCGGTGCGCCTCGTGCCCTGAGTGGTGCTAGCGTTCCACTCAGAGGGAGGTTTCTGCGATGTCGACTGCTGCGGATCCCGGCGAACGCGCCTTCCGTGCTGGCGCGCAGCAGATGGCTTCCTCGGGCATTCGCGACCGCCTCGATCGCCCGATGCGCGACCTGCGGATCTCTGTCACAGACCGGTGCAACTTCCGTTGCGTCTATTGCATGCCGAAAACGGTATTCGGTCGCGATTATGCATTCCTTGAACGGAATGAACTGCTCAGTTTCGAGGAGATCGAGCGGATCTGCCGAGTCTCGGCGGCTCACGGCGTCCGCAAGATCCGCCTCACCGGAGGCGAACCTCTCCTTCGAAAGGGCATCGAAGAACTCATCGAGCGTCTCGCCGCCCTCCGAACGCCAGAGGGCGTGCCGCTTGAGATCGCGCTGACGACGAACGGCTCTGCTCTGGCAACCAAGGCGGCAGCGCTGAAGGCGGCGGGGCTCACCCGCGTCACAGTGTCGATCGACTCGCTCGATGACGAGCTGTTCCAGAGCATCAACGACGTGCGCTTCCCGGTCGCGCGCGTTCTCGCGGGCATCGACGCCGCACATGCGGCCGGGCTCGGCCCGATCAAGCTCAACATGGTCGTCAAGCGCGGAGTGAACGACGGTGAGATCGTCGACATGGCCTCGCACTTCAAGGACTCCCCCTTCACGCTGCGCTTCATCGAGTACATGGATGTCGGCACGACCAACGGCTGGTCGCTCGACGACGTGGTTCCCTCGGCAGAGGTCATCGAGCGCATAAACGCCGTCCATCCACTCGAGCAGATCGCCCCGGTCGTGACCGGGGAGGTCGCCAAGCGCTGGCGCTACCGCGACGGCGGCGGTGAGATCGGCGTGATCTCCTCTGTCACGAACGCGTTCTGCGGCACGTGCAATCGCGCCCGCATCTCGACAGAGGGCAAGCTCTTCACCTGCCTGTTTGCCGACGAGGGTCACGACCTGCGTGTCCTGCTGCGCAGCGGGGCCGATGATGACGAGCTCGCTTCAGCGATGGCATCCGTCTGGGGCGCGCGCGACGACCGCTACTCCGAGATCCGATCCGAACTCACACCGGGGCTCCGCGAGGCGCGCAACCGCATTGAGATGAGCTACATCGGCGGTTGAGTGCTCACGTGCGCTACAGCCCCGCTGATGGCTTCTCCCCCGACCTCGACGAATGAGCGGATGCCGCCGGCGAGATAGCGCGCCTCGATCCCCCGTTCGCGGAGTTCACGAACGGCTCGCCGTGCGCGCGGATCGCGTTCGCAGTACACGACCAGTTCGCCCGTGGCATCCGGCATGCGACCGCCCTCGACCTCTCCGAGCGGCAGATGGATGCTGCCGGGGATCCGGCGGGCTTCGACCTCGACGAGCTCGCGCACATCGATGAGCGCAAGGTTCTCCCCCGCCCTCAACCGCGCGAGCAGCTCCGCGGCCGAGACAGCGGTGTCATCAGCATCCGCGGTCATGCCGCAGAACAGCTCGTAGTCGATCAACTCCGTGACGGGCCGCGCGTCGGCGGGACGCGCATAGCGAATCTCTCGCGTGCTCGCGCTCAGGGCGTCGTAGACCAGGACGCGTCCGATCAGCGGTTCGCCGATTCCGGTGATGAGCTTGATCGCCTCGGTGGCGAGGAAGGACCCAACGGCCGGGCACAGGCTCGGCAGCACGCCGCCGAGTTCACAGGAGAGCGCCTCCTCGGGTGGCGGCGGCGAGGGAAACAGGTCGCGGTAAGTGGGTCCGTGACCTTCCCATGAGATTCCCACCTGCCCCTGAAACCTCAGGATTGACCCCCAGATCAGGGGTTTTTCTGCCATGGATGCCGCGTCGTTCACCAGGTAGCGGGTGGGGAAGTTGTCGCTGCCGTCGATCACCAGGTCGTAGTTCGAGAGGATCTCGGGCAAATTCGCGGCGCTGAGGCGAAGATCGTGAGTCATCACGCAGCAATCGGGGTCGATCGCGCGGACGGTGTCTGCCAACGAAACCGTCTTGCGCGAGCCGATGTCGGCGACACCGTGGCTGAGCTGGCGGTGCAGGTTGGAGAGCTCGACGGTGTCGTCATCCGCAACACCGATCGTGCCGATTCCGGCAGCGGCGAGAACAGGGACCACGGCGCTGCCGAGGCCGCCAGCGCCGACGACGAGAACTCGGGATGCTCGCAGACGCCGCTGCGCCTGTTCACCGAAACCCGGCAGCATCAGCTGTCGGCTGTAGCGTTCCAGGCGTTCGGGCTCGAGCACCGGACCCGGATCAACGAACGGGATCATGCGTTCAGCGTACCCACCACGATCTCCCGTCGGGCGGTGTCGGGCCAGGTAATAGGATCGAGACATGTCGGACGTGTCAGTGCGCTATTTCGCGGCAGCAGCCGAAGCGGCTGGGCGCGAGCAGGAATTGCTCGCGTTCGAATCTGCCCCGACGGTGGGTGACGTGCACGACCGCCTGCTCGAGTCCTATGGGCAGCCGATGGCGCGCGTGCTGCGATCGGGGTCGTTCCTCGTCGACGGCCTGGTCACCCGCGATCACGCACAGCCCGCAGGGCTCGCAATCGATGTTCTGCCTCAGTTCGCCGGGGGATAGGCGTGTACCCCGAGAGTGCGAAAGTGAAGATCTGGAGAATCGATGACTGACCTGACCCACCTGCGCGCCGACGGTTCGGCGCACATGGTCGACGTCACCGACAAGGCGGTCACCCGGCGCGAAGCGCGCGCTCAGGCCGTGCTCGTCACGACTGCCGAGGTCGTCTCGCGCATTGCTGACGGGTCGCTGCCGAAGGGCGAGGCACTCGGCACCGCACGGCTGGCGGGGATCATGGGCGCCAAGCAGACGTCCACCCTGATTCCGCTGTGCCATCCGCTCCCTCTGACCAAGCTCGCCGTCGACCTCGAACCGGCCGGCGACCGCGTCACGATCACCGCCACCGCCGTCACCAATGGCGTCACAGGCGTCGAGATGGAGGCGCTGACCGCCGCCAACATCGCCGCCCTCACGCTCTACGACATGATCAAGGCCGTCGACAACCGCGCCGTGATCACTGACGTGAAGGTGCTCGCGAAGTCCGGCGGCAAGAGCGGCGACTGGTCGATCGAATGAGCCGCAGCGCCCGCGTGCTCGTCGTCTCCACGCGCGCGGCGAACGGGCACTACGCCGATCGCACAGGCCCCGTGATCCGCGAGTGGCTTCTCGAGCGCGGATTCGAGACGCCCGAGCCGATCATCGTCGCGGATGCTGACGTCGCCAGCGCCCTTCTGCGGGTGTTGGCCGAGCGCCCCGACGTGCTGCTGACCACCGGAGGCACGGGCGTGTCACCGGATGACCGCACGCCCGAGGCCACTCTCGCGATCATGGATGCTGAACTCCCCGGTCTCTCGGAAGAACTGCGCCGCCGCGGCGCCGAGAAGACGCCGACGGCGCTGCTCTCGCGTGGACGCGCGGGTATCGCAGGACGCACGGTGGTGATGAACCTGCCCGGGTCAACCGGGGGAGTGCGCGACGGCCTCGAGGTGCTCGGCGGAGTGCTCGATCACCTGCTCGATCAGCTCGCCGGCGGCGATCACTGACCGGAACTACCGGCTGAGCGGATGGAGCGCGGCCGCCGCGTCGACGGCATGAGTGTCGCCGATCGACGCAAGCCAGTTCGCGAGCAGCCGATAGCCGTGCTCCGTGAGGACGCTCTCGGGGTGGAACTGCACCCCGAGAATCGGAAGGTCGCGGTGCGCGATCGCCATGACGGTTCCGGATGCTGTGCGGGCCGTGACCGCGAGCTCCGCGGGCAGCTCGGCTTCGGCGAGTGCGAGCGAGTGATACCGGCCGACGTCGACGGGAGAGGGGATGCCGTCGAACAGCACCGAGCTGTCGTGCTCCACGGCGGAGACCATTCCGTGCATGAGCTCCGGCGCCTGCGACACTTCGGTCCCGAAGGCGGCACCGATCGCCTGATGGCCGAGGCAGACGCCGAGCAGCGGCATCCGCATCGCGGCGCACAGCGCCACGATATCTACGCAGGCTCCGGCGTCTCGCGGGCGGCCGGGGCCGGGGGAGAGCAGCACGCCGTCATAGCGGGGGAGCAGGTCGGCGAAGCCGGGCGTGCCTGAGGCATCCGATTCGATCATGTCGACGAGCGCGCCGAGTTCGCGAAGATACCCGGCAAGCGTGTGCACGAAGCTGTCATGGTTGTCGACCACGAGCACCCGCACGCTCATTCCAGGTCGACCTCGTTCGGCGTGATGATCGGGCTCACCCATGGGAAGACGTAGAAGAACAGCCCGTACAGGATGGCGGCGACCGCGACGAGCAGGATCAGCACGCGCAGCCACCACGGGCCGGGAAGGATGCGCCACAGCGCTGCGTACATGTCAGTGCTCCTAGATGGACGGGGGTGCGACTTCGGCGACGGGGTCGAGCGATGCGGGCGGCCCCTCAGCACGAGGCTGGAAGCCCTCGAAGACGGCGTAGCCGACGATGCGCTCGGCGAGGGAGTAGAGGGGTGAACATGCCGTGAGCGTCATATACCGCTCGCCGGTGGCCGCTCCCGGGACCTGCGGCACGTCCAGCAACACATCGACCTTGTCGGGGGTGACGTACTCGAGCGTGCGGAAACGGTAGGTGTACCAGCCCTCCTGCGTCTCGACGACGATGGCATCGTCCAGGCGCAGCTTGTCCATGCGGTTCAGGGGAGCGCCCCACGTCGTGCGGTGGCCGGCCACAGAGAAGTTGCCGACCTGCCCCGGCATGGCGGACTGGTCGTACACCCCGAGCCATCCGTTGTCGAGGGTGACCGGACGCGAGGTGCCACCGGCGATCGCGACGTTGTAGTCGGGGCCAAAGCGCGGAATCAGCATCTGGGCGAACTTCATGCCGTGCTCCGGGTGCTGAAGCACCGGCGGCTCGTACCAGACGTCGCCATCGTCTTCTGTCGTGGCCGGTGGTGGCTCGGGGACGGGAAGCTGAGCCCACTCCTGCGAGACAGCGTGCCCCTCGCTGTTGCTCTGTGCGCCGATGATGATGTCACCGATCCACATCTGCCATGAGACGAACAGCAGCACGAGGACGCCGGCAGTCAGCAGCAGCTCACCGAGGACGCTCGTGAAGGTTGCTCGTGGCCGTGTGCGCCTACGGCGCTCGCGCCGAGTCGGCAGCGAGGCGGGTGCGGTCATAGGCGTGATCATATCCGGCGAAGTTTGCCATCACCCGAGGAAGCGGGCGGAACGGACTCTCATGGGTAGAATGACGACATGGCACGTGACCGCAAGAATGAAGAACCCGTCGTCGAACGGGCAGAGGGCGACGTCGCCCCCAACGCCGTCTGGTTCAAGCCCGTCATGCTCGGCTTCATGCTGCTGGGGCTCGCGTGGATCCTCGTCTTCTACATCTCGGGCATGCAGTTCCCGATTCCCGGCATCGGCTCGTGGAACCTCGGCATCGGCCTCGGCATCGCGCTGATCGGCTTCTTGATGACGACCCGGTGGCGATGAACGCCCCTTGATCTGCTCGAGATGCCCCTCGCTTCGGCGAGGGGCATCTTTGTGCTCTGCTCCGGAGGGTCGCGCTGCGGAAAGCTGTTCGCGCGGCTGAAGTAACCGCAGCGCGAGTCGCGAAGAGCAGCGCGAGCGCTCAGCGCGTCGACGGAAAAGTTATCCACAGGTCTGTCCACAGCCTGGGGAGAATTACACGGTTGTTATTCACAAGGGTGGAGAAGTCTGTTAACAACTTCTGACCGGGCAGTTAAGCCGTGATGATCAGCGGTGGGATGAACGCGACCACCAGGATCAGTACGACAACGACCGCGATGAGCAGAAGGATCTGCCACCTGCGCTGGGCGCGGCGTCGGGTGCGCGTGTAGATGAACGCGATCAGCGCGCCCACGATCGCCCCGCCGAGGTGCGCCTGCCAGGCGATGCCGCCGACGAAGAAGCCGAAGGCGAAGTTCACGCCGAGCACGATGAGGATTCCGGTGACGTTCGCACCGATGTGCCGGCCGATGATCAGGAGCGCTGCGAGTAGGCCGAAAATCGATCCGGATGCTCCGACAGTTGCTGTGTTCGGGGCCAGCAGGGCGACCATGACAGATCCGCCGAGCCCGCTGATCAGATAGAGGGCGAGATAACGGACGCGGCCGAGCATCGGTTCGAGATTCTGACCGAGCATCCACAGCGCGAGCATGTTCAGCGCCAGGTGGATGAAACCGCCGTGCACGAAGATCGCCGTGAGCAGACGCCACGGCTCGAACGGCATCCCCGACAGACTCGGGTACAGATAGGCCGCATGAAAGAGGAGGGCGCTGGAGATCTGGTCACCGAGGCCCGGGATGAGCTGAACCAGCCCGATGAAAGAGGTGATGGCGAGAAGCGCGTAGGTGACGACGGGCTTGCCGCTGCGCGTTGCCATGGTGAGCGAGCCAGCGGACCGGCGTCCCCACTGGCGCTGCGCGCGCTTCTGCGCGGGTGTGCGGTTCTGCTGCTGCTGCTTCATGCACTCCGGGCAGATGACGCCGACCGCAGCCTGCGTCTGGCATTCGGGGCAGATCGTGCGCATGCAGCGCTGGCAGAGCACGAAGCTCTGGCGATCCGGATGGCGGTAGCAGAAGTTGTCGCGGTTGCTCGCGAATTCAGAAGACGTCATCCGGATCGGCCAGAGAGTGCGGAATCAGACCGCGACGATGTCGACCGACTGCAGGACGACGTCCTCGACCGGACGGTCACCGGCAGCGGTGGGAACGGCGGCAATGGCGTCGACGATCTTCTTGGACGCGTCGTCTGCGACCTCACCGAAGATCGTGTGCTTGCCCTGCAGCCACGGCGTCGGGTCAGTGGTGATGAAGAACTGTGAGCCGTTCGTGCCCTCTGCCTTGCCCGTGATGGCATTGCGGCGAAGGCCTGCGTTTGCCATGGCGAGGATGTAGGGCTCGTTGAAGTTGAGGTCCATGTTGATCTCGTCGTCGAAGTTGTAACCGGGGCCGCCGACGCCCTGACCGAGCGGGTCGCCGCCCTGGATCATGAAGTTCGGGATGATGCGGTGGAAGATGACGTCCTTGTAGAGAGCGCCCTCACCCGGCTTGCCCGTGGCGGGGTGGGTCCAGTCCTGGGTTCCGTCGGAGAGGCCGACGAAGTTCTTGACGGTCTTCGGGGCCTGGTCGCCGAAGAGGTTGACGACGATGTCGCCATGGTTGGTGTGGATGGTGGCAACGTGTGAGTGCTGAGGCATGCACTTATTCTTTCAGAGGTTCGTATGAGATGGCCGATTCTCCCCTTGCATCCAGCCTTGTCTGGCAAGATAGTGAACCCGTACTCCCCATCGACAGGAGAACATTGTGAGCCTCACCCGCAAGCGGAAAAAGGAACTGCGCCGTCTGCAGAACGACGCGACCGAGCTTTGGGAACACCAGCAGGAGCTCGTCGGCCACGCGGCCGGGATCGCACGTGAGGCCGGTCGCCAGCTCGGCAACGTCGGCCGCGAGCAGGTCTTCCCGATCGTCCAGGACGCCTACAAGCGCAATGTGGCCCCGACTGTCGATCGCGGCGTCAGGATCGGTCGCCACGTCGTGGATGACAAGGTCGTCCCGCTCGTCGGCGGTGTCGTCGGCAGTGCGCTCTCTGCGTGGGATGTCGCGAACGCCAAGCGCCAGGGACTGACCGTCACCAATGGTCGCATCATCAAGAAGAAGCAGGGCCCGGGCCTCGGATCGATCATCGCGATCGTGCTCGGCGCAGCGGCAGCCGCCGGCGTTCTCTACGCAGCGTGGCAGGCACTGCGCGCAGATGACGAGCTCTGGGTCGCAGACGACCCGCTTTCTGCACCTGACGCGTGAGCCTCGACCGCGTTCGAGATGCCGCGGCCACCCGTGGCCTCGACATCGAGATCCGCGAGCGGCCTGAAGCCGGTAGCCTCCATGAGGCTGCCGGGCTTCTCGGCATCTCGGCATCCGGCATCGTGAAGACCCTTGTGGTCAAGCGCCGCGATGACACCTACCTGTTCGCGCTGATCCCTGGCGGTCGCTCGATCTCGTGGCCGAAGCTGCGCGCACTCGTCGGAGCGAACAAGCTGCGCCTTCCCGAGCCGGAACTCGCCCTGGCCGCAACCGGTTTTGAGCGCGGCACGATCGTTCCGATCGGCAGCTCGACCGACTGGCCGATCTACGCCGACGAGTCGATCGTCGGCCAGCGCATCGCGATGGGGGCCGGAGCACACGGATACAGTCTGTTCGTGGATGCCGACGCGCTCATCGTGGCGTATGGGGCGACCGTCGCTGACATCTCGGTTCCGGAGTAGTCATTTCGGCTCCCGAGTAGTCAGAGAATCCCGGCCATTCGCAGCGCGATGTCGACGAGCTTGACTCGTTGCAGGCTGGCCAGCTCGGGCACGATGAACCACCCCGCCATGTCGGTCGAGCCATTCTCCTCGAAGCGGAGCCTGCCACCGGTGATCGCTGCGCGATAGACGATGCGCAGGGTGTGCAGCGGAGCATCCGATGCCGGCGACCGACGGGTGGCGGGGATCACCCGCGAGTGGACGCCGAGCAGCTCGAGCACCCGCGCAGAGTAGCCGGTCTCTTCGCGAACCTCTCGGCGCACGGCGTCTTCGGGGTCTTCGCCTGGCTCGAGGCCACCGCCGGGCATCGTCCACGCGACACGACGGCCGCCGGTCCAGCGCGCAAGCAGGACGCGGCCGTCATCATCGGTGATGACTGCGTACGCAGCGACACGCAGATCCATGCCCTCACACTACTGGCAGGTCGCGGAACTCCTGACTAGATTACATACCGCGCGGTCGGTATGATGAAGATGTCGTGCACTGCCGCATGACCACAGGGAGGTCGGATGCTGATCCGTGGAGCCGTGCTGGAGACTTCCGGCACCCCGTCCCCATTTGCCAAGTCTCGCCCGTTCACGATCGGCGAGATCGAACTCGATCTACCATCGCACGGGGAACTGCTCGTGCGCATCGAGACGGCGGGCATCTGCCACTCCGACCTCAGCGTCGTCGACGGCAATCGGCCACGCCCACTGCCCATGCTTCTGGGGCACGAAGCCGCTGGCATCGTCGAAGAGATCGGCCCCGGCGGCTCAGATATCGCCGTCGGCACGCGCGTCGTGATGACATTTCTTCCGCGGTGCGGTACCTGCGAGAACTGTCAGACCGACGGGCGGCTCCCGTGCATCCCCGGCTCTGCCGCGAACAATGCCGGCACTCTCTTGAGCGGCGGGATCCGCTTGCGTCGGCCGAGCGGCGAAAGCGTGCATCACCACCTCGGCGTCAGCGCCTTCGCCACGCATGCCGTCGTGAGCCGCAGCTCGGTCGTCGCCGTCGCCCCTGATGTGCCGGCATCGATCGCCGCGCTGCTCGGCTGCGCCGTGCTGACCGGCGGGGGAGCAGTCGTCAATGCTGCCCGTCCCGCACCGAACGACCGAGTGATCGTCGTGGGGCTCGGCGGTGTCGGCATGGCGGCTCTGCTGGTCGCCATCGCGCTCGGCCATGAGGTGATCGGTGTGGATGCTGTGCCGGCCAAGGTCGCTCTCGCCCGCGAACTCGGCGCTGCCGCCGCGTTCGAACCTGCCGACGCTGCCGCGGCCGGATTGCTTGCCCCCGTCGTGATCGAAGCCGCCGGCTCCGCTCGGGCGTTCGAGACGGCGCTGGCGCTCACTGCCCCCGGCGGCACGACCGTGACCGTCGGGCTGCCGGCACCGGATGCCACGGCGACTGTCTCTCCGCTCCTGCTGACCGCTCAGGCGCGCACGATCATCGGCAGCTATCTCGGCTCGGCCGTTCCTGAGCGCGACATCCCACGCTACGTCGAACTCTGGCGCGCAGGCCGGCTTCCGCTGGAGCGACTCGTCTCCTCGCACATCCAGCTCGACGATCTCCCCGAGGGCATGGACCGCCTCGCCTCGGGCACCGAGCTGCGTCAGCTGCTCATCCTCTGACCCCCGAACCGACCACCACCGAACCGACCCCACCGAAAGGACCCTCGATGACTCGAACCGCCATCGTGACCGGAGCCGCCCGCGGCATCGGCGCCGCCACTGCCATTCGTCTCGCTGCCGACGGCAACGCCGTTGCCGTTCTCGACCTGGATGAAGCAACCTGCGCTGCGACGGTCAAGACCGTCACAGCTGCCGGGGGGCGCGCAATCGCCGTCGGCGCAGACGTTGCTGATGCTGACGCGGTCGCCGCAGCCGTCGATCGCATCGCAGACGAGCTCGGCGCACCGACGATTCTGGTGAACAATGCCGGAATCATCCGCGACAACCTGCTGTTCAGGATGACCGAGAACGACTGGGACAGCGTGATCTCCGTGCACCTTCGCGGCGCCTTCCTGATGAGTCGCGCCGTGCAGAAGCACCAGGTCGATGCCGGTTGGGGTCGCGTCGTGAACCTCTCCAGCACGTCTGCGCTCGGCAACCGAGGCCAGGCGAACTATGCCGCCGCAAAAGCGGGCATGCAGGGCTTCACGAAGACGCTCGCGTTCGAACTCGGCCGCTACGGCGTGACCGCCAATGCGATCGCCCCGGGATTCATCGTCACCGATATGACCAGGTCCACCGCCGACCGTCTCGGGGTGGAGTTCGACGACTTCATCGAGCACATGGCGAAAGAGGTCGCTGTGGGACGCGCGGGTCACCCCGAGGACATCGCTGCCGCGGCCTCGTTCTTCTGCTCTGAGGAGGCTGGTTTCGTCTCGGGTCAGGTGCTCTACGTCGCAGGAGGGCCGACCTCATGAGCATCGTCGCCGCGACACCGGCTGCTCTTACCGAAGCGATCGGTCAGAGTGCCACCGGAGAATGGTTCACCATCGATCAGGCGCGCATCCAGGCATTCGCGGATGCCACCGAGGACTGGCAGTGGATTCATCTGGATGCGCAGCGCGCAGCATCCGGCCCGTTCGGTGCGACGATCGCACACGGCTACCTCACCCTTTCGCTGCTTCCTCGCCTCACCGATGGGCTTCTGCAGGTCGATGGCGCGTCAATGGTCGTGAACTACGGCATGGACAAGGTGCGTTTTCTGCAGCCGGTGACGGCGGGGTCTCGGGTTCGCGCCTCCACCGAGATCACCGCAGCCGAGAGCGGACCGCAGGGCTGGCGGATCGGCATGCGCACCACGGTCGAGATCGAAGGCGCTGAGCGGCCGGCACTGGTCGCGGAGACCATCGCGCTGTTCATCCCCGCGTAAGCAGACGCGAAAGAGGCGCGACCGGCGGGGTCGCGCCTCTTTCTTGTGCCGCGTCACATGCGTTCGAGCACCATGGCCATGCCCTGTCCGCCGCCGACGCACATCGTCTCGAGGCCGTATCGGCCACCTGTGGCGGCCAGGCCGTTGATCAGCGTCGACGTGATGCGCGCCCCGGTCATGCCGAAGGGATGGCCCACCGCGATCGCGCCGCCATTCACATTCAGGCGCTCCTCGTCGATACCGAGCTCGCGCGCCGAAGGAATCACCTGTGCGGCGAATGCCTCATTGATCTCCACGAGATCGATGTCGCTCACCTCAAGCCCTGCCAAGGCGAGCGCGCGCCGGGAGGAATCCACGGGACCGAGCCCCATGATCTCCGGCGACAGCCCGCTGACGCCCGTCGAAACGATTCGGGCGAGCGGCTGGAGCCCCAGCTCATTGACCACGCGGTCCGAGACGATCACCACGGCTGCCGCTCCGTCGTTCAGTGGGCAGCAGTTTCCGGCCGTGACCGTGCCGTCGGGGCGGAACACGGGCTGCAGCCCCGAAAGCGACTCTTCCGTCACGCCCGAACGCGGCCCGTCATCTGCTGAGATGACCGTGCCGTCGGCCAGGGTCACCGGGGTGATGTCCTGCGCCCAGAAGCCACTGGCGATGGCCGCCTCCGCGCGCTGCTGCGAGCGCGCGGCGAAAGCATCCTGTTCTGCGCGGGTGATGCCGTGCACCTGCGCGACGTTCTCGGCGGTCTGCCCCATCGCGATGTATGGATCTGGAAGCATCCCCCCGGTTCGCGGATCGGTCCAGACCGGAGCATCCGCCTGCGATCGCTCCGACGAACGGCCCTGCGCCGCGCCGAACACGGGGTTCTCGATCACGTTTCCTGGCGAGGCATCTGCCGCGCCAGACGCGTAACGACTGACCATCTCGACGCCGGCCGAGACGAAGATGTCTCCCTCGCCGGCCTTGATCGCGTGGAACGCCATGCGGGTGGTCTGCAACGACGACGAGCAGTACCGATTGACAGTGGTGCCCGGCACGCTGTCGAGCCCCAGCAGCACCGAGACGATGCGGGCGATGTTGAATCCCTGCTCTCCGGCCGGCTGACCGGTGCCGAGCAGCAGGTCATCGATGCGCGACGGGTCAAGACCCGGCACCTTGTCGAGGGCGGCCTGCACCATCCGGGCGGTGAGGTCGTCACCCCGCAGTGACGTGAGCGACCCCTTTCCGGCGCGGCCGATCGGGGAACGGGCAGTGGCGACGATGTATGCCTCGGTCATGAGGTCTCCTGAGGTTGGGTGTGATCAGACGAAAGCGGGGATGCCGGTGATGGCGCGGCCGACGATAAGGGAGTTCATGTCGTACGTGCCCTCGAAGGTGTAGACGGCCTCGGCGTCGGCGAAGTAGCGCGCGACGCCATGGTCGAGCTGGATACCGTTTCCGCCGCAGATCTCGCGGCTGCGGGCGACGACCTCGCGCATGCGCTTGGTCACGAAGGCCTTCGCCATCGCCGAGTGGTGATCGCGCTGTTCGCCCTCATCCTGCAGTTGCGAGACGCGCATGCACATCGCGATGGATGCCGTGATGTCGGCCAGCGAATCGGCAAGCTTCTGCTGCACGAGCTGGAAGGAGGCGATCGACTTTCCGAATTGGATCCGGTTCTTCGCGTAGTCGAGGGATGCTTCGTAGGCGCCGACGGCGACGCCGAGCGCCTGCCAGGCGACATCGCCACGCGTCAGGCGGAGCACTACGGCGAGATCGCGGAATCCGTTGATGTTCTGCAGCCGGTCGCTTTCGGCGACCACGACGTTCTCGAGCACGATGTCGGCGTTCTCCACCGCACGCAGCGACTGCTTGCGCTCGATCTTCGTGCCGGTGAATCCGATCGCCGGGGTGCGGACGAGGAAGCCCTTGACCTGATCGTCGGCGACATCGCGCGCCCAGATGACGACGAGGTCTGCGAAGGCGCCGTTCCCGATCCAGCGCTTCGCGCCGTTGAGCACCCACTCGTCTCCGCGGCGCTCTGCGGTGGTCTCAAGACCCCTGGCGGTGTCGGAGCCGTGGCCGGGCTCGGTGAGGCCGAAGGCTGCGACGAGCTCCCCTGCGGCGAGCGTGGGCAGCCACTGCGCCTTCTGCTCTTCCGATCCGCCGACCCAGATCGAGGTCATCGCGAGGCCGCTGTGCACACCGATGAAGGTCGCGGTGGAGGGGTCGGCACGCGAGATCTCCATCGCGACCCAACCGCGGAACACCGCGCTGTTCTCGTACTGCGCTGTTTCAGGGAACGCGTGGCCGTAGAGACCGAGTTCGGCGATCCGCGGCACCAGATGGCGTGGGCTCTCCGCACGCTCCCAGTGGTCGTCGGCGAACGGCCGCACTTCCGTATCGAGGAACTCGCGGATTCCGCGCAGTGCTCGCTGCTCCGTGTCGGTGAGACGACTCTGGAACTCATAGAAGTCGGCAGCCAACAGGTCAGCGGGTGCGGCATCCGTCAGGGCGGATGGGGCGAGGGTGGACGTCATCGTTTCTCCGATCGTCAGTGATCACCATCGAGTATGCATCAAATCCAGAAACGTTGCACAACAAATCTCGAAACGTTGCACGCGGCGGTCTCAGCGCGGGTAGAGTTCTCGCATGACCAGCACCACGACAGCCCCCGAAGCGACGGATGCGACGATCGCCGACGTCGGCCTGTCGACCGCCCCCTCGTGGCTGTCCGAGCGCCTGACCGCCCACGCGGATGCCGCACGCGCCTTCGACGCCGCGCGCGCGAGCTTAATCGCCGGTCACCGCATCGATATGGGCGGACTTGCCGCTTCGCTCGGGATCGAGCGCACCTCGCTGTTCCGCTGGGTCGGAAACCGCGACGCACTGCTCAGCGAGGTACTGTGGTCGCTGGCGGTGCCCACTCTCGCGCAGGCAGAGCATGCCACCGCACAGCTCAGCGGCGGCGAGCGCATCGCGGCGATCCTCACTCACTTCGTCGACGATCTGATCACTGCGGACTATTTCCGTGAGTTCCTGCGTCGTGAGCCCGCCCGCGCACTGCGCCTGCTCACGACCAAGGAATCTCCGATCCAGCGCCGTTACGTTGCGACGGCCGAGTGGCTGATCCG
Source organism: Microbacterium zouquanmingi (assembly GCF_052266675.1). Classification (NCBI taxonomy): domain Bacteria; kingdom Bacillati; phylum Actinomycetota; class Actinomycetes; order Micrococcales; family Microbacteriaceae; genus Microbacterium; species Microbacterium zouquanmingi. The sequence goes on from NZ_JBQPRA010000001.1 coordinate 238,468, forward strand.
TCGCGAACTCGGCGACGAGCCGCTCGATGGAGCCATCGATCCCGCAGGGCTGGCGTATCTGCTGGTGCGGATGTCCGAGTCATTCACCTACGCCGACCTGATCTCGGGGGATCAGCCCAGCGCTGCGCGCGCTCGCATCGCCTTCGCACTTCTGCTGCGCGTCGACGGCTGAGCCGCCCCGCCGACACTGCTCAAGGAGGAGCCCATGGCCGCATTCCGTGTGCGCGAACCGTTCACGACCCGGTGGAGTGACAATGACCAGTACGGTCACATCAACAACACCATCTACTACCAGGCGATGGATACCGCGGTGAATGCCTGGATGATCCGCGCGGGCGGCCTTGACCCGGCGGGCTCAGCGATCGCGCTGTGCGCGGCGTCCTCGTGCGAGTTCCACGCCTCCGCGTCGTACCCCGATCCGCTCGAGGTCGGCATCGGCGTCGAGCGCCTCGGAACCACCAGCATCACCTGGTCGCTGGGCATCTTCCTCGGTGAAGAGCAGATCGCGACGGGGCGCTTCGTGCATGTCTTCGTGGATGCCGAGAGCAGGCGGCCGGCGGCAATCCCGGCATCCATTCGCAAAGCGATCGAGGACCAGATCCTCTGAGAGATCTGCGCAACAAACCGACCATCCGGTATGGTTAGGTGACGGCTCACCGCAGAGTCGCAGGAAGGTGGGCGCAGATGCCTGAAGTTCCCGGGCTCGACGTGACGGCACTGACCGCGTGGCTGACTGCCACCCATCCTGAGATCGACGTGCCAGCCGCATTGCATGCTGCCGTGATCGCCGGTGGGCGCAGCAACCTGACCTACTCCGTCGACGGGGCTGCGATCCCGCTGATTCTGCGCAGGCCGCCGCTCGGACACGTGCTCTCCAGTGCTCATGACATGGGCCGCGAGCACCGGGTGATCTCAGCTCTCGCCGGCACCCCGATCCCGGTTCCGGTCGCCATCGACATCGTCGACGACACCGACGGCACCATCACCGGCACGCCCTTCTTCCTGATGAAGCGCGCACCGGGCCGCGTGCTGTCATCGCGCACGCAGAACAGCGAGTACACCGCCTCGGGACTCCACCAGCTCAGCATTCGACTGGTGGAGCATCTCGCGGATCTGCACGCGGTCGACCCCGCGGCGGTGGGCCTGGGCGACTTCGGCCGCCCGGATGGTTACCTCACCAGGCAGCTCTCGACCTGGCGCCGACAGCTCGACGCCTCCCGGTCTCGCGAGACACCCAACCTCGACCGTCTGCAGGACAGTCTCGTCCAGGACATCCCCCAGACCTCGTGGAGCGGCATCGTGCACGGCGACTACCGCCTCGACAATGCCCTCGTGGACGGGCCGAGTGACCATCCGCGCATCTCCGCGATCCTCGATTGGGAGATGGCAACCCTGGGCGACCCGCTCGTCGACCTCGGCATCTTCGCGCTGTACTGGGACCTCGCCGACCTTCCCGGTGGCGGCAGTGCCGTACCGAGCGCCGTCGACCAGAACGCGGGATACCCGAGCTTCGATGAGCTCGCCGACGCGTACGCCGCGCACGCCGGCATCGTGCTACCCAGCCTCAACTGGTACCGCGCATTCGCCGCATACAAGCTCGCCGTCATCCTGGAGGGCATCCACTGCCGTTACCGCGCCGGCGACACCGTCGGCGACGGATTCGAACGAATGGGCGGACTCGTCGAGCCGCTCGCACAGAAAGGACTGCGGGTGCACTGATGGACTTCGCCCCTGATACACGAACCTCCGAGATCACCGCGCAAGTGCGCGCGTTCATCGACGAAGAGGTCATCCCCGCGGAGCCCGTGCTCGAGCACCAGCTCGCGGCGACTCCCGATGAGTGGTCGTTCCGCCCGATCGTTCGCGAACTGCAGCAGAAGGCGCGCGAACGCGGACTGTGGAACCTGTTTCTGCCCGGCGACCCCGCAGTGACAGGCGCCGCCGGGCTCACCAACCTGCAATATGCGGCGGTCGCCGAGCTCACCGGGTGGAGCCCCAAGCTCGCACCGGTCGCCCTCAACTGCGCAGCCCCTGACACCGGAAACATGGAGGTGCTGAACGAGTTCGGCACGCCAGAGCAGAAGCAGCAGTGGCTGACGCCGCTGCTGAACGCCGAGATCCGCAGTGCGTTCTGCATGACCGAACCGGATGCCGCCTCCAGCGACGCCACGAACATCGGCACCAGCATCCGGCGCGTAGGAGACGAGTACGTCATCGACGGTCGGAAGTGGTGGTCGACGGGCGCCATGAACCCGGATGCCGCGATCTTCATCGTCATGGGCAAGACCGATCCGAACGCAGATCGCCACCGTCAGCAGTCGATGATCCTCGTCCCCAGAGACACCCCTGGCGTGCGCGTCACCCGTCCACTGACTGTCTTCGGGTACGACGATCGTGACCACGGCGGCCACGCCGAAGTGGAGTTCACCGGCGTCCGGGTACCGGCGTCGAACCTGATCGCCGGAGAGGGCGATGGATTCGCCATCGCGCAGGCGCGACTGGGCCCAGGCCGCATCCACCACTGCATGCGCGCCATCGGCATGGGGGAGCGGGCGCTGTCGCTGCTGACCGCCCGGGCCAACTCCCGGCACACGTTCGGGCGCACGCTTGCCGAACAGGGCGTGATTCGGGAGTGGGCAGCGGAAGCCCGCATCCAGCTCGAGGCGCTGCGACTGCTGGTGCTGAAGACCGCGTGGCTGATGGACACCGTCGGAAACCGCAAGGCGATGACCGAGATCCAGGCCATCAAGATCGCCGTTCCCCGCGCGATCCAGACGATCATCGACCGGGCCATTCAGGTGCACGGCGGTGCGGGTGTCTCCAGCGATACCCCACTCGCCGAACTGTACGCCGGGATTCGCTCGCTGCGGATCGCCGACGGACCAGACGAAGTGCATCTCTCGAGCCTCGGCCGCGCGCAGCTGCGCCTCTGACATCTACCCACCGACATCCACGTCAAAGGAGACATGATGACCCACACCCCAGACCCCGCCGTTGATGGACCGGGCTTCCCGACGCTCTCGGTCGCCTCGATCCTCGCCGAATCAGCCGTTCGGCACGCTGACCGTCCGGCCATGCACTTCGCCGGCACAACCACCACCTACAGCCAGCTGTGGGACCAGACCCGGGCGTACGCCGGAGCACTGCGTGCAAGGGGCGTCGGCAAGGGCGACCGCGTCGCGCTGCTGATCCCCAACGTGCCGGATTTTGCCCGCGCCTATTACGCGGTGCTGTCGCTCGGGGCGATCGCCGTGCCGGTGCACCTGCTGTTCAAGGCCGAGGAGATCGCGTACGTGCTGCGGGATTCCGAGGCGGATCTGCTGATCGTCGCAGCACCCCTGCTCGGCGAGGCAGTCCCTGCCGCACACGAAGCCCAGGTCCCATTGACGACGGTGCTGCTCCCCCCGGATGCCGGAGTCGAGCTTCCTCGTCTGGAGGTGGAAGCCGCGGCATCCGAACCGATCGCCCGTCACGTGGCGACGGGAGCGCTGGATGCCGCGACGATCCTCTACACGAGCGGAACGACTGGCACCCCGAAGGGCGCCGTCGGCAGCCACCTCTCGATCGTCGAGCAGGTGCACACGACCCTCATCGACGCGTTCGACCTGCGCGCCTCCGACGTCGTCTTCGGCGGTCTTCCGCTGTTCCACACGTTCGGCCAGACCGCGGTGATGAACATGGCCTTCCGGGTGGGGGCATCGGTCATCCTGCTGCCGCGCTTCGATCCGGACGAGGCCCTGGCGCTGATGGTGGCGCAGCAGGCAACGGTGTTCACGGCGGTGCCGACGATGTACGTCGGGATGCTGGAGGCTGCCCGCCGCTCTACTGACAGGCCGCCGCTGCGCTATGCGGTCTCGGGAGGCGCAGCGCTGCCGGTGGCAGTTCTCGAATCCTTCCACGATGCCTATGACGCCGATGTTCATGAGGGCTACGGGCTCACCGAGACTGCGCCGACTGTGTCGTCGAACCCGCTCGGAACGCCGATCCGTCCCGGAACAGTCGGCCGCACGCTGTGGGGTGTCGATGTCGCCATCGCCGACCCGGAGGTCGATGACTGGATCGTCCTCGACGAAGAGCCCGGCGCACTCGGCGAGATCGTCGTCCGCGGCCACAACCTCTTCAAGGGATACCTCGGGCGCGCGGATGCCTCCGCGGCAGCCGTTGTCGACGGCTGGTTCCGCACCGGCGATCTCGGCACCTACGTCGATGGCGTCCTGACGGTCATCGACCGCAAGAAGGACATGATCGTGCGCTCGGGCTACAACGTGTACCCCACCGAGGTCGAGGCCGTGCTCGCCCGCCACCCCGGAATCGCCGTCGCCGCCGTCTTCGGCGTTGCCGACGACGTCAAGGGCCAGGAGGTGCACGCGGCCGTCGTCGCCCTCGACGGTGCAGAGCTCGACGCCGAAGAGGTCATCTCCTTCGTTCGCGATCGGATCGCGGCCTACAAGTACCCCCGCGTGATCCACCTGGTCAGCGAGCTGCCCCTTGGCAGCAGCGGCAAGGTTCTCAAGCGCGAACTGGTGGAGCAGTTCTCCGCTGTGTGAGCACTGAGATGCCGAAAGAGGCGGCCCGGATCTGATCCGGACCGCCTCTTCTGTGCTACCGGTCAGGACCCGGGCACCCCTTCAGCGGTGAGCTTCACGGGTGACTGATCGACCACGGTGATCTCGCCGCCCTCGACCATGTAGGTTGAGCCGACGTAGTCCTGCACGCCCTGATCGACCATGCTGATTCCGACGCCGAGATAGGCGGCGTGGTTGTCGCTGCTGAACGAGAGCGGGAGGATGCCGTTGCCGACGAGATCGCCCGAGCGCACAGCATCCACCAACGACGCGCGCGTCGGGTTCTCACCCGCGGCGGCGAGCGCCTCTGCGAACAGGTAGGCAACGCTCATACCGTAGATGGTGTTGCCGTCGAAAGGTGCACCATCGTTGTACTCGTCGTTGATCTGTGTGAACAGCGTGACCCACTCGCTGTCACCGTCGAGTGCGGGCAGGTAGTTCGTTCCGACGAATCCCTGCAGGAGCTTGGGCCCGACCTCTTCACCGAGGTATCCGATCAGTGTCGGGTAGTCCGCGCCAGAGGACGAGGAGAACCACTGCGGGAACCAGCCCAGCTGCGCGGCGGTGCCCACGGCGAGCGCGGTGAACCCGTTGATCGTGCCGAGGATGTTGATCTCGCAGCCGGCCGCCTGCATCGCGCCGATCTGCGCGGTGACGTCCTGGTTCGAGGTCGAATAGCGCTCGACGTGCGCGAGGCCGCCCTCGCCGAGAGCGAGCTCGGCGCCGACGATCATCTCATCGCCGAAGTCGTCGTCCTGCCCGAGCAAGCAGACCACCTTGTCGGGATACTCGTCCGCGGCGTACTGCGCGAGGGCAGCGCCCTCGACGACATAGTCGGCATTGAACCCGAACGTGAAGGGGTACTTCTCGGGCTGGTTCCAGTTGGTGGAGCCGGAGGCGACGAAGAGGTCGGGCACCTCGTTCTGGTTGAGGAAGTCGAGCACGGCGTTGTGCGGCGCCGTGCCGAGACCGTTGACGATCGCGAAGACCTCGTCCTCCTGCACGAGTTCTCGCACGACGTTGAGGGTGGTGGCCGGGTTGTACCCGTCATCCTTGACGATGTACTCGATCTCGCGCCCGTTCACACCGCCCTTCTCATTCAGGTAGGCGAAGTACGCCGTGGCTGCGGCCGAGATCGACGCGTAGCCTGCGGCAGCGGGTCCGGTGAGCGGGGTGTGCGTGCCGATCGTGACGGTGTCGTCTGTGACACCGGGAGTCGCGACATCAGTCCCGGTCTGAGCGGGTGTGCTGCAGCTGGCGAGCGCGATCGTCAGGGCTGAGGCCGTGACGAGGGTCGCGATCCGCCGCAGCGGGGAGTGCTGTGACATGGTCCACCTCTTTCGTTGATACGGGTTTTGCTGAACGGATGCGGAGGCTTGCGAGCCCTCCTGGACGGGCGAGGATCGTGATGATGAGCAGTACGCCGAACACGAGCACCGGCAGGTTTCCGGCGAGACGCTGAGCCAGCTCTGACGGCAACGGGAGAGCTGCGGTCGCGGCGCCGATGGCCCACGGCAGCATCACGACGAGGACGGCACCGATTGCCGCGCCGCCGATGCTGCCGAGTCCGCCGAGGACGGCGGCGACCAGCAGGAGGAGCGAGAACGCCAGGGTGTAGGCGCCGGGGCTCACCGACTGGGTGATGAAGCAGAGCACCGCACCGCCTGCCCCTGCGGCGAGGGCGCTGACGGTGAAGGCGCTGACCTTGACCCGGCCAGCGGCCACGCCGTTGAGGCGGGCAGCGGTCTCATCGTCGCGGACAGAGCGCATCCGCAGTCCGAGGGCGCCGGCGCGCAGCAGCGCGAGGGTCGTGACGACGACGCCTGCGACGAGGATGGCCACCCAGGCCTGCCACTGCTCCAGCGCGATGATCATGCGCAGGGCCTCGGGCACTCCGTCATATGCGATCTGCAGGCCCTGGTCTCCTCGGAAGACTCCGGAGAACACCGCGGTGACCGCGGGGACGGCGATGACGAGCGCGAGAGTGACACCGGCGAGATAGGGGCCGTGCAGGCGTGCTGCGGCGAGCCCCAGCAGCAGCCCGAGGAGACCAGCGGCGATGACTGCGACGAGGAACGACACCACGAACCGCACGGCACCATCGATGCCGACTTCGGTCATGGCGTTGGAGGTCAGGGCATAGCCATAGCCGCCGGTGGCCATGAGGGCTGCGTGTCCGAGTGAAAGCTGTCCGCTCTGACCGACCAGCAGCGTGAGGCCGGCAACGGTGCAGAACGTCGCAGCGATGGTGGCGAGTTGGAAGTTGCGATACGGATCCAGCAGGAACGTGCCGCCGATGGCGAGCAGGGTGAGGATCACGCCGAAGATGATCGTCCGGCGAGGTCCCCCGAGCCCTGGCAGTATGCGAGTCATGCGGTACGCGCCTCTCGAAGGGAGAACACTCCGCCTGGTCGCAGCAGCAGCACCGCGACCAGCAGCAGGAGCACGCCGATCGGCGCGGCTGTAGCGCCGAGGTAACCGGTGATCAGGGTCATGAGAACTCCGACGACGAGTCCGCCGAGCATCGCGCCGGCCGGAGAATCAAGACCGCCGACGACCGCCACGGCGAATGCGTAGACGAAGAGCATGTCGGTGGAGTGCGGGTTGAGACCGAGCTCCGTGGGAACCAGCAGGATCGCGGCGAGCGCCGCGACTGCGCTCGAGAGCATCCACCCGATCGTCACCATCCGGTTCACCCGCACGCCAAGCACGCGGGAGACTTCGGGAGAGAAAGCGGATGCGCGCAGCTGCAGGCCGAGGGAGGTGCGCGTGAACAGAATGGCAAGACCCGCCATCACCACGAGTGCAACCGCGAGGATGAACAGATCGTTCGGCGACAGCAGCGGCACACCGCCGACGATGATGGGCGCGTCGTCGAACGGCGCGGTCATCGGCCGGTACTGCGGACCGAACAGGATGCCGAGCAGCGACTGCAGCACCAGTACGAGGCCGATCGCGACGATGACTCCCGTGAGGGGATTGGCCTGCGGAGCGAAGCGCATCACCCCGCGTTCCACGACGAGACCGACGACGGCGCCAGCGATCAGTCCTGCGCCAAGGCCCGCGAAGTAGTTGCCGGTGAGTCCGCTCACCGCGAAGGCGACGTAGGTGGCGACTAGTGCCATCGCACCCTGGGCGAAGTTGATGATGCGCGCTGCCCGCCAGATCAGCACGAGCGACAGCGCGAACAGCGCGAAGATCGCTCCGCGGGCAAGACCGGTGGCGACGAGAAAGGCGAGACGATCCATCAGAACCCCAGGTAGGCGTGTCGTATGGCGGCGTCGCCGGCGAGTTCGGATGCCGGAGCATCCGCCACCAGGCGACCAAGGTCGAGCACTGCACCTCGATCGGCGATCGAGAGCGCGCTGGTCACGTTCTGCTCAGCGAGCAGGACCGTGATGCCGTACTGCACGGCCGCGTCGCGGAGCGTGGCCATCAGCTGCGCGACCACGAGCGGAGCGAGTCCGAGCGACGGTTCGTCGAGAGCGAGCACCCGCGGCTGCGAGATGAGGGCGCGGCCGAGAGCCAGCATCTGGCGCTCCCCGCCGGAGAGCTGGTGACCGTCGGCAGTGCGACGCCTGGCGAGCGGCTCGAACAGCTCGAAGATGTCGGCGATCGCCCGCTCTCTGGCGGCACCCCGGTGACGCCAGAGAGCACCGAGCCGCAGGTTCTCCTCGACGGTCAGTTCGCCGACGACGCTCTGACCTTCCGGTACGAGCGCCACACCGCGGCGGGCGCGGTCCTCCGTGCGCAGAGCGCCGAGGTCTTCTCCGTCGAGCGAGATGGATCCGGATGCCGCCGGCACGAGCCCTGCGAGCGTGCGAAGCAACGTGGTCTTTCCCGCGCCGTTCGCGCCGAGCAGGGCCACGATCTCACCTGCCTGCAGATCGATGCTGACCTGCTGCAGGACCGGCGCGCCGCCGTAGCCGACCGTGAGGTCGCTGATCGTGAGAGCCGCGCCGTTCATGCTGACAGCTCCTCTGCCGCGGCATCCGCCGCTTTCACGCCGAGGTAGGCCTCTTCGACGCGCGGGTCACCTCGGACTTCGGCGGGAGAGCCGCAGGCGATCATCCGGCCGAAGTCGAGCACCACGATGCGATCGGCGATGCCCATGACGAAGTCGACGTGGTGCTCGACGAGGAGCACCGCGCACCCGGCATCCGCCACCTGACGCACGGTGGCGCCCAGCGACTGGATGTCTTCTGCTCCCAGGCCTCCGGCCGGCTCATCCAGCAGCAGCATCGACGGCCCCGTGACAAGAGCCCTGGCGAGGGCTGTGCGCTTGCGGTCGGGGTAGGCGAGAGAGTCGACCGGGCGATCTGCGAGGGCGGTCAGGTCCAGGGCGTCGAGCTGTGCATCGACGGCGTCGTCGGCGTCCTTTCGCCCTGCGACCGGCACCCGCACGTTCTCGCGCACGCTCAGCCCCCTGAAGAGCCCGAGGCCCTGAAGCGTGCGGGCGAGCCCTCTGGCCGTGAGACCGGCTGTGCGCCGCGGCACCGGCCGACCGTCGAGCGTGATCTGACCGCGGGTGCGCACCAGTGCGCAGATCGCGTTGAACACCGTGGTCTTGCCCGCGCCGTTCGGTCCGATCAGTGCGACGACTTCTCCTGGACGCACGGTGAAAGAGACGTCGTCGACGGCGGTCAGACCGCCGAACGTCACCGTGAGATGGCTCACGTCGAGCCTGGCGGGCTGGGCCCCAGGCTGCAGGCTTTGGGTATTCATCGGCACCTCTTCGTGTCGCTGGTGTGATCACCATACATCAGAAACCGACCGGGCGGTATGTTCTTGTTGCAGAAATGTACTGTTCGCGTGGACCGGCTGCGTCAGCGGTGCGGGATGCCAGCGATCATGCCGCCGTCGACGACGAACTCCGCGCCGTTCGTGAACGCAGAGGCATCGCTTGCCAGGAAGACGATGGTGCCGACGAGGTCCTCCGGCTGGCCGGGGCGACCGAGGGGGATGTCGAGGTGCGCGGGGTCGATGCGGCTCGTCATCGAGGTGTTGATGAACCCGGGGTGGACCGAGTTCACCCTGATGCCGAACTGCCCGAGCTCGACGGCGAGCGATGCAGACAGTCCTCGTACGCCGAACTTCGCCGCGGTGTAGCCGTGGAGGCCGGGGCTGCCGCGCATTCCCTCCACGGAGGAGATGTTGATGATCGACCCACGACCGTGCTCTTTCATCACGGGCACCACGGCGCGGCATCCGAAGAAGGTGCCGGTCAGGTTCACCGCGATCACCGCGTTCCACTTCTCGGTCGTGAAGTGCTCGATGGGTGCGGCGTTGGCGATGCCGGCATTGTTCACCAGCACGTCGACGGTGCCGAAGGCCTGCACGGCAGAGGCTGCGGCGCTCTCCCACTGCGCTTCGTCCGTGACGTCGAGCGGAACGAACACGGCGCGGTCTTCGAGCTCTGCCGCGAGTTCTCGCCCGGCATCCTCAAGAATGTCGGCGATGACGACGCGCGCACCCGCAGCATGCAGTCCGCGGACGTACGCCTCACCGATCCCGCGCGCCCCACCGGTGACGAGGGCGACCCGACCGCCGAGGTCGGTCACTCGGTCACCTGAATGACCACGCGACCCACGGTCGTGCCCGTCGCGAGCTTCGTGATCGCGGCCGGTGCGTCATCGAAGGCGACGACGTGATCAACGACGGGCGCGATCTTTCCCTCGTCGAAGAGTCGGATGAGCTCGTCATGCGCAGCATCCACGAGGTGCGGCATCCGCTCTTGGTACAGCCCCCAGTAGAGGCCGAGCACGGCGTAGTTCTTCACGAGGGCGTGACTCACGGTGAGCTGCGGGATCTCGCCGCTCGCGAAACCGATCACCACGATGCGGCCCTCGAAAGCGACAGCGCGTGTGGACGCGGTGAATGCCGCGCCACCGACCGGGTCGAAGACGACATCGGCGCCGTGACCCTCGGTGATGCGCTTGACCTCACTGGCGATGTCGCCGCCGCGCAGGATGACATGCTCTGCTCCCGCAGCGCGCGCGACCTCGGCCTTCTCCGCAGATCCGACGACGCCGATCACGCGTGCGCCGGCGGCGACGCCGAGCTGTACGGTGGCAGCGCCCACCCCGCCTGCGGCGGCGTGCACGAGAAGCCATTCGCCCGCCTTCAGCTCTGCCCGGCGATGCAGGGCGAACCACGCGGTCTGGTAGGCGATGTTGAGTCCGGATGCCGCGACGAAGTCGAAGCTGTCCGGAATGGGGTGGACGGATGCTGCATCCACCGCCGCGTATTCGGCGAGCACTCCGATCTTGCCGGCGACAACCCTGTCGCCGATCTGGAAGGCTGTGACTCCGGCTCCGACAGCGGCGACCGTGCCGCTGCACTCGACCCCCGGAATGAAGGGGAGCTCTGGCTTCACCTGGTATTCGCCTCGGGCGAGCAGCACATCCGGGAAGTTCGCTGCGACCGCGGCGACGCGGATGAGCACCTCTGCGTCGGTCGGCACCGGGGCGGGAAGACTCTGCTGCGTCAGCGCGTCTTGCGGTTCACCGAGCTGGGTGACCTGCCAGGCGCGCATGGACTGTGGGACTTCAGTGTGGGATGGCATCCGTTCTCCTCAGACTCGTCAGGAACAGGTCGGTGATCTGCTCAGCGATGAGCGTCTTTCCCTCCGGGCCCTCCGCGGAGTACCAGTGCGAGAGGTAGTGCAGGTCGCTGAAGAAGTGTGCGGCGAGCAGCGCGGTGGGGATGTCGCTGCGGTAGATGCCGTCGCGCTGTCCGCGCTCGATGAGGGCCGCGAACTCGTCGTGGTACGCGCGACGGCGACGGGTCACCTCCTGCTGGCGCGGCTCGGAGAGCATGTGCATGCTGCGGAAGAACACGGCACCAGCGCTGATGTGATCGATCGACGTCTCGAGAACGTCGACGCACACGGCACGCAGCACCTCGTCGACCTCTCCGCCACCCGCGATGATCTTGTCGAGGTGCTCCTTCTGCAGTGAGAGCAGGGAGTCGTAGATACCGAAGAGCAGATCGTCCTTCGACTCGAAGTAGTGGTACATGGCACCCTTGGTGACGCCAGCGGCCTCGACGATCTGCTGAACACTGGTGTTCGCATAGCCCTTGGTCGAGAACAGCTCGACCGCAGCGCGCATGACGTCTTCTGAGACGTGTGAATCCTTCATACCCTCATCTTTCCGCGAAACACGATTGTCCGTGGTGCGTGCGTGCCGACTCTCACAGTGGACGGATGCTGGCTCCGCCATCGATGGACAGCGTCTGACCGGTCATCCATGCCGCGTCCTCAGAGAGCAGGAAGGCGACCGGGCCGGCGACGTCTGCGGGCTCACCGAGCCGCGCGAGCGGATAGCCGGCGGCGACTTCGCTCTCGCGCCCGTCGTACAGCGCTTTGGCGAAGGCCGTCTTGATCACGGCGGGAGCGACGGCGTTGACCCGGATCTTCGGGGCGACTTCGTAGGCGAGCTGAATCGTGAGGTTGATGAGCGCGGCTTTGGAGATGCCGTAGAACGCGATCCCAGGACTCGCGCTGAGACCCGCGACCGAGGCGATGTTCACGATGCTGCGCGTGAGCCCAGCGGCGAGCGCCGTACGCGACCAGTCAAGGGCCGCGACGACGTTGACCTCGAGGATCTTGCGCGCAGCGTCTGCGTCGACATCGACGATCGGACCGTAGACGGGGTTGATCCCGGTGTTGTTCACCAGGTGGTCGAGGCGGCCGTGGTGCGAGGCGATGTGCGCGAAGACCGCGGCGCGGTGCTCAGCGTCGTCGGCTCGTCCGGCAATGCCTGTTGCGGCGGTTCCGAGTTCAGCGACTGCGGCATCGAGCGCCTCCTGCTTGCGGCCGGTGATGACGACCGAGCCGCCTTCAAAGACGATCCGCTCGGCGATCGCGAAGCCTATTCCTCGGCTCGCGCCGGTGATCAGCGAAACGGTGCCGTCGAAGCGTGTTGCGGGCATGGCGCCTCCTTGCGCTGTTGTCCATACCGTCTAGTCGGTTTGGACAACAGTAGCACGCGGGTCAGCGCCCCATCGCGTCGAGTGCCGTCTCCAGCCGCGCGATCGTGCCGTCGACGTCAGCGAGCTTGTCGAGGCCGAAGAGGCCCAGGCGGAAGGTCGAGAAACCGGCCGGCTCATCGCAGTGCAACGGCACACCGGCCGCGATCTGCAACCCCTGCTCCTTGAACGCCGCGCCCGACTTCAGCGCGGGGTCGTCGGTGTGCACGACGACGACACCGGGGGCTGCGCAGTTGGATGCCGCAACCGACGCCAGCCCGCGCGACGCCAGCAGCTCGCGCACGCGCGTGCCGAGTTCGATCTGCGCGTCACGCAGGGCTTCGAAGCCACGGTCACGCGTCTCGATCATGGCACCGAGGTTGCGCAGCAGCGCATCCGTCGGCATGGTCGCGTGATACGCCGCACGTCCCGCGCGGTATTCGTCGGCGATCGACAGCCACTTGGCGAGATCCATCGCGAAGCTGGTCGATGCTCGAGTGATCACGGCATCCCGACCCGCCTCGCTGAGCATGACGTACCCGGCGCACGGCGTTCCGCTCCACCCCTTCTGCGGTGCGCTGAGCAGCACGTCGACGCCAAGCGCCTTCATGTCGACCCACATCGCACCGGAGGCGATGCAGTCCAGCACCAGCAGAGCGCCGACCTCGTGCGTCGCCTCAGCGAGAGTGCGGATGTAGTCGTCGGGCAGGATCATTCCCGCAGCGGTCTCGACGTGCGGCGCGAAGACGACCTCCGGCTGGCGAGCGCGGATCGCTGCGACGACGCTCTCGATCGGTGCGGGAGTCCAGGCCGACTGCACGTCGTCGCTCTCGGGGTGTGCGGTGAGCACCGTGACGTCGTCGCTGATGCCGCCGGCATCCAGAATCTGTGACCACCGGAAGGAGAACAGGCCATTGCGCACCACGAGCGTACGTCGTCCGGTCGCGAGCTGGCGCGCCACGGCTTCCATCGCGTAGGTGCCGCCGCCGGGGACGATCGCCGACGTATGCGCGTTGTACGCCTCTTCCAGAATGCTCAGGATCTGGGGCATCGCCTCGACGAATCGGGCGGACATGTGGTTGAGGGAACGATCTGTGAAGACCACCGAGTACTCGAGAAGACCACCAGGATCGACGTCATCGTGCGGAAGTGCGCTCATGCGCCCCAGCATCCCACACCACAGTGAGCGTGGGTCAGTCTCGTATCAGCCGACCGGAGTGATCTCGACGGGCTCGCCGAGGTCGTAGTAGGTCTGCCGTGTCGTATCACTGATGCCCATCATCTGGATCGTCGCTTCGCTGCCAGTAGGCGTCCAGTCGGCTTCGAACCACACCGAGTACTGAGAAATCGGGATCTCGTTCCATGAGAACCCCGCACTGCTGGTGATCCGATGCGACGAAGAGACGGTACCGTCTCCCAACGGGAAATCCTCGACCGGCCCGACAACCCAGGTTGGGCTCGAACCGATCATCTCTGCCGCCATCGATGGGTCCGAGAAGACCCTGTACAGCTCACCGGCGACCCCCGCCATCTGCTCTTCGAGATCTTCGGAGGTCACATCACCTCTGATCCACCCGGCTCCGCGGTCGATCCACATCGAGTCATCGATGAACGTCATGTGCACATCGCCTTCGGAGGTTGTCAGAGTGCCCTGAAACTCGAATCGCGGCGTGTAACGGAAGACGATCTCACCGGTTCCCGTGCCTCCCGCGATTGACTCCCGGCCGCTGCCGTAGCTAGACAGCGCCGTCTGCACGCAGGCACCCAGACCCTGACCGTCCAACGTGGCTCCTGGTGTGAGGTCGAGCGTCGTGCATTCCACAGGAGACGCCCAGGCCACATCGGCTGCGCTCGCGGTCGGCTGCGCTGCTTCAGTGCCGTTCACAGGCTTCTCGTCGGGTTCCGGTGCGGAGCATGCGGTGACCAGAGCGAGAGAACCGACGGTGAGGACAGTTGCGGCGATCCTGCGAATCATGCGGCGACCGGCGCGAGTGTTCGAGAAAGTCATTCACACAGGATCCCATAGTGGGTGGTGGCGTTCTGGTCAGAAATCAAGAAGCACTCGGCCCGACTGATTCGTAGGCTCGGATCACCATTGAGAAGGAGAACCCGATGACCGAGAAGAATTTCACCGACGAAGAACGCGACGCGATGAAAGCCAAGCTGGTCGAGAGCAAGACGAAGCGCCCGCGCGCGAAGAAGAGTCCAGAAGAGGCGCGCACCGAGGGTGCGGCAGAGATTCAGGCGAAGCTCGCGGACATGCCGGACGAAGATCGGATGCTGGGCGAGAAGCTCACTGCGATGGTGACCGAGAACGCGCCTCACCTGATCCCGAAGACCTATTACGGCATGCCCGCGTGGGCGAACGAGGCGGGCAAAGTGGTCTGCTTCTTCAAGCCGAAGTCCAAGTTCAAGGTGCGCTACGCGACCTTCGAGTTCGACACCGCCGCCCAGCTCGACGATGGCAACGTGTGGCCGACGGCGTACGCCGTGACAACGCTGACCGATGCCGATCTGACCTTCCTCGCCGAGCAAGTGCGTCACGCGGCACGCTGATTTGAGGTCGAGCGGTCAGCGTGACACTGTGGAGAGGATGCTTCTTATCTCTACGTGCGCCCCGATCTGGGATGGTGACACTCTCTGACCTCCGCCGGCTCGACTGAGCCGAGAAGGTCACCACACGCTGCGCATATCGATGCGCAGTCAGGCAGGACGAGCCTGATTCGTCCCCCACGCATCGATGAGGGCATCGACCTCTGGCGCATCGCGCGCGACTCGCAGACACTCGATCTGAACTCCTCCTACGCCTACGTTCTGTACGCCAGGGATTTCGCCTCGACGTGCCGGATCGCCCTCGTGGACGAGCATCCGGCCGGCTTCGTTCTGGGCTACCGGCGTCCCGCCGACCCCTCCTGCCTTTTCGTCTGGCAGGTCGCCGTCGACGCCCGGTTCCGCGGGTTGGGCCTCGCCGGGCGGATGCTCGATTCGCTGATTCACGACTCCGGCGAGACCGCCGTGCGGACTCTGCAGACGACCATCACCGACGACAACGTCGCCTCGCAGCGCACTTTCCGCAGCCTCGCGAACCGCTGGGGCAATGCGCCGATGACCGTCGCTCCCCTTTTCGAGACCGCGCATCTGAGCCTTGAGGGGCCGGATGCCGATCTCCACGATCCTGAACGGCTGTACGAGATCGGTCCGCCGATGTAGCCGTCGCCATCCGCCCGACCTCGGGCGGCGTGCACTCCCCGCACGACGACAACAAGGAGGAGAACCACCCCAAATGAATATCTTCACCCAGCTGGAATCCGAAGTCCGCAGCTACTCGCGCTCGTGGCCGGTCGTGTTCGACCGGGCCGTCGGCAGCATGATGTACGACGAGTCGGGCGCCGAGTACCTGGACTTCTTCTCAGGTGCCGGAGCGCTCAACTACGGACACAACAATCCTGAGCTGAAGAAGGTCCTCATCGACTATCTGGCCGATGACCGTGTCATGCACTCGCTCGATATGTTCACCACGGCCCGACGTGACTTCCTCGAGGCGTTCGACGAGGTGCTGCTCGAGCCCCGCGGCCTCGACTACAAGGTCGTTTTCCCTGGCCCCGGTGGCGCCAACGCCGTCGAGGCCGCGCTGAAGCTCGCGCGCAAGGTCACCGGTCGCGAATCGGTCATCAACTTCACGAATGCCTTCCACGGCATGACGCTCGGTGCGCTCTCCGTCACCGGAAACTCGCTCAAGCGGGGCGGAGCAGGTGTGCCGCTCGTCCACGCGACACCGATGCCTTTCGACGACTACTTCGACGGCGACTACCCGGACTTCTTCTACTTCGAGCGCCTGCTCGAAGACTCCGGCAGCGGCCTGAACACACCCGCAGCCGTCATCGTCGAGACGGTGCAGGGCGAGGGCGGGATCAACGCCGCGCGTGCCGAATGGCTTCGTCAGCTGGCAGCACTCTGCAAGAAGCACGAAGTGCTGCTCATCGTCGATGACGTGCAGATGGGCTGTGGCCGCACCGGGGACTTCTTCAGCTTCGAAGAGGCCGGCATCGTCCCCGACATCGTATGCCTGTCGAAGTCGATCAGTGGTTATGGCATCCCCATGGCGCTGACCCTGATCAAGCCGGAACTCGACATCTGGCAGCCCGGCGAGCACAATGGCACCTTCCGCGGAATCGGTCCCGCGTTCGCGACCGGCGCCGCGGCACTGCGCCGCTACTGGTCCGATGACGCGCTGCGCGACGCGACGATCACAAAGGGCGCACGCGTCGAGGGCTGGTTCAACATGATCGCCGCGCGCTACCCGCAGCACGAGCTGTTCGCGAAGGGACGCGGGCTTGCCCGCGGACTGCAGTTCCCCTCGGGTGAGCTGGCGGATGCCGTCTGCAGGGCCGCGTTCGAGCGCGGGCTGCTCATGGAGACCTCAGGGCCAGAGGGCGAGGTCATGAAGATCCTTCCCGCGCTCACCATCACCGATGCCGAGCTCGCTCGAGGACTGCGCATCATCGACGAGTCCGTGTGTGCGGTACTCGGGGAACCGGACCCGGATGCCGCGGCGCACGCCAACCTGACCATCGAAAACGACATCGAAAACGACATCGAAGACAAGGAGAACACCCCCGCATGATCGTCCGCACACTCGACGAGATCACCGACACCGACGCCGACATCAAGACCGAGAACTGGCGCAGCAAGCGCATCGTGCTCGCGAAGGAGAAGGTGGGCTTCTCGGTGCACGAGACCACGCTCTACGCGGGAACCGTGAGCCGGTTCTGGTACGCGAACCACATCGAGGCCGTGTTCGTCGTGGCCGGTGAGGGAGAGATCACCGAACTCGCCAACGGCAAGACGCACCAGCTCGCACCCGGCTCGCTGTACCTGCTGAACGACCACGACAAGCACGAGGTGCGTCCGCGCACCGAGATGCGGGTCGTGTGCGTGTTCAACCCGCCGGTCACCGGGCGCGAGGTGCACGACGAGAACGGCGTGTACCCGCTGGTGACCGAACCGGCCTGAGCCACCGCACGCACTACCCACCACCGCACAAGAGACAGGAGAACGAAGCATGACAACCACGACGTCCGCAGAGGACCTGTTCCCGACCCGACTGGCCACACCGAGTGATTTCATCGCTCGCACGCAGCCCGCTGTGTGGGGTTCTGACGGCGACGGCCCCTTCGAGGAGGCCGAGCTGGAAGCTCATGAGCGGCGCGGATACACAATGATCGACGATTTCATCTCCGGCGATGACGTTGCGCTGTACACGAGTGAGCTCGATCGACTCGCCGCGGATCAAGCGTTACAGGATGACCCTCGGATGATCACCGAACGCACCACCGGCACGGTGCGCTCGGTGTTCGAGGTGGAGAAGCTGAGCGGCGTGCTCGACGCCCTCGCCCGTGACCCGAAGGTGCTTGATCGGGCCCGGCAGATCGTCGGGTCAGAGGTGTACCTGCATCAGACCCGCATCAATTACATGCCGACCTTCACGGGCACCGGCTTCTACTGGCACTCGGACTTCGAGACCTGGCATGCCGAAGACGGGATGCCGCTGCCGCGGGCGGTGAGTCTGTCGATCGCACTGACCGACAACTATCCATTCAACGGCGGGCTCATGGTGATGCCTGGTTCGCACCGCACGTTCGTGCCGGCTGTGGGCAAGACGCCCGACAACAACCATGAGCAGTCGCTGCAGGCGCAGGAGGCAGGTGTGCCCAGTCACGCCGCCATCACTGCGCTGGCCGAGAAGTACGGGATCGATCAGTTCACGGGAGCCGCAGGGTCTGCACTGTGGTTCGACTCGAACATCATGCACGGTTCGGGAAACAACATCACCCCGTACGCGCGATCGAATGTGTTCATGGTGTTCAACAGCGTCGAGAACGCGCTGGTGGATCCGTTCGCCGCGAAGTCTCCCCGCCCGGAGCACATCGCCAACCGCGATTTCACGCCGCTGCGCTGACGGAGCCTCGCCCCCGCCCTCGCCCCCGCCCTCGCCCTCGCAAACCTGCAAAACCACGCCGAGACGGCGTCGATTCGCTGCAGTCTCGGCGTGGTTTTGCAGGTTTGGTGGAATCGAGGGGCAGCGGATGGGGTAGTGTCTTTCGCATGACAACCCGTTGGTATGCGTATTTCGAGTCGGCTCTGGAGGGGCCGGTGCAGAAGTAGCGCCCACCAACCTTCAGAGCCGACAAGCCAGAGCATTTGCTCTGGCTTTCGCCGTTTCGGCGGGCTCTGCATCGGGGGTCCGTCTCCGACAGAGGACAGGACCCATGAGCACCATCACAGCCACCGAATCCACCGCAGACCTGCACGTCGCCGAATTCACCACTCTCCCCACTCCGGGCGACATCGCAGCTGAGCTGTCGATCGGCGATGAGCGTTCTGCTCTTGTCGCTCGCACGCGCGATGAAGTGCGCGCGATCATGGCGGGGGAGGATGATCGCCTGCTCGTCGTCGTCGGTCCCTGCTCGATCCACGACACCGCGGCAGGTCTCGAATACGCCGGCAAGCTCGTGCGGGAGGCCGAGGCACACCGCGATGATCTGCTGATCGTGATGCGCACCTACTTCGAGAAACCACGAACGACGATCGGGTGGAAGGGTCTCATCAACGACCCGCACCTCGACGGCAGCCATGACATCGAGACCGGACTGCGCATGGCACGCGGATTCCTGCGTGACGTCACCGCCCTCGGGATGCCGTGTGCAACGGAGTTCCTCGAGCCGATCAGCCCGCAGTACACCGCCGACCTCATCACGTGGGGCGCCATCGGCGCACGCACCACCGAGAGCCAGATCCACCGCCAGCTAGCATCTGGCCTGTCGATGCCGATCGGTTTCAAGAACGGCACCGACGGCGGGCTTCAGGTGGCGCTGGATGCCGCATCCGCAGCATCCGCTCCGCAGGCGTTCCTCGGGATCGGTGAGGACGGGCGGGCGAGCCTGGTGGCGACGACGGGCAACCCCGACACGTCGATCATCCTGCGCGGAGGCGCCGATGGCCCCAACTACGACGCATCACACGTGGCAGAGGCATCGCGCCGGTTGGGTGCCGCAATGCTCACTCCTCGCGTGATTGTCGACGCGAGCCACGCCAACAGCGGCAAGGACCACGTGCGTCAGGCCGTCGTGGCCCGCGAGCTGGGGGAGCAGATTGCTGCAGACGGTGCGGCAATCGCCGGCGTCATGCTCGAGAGCAACCTCGTCGCCGGAGCACAGAAGCTTGACATCGCGGCTGGACGCACACGCCTGACCCACGGACAGAGTGTGACGGATGCCTGCATGGGATGGGATGCCACGACCGCAGCCCTCGCCGAACTGGCCGACGGAGTGCGCCGGCGCCGCGCGTGACTCCCCCGTGCAAGGAGTCGCTCAGGTCGCAAAATAAGCCGCTTAGGCGCGCTCAAAGCGGCCGTTTTCGCGACCTGGGCGGGCGACGCGGAGCACACCCGAGTTGTTAACAGGAGTTGTTAACATGTGGAAACTGCAGAACCCCCGGAATCTGGACGATTCCGGGGGTTCATCTGTGGAGCCTAGGAGATTCGAACTCCTGACATCCTGCTTGCAAAGCAGGCGCTCTACCAACTGAGCTAAGGCCCCTTGCGGTATTCAATTTTAGTGTAAAACGTGGGGCTACCAGGACTTGAACCTGGGACCTCTTCATTATCAGTGAAGCGCTCTAACCGCCTGAGCTATAGCCCCGTCAACCTCCAAGACTTTACCTGAGATTTTCAGAAAATCCGAATCGGCGCCGTTTAGTCTCCCGCGCGCAGGACGACACTCCCGGCCGACACCGACGCGTCGATCACGAACCGCGATTGGCTCGAGGTGTCGAGCCGGTTGTCCAGCGATCCAGCGCTGACTTCCTGGTCCACGCGGTACGCGTCATCCGGCACCGTCAGATCAAGCGATCCAGCACTGACATCGATTGATACCGAGCTCGGCGTCGTGTCGATCAGCTCGGCCACGATCTTGCCGGCGGAGACCGTGAAGTCGGCCTCGGTCACTCCGGCAAGTGCCATGTCTGCGCGCCCCGCGCTGACGTCGGCATCCAGCGATTTCGCCGATCCGTCGATCTTGAGCGCACCAGCGCCCACCTCGATGTCGACTTCGTCGTACGCTCCGTCGATATCGAGGCTTCCAGCGCTGAGTGTGAACTCCGCGTCCAGGCGCCCGTCATTCAGACTCTCCGGCAGCGTCAAGATGACGGTCTCTTCGGAGAGCCAGTCGTCGCCGAACCAATCGAGGTCGAACCACCCCCCGAATCCGCGATCCGGGCTGCGGACGACAAGCTCGTCGTCGTCCCGTTCCAGCGTCCAGTCGCTGCGGCCTTTGCCGTCGACCTCGAGCGTCGCCTCGTCGACGTCGCCGAACCGGGCGGTGACGTCGCTGCCGGCGACATCCACTCTCAGGCTCTCGACGCCGTCGACGCTGACGCTCTGGCTCTGCGCACCGGCACCTCTCGGATGCGCGGCTTCCCGCAGGTCGTGAGTCGCAGCGAAGGCGGCAGTTCCACCCGCACCGAGCAGCACGACTCCGCCGAAGACCGCGAGCGCGATCGCTGTGGCGCGCCCGCCTGAACCGCGCGGCTCACGGCCCGGGGGAGTCGGGGGAACCTCGTGCCCACCCTGCAGATTCCGCTGGTCGTCGTTCATCGTCCTGATCCTGTCTGAATGTCATTTCCGGCAGGCGATCCGCCACCGGTGTTCTCGATGTGTGCAAGAGCTGCGAGCACTCGTCTGTTGCCTGATTCGTCCTGCTCGAAGCCGAGCTTCTGGAAGATCGCGGTGATGTTCTTCTCGACGCTCGCGGCCGAGAGGAACAGCAGGCTCGCAATCGCCTGGTTCGACTTCCCCTCGGCGATGAGGGAAAGCACCGTGCGCTCGCGCTCGGTGAGCTGCAGCATCCGATCGTCACGATTGCGACGCGTGAGCAGCTGGGCCACGACTTCTGGGTCGAGCATCGACGCGCCCTCGGCGATCCGCTCCACCGACGCGAGGAACTCCGAGACATCTGCCACACGATCCTTCAGTAGATATCCGAGCGGCCCGCCCTGCGCAGCGATCAGATCGCTGGCGTACCGCTCCTCGACGTACTGCGAGAGCACGAGCAGCGGCAGGGAAGGATGAGTCTTGCGCAGGCCGAGCGCCGCCCGGATCCCCTCATCGGTGAACGTCGGCGGGAGCCGCACGTCCAGAATGCAGAGCTCGGGATTCGTGTTCTGCACTGCCTCGGTGATTCCCGTGGTGTCGGGGAGCGCTGCGACCACGTCGTGCCCGGCGTCTTCGAGAAGCCTGACGAGGCCTTCGCGCAGCAGGACGGAATCTTCACAGATCAGGATGCGCATGGCACGCTCACTTCCAGTGCTGTCGGACCACCCTGGGGGCTGTCGATGCGAATGTCGCCACCCGCCCCGAGGACCCTGTTCGAGATTCCGTCGAGACCGCCGCCGGGCTGCACCTGTGCGCCGCCCACGCCGTTGTCTTCGACGCGCGCCCACAGTGTGCCGCCGTCGCGCAGTCGCACGACCACTCGGCACTCGCTCGCGCGAGAGTGCTTGGCAGCGTTCGTCAGCGACTCGGCGATCGAGAAGTAGACCGCAGCCTCGGCATCCCTGCTGCACCTTCCGTCCATGCGCACGTCGAGGTGCACGGGAATGTGTGATCTGCTGGCCAAGGCCGACAGGGCGGCATCCAGTCCTCGATCATCGAGAACAGAAGCATGGATGCCGCGGGCAAGTTGTCGCAGCTCAGTGATCGCCGCTTTCGTCGATGTGTGCGCTTCTGAGATCAGTGCCTTCGCGGCATCCGGGTCGGCGTCGATCTTCTGCTGCGCAAGTCCCAGCGTCATGCCGACGGAGACGAGCCTCGGCTGAACGCCGTCGTGCAAATCGCGCTCGATGCGGGTGCGCTCGACATCTGCCGCGCGCACTGCGCCCTCACGCTGAGCGGAGGTGGTTCGCACCCGCTCGACGAGTTCCGCCTTGTGACTGGGGATGACGAGGGATCGTGCGATGGTCCGATCCAGCAGAGCGAGTCCGATGATGCCGGCTGCTGCAGCGAGAACGCCGAGGATGCCGAGAACTGTTGCCCACCCCGCGGTGACGAGGTTTCCGAAGGGACCGGCGACCTCGTCACGCGCGAACAGCGGCGTGAAGGCGAAGATCGCCGACCACACCAGGCCCCAGAACAGTCTGAGCACGAGGGCGCCGAAGACGCAGGCGATGACGAAGCTCGCGACCGCGCGCCACATGCGTCCATCGATGCTCTGGCGTCCGAGTGAACGGATCCATCCGCCGAACCCGGGGGACTGTCGACGACGGTGCTGGAGGTCGGGAACGTCGAGACCGTAGAGCCCGCGCACGCGGACCACCTCGAACCATCCGACGCCGTACAGGGCGTAGACGAGGCCAACCAGGAACAACGCTCCGATCCCGAAGGCGAAGAGCAGACCGGCACCAGCGCCGAGCAGACCGGAGAGGATGCCGATGACACCGCCGCCGATGACGCCGAGGGCAGCCAGATGTAGGACGGTGAAGAACACGCGCAGCGGCGTCGCAGAACGCTGCGGAGCCGGCGATGCGGCTGGCTCTGCGGCGGGCGCGGTGGCCGGTGCTGGGGGGACAGGCGGAGTGGTCATGTCTCAAAGGTAGGCCGCCAACCGCAACGCGCGACACCGAGCCAACCGGATCATCGCGTTCGGGTTTTCCCTACTCGTCAAGGTCACCTTTCCCGCGAGCCATCGGCGAAGATGGGACCGTGAGCGAATCGCATCCGCAGGAACCGCACGGTGCAGGCATAGGCCAAAAGCTGAACTGGCTTCGCGCCGGCGTGCTCGGCGCCAATGACGGCATCGTCTCGGTGGCATCCCTCGTCGTCGGTGTCGCCGGCGCGACCACCGACAATTCCGCGCTGCTGGTCGCCGGCATCGCCGGTCTCGTCGGCGGCGCCATCTCGATGGCCCTCGGCGAGTACGTCTCAGTGAGCAGTCAGCGCGACACCGAGCGTGCACTGATCGAGAAGGAGCGCGAAGAGCTGCGCACCATGCCGGCCGAAGAGCTCGACGAACTCACCGATCTTTACCGGCAGCGCGGACTCAGCGAAGACACCGCCCGGCAGGTCGCCATCGAACTCACCGAGCACGATGCGCTATCCGCGCACCTCGAGGTAGAACTCGGCATCGATCAGGACGACCTCGTCAACCCCTGGCACGCCGCACTCTCATCCGCAGTCTCCTTCACCATCGGTGCACTGCTGCCGCTGCTGGCGATACTGCTTCCACCGGTTCAGTGGCGGGTACCGGTGACATTCGTCGCCGTGCTCATCGCCCTCGCTGCGACAGGAGCTGTCGCAGCCCGCGTCGGAGGCGCCTCCCCTGTGCGAGCCGCCGCAAGGCTGGTGATCGGAGGAGCGCTCGCGCTGGTCGCCACCTGGGGGATCGGCACGCTTCTCGGAACCACCGGGATCGTCTGACGTCGCCTCGACGACGAATGGCGGATGCCGAAGCACCCGCCATTCGTACGAGAAAGTCCGCTAGTTGGACATGAAGCCGACGAGCAGTCCGCCGGTGACCTTCACTGCGAGGTTGTAGATTCCGGCGACGACTGCGCCGAGAACCGTGAAGACGATCAGGTTCAGGATCGACACGACAGCGGCGAACGCCATCACCTGGGGAAGCCCCAGCAGCGACGCGAGCGAAACCGAACCGTCCGTGATGTTCCCCACGAAGGAGTCCGCCTGCGTGATGAGGTTCGTCGCCTGCAGCACGAGGTAGATCAGGAAGAACGAGACCATGGTCACGATCGCCAGCGCGACCGCAGCCAGGAACGAGAGCTTGACCGCCGACCAGAAGTCGACATAGACCAGGCGCAGGCGGACCTGCTTGCCACCGGTCTTGCGTGTGGACTTCTTCGCGAGCTTGTCAGCTACTGTGCTCATTCGTCGTTACTTTCCTCGATGGTCTCAGTCGTTTCGGGGGCCGGTGCCGACTCGGGGGCGTCGTTCGCTGACTCCGCACCCGCCTCATCTCCTTCGAGGCCTCGCTCTTCGTTGCGAGCAATCGCGAGGATCCGGTCCTTCTCGGACGTTCGGGCGAACAGGACACCCATGGTGTCTCGACCCTTCGCTGGCACCTCGGCCACGGCAGAGCGTACCACCTTGCCGCTGGAGAGAACCACCAAGACCTCGTCGCTCTCGTCGACGATCAGACCACCCGCGAGGACCCCGCGGTCATCGTTGAGCTTCGCGACCTTGATGCCGTATCCGCCGCGGTTCTGCACGCGGTACTCGTCGACGATCGTGCGCTTGGCGTAGCCGCCGTCGGTGACGGTGAACACGAACTGGCCGGGAGTGGCAACGGATGCTGAGAGCAGACGGTCTTCGCCCTTGAACTTCATTCCGGTGACACCCGCTGTCGCTCGGCCCATCGGACGCAGCGCCGTATCGGTCGCCTGGAAGCGCACCGACATGCCCTTGCTGCTGATGAGCAGGATGTCGTCGGAGGCGTCCACGATCATCGCGCTGACCAGCTCGTCCTCCTCGCGGAGACGGATGGCGATGACGCCGCCCTGACGGTTGGTGTCGTACTCGCTCAGGCGCGTCTTCTTCACCAGACCCTCACGGGTCGCTAGGACGAGGTAATCCGCGACGTCGTAATCACGCATCGCGAGGATCTGCGCGATGCCCTCGTCGGGCTGGAGCGCCAATAGGTTGGCGACGTGCGTGCCCTTGGCATCGCGACCGGCCTCTGGCACCTCGTACGTCTTCGTGCGGTAGACGCGGCCCTTGTCGGTGAAGACGAGCAGCCAGTGATGCGTCGTGGTGACGAAGAAGTGCTCGACGATGTCATCTGCGCGCAGCTGCGCACCCTTGACACCCTTGCCGCCGCGGTGCTGTGAGCGGTAGTTGTCGCTGCGCGTGCGCTTGATGTAGCCATCGCGCGTGACAGTGACGACCATCTCTTCTTCAGCGATGAGGTCTTCCATCGAGACATCGCTGTCGAAGCCCTGCAGGATGTGCGTACGACGCTCGTCACCGAAGCGGTCGACGATCCCCTCGAGCTCTTCGCGGATGATGCCGCGCTGGCGAGACTCGTTGGCGATGATGTCCTTGTAGTCGGTGATCTTCGCTTCGAGCTCGGTGGCCTCGTCGACGATTTTCTGGCGCTCGAGAGCGGCAAGGCGGCGAAGCTGCATCTGCAGAATCGCATCGGCCTGGACCTCATCGATGTCGAGGAGTGTCTGCAGGCCCCCGTTCGCCTCTTGCGGCGTGGGCGAGCGGCGAATCAACGCGATGACCTCGTCCAGCGCGTCGAGCGCCTTCAGGTACGCACGCAGAATGTGCATGCGCTCTTCAGCCTTACGCAGGCGGAAGATCGTGCGGCGCACGATCACGTCGATCTGGTGCGTGATCCAGTGCGAGACGAAGCCGTCCAGCGCGAGGGTGCGCGGAACACCATCGACGATCGCGAGCATGTTCGCGCCGAAGTTGTCCTGCAGCTGCGTGTGCTTGTACAGGTTGTTGAGGACGACCTTGGCGACAGCATCCCGCTTGAGGACGACCACGAGACGCTGACCGGTGCGGTCACTGGTCTCGTCACGGATGTCGGCGATGCCGGTGATCTTGCCGTCGCGGGCCAGGTCACCGATCTTCACCGCGAGGTTGTCGGGGTTGACCTGATAGGGGAGCTCGGTGATGACCAGGCACGTGCGGCCCTGGATCTCTTCGACGCCGACCACCGCGCGCATCGTGATCGAGCCGCGACCGGTGCGGTACGCCTCGTGGATTCCCTTGGAACCCAGGATCTGGGCTCCGGTGGGGAAGTCCGGGCCTGGAATGCGCTTGATCAGGCCCTCGAGGAGCTCTTCCCGCGGAAGCTCGGGGTTGTCCAGCGCCCAGAGCGCAGCATCCGCCACCTCACGCAGGTTGTGCGGGGGGATGTTCGTCGCCATACCGACAGCGATACCGACCGAGCCGTTGACCAGCAGGTTCGGGAAGCGCGCCGGGAGGACAGTCGGCTCCTGGGTCTGACCGTCGTAGTTGTCCTGGAAGTCGACGGTCTCCTCTTCGATGTCGCGCACCATCTCGAGCGCGAGCGGAGCCATCTTCGTCTCGGTGTAACGCGGGGCCGCAGCACCCATGTTTCCGGGGGAACCGAAGTTTCCCTGTCCGAGTGCGAGCGGGTACCGCAGCGACCACGGCTGCACGAGACGGACGAGGGCGTCGTAGATCGCCGAGTCACCGTGCGGGTGGTATTGACCCATGACTTCACCGACGACGCGGGCGCACTTCGAGAAGGACTTGTCGGGGCGGAAGCCGCCGTCGTACATGCCGAAGATCACACGGCGGTGCACGGGCTTGAGACCATCGCGGACATCCGGCAGCGCACGACCGACGATGACGGCCATCGCGTAGTCGAGATAGCTGCGCTGCATCTCGGACTGCAGGTCGACCTGGTCGATCTTGCCGTGTTCGTGAACCGGCTCGGGGCGTTCTTCGTCAGTCATGTGTTTCTTTCGTTTGCTGAGCTTGTCGAAGCATCCGGTCGCAGTGAATGCCTGAGCATCAGATGTCGAGGAAGCGAACGTCCTTGGCGTTGCGCTGGATGAAGCCACGTCGAGACTCGACGTCCTCACCCATCAGCACGCTGAAGATCTCGTCCGCGGAGGCTGCGTCTTCGATGGTCACCTGGCGAAGAGTTCGCGTGCTGTGATCCATCGTGGTCTCCCACAGCTCCTTGGCGTTCATCTCACCCAGACCCTTGTAGCGCTGCACGCCGGAGTCCTTGGGAAGGCGCTTGCCGTTCTCGAGACCGTGCTTCATCAGTGCGTCGCGCTCAGCATCCGAGTACACGTACTCGTGCGGCTGGTTCGTCCACTTCAGTCGGTACAGCGGCGGCATGGCCAGGTATACGAAGCCCGCTTCGATGAGCCCGCGCATGTAGCGGAACAACAGCGTCAGCAGCAGTGTCGTGATGTGCTGGCCGTCGACGTCAGCATCCGCCATCAGAACGATCTTGTGATAGCGGGCCTTCTCGATGTCGAAGTCCTCGCCGATGCCAGTGCCGAAGGCCTGGATCATCGCCTGGACTTCTTTGTTCGCCAGCGCCTTGTCAAGGCGCGCGCGCTCGACGTTGAGGATCTTGCCTCGAAGCGCCAGGATCGCCTGCGTGTGCGGGTCGCGTCCCTGCACAGCAGAGCCGCCGGCCGAGTCACCCTCGACGAGGAAGATCTCGCTGATCGAGGGGTCCTTGCTCGTGCAGTCCTTGAGTTTGTCGGGCATGGCAGCCGACTCGAAGACGCTCTTGCGACGAGCGGTCTCACGAGCCTTGCGCGCTGCCATTCGCGCGGTCGCCGCGTCGATCGCCTTTCGGATCACGCTCTTGGCCAGGGTGGGGTTGCGATCGAACCAGTCACCGAGCTGATCGCCGACGACCTTCTGCACGAAGGCCTTCGCTTCGGTGTTGCCGAGCTTGGTCTTCGTCTGCCCCTCGAACTGCGGCTCGCCGAGCTTGATCGAGATGACAGCGGTCAAACCTTCACGTACGTCGTCGCCGGAGAGGTTGTCGTCCTTCTCCTTGAGAAGGTTGTTCGCGCGGGCATACTTGTTGACCAGGGTGGTCAGCGCGGCGCGGAATCCCTCTTCGTGCGTCCCGCCCTCATGAGTGTTGATCGTGTTCGCGTAGGTGAAGACGTTCTCGGTATATCCGGTCGTCCACTGCATCGCCACTTCGAGCGAGATCTTGCGAGTCGTGTCTTCGGCTTCGAAATCGATGATCTCGTCGTGCACTGTTTCGGCACGACGCACGCGGTTGAGGTACTCGACGTAGTCGACAAGACCGCGCTCGTAGAAGAAGACGTCACCGCGCTGCCTGGTGACAGTGGTGCCCTCTTCTTCGATTTCGTACGTGGATCCTTCGCGCTCGTCGTGGAGCTCGATGCGCAGCCCCTTGTTCAGGAAAGCCATCTGCTGGAAGCGGGTGCGCAGCACGTCGTATTCGAACTCGACGGACTCGGTGAAGATCGCAGGGTCCGGCCAGAACGTGATCTCGGTCCCGGTCTGGTCGGTCGGCTCGCCCTTTTCAAGCTTCTGCAGCGGGGTTCCGCCATTGCCGAAGCTGTGGTGCCAGGCGAAGCCCTTCTGCTTCACCGTGACGTTGAAGCGGGTGGACAACGCGTTGACGACCGAGGAGCCGACGCCGTGCAGGCCACCCGAGACCGCGTAGGCGCCGCCGCCGAACTTTCCGCCGGCGTGCAGGATCGTGAGCACCACCTCAACGGTCGACTTGTTCGGATCGGAAGAGTGCGGGTCTGTGGGGATGCCGCGGCCATTGTCGATGACGCGGATGCCGCCGTCAGCGAGCATCGTCACGATGATCGTGTCGGCGTAACCGGCCAGCGCCTCATCAACGGAGTTGTCGACGATCTCGTACACGAGGTGGTGGAGCCCTCGAGGACCGGTCGAGCCGATGTACATACCTGGCCGCTTGCGAACGGCCTCAAGGCCTTCGAGGATCTGAATCTGATCGGCGCCGTAGTCACCAGATGGCTTCGCCGCGGCATTCGTCGACGAGGTTTCTCCGGGTGTGGATTCAGGCTCGTCAGCAGTATTTTCAGGCGTCATCAGAGGGCATTCTCCACATCGATATCTCGAAAGCCCAGTCTACCCTCATCAGAGCGTTTCACGTCGCTGGGCGCCCGTGTGTGGCCCTGAAATCGATCCGGACCCCGTTCGCGGTGTCCTACCCGTAGGTATCGCGCGGGCCCCGCCCTGGGACGGCTCTGGGACCCCATTTCCAAGAAGGAACGTCCGGGCCGATGAAACGGAGGTTGTCGACACCCGCGTGCGGATAACGTCTTCCGATCTCGGTGAGGATGGTCGCCCGCATGAATTGCAGGTTCTTCGCCCACGCCGTCGAGTCGCACTTCACCGTCAGCATCCCGTTCTCCAGAGATACGGGTTCGGAGTGTTTTGCGGTGTCGCTTCCGGCGAGATCTGCCCACTGACGGACGAGGTCTTCGCGGGCGAGAGTGATCTCCCACCCTGAATCACGACTGAGCTTGTCGAGCACAGCGCCCAGTGCGCCGGGATCGCGCCCGGGCGTGAATGGAGCGTTGTCGTCGTCATCGCGGATGCGACGCTTGCGCTTCCAGCTCTTCGAACTCGGCTTCAGTCCGCGCAGGCGCAGATAAGTTCCGATGGTCTCGGGGACTTCGGCATCGGTCATGATGCATCCCCCTCATCGGTATCGACTGCCCGGTCATCGCTGATCGTACCCGCGTCAATCCGCACGACATGCCGGTGCAGCGGTTCGGGAATGTCCGCCTCGACTGCAGCGGTGACGATGACCTGCTCGTATCCCGCGGTGAGACTGGCCAATCGCTGGCGACGATCGGCGTCGAGTTCGGCGAAGACATCGTCGAGGATGAGCACCGGATCACCTGCCGGCGACTCGGCGCGCAGAAGCTCAGCGGATGCCAGGCGCAGAGAAAGTGCGACTGACCAGGATTCACCGTGCGAGGCATAACCCTTGACCGGAAGATCGCGCACGCGCATCAGAAGATCATCGCGGTGCGGTCCGACGAGGGTGAGACCGCGGTCGAGTTCCTGCTGCCGCTTGGCGAGAAGAGCCGCACGGAACATCTCGGCGAGTTTGGTGCGCTGGGTCTGCGGCAGTGAATCGACCTCGCCCTCTTCGGGGTCTGCCCCACTCACCGACAACGCCCATTCGAGTTCAGGACTGTGATCTGCACCGGCGATCGCGGAGTATGCCGCGGCCAGCGGATGCTGCAGATCGGATGCCAGGCGCAGACGCGCATCGATGATCTCAGAGCCGAGCGCGATGAGCTTGTCGTCCCAGACTTCGAGCGTCGTGAGCGCTTCGCCTCGGATGCCGCGCGCCCTGGCGGATTTCAGCAGCGCAGTGCGCTGCTTGAGCACCCGGTCGTAATCGGCGAGCACCCCGGTCATGCGCGGAGTGCGCTGAATCAGGAGCTGATCGGCGAATTTCCTGCGTGAAGACGGGTCGCCGCGCACGATCTGGAGGTCTTCCGGGGCGAAGAGCACCACATGCGCGTAGCGCGGAAGTTCATTCGTCTTCGATGGCGAACCGTTGATCCGCGCCTTGTTCGAACCCTGTCGATTGATCTGGACCTCGACGAGGACCCGGCGATCGCCGACCGAGAGTCTGGCGCGAATGACAGCGAACTCGTGACCGTCTCGCACCATCGGTGCATCCGATGAGACCCGATGCGAGCCGAGTGTCGCAAGGAACACGATCGCCTCGGCCAGATTCGTCTTGCCCTGACCATTTCGTCCGACGAGAACATTCGGACCCGGAAGCAGAGCAAGATCTGCGGTCGCGTAATTGCGGAAATCAACCAAGTTCAGGTGCTCCACGATCACGGAGTCAGCCTACCTTCGGGCTCTGACAACGCGACGCTGCGGTCCCTGATGCTTCGACAGGCTCAGTGATCGAAGGGTCAGCGAAGCAGCAGGTTCGGCTGGAGGAGGTACTTGTACGAGTCAAGACCCGCCTGGTCAACCGAGGTCTGGCTCGTGATGAGCACCGGGCTCAGCTTGTTCGCATTGTCACTGGAGGTGAATGTCACGCGGACGAACTCGCTCTTGACCGCACTCAGAGCTTCGGTCAGGTACTGCGGGTTCAGTCCGAGCGTCACTTCGTCGCCACCGGAAAGGTGAGCGTCGACGGATTCAGATGCACGAGCGTGCTCGCTGCCCGAAGCATCCATCGTCACGTTGTCGGAGCTGAACGTGAAACGCAAGGGAGCTGCGCGGTCAAGCACCAGCGCAACACGGCGCACGGCTTCGATGAGATCCGCGGTGTTCACAACCGCGTAGTGGTCGGTCTGCTCGGGGAACAGCCGGCGCACAGGCGGGAAGTTTCCCTTGATCAGCAGCGACGTCACGGTCTTGTTGCCCGCGGTGAAGGCGATGATCTCGCGGTCACCGGTTCCGGAGAACGCGATCTGGATCGTGCCGGCATGCCCGAAGGTCTTGCCGACTTCGGTCAGCGTGCGAGCGGGAACGAGCGCGGTCTGCTCGGATGCTTCGCCATCCCACGGAACATCCCGCAGTGAAACGCGATAGCGGTCGGTGGCGACCAGGCTCAGGTTCTGGCCCGAGACCTCGAGCTGCACACCGGTGAGCACAGGAGTCACGTCGTCGCGGGATGCTGCGAAACCGACCTGTGCGATTGCCGTTGCGAACTCGTCAGCGGGAACGACACCGGAAGATCCGGAGACCTCGGGAATCGAGGGATATTCCTCCACTGGCATGGCTGCCAGCATGAACCGCGCAGATCCACACGTCACGGAGATCCCGCCGTCTTCTTCGACGGCGATCTCGATCGGAGCGTTCGGAAGCCGGCTTGCGATGTCGGAGAGTAGACGACCGTGCACCAGGATCGTGCCCGGTGTGTCGACTGTCGCGTCGATCGTCGTGCGAGCGGATGCCTCGTAGTCGAATGCCGAGAGCGTCAGTCCGTCTGCGCCTGCCTCGATGAGAACACCGGCAAGAATCGGCTGCGGATTGCGCTGTGGCAACAGCTTGACGACGAAGGACACAGCCTCGCTGAATACATCGCGGTTGACCTGGAACCTCACTGGCGCTCCCTCGTCGTGAATTACAAGACCTGAGGGGCATCGGCTCACCTCAGGGGTTCCCATCGTATCCCCACAGCGCGATCGCGCCATACGCCCAAGTTTTCACATCTTCGAGGTGATCGGATGTCAGCCCTAGAGGATTAACTTCTTAACATTGTTAACAGCTGTGGATACTGTGGATAACTCGGTGGATATCAATCGCGAGTAAGGAACTACACACGTGTGAGTTGTGGAATTCCTGAGGAAACCGCGTGAATACGGGTCTGGCGCAGCATCCGCTCAAACCAGAGTTATCCACAGGTTCTGGGGATTCGCACACATTCGTCCCGAACCTGAGGCACATTCATCCACAAGTTATCCACATGTGCAAAGGGGCATTTTGAGGGGTGATTCCCCGCGCGTCAAACTCAGCGGCGACCGAGCTGCGTGGTGATTTCAGTCACCTGGTTGTAGATCGAGCGTCGTTCCTTCATGAGGTCGCTGATCTTCTTGTACGCGTACATCACCGTCGTGTGGTCGCGGTTGCCGAAGAGCTGGCCGATCTTCGGCAGGGACAGGTTCGTACGTTCGCGGCACAGATACATCGCGATCTGACGAGCAGTGGCGATCTGCTGTGAGCGGCTGGATCCGTAGAGGTCATCGACCGTGAGCTTGAAGTACTGCGCCGTCGCCGTGATGATGTCGGTCGGCGAGATGATGTTGTCTTCGGCCGTGTCGACGATGTCGCGGAGAACGGTTTGCGCGAGAGAGATGTCGAGCGCGGAGCGGTTGAGACTGGCAAAGGCGGAGACGCGGATGAGCGCGCCCTCGAGCTCGCGGATGTTCGACGAGACGATCGTCGCGATGTACTCGAGTACTTCATCGGGAATGTGTAGTGCTTCGCTCTGCGCCTTCTTACGGAGGATCGCGATGCGAGTCTCGAGGTCAGGCGCCTGCACATCGGTGATCAGGCCCCACTCGAAGCGGCTGCGCATGCGGTCTTCGAAACCGGTGAGGTGCTTGGGTGCGACATCACTGGTGATCACGATCTGCTTGTTGTGATCGTGCAGGGTGTTGAACGTGTGGAAGAAGGTCTCCTGCGTCTCGGCGCGACCCTGCAAGAACTGGATGTCATCGATCAGAAGGATGTCGACATCGCGGTAGCGGGCCTGGAAAGCAGAGCCGCGGTTGTTCGCAATCGAGTTGATGAAGTCGTTGGTGAATTCTTCGCTCGAGACGTACCGCACCTTTACCCCGGTGTAGAGCGATTGCGCGTAATCACCGATGGCGTGCAGCAGGTGAGTCTTGCCGAGGCCGGAGTCGCCGTAGATGAACAGCGGGTTGTACGCCTTCGCGGGTGCTTCGGCGACAGCGACCGCTGCCGCGTGGGCAAAGCGGTTCGACTGTCCGATGACGAAATTGTCGAACGTGTATTTCGGGTTCAGCCGTGACTCGTGACGCAGCGGGGTCGGCAGTTCGTTGCTGATGTCTGTTCGGGGTGCTTCTGGTCGACCGAAGTCGGCAACGGCGATGGGGGCAGTGGGCTGCTCGGCGAGTTCGTGATTGACGACGACTCGGAAGGAGGTGACATCTTCTCCGAGCTGGGCGAGCGCTTCCATGATCGGCACCCGCAGGCGCTTGTTGATCTGTGCGGCGGTCAGATCATTGGGGACGTCGAGATAGAGCGTCGCGCTCATGACGCCGGCGGGAACGGCGAGGCTCAAGAACCCCTGCAGCTGCGGGGTGACGCGCTCATCCTGATCGAGGAGCTCTGTGACCTCTGCCCAGATAGGAACGTCGGGCTGGGCAGGAGAGGACATGGTGCTCCAGGCGGGTGTTGTCGGAGGAGCAGTGAAACGTGCATTCCCCCTGTGGATAACTTCGGATGCCACGGTAGTCATCCGCGCCGTTATCAGCAACCTGCCTGTGGAAAACCGGGGGTGTGTCTTGCACGCCGCGTGTGTCGAGGTTGTGGATAATTGGCTTGCAGGTAGATGCACAGGCCTGAGCCCTCGCGCGGAGAATTTGCTCTCTGCGCTGTCAAGACGTACCCTTAATCGGTTGACTTATGCCCGGATCTGGGCAGTTCCCCAATGTCTCCGGTCGTACTCATCCGGTGACAGCCATTCCCGGAGTGATTCCATGACCAAGCGTACTTTCCAGCCCAACAACCGTCGTCGTGCCAAGAAGCACGGCTTCCGCGCCCGCATGCGCACTCGCGCCGGCCGCGGCATCCTTGCGGCTCGCCGTGCGAAGGGCCGCACCGAGCTCTCGGCTTAAGCTTCGTGCTCGCCCGTCCGTTCCGACTGACGCGAGGCACTGACTACAAGTCGGTCGTCCGTCGCGGTGTCCGGTGCGGGGGCGCCCGGGTCGTCACCTCGATGTTGACGACCGGTGAAGCACGTGAACCCCGGTTCGGGTTCATCATCAGCAAGCAGGTGGGTACCGCTGTGATCCGCAACACCGTGCGCCGACGGCTGAAGGCCGTGTGCGCAGAAGCGATCGCAGAAGTACCGCAGGGCACGGACGTCGTCATCCGTGCCCTTCCTGCGTCTGCAACCGCATCCTTCAGCGAGCTGAGATCAGATGTGACGCGCTGCCTCGGCAGGCTTGGCCGACAGACGGATGCCGCATGAGCGCACTGCCTTCGTATGCAATGGGCTCTGCTCACCTCCACGGTGGCGACCTCGCGCGCGGCATCCCGTTGGTCCCACGCAATCTGGTCCTCGGTTTCCTCACCGCATATCGCACCGTGATTTCACCGATCTACGGAGATGTGTGTGCCTACTATCCGTCGTGCTCGGCTTACGCTGTAGGAGCGGTTCAGCAGCACGGCGCGATCAAGGGAGCTCTGCTCTCGGCATGGCGCATCCTGCGCTGCAACCCCTGGACCAAGGGCGGCGTTGATGACGTTCGCCCCCACGACCATTTCCGATACGACCTGACCCCCCGAGGTTTCGTCGTACCTTCCCGAAAGGACTGATCAGTGGGTCTTGACCTTCTGCTCGCCTCAGCGACGCCGACACCTAACACCGGGGGCGGCGGATTCGATCTGCTCGGCACCATTCTCTGGCCGCTCAAGTGGGCGGTTGAGCTCATCCTCGTCGCCTGGCACTGGCTGTTCACCGCGGTGGGGCTTCCCGCGGCATCCGGCATCACGTGGATCCTTTCGATCATCGGCCTCGTCATCGTCGTTCGCGCGTCGGTGTTCCCTCTCTTCGTGCGGCAGATCAAGAGCCAGCGCAAGATGATGGAGATCGCGCCGGAGATGAAGAAGATCCAGGCGAAGTACAAAGGCAAGAAAGACCAGCTCTCTCGGGAGGCCATGAGCCGCGAGACGATGGGCCTGTACAAGAAGCACGGCACCTCGCCGATGTCGAGCTGTCTGCCGCTCATCGTGCAGATGCCGATCTTCTTCGCGCTGTTCAGTGTGCTCAACGACGTCACGAAGCACGCGACCCAGGGTCTCGGTGGCGTAGGACTGCTCAGCGCCGAACTCACCCAGGAGTTCTACGACGCGACGATCTTCGGCTCTGTCTCGCTGCAAGGCACGCTCGGGCAGGCCGTCGAAACGCAGAACACGGTCGCGATCGTGCTGCTGGTGATCCTCGTCGTCCTCATGATCGGTTCGCAGTTCTTCACGCAGCTGCAGATTATCTCGAAGAACCTGTCGCCCGAGGCCAAGACCGGCCAGGCGTACCAGATGCAGAAGATCATGCTCTACGTGCTGCCGCTGGGCTTCATCTTCTCGGGTGTCTTCTTCCCGCTGGGTGTCGTCGTGTACTGGTTCATCTCGAACCTGTGGACCATGGCTCAGCAGTTCCTCGTCATCCGTGAGATGCCTACCCCGGGTTCTGAAGCCGCGAAGGCACGCGAAGAGCGTCTGGCTCGCAAGGGCAAGGCAATCGACGCCTCGGGCAAGGTTGTTCCGATGGCGGCGTACGAGGCAGAACAGCAGCGGATGCTGGAAGAAGCAGAGAAGGCGAAGCAGGAGGCGTACAAGCGCCAGCAGCCTGTGAGTAAGAAGCGCGCGAAGAAGAAGGGCTCGAACTGATGGCCACTGACAACGTGACTGAACGCCCTGAGCAGACCGCTGATCAGCTGGAGCACGAAGGCGATGTCGCCGCGGACTTCATCGAAGAGCTTCTCGACATCGCAGACATCGACGGCGATCTGAACCTCGACGTGCGACAGGGTCGTGCGTACGTGTCGGTTGAATCCGAGGATGAGAGCATCTCGGTGCTCTCGAACCCCGACACCGTGCAGGCACTGCAGGAGATCACCCGCCTCGCAGTGCAGAGCAAGACCGGTGCGTTCTCACGGTTGATCCTCGACGTTGGCGGATCTCGTGACGCTCGTCGTCGTCAGCTCGAGAAGCTAGTCGACGCTGCAGTGATCAAGCTTGATGAGGGTGCATCGCAGGCATCCCTGCCCGCAATGTCGAGCTACGAGCGCAAGCTCGTGCACGATGTGGTCGCTGACCGCGACCTCGTTTCGGAATCATACGGCGAGGGTCCGGACCGCCACACGGTCATCCGTCGTCGTTGATGTTTCACGTGAAACATTCATGACTGTTGAGGTTGAGCCCGAGGCTGCACACGCACTGTTCGGTGATCGCATCGAACTGGCACGATCGTTCACTGCCGCGCTTGCTGCTCAGGGTGAAGAGCGCGGTCTGATCGGCCCGCTCGAACTCCCACGTCTGTGGACCCGTCATGTGCTGAACAGCGCGATTTCCGCTCCCCTCTTCCATGGTTCTGCTGCGGACATCGGTTCAGGTGCGGGACTCCCAGGCATCGTCCTGGCCATCGCACGCCCGGACGTGTCGTGGACGTTGGTGGAGCCGATGGAGCGTCGTGTCATCTGGCTCAATGAGCAGGTGGCTGAACTCGATCTGCAGAACGTCACGGTGTTGAGGTCACGCGCGGAAGATGTGCCGCCGACTCAGTTCGACGTCGTGACGGCTCGTGCTGTGAGTGCGCTGCGCACTTTGCTGCCTTGGACAGCGCCGCTCGTGCGCGATGGCGGAGAACTCGTCCTCCTCAAGGGCAAGAATGCGGATGCTGAGATCACTGCAGCAGCAAAGCAGATCAAGAAGTACCGACTGAGCGACGTGCGTGTCGAGGTGCTCGGCGAGGACACTCTGTCGGAGTCGACACGAGTCATTCGAGCAACCGTACGTGGCTGATCCCGTACACGGTCGCTACACAAGTGAAGAGCCAATGTTTCACGTGAAACATTCGGGCGACAATCGCTAGCTCGCACGAGTTCTGCACAGGCTGGCCACTACGTGGATCTCCCTGTCGGAAGACCCCAGTAGAGTGGAACGCGGCCATCGAGAGGAGTGGATGTTTCACGTGAAACAATCCGAGAAGCAAGCACCGAACGATGCATTCGGGATGGATACGCCGCTCGCGAGAGAGATCGCTGATCTGTCGGCCCGTCGTCGCAATCTCGAAGATGTGAAGGTCAGTTTCACCGGAGAGACCCGTATTCTCACGGTGTCGAACCAGAAGGGTGGCGTCGGAAAGACGACGACCGCCGTGAACATCGCTTCGGCGCTGGCTTCACTGGGCGCCAAGGTGATGGTGATCGATCTGGATCCCCAAGGAAACGCGTCGACCGCGCTCGGTGTTCCGCACAATGCTGAGACCCAGAGCATCTACGACGTGCTGATCAATGAGGTTCCGCTCGCTGACGTTCTGCAGCAGAGTCCGGAATCTGAAAACCTCGTGTGTGCGCCCAGCACGATTCACCTCGCGGGTGCAGAGATCGAACTCGTCTCCCAGGTGGCGAGAGAGCATCGCCTCCGCGGAGCACTGGATCAGTATCTCGCTGAGCACCCCATTGACTTCATCATCATCGATTGCCCGCCATCGCTCGGACTGTTGACGATCAACGCGTTCGCCGCGGCAACCGAGGTTTTCATCCCGATTCAGTGCGAGTACTACGCGCTGGAAGGATTGAGCCAGCTGCTCGGCAGTATCCAGATGATTAAGAAGCACCTCAACCCCGCACTGCATCTGTCAACCATCCTGCTGACGATGTACGACGGACGGACCCGTCTCGCGCAGCAGGTCGCCGATGAAGTACGCAATCACTTCCCAGAGCAGGTGTTGAACACGGTTATTCCGCGTTCTGTCCGTGTGTCTGAGGCACCCAGTTTCGGCCAGACGGTGATCACCTACGACGGAGCATCCGCCGGAGCGATCGCGTATCGCGAGGCCGCTGTAGAAATCGCGTCCAAAAAGACGCAGAGCAAGGAGAACTGATGGCGAAGCGCACCGGATTGGGCCGCGGAATCGGCGCCCTTATCCCTACAAGTGATCAGGCGACCCGGCCTGTCGACGTGTTCTTCCCTGGGGCGACGATCACCGCGGATGCAGCGAAGCCGGCGAGCACCGCTCCCGCGGCCGATTCTGAGCCTGACCTCGAAGTGGTTCCCGGCATCCATCTGATTCAGGTTGATCCGAACGCGATTGTCCCGAACCCGCGTCAGCCGCGAACGCACTTCGATGAGAACGAACTCGCAGAGCTGGTGCACAGTGTGCGTGAGTTCGGAGTTCTGCAGCCTGTTGTTGTTCGAAAGAACTCTGAGGGTGAGTACGAACTGATCATGGGGGAGCGGCGCACCCGCGCTGCTCGCGAGGCTGGACTCGAGATGATCCCTGCGATCGTTCGCGAGACCGACGACGAAGATCTCCTCCGTGACGCGCTCCTCGAGAACCTGCACCGATCCGAGCTGAACCCGCTGGAAGAAGCATCCGCCTATCAGCAGCTTCTCGAAGACTTTGGCATCACACAGGAGCAGTTGGCCACACGCATCGGCCGTTCGCGTCCGCAGATCAGCAACACGATCCGTCTGTTGAAGCTCCCTGTGCCTGTTCAGCAGCGCGTTGCGGCGGGTGTCCTCTCCGCGGGGCACGCTCGCGCTCTGCTCTCACTCAACGATGCCGAGCAGATGCAGAGGCTCGCCGACAAGGTGGTCAACGAGGACCTCTCGGTTCGCGCGACTGAGGAGGCCGCCAAGACGCTGCCGGCCGCCGGTTCTAAGAAGGTCAAGCCGCAGCCGGGAGCACGTCGTGCGTATCTCGATGAGGTCGCCGGCAAGCTCGGTGACCGTCTGAATACCCGAGTGAAGATCACTCTGGGCGCACGAAAAGGCCAGGTCGCGATCGAATTCGCGTCGATCCAGGACCTCAACCGGATCCTCAGCGATCTCGGTGAAGAACAGTACGGATCCTGACGCGATTCAGATTTGTCTCGCCCTGATGCGCGACGACTCCTAGAGTGGGCTCAAACGAGGGGGACACATGTCTGATGGAAGCCGCACGCCCGGACGTTTCAGCGCACGAGTAATCGGAATCAGCATCGCGGCCGCTCTGGGCGGCTTCCTGTTCGGCTTTGACACTGCGGTCATCAACGGAGCTGTGGATGCTCTGGCGGGCGCCTTCTCGCTCGGACCCGGACTTCAAGGCTTCGCTGTCTCCTCAGCTCTGATCGGCTGCGCCGTCGGTGCGTGGTTTGCGGGAAGTCTCGCGAACAAGCTCGGTCGCATCCCCGTCATGATCATCGCGGCGGTTCTCTTCCTGGTCTCCGCGATCGGATCAGGTCTCGCTTTCAGTGTGGTCGACCTCATCATCTGGCGTGTGATCGGCGGACTTGGGGTGGGCGCGGCATCCGTCATCGCCCCTGCGTACATCGCCGAAGTCTCGCCGGCGAAAATCCGCGGCAGACTCGGGTCCCTCCAGCAGCTCGCCATCGTCACCGGTATCTTCACCGCGCTGCTCTCCAACGCGCTTCTCGCGACCATCGCCGGTGGCGCAGCGAACATGCTGTGGTTCGGCATCGACGCCTGGCGCTGGAT
This sequence comes from Microbacterium zouquanmingi, assembly GCF_052266675.1. NCBI lineage: Bacteria > Bacillati > Actinomycetota > Actinomycetes > Micrococcales > Microbacteriaceae > Microbacterium > Microbacterium zouquanmingi. The sequence goes on from NZ_JBQPRA010000001.1 coordinate 278,470, forward strand.
GTTCATGGTCGAGGCGATCCCGGCGATCGTCTACGGCGTGATGGCGATCAGGCTCCCGGAATCTCCACGGTTCCTGGTCGCCAGAGGCCAGATCGACAAGGCATCGCAGGTCCTCTACGACTTCACGGGTGAGTCAGACGTCAACCTCAAAATCGAAGAGATCCGCAAGACGCTGAATGTCGAGCAGAAAGAGTCACTCAAGGACCTTCGTGGTGACAAATTCGGCCTGAAGCCCATTGTGTGGGTGGGCATTCTGCTGAGCGTCTTCCAGCAGTTCGTTGGCATCAATGTGATCTTCTACTACTCGACCACACTCTGGCTTTCGGTTGGATTCGACGAATCGAGTGCCCTGATGACCTCTGTCATCACCTCGATCACGAACATCGTGGTGACGATCATCGCGATCCTCCTCGTCGACAAGGTTGGCCGGCGCCCGATGCTGCTCACCGGATCGATCGGCATGGCAGTGACCCTAGGCATGATGTCCGTGGCCTTCTCGTTCGGCACCCTGCAGGACGGCAACGTCGTCCTCCCGCAGCCGTGGTCACTGATCGCCCTCATCTGCGCCAACGGATTTGTGGTGTTCTTCGGCGCCACCTGGGGTCCGCTGGTCTGGGTGCTGCTGGGGGAGATGTTCCCGAACAGCATCCGCGCCGGTGCTCTGGCAGTCGCCGCCGCCGCTCAGTGGGTGGCGAACTTCTTCATCTCGACGACGTTCCCGGCCTTTGCCGAGATCGGGCTGACCTTCGCCTACGGGTTCTACGCGTTCTTCGCGATCGTGTCGTTCTTCTTCGTGTACTTCCAGGTACCAGAGACTAAGGGTCGAGAGCTCGAAACCATGACGGATGTTGTGAATCTGCCGCGCCGCGGAGGCAAAAAGCACGCGTAGGCTTGAGGTATGTCTGAAGCTGTTCCGCGCCGCGCGAGTCTTGAAGTCCTGCGGGCAGAAGCTTCTGACGAACGCGCGGTCCTCATTCAGGAGCGGCTACTGAACGGCGAGGATCCATGGGAATTCATGGAGGATCTCCCCACCGTCGACGAGCTGGTCGTCTTCTTGCTGCGCGCCGAGAACATTGCGGCGAACAACGGCGTACGACCGAACTCAGCCCGCAACTACCGCGTCATGCGCCAGATCGCACTGGAGTACCCGGAGTTGACCCCGGCTGTGTGGCGACTGCTCGATGAGGGTGCGCGGTACCGCCTCTGGGACGCGTCGATCGCTGACGCCTCGTAGCGAGGCGCGAGGCATGACGCCCCTCGCGTAACAAAACGACAAAACCACGCCGAGACCACATCGTTTCGATGTGGTCTCGGCGTGGTTTTGCAGGTTCGCGAGCGGAATCAGCCGATGTACGCGGCGAGATCCTGCTCAAGAGCGGGCTTCGGCTTGGCGCCGATGATGGTCGTCTTGACCTCGCCGCCCTGGAAGACCTTCATCGCCGGGATCGACGTGATCTGGTACTTCATCGCAAGCTCGGGGTTCTCATCGACGTTGAGCTTCATGATGGTGATCTTGTCGGGGTGCTCAGCCTGGATCTGGTCGAGAACCGGTGCGACCATGCGACATGGTCCACACCACTCGGCCCAGAAGTCCACGAGAACGGGGCCCTCAGCCTGCAGGACGTCCTGTTCGAACGTTGCCTGGCTCGTTACCTTGGCAGTCATCTGATTCTCCTGCTTCTTATCTGTCGAAATTATTCAAGTTCTCCCTCTGTAACAGCAGAGAGGTCTATCGTGTTCCCGTCAGGCAATGACCGCAGCGGCCTCGGCTGCCGGAACCTCCACCGAGGCATCCTCAAAATCCGCGAGGTAGTGCTCAGCGTCGAGGGCAGCGACCGTTCCGGAGCCTGCAGCGGTGATGGCCTGGCGGTAGGTAGGGTCGATGACGTCACCCGCGGCGAAGATGCCGGGCACCGAGGTGCGCGAGGAGCGGCCGTCGACCCAGATCGTGCCCTCAGCGGTGAGCTGGAGCTTGTCGTGCACGAGGTGCGTGCGCGGGTCGTTGCCAATCGCGACGAAGACGCCGTCGAGGGCGAGCTCGCGCGAAGAACCGTCGACCGTCGAACGCAGCGTCACGCCAGAGACCGAATCGCCACCGGTGATCTCGGCGACCTCGCTGTTCCAGATGAACTCGATCTTTTCGTTGGCGAAGGCACGCTCCTGCATGATCTTCGAGGCGCGAAGCGTGTCCTTGCGGTGGATCACGTAGACCTTGGAGGCGAAGCGGGTGAGGAATGTGGCCTCTTCCATCGCCGAGTCGCCGCCGCCGACGACCGCGATCGTCTTCTCACGGAAGAAGAAGCCGTCGCACGTGGCGCACCACGAGACGCCGTACCCGGAGAGACGTTCCTCGCCCTCGATGCCGAGCTTGCGGTACGCCGAACCGGTCGCGTAGATGATCGACTGCGCTTCGTGTTCTGCGCCGCTGCCGAGAACGATCTTCTTGACCGGCCCGTCCACAGAGAGTGACGTGACGTCGTCGTAGACGACCTCGGTGCCGAACTTCTCGGCCTGCTCCTGGAACTTCGCCATCAGCTCAGGACCCTGGATGCCGTCGGGGAAGCCCGGGTAGTTCTCGACATCGGTGGTGTTCATCAGCTCGCCACCGATCTCGACCGAGCTCGCGATGAGCAGGGGCTCGAGATTCGCGCGGGCCGCGTAGATGGCCGCGGTGAATCCGGCGGGGCCGGAGCCGATGATGATGACCTTGCGCATGTGCTCTCTCTTCTCGCCGTTGCAGACGCTCACTGCTTCAAACCAATGGTAGCGGCGTGGCATTCCCGCGCAGGGATGCGCAGACTATGGCGCGATGGGGGTCTGGGCCGCGGCATCCGATTCTTTTGTCTTACGACGACGGACGACGGTGCGGATAACACCCAGGACAAGCAGAATCGCGATGACGCCACCGAGAATGATGAGCCCGATGCTCTCCCATTCCGCGCGCACTGTCACGCTCGCGGTCTGGTCTTCGCCGATGTGCACCCCGGTGGGCGAGGTGAGAGTGAAATGAACGTCGAGCTCGCCGCTTCCGACGCGTGCTTCGACTGGAACCTTGACTCGTGTATTGCTGGCCGGCTGCGCGGTCACCTCGGTGCGCGGTCGCACGTCGAGCCGGGCATCCGATGGGCGGGAGTCGAGGATGACGTTCACCGGCCAGGGCAGATCGTTGCGCACCCAGACCGGCAGCGGAGCGGCGGAGGTGAACAGCTGGATTGGGCTCGGCTGCTGCACCCCCACGGCATTCAGGGTCGCAACGGTTGCCATCCGGTGGCTCGTGACGGCGGCCGGGAAGTTCGAGGCAGCACCCACACCGATCAGGTGCAGGATGCTGAGCCGCTCCGGCGACAGCAGCACGTCAGGGTCGTCGAGGATCGATGCGAATTCTGTCAGCCGGCCCTCGTCAGAGAGGAGGCCCGACAGCGCGGTGGTGCGTTGGTCGCCCGGCTCACCCGCGATGGTGCTGAGCGCGGGTGAGCCGGCGCGCAGATCGTCCATCGTCGTCGGCTGCGCGATCACAGAGACCGACAGAATGGTCTCGCGCAGCGAATCAGATGTGCGGGTCTCATCACGGTCGAGACCAACGAGAAGCGATGTGCCAGCGGCGGCATAGGTGAGCTGGGCGATCCCGGCAGTGATGTCGTTCTCGCGAGACGCGTCGTCGCGCGTCGCGGCAGCATCGGAGAACGAGGCGGATGCTGCGGCATCCGCAGCCATCACCTGATGACCGTCGACATCGATGAGTGCGGATGCTGTGGCGGCCAGAGACGTCGACGGCAGAACTGTCGTCGCGTCGGCGGCGAGATAGGTGTCGAACGTCGACAGATCGGCGGTCTGCACGTCCCCAAGCGGCCAGAGAATTCCGGGAGTTGCGCCGGCGATCGCGGTGAGCTCTTCGTAGGTGGGAAGTTCGGGTTCGTTCGGTGTGGGGGAGGGCGAGGGGGATGCCGACGCAGAAGGCGTGGGCGTCGCGGCGTCGCTCGTCGGTGCGAAGTTCGCCGGGTCGAGGTACGAGTCCAGCGTCAGTGGCTGGAGCAGCGTGGGTAGCTCCGCGCGAGCCTGCACGGTGGCATCCGCATCACCGGGCTGCAGCGCGAAGCGCTCGTTGGAGAGCGATTCGAGTCGCGTGAGCCAGGTGATCGCACTCGTGGGAGCCGCGGTGCCGAGCACTCGGATGGCCGCGGGAATGAGGGGGTCGATCGCCAGCACCGCGGAGGTTCCGGCCACGCCATCCAGTTGCGCGGTCAGCGCGCCATCGGGAGCGGTCAGCGCGGTGAGCTCGTCGGCAGTGAGTAGCGCGCCATCCTTCGGAGTCGTGGTGATCGGCACGAGAACGGTGATCTGTCGTGAGCTGTCGGCGTTGACGATGAGCACACTGCTTGCGATGGCGTCGGACGACAGACCGGTCGTGGACAGTGATCCTCGCAACGGGTACACACCGGGGGCGAGGTCACCGACGGCGCTTGCGGGCGCACTGACGGGCACGGTGATGTTCTCGGACTCCGGCACCGGAAGCGAGTCGTCTGTGCCGAGCGGCGTGAAACTCCCCGCCGCTTCGCCGCTGTCGAGCCACGCCGTCAGCGCCTCGGAACTCGAGAGCGCAGTGCGGTTCAGCTCGACGGTGACCCGACCGGCGGTGAGAGCCTCATCGGTGTCATTCTGCACCGACGCGATAACGGTCACGGGCGCGCCGGGCTGGACCACCCCGTGCACTCCTGCGCGCAGAGAGAGCTGGATCGTGCTGTCATCTGCCGCGTCATTCGCGTCATTCGCGTCATTTGCGGAGGCGACTGCTGCGGTGGGGGAGGCGAGATGAGGCGCGGCGACGAGACCGAAGGCGAGCGCGAAGACGACAGCGACGCGTGCGCCGCGGTGCGCGCGCTCATGTCTGCCGGTTCGGGGGCTGATCAAGTCTCTGGTCTTCCTCGGGCGCCGGGGGTGGCGGATCCGTGAGTTGTGACCCCGCAATTCTAGGTGCGCGCCTTCAGGGTTGCCTGAAGGCGCGTAGAGTGACGGCCGTGTCCGACGCGCTCCCGCCCATCCCTGATCCCGCTCTCATCTCGGCATTGGCCGCAGATCTGGACGGGGTCGACTTCCGCTCTGAACCCCTTCGGATGCTGTGGGGCGAAGAAGCCGATGACGCTCTCGGCCGCGGCGTGCGCGAGCCGCTGCTGCGCGCTGTCGACGGTGACGAGAGCGCCCTGGCAACGCTCGGGCGGCTGCTCATACTCGGGATGCCGCAGCCGACTGCCCTCGTCTCGGAGGCGCTGGTACGGCTGGGAGTGGACGGTCTTGTCGCTCTGGGACTTGCGCGCCTGTCAGAGGCAGACGTCGTTCCCACGGCGCTGATCAGGCCCCAGTCCTTCGTCGACGCTGATGGCATCGGCGAGTGGTGGATCGCCAGCGATCTCGACGAACTGGCACTGGGTTCCGAGCTGCCTGCCGATCACGTGCTGGGGGTGGGTGGAGCATCCCGAACCCTTGCCGAACTCGTCGTTCCCGCACCCGTCTCACGGGCGTTGGATCTCGGAACCGGCTGCGGAATCCAGGCGCTGCTGGTCGCCCGGCACGCTGGTGAGGTCGTCGCGACAGATGTGTCTGAGCGTGCTCTGGCGTTCGCGGCACTGAATGCGCGACTGAACGGGGTGGGGAACATCACGTTCCGGCAGGGGAGCATGTTCGAGCCGGTCGCCGGCGAGGCCTTCGATCTGATCGTGTCGAATCCGCCGTTCGTGATCACTCCGCGCGTGGACGGGGTCACCGCGTATGAGTATCGCGATGGAGGGCTGATCGGCGATGCGCTCGTCGAGCAGTTCGTGCGCTCAGCCGCATCGCACCTGCTGCCCGGCGGCGTTGCGCAGCTGCTGGGCAACTGGGAGTCATCCGGCGAAACCGGTCTCTCCCGTCTCGAATCGTGGATCGCGCCCGAGCTCGACGCTTGGGTCATCGAGCGTGAAGAGCTCACTCCGCTGGGGTACGCGGAACTGTGGATCCGCGATGGCGGTACGACGCCGCGCGATGAGGCATTCGGGCGAATGCTGGAAGCCTGGCTCGACGACTTCACCGCCCGCGGGGTCACCGCCATCGGGTTCGGGTACGTGCTGCTGAGGCGCGGTCCCGCAGGTCACGAGCCGCTCCGCCGTTTCGAGAAACTGTCACAGCCGCTCTCCGGCACGGGGCGGGCGCTGCGCGACGGTCTTTCCGCTCATGACATTTTGGCTGAGGGGTTGCCGCAGACCCTGGTCACGGCATCCGATGTCACCGAGGCGCGGCACTACATGCCCGGCGATGATGACCCGAGCGTGATCGAACTTCGTCAGGGCGGCGGGTTCGGCCGGACGATCTCGGTGGATTCTGCGCTCGCCGGATTCGTCGGCGCGTGCGATGGCGACCTCACCGTCGCGCAGATCGTTGCGGCGTTGGCTGATCTGTTCGAGGTGTCGCTCGCTGACCTGTGGGCGGAGCTCGAGCCGCGCATCCGCGACCTCGTGCGCGACGGCTTCCTGGTGCCGGAGGTTCGGTGAACGGCCGGGAATGCCGCGGGTATGCATGCGGTTGCATGAAGCTATGAAGGCTTTCGGATTCCTCTCGTTCGGGCATTACGCCGATGTGCCGGGTTCCGGCACGCGCACAGCCGGCGAGATGCTGCATCAGCACATCGACCTCGCGGTCGGCGCCGATGAGATCGGCGTGAACGGCGCGTACATGCGCGTGCACCACTTCGCCCGCCAGGCGGCGTCTCCTATGCCGCTGCTGGCCGCGGTGGCCGCGAAGACCGAGCGCATCGAAGTCGGCACCGGTGTGATCGACATGCGCTACGAGAACCCGCTGCAGTTTGCCGAAGAGGCAGCTGCCCTCGACCTCATCGCCCGCGGGCGCATCGCACTGGGTGTGAGCCGCGGCTCACCCGAGACCGCGCTGCGCGGTTACGAGGCGTTCGGGTACGTCGGTTCTGAAGACCCGCGCGGGGCTGATATCGCTCGTGACAAGTTCGAGCTGTTCCTCGAGGCGATCGACGGCGCAGGCGTCGTGCAGGGTGATCCTCAGCAGGTCGGCGAGGGCCGGTACCTTGCCGTTGAACCGCGCTCCGAGACTCTGCGCGACCACATCTGGTGGGGCTCGGGGTCCCGCACGAGCGCGGAGGAGACCGGCCGCAAAGGCCTGAACCTGATGAGCTCGACGCTGCTCACCGAGGCGACAGGGGCGGAGTTCCACGTGCTGCAGCGTGAGCAGATCGATATGTACCGGGCGGCCTACAAGGATGCCGGTCACACGAGGACTCCGCGGGTCTCGGTCAGCCGCAGCGTCTTCCCGTTGATCAACGACATGGACCGGGCCTACTTCGGGCTTCGCAGCGCCGAGAATGGCGACCAGATCGGCATCATCGACGGGATGCGCTCCACGTTCGGCAAGACCTACGCCGCTGAACCCGATGCGCTGATCTCGCAGCTGAAGCAGGACGAAGCGGTCATGGCCGCTGACACGCTGATGCTCACGATCCCCACGCAACTGGGTGTTGCTTATTGTGTACATATCTTGGAGTCGTTCGCGAAGCATGTAGCACCCTCGCTTGGCTGGAAGCCAAACTGGGAGGGCCCGGTCGAGGGATACGCGATCTGAGCGCGATTCCTCGACCCACGCACACATTGTCGAGGGCTGGCTAGGATGGGCTGAGATCGCAGCCCAGGCGTGCTCATGGCACGACAAGAGGCCGTGGAGCTTTCGCCTCCCCGCCTCTTGCCGATTGAAACCTCAGTGAGTGGTGGGTACCACCTGGATGGGAACGAAAGCCCTTCCACACCAAGGCAGCTTCCGATAGAACCGGCCACGGCTGTTGCTTCAGCTTGCTAGCCATTGCCACCTCCGCGTCAAACATGGTGGGTGTGCAGACGTTCGGGCTATGGGCCTTGGACTTCTTCTTACTTCTTCCGACGCAAGAGCGCCACTGAGACTCCGATTCCCACGATGATTACGGTGCTTCCGCCGAGTACCCACGGTAGCGCTCCAGCCCCGGTGGCGGGTGGTGCGGTTGGTTCTGGTGTCGGCGCGGGGTAGACATCGTCGGGTGTGGGGAGTTGGTCGTCGGTGAACAGTGGATTCTCGTCTGGATACTGAGACGGATCGTGTTCGATCATGCGGGTGGCGTTGACAGGGCCGTATCCAAAAGTGTCTGACCAGGCCAGGTCGTGTGGGGCGGTGCCGGTGTTGTGGATGAGCGATTGCAGAATTTGGTTCGGCGTTGCGTCTGGCCATTTCTGCATGGCGAGTGCGATGACACCTGACACGAGGGGCGTCGCTGCGGAATTTCCCGACCAGGGAGACGTTCCCCAGGTGCCATCCCAGCCGACGCCGGACACGTCGATTCCTGGTGCGGAGACGTCGACATCTTCGAACGTCATCGGTGTGCCATCGGGCCACGGAGCCGCGTTTGATGCGACATCGAAGGAGGCTACATTTACAACACCATTCATCGTTGTGAGTGTCGAAATGAGCGTGGTGTCCTCGTTTGAAAGCGCAGTGACGATCAGCGCGCCTGCCTGCAGTGCCGCGGTCACGCTCGCGACCTCGGCCTCGTTACCAACGGGAAGTACTCCAGTGCCACCGGAAAAGCTGACGATGTCGGCGCCCGCACCGACTGCGTCATCGAGCGCTCGGGTGAAGTTCGTGCCGTTAGGGCATTCGGTGTTCAGCACACCGTAGAAGAGAATCTTCACCCCGGGAGCGACACCTACGGGCCCCGCGCCAGACTCTGATGTTCCGTTTCCGACGAGCAACGATGTCACGGATGATCCGTGTCCCTCGAGGACGGTGCCGTTGTACGGCACCGCGATGGGGGCGGGGCATCCTTCAAGTTCTCGAATCTCGATGTCGGCGTCCTGAAGCCCTGGGAGATCAGGATCGATCTCGTCATCGAACACCGCGATCGTGATGCCTTCTCCAGTGATTCCGGCATCGTGCACAGCGGAAACCTGGAGGGCATCGAGGTACCAGAGAGCGTCAGCGTCGGTATCGGCGCTTGCCGCTGACGCGAAAGACAGCCCGAGCGAGCCTAAGATCACACCAGCTACGAGCATCCGCCGCACGCGGGGTTGAGAACTCAAAGGCCCTCTCCACCATCGGCCTTGAGTACTTGCTCAAAGTTCACGTTGATTTCCATCGATATCGCAGCCCCCTCCGGCGTCACACAAGCTTAGCTTCCGGCCACTCGACGCAGTTCAAATGGACAGCGTCGAGTGAATTCGGTAAATATGCTCGATGACGTCCTGGCCCATGCCATCGACATACGATGTTTCCGAGCCGACTTCAACGAATCCCGCGCGGACTACTATCTGCGCTTGAACCGCGTACCACGCTAACGACTACCGAACCAATTGGGTGTCGATTACAACCTGCACGTGCTCGAATCATTCGCGAAATACGTCGCACCTGAACTCGGCTGGAAGCCGAACACGGAAGGCCCCGTCGAGGGATACGCGATCTGACTACGCCGGATCAGCGACTGATGTACGAGTATCCGGAGGAGCCTGCTGTCCTACATCAGTCCAGACCTCGGTGAGCTGAAGGATCTGACCGTCGGCCATGCGCGCAAAGCTTGCGCAGGAAAAATGCTCGGTTCCTGCGGCCCCTCGACTGGTGACATGGGAACGACAGGCGGCCTCAGCCTCGGCCGCCACAAGTTCCTCAATCTTCAATCGGTCAAAATCTGGGTAGCCCGCATTGAACTGAATCCACTCGGTGCGGGAGAACGACTCACCTGTGTGTACCAAATGGCAGAGAAACTCTGGGTGAAGGTACTGCTCAAGGTCATCCCAACGATGCTCATCGATTGCGGACATGAGCCCTCGTAGCGCTACGCCGGCTTCCATGGATCAATAGTATCCGGGCGCCCATGCGCCCTTATAGGCCTGCCCCGAACCAATTGGGTGTCGATTACAACCTGCACGTGCTCGAATCATTCGCGAAATACGTCGCACCTGAACTCGGCTGGAAGCCGAACACAGATGGCCCGGTCGAGGGACACCCGATGTAAGCAATGGTGTCGAATGCAGCACGAGCAATTTGCCTGCGCAACACAGCCTCTTGTGCGGCATAGTGCGATGCCGGAAAATCAAGCGCATGCGGGGGTGAGGTTGCTGCATATGGCGTGAGGTGGTGTCCCAGCTCGACGTCGGCCCCGGCCCCATCGGTACAAAGGAGTACAGAATGGGAAAAACATTGCGTGTCTACGTGGTGCTCGCGGTCTGCGCAGCCGTGGTTGCGACTGTCGCCGTAGCCACCGCAGTGGCCCGGAATGCCCCGGACTTTTCGCATACCGCCTCGATTGCGAGCGCGGATGCAGAGGCGTTGCTCGCTGAGCATGATGCCTCGTCGCTTTCTCTGGCTTTGGTAACCGGCGATGAGGTGGCGTGGTCAGCAACGTTCGGGGCCGTGGATACAGACGGCGCCCCGCCGACAGCGGAGACGCTGTACGGCATCGGATCTGTCAGCAAGATGATCACCACGGTGGCGGTGATGCAGCTAGTAGACGCGGGTCTGGTGCACCTCGATGCCTCGATCACCGATTACATCACTGACTTTCGGATGGCCGATCCAAACTTTACGCAAATCACGGTGCGCATGCTCCTGAACCACTCGGCGGGGTTTCCCGGCACCGACTATGCCAATGGCTTCACGACCAGCCCGTTCGCCGACTACGCCGGGCAGATGCTCGGCAACTTAGCGCAGTCGCGGCTAAAGAGCATTCCAGGCTCAGTGGCGGTGTACTGCAACGACTGCTTCACGATGGCCGGACTTCTCGTCGAGCGTGTAAGCGGCATGCCCTTTACAGAGTACGTCGATGCCCGAGTGTTCGAGCCTCTTGGTATGACCCGCACGATATACCCCACGATCGCGTTGGACCCAGATAGTTTCGCACCGGTGATCGTCGAGGGCGTCACCCAGCCAGCGGAATACCTCAACCTCCATGCGTCCGGTGCGATTTTCTCGACCCCTCAGGAGATGGCACGACTTGCGAAGGTGCTACTTGGCGACGGAACGTGGCGGGGAACGCAGGTGCTCTCAGCCGCTGCGATCGAGGAGATGGGGCTAGACCAGATAGCTGGCACACTCGAGCCCATTTCTACGACCACGTTCCAGTACGGCCTCGGCTGGGACACGGTGACGGACCCCGGGTTGGCAGCGGTGGGGGCACGCGGGTGGACCAAGGGTGGTGACACCGTGGATTACCACGCGACCTTCATGCTTGCGCCAGATTCCGATGTCGGCGTGATCATCACTGCCGCCGGACGCCACCTTGGCTCGGGGATGCTGAGCACTCTCGCTCAGACGATCTTGCGTAGCGCGATCAGCGAAATCGATGGGGCTGCGCTCCAACCGGCGACTTTGGATGAAAAGGGCCAGGAGCCGGCCACGGCTACAGATGAAGAACTGGCCGCGATGGCCGGATCGTACGCGGGGTCGATATTGGTTCGCGTTGAAGCAACACCCGAGGGCTCGCTAAAAGTGAACGCGTACACCGGCGGGGAATGGCTGCCACCCGAGACTTACACGCTACGCAAAGACGGCCTCTTTTGGCGGACGACCGAGCCATCTCGGTCGTTGCAAACGCGTGTTGCTTGGGGTCGGACTTACCTTGTCCTTCAGCTTCCAGATCAGTCGGGAGGCTTTCTGGACACCTCGATTCTCGGTGAAAAGGTTTCACCGAACGGAGCGCTCGAGGCTGCCTGGGCGCAACGCGTGGGCCGAACATGGGTGATGACTAACGAGCGTTCGGACTCATTGCTCTGGAACGGCAACCCAACTCTCACCATGGCAGATCCGGATGACACCGGTTACCTGTGGGTCACTCACGCCCAGGGCTCGACGCCCGTTGATCCGCGAGGCAGCGACGAAGTGGCAGCGATGTTCGTGCAGCTCCCCGCGGTGAACGGGCGCGACATGAATGATCTGCGCATCTTCTCCCGCGATGGCGAGGAGTGGGTGCAGCACGGCTCGGGAACGTATCGTCCTGTCGAGTTTCTTCCCCAGCTCGAAGAAGGCGAGGTGCGGATAGAGATCGGCGACGATTCGGCTGCGGAATGGTTGTCCGTACCGGCCGATACGCGACTTGAGTCGGTCGGCGGCATCTGGCGTGCCTACACACAGGACGGTCACGCGATCGACGTTGCGGCCGGCTCGAGCATACTTCCAGCCGGATCATTGGTCGTCGTGTTTGGAAAGGCGGGCGAGACCGTCACTCTCAGCGCTGAGAGGACCTGAGGCGATTTAATGATCTCGTTCGCGAAGCATGTAGCCCCCTCGCTCGGCTGGAAGCCGAACGGGGAGGGCCCGGTCGAGAGATACGCGATCTGAGTCCACCGCGGCGCTCCGCTGTGGAGGTAGCAGCACCTCTGACATCCCTAGCCAAGAGGCTCTCGGGGTCTTGTTAGGCTGCGGTCATGCAGTTCTCGGCCTTCGAAGAGTATCGACTTCGTTCAGGCTTGGCCGCTTCGGAGATTGTCTCAGAGGAGCAGGACAGCGACTATGAGGCCGGTCGAGTAGAGATAGGTTCGGGCAGCTGGCGCATCCGGACGGCGCGAGTCACTCCAACAAAGCCGGGTGCATTCGTAGCGGTGTGGAAAAGATCGCCAACGGGAAAGACTCAACCGTTTGAGAGCACTGATAGCTGCGAGGGCCTCATGGTCTTCGTGAAAGACGGGGCACGGTTCGGGGTATTCACTTTTTCTCGCGAGCATCTGGTGGGACTCGGTATTGTTCAGTCTTCTCTTGCCCCGGGGAAGAGGGGATTTCGGGTTTACCCCACATGGTGCACGAACTTGAACGCTCAGGCGACTCGCACTCAACGCGCCCAAACTGGCGCTTTCACTGAGCTATCCGCGTGATGGCAGCACGATCGCGGTGTAGAGCGGGCCGGTACGCTTCAGCCATGAGTTACTCGCTGAACGGCAGTTCGAATGACGATCGTGTCGACCAGCTGAGGCGTCAGCACCAGCAGCGACAGACTCGCTTCTTCATCGCGTTCGCCGTGATCGAGGGATTCGCGTTCATCACCACGCTGATAGTTGTCTTCGCGCTCGGTCTGGTCGACGCCGACCTCGGCGTCTGGATCCTGTTGGCCATCGCGCTCATCGGAGGAGCGTTCATGAGCGTCTCTCTTCTCGCGATGAGGCGCCGCCACAGCCAGGAGATCCGCGACATCACTGGCTATCCAGGCTGAAACGACGGTGCGCCGCCGGAGCAGAGCCTCTGGCGGCGCACCCTCTGTCGTGAGTTACTCCGCACGCATGCGACGGCGCATCGCGAACAGGCCGAGGCCCATCGCGAGAAGCAGCACAGCACCCGCAATGAGTGCGGTGCTGTCCGCACCGGTCGTTGCGATGTCGCCAGAGGCAGAACCACCAGAGCCGGTAGTCCCATCGTCCCCGGCCCCAGGTCCGACGTCACTGGCAGCGGCGGTCACGGTGAGAGCCGCGGTCACCTCGGTGCCGTCGGGGAGGATCGCGGCGAGCGTGTGCGCGCCTGCCGGAGTTTCCGCCGGGATCGTCAGGGATGCCGTGAACGAACCATCAGCGGCAACCGTGGCTGATCCGATGCGCACCGGCGTCGAGCGCAGCTCGAAGACGATCTCCGCGCCCGGTGCGAAGTCCGCACCCGAAACGGCTACCTTGCCACCTGCGACGACGGACTCCGCCCCGAGTACGAGCGATGCGGGAACCTCGGGCTCAGGCTGCGCCGGAGGGGTGATGCCCGCCTCGGTGACCCACTTCTGGCCGTCGTCGTACTTCGTGACGCCCGCACCACGCAGCACCTGGGTGGCGCCGTTGTTGGTCCAGACGTTCTTCGCGTCCGTCTCGAGGTCGTAGTGCTTCGCTCCGGAGTTCGAGACGACGTAGACGGGGCCAGAGGTGATTCCGGGGGTCTCCGTCGCATCGGTGTTCACGTAGCCGCGGGCGTACGTGTGGTCATGACCCATGAGAACGAGGTCGATGTCGTTGTTCTGGAAGACCGGCAGCCACTCCGCACGAAGAATCGGTTCGTCGCGTCCTGCGGACGGAGCGCTTTGCGTCGATAGTACGTAATAACGTACTATCGACGCATGGGTGAAGAAATTGCCGACCTCCGCGAGGCCGTACAGAGTCTCGCGGCCCGCGTTTCAGCACTGGAGTCGTCCCGTGTTGCGCGATCTGCTGAGGCGACGAGCGTTCCTGCCGAAGGAGACGCCTTCTGGGCCCTGACCGAACTCCAGTCACGACTGCCCGATGATCCGAGCACCGTGGGTGGTGCGGTGATGATGGTCGGATCACTGACGCTGCCGACCGGTGCGCCGGTGGCGTGGCAGCAGGGGATCGGTGCCGAGGGCCTCCTCGAATCCGATTGGGGTGAGCGCTCGCAGGTGCTGGCGGCACTGGGGCATCCGGTGCGACTCGAACTGCTGCGGCACGTCCTCGCCGGCGTGCATGCGACGGCCGATCTCGGCGCCATCGAATCACTTGGCACGACAGGTCAGCTCCACCATCACCTTCGTCAGCTGGTCGCCACCGGATGGGTGCGACAGAGCGGTCGCGGCACGTACGAGGTGCCTGCTGCGCGCGTCGTGCCGCTGATGATCTGCATGCTGGGGGCCGAGCGATGACCGGCATCGTCATCGCCGTCTATCGCGCGCGGATGCTGATCCTCGCGGTCTCCACTGTCATCCTCCTGGCGATCGCCGTCCTGTCACCGCTTTTCGGTGGGCTTCCACGGTCGATCCGGTTGATGCTCGTCGGCATCGCCTTCGCCGGCTGGGCGCTGACGGCGCTGCTCGTGTTCGTCGGTCCTCGTCTTCTGCCGCACACAGACACCGTGCTCGTCGGCTCTCCGGTGCGTGGGCGCTGGTTGGCAATGAACAGTCCTGCATCCAGGGTGCCCAGTCACGGCATCCGCATGTACGGGCAGGCGCATGCGATCGACCTGGTGTACGAACCGAATGGTGCGTCGCGGCCGGTGTTCGGAACGGGCGGTCCGATGCGACCGAACAGCGACTACCCGGCGTTCGGGCAGCCCGTGTTCGCCATGGTCGGTGGCGTCGTCGTGAAGTCCTCGGACTGGCGCCGCGACCACCGTGCCCGTTCGACGGTGCTCGGCCTTCTCTATCTGATGGTCGAAGGGATGATCCGCGAGTTCGGCGGGCCTGGCTTTATCGTCGGTAATCACGTCACGATTCGCACGGACGACGGGTTGTATGCCACGCTCGCTCACCTCCAGAAGGGGTCCGTCACCGTGAGTGTCGGTGACACCGTGCGTAGCGGCGACCAGATCGGGCAGTGCGGAAACTCCGGAAACAGCACCGAACCTCACGTGCACGCCCAGCTCATGGACCGACAGTCGCTGTTCCTGGCGCAGGGAGTGCCCATAGTGTTCACCGCGATCACGCTGGGTGATGCTCCAGAGCGCCACGATGCGTTGCCGCGCAATGAGGAGCGCATGAGCGCTGCCTGAATCGAGGGCTCTTCCCCCGGTACGCTGGAACCCATGCTGAATATGGCCGAAGGGCTCGCCCGACTGCGCGAGCTCGCCGAAGGACCGGTCGTCTCGGTGGTGGCGCAGGCATTCCAGGATGCCGGGTTCGATCTTGCTGTCGTCGGCGGTCCTGTGCGCGATGCGCTGATCGGCCGCGACGTGAACGATCTGGACTTCACGACGAACGCTTCGCCCGACGAGATCCTGAAGATCGTCACCCCCATCTCGAGCACCCAGTGGGACATCGGCCGCGCCTTCGGCACGATCGGCGCCCGTGTGCGCGGCGAGCAGGTCGAGATCACGACTTACCGCGCTGACAGCTACGACGGTGTGACCCGCAAGCCGACCGTCGAGTTCGGTGACGCGATCGAGGGCGACCTCGTGCGCCGTGACTTCCGGGTGAACGCGATGGCGCTGAAGGTGCCAGAGATCAAACTCGTCGATCCGACCGGTGGTGTCGAAGACCTGGTCGCGGGGGTGCTTCATACCCCGACCGATCCGAAGGTGAGCTTCGGAGACGATCCACTCCGGATGCTGCGCGCCGCCCGTTTCAGCGCCCAACTCGGCTTCTTCATCGGGGACGAGACCCTCGCCGCGATCTCGGAACTGCGTGAAACGCTCAAGATCGTCAGCCCCGAGCGCATTCAGAGCGAACTGGTGCGCCTCATGCAGACCGACGACCCGGTCCGCGGCATCCGGGTTCTCGTCGACACCGAGCTCATCGAAGAGTTCATGCCCGAAGTGAGCGCGCTGCGCCTTGAGGTCGACGAGCACCATCATCACAAGGACGTCTACGAGCACTCCCTGACCGTGCTGCAGCAGGCGATCGAGCTCGAGAAGTCGCGGCATCCGGGTGATGCCCCTGATGTTCCGCTGCGTATCGCGGCCCTGTTGCACGACATCGGCAAGCCCCGTACCCGAAAGCTCGAGTCCGGGGGAGCGGTGACGTTCCACCACCATGACGTGGTCGGCTCGCGGATGGCGCGCAAGCGCCTGCAGGCGCTGCGCTTCGATGGTGACACGACGGACGCTGTGGCGACGCTCATCGAGCTGCACCTGCGCTTCTTCGGCTATGCCGAAGGCGCGTGGACGGATGCCGCGGTCCGCCGCTACGTCCGAGACGCCGGCGACCGCCTCGAGCAGCTGCACATCCTGACCCGAGCGGATGTGACCACTCGCAATCGTCGCAAGGCGCAGCGCCTGGCATCCGCGTACGACGACATCGAGACGCGCATCGCCGACCTGCGCGAACAGGAGGAGCTGGACTCGATCCGTCCTGACCTCGACGGCAACCAGATCCAGCAGATCCTCGGAATCAGGCCCGGTCGCGACGTGGGCGAGGCGTACAAGTTCTTGCTCGAGCTGCGACTCGACGAGGGTGTGCTGGGGCCGCATGCCGCCGAGCAGCGCCTGCGCGAATGGTGGGCCGCGCGCGGGTAGCGCGCCCACGGCGGTTACGCCATTGTGGCGAGCTGCTCGAACGTGATGGTGTCGACCGGTGACTGCCCGGCGAGGATCTGAGCGAGCTGTTCGATGACCAGGTCGCCAAGCAGTGCGACCTCAGTGCCGGCGGCACCGGCCAGGTGCGGGGTGAGCACCACGTTGGGCAGCGCATAGAGGATGTCGTCGTCATCGAGAGGCTCAGGGTCGGTGACGTCCAAGATGGCGCTGATGCGTCCGGGGCGCAGTTCGGCGCGAAGCGCACCGTGGTCTACGAGCCGTCCGCGCGCGGTGTTGATCAGGCAGGCGCCGTCCGGAAGCAGCGCGAGCGAGGCGCCATCGATCATTCGCTCCGTCGTAGGCGTGAGCGGTGCGTGCAGCGAGACGATCGAGCTGCGCTCGAGCAGTTCGTGTTGCGATACGTGCGTTGCGCCGAGGCTGCGCGCGTCGCCTGGATCGATCATGGGATCGGCCAGCAGCACCTCATAATCGAATGGATGCAGCAGCTCGAGCACTCGCCGCCCGATTCGCGATGCGCCGATCACCCCAACAGTGCGACCTGCGTTGCCGATTCCCGGATACCCGGTGGCGACGCTTAGCGTGCGACGAGTGCGCCCATACTCCTCGGAGAGCTCAAAGGTTTTCTTGCCGGCGAGCAGGATCATCGCCAGAGTGAACTCCGCGACGGGACGCGCGTTGGCGCTCGCCGCGGTCGTCACGATGATGCCGCGCCGCCAGGCCTCGGCATCCACGTGGGCTTTGACGCTCCCGGCGGCATGCAGGATCGCGCGCAGGCGCGGCATCCGGTTAAGTTCGGAGGGGCCGATCTTCGGCGCACCCCACCCGGTGATGAGGAACTCGACTGTGGCGAGTTCCTCAGACGGCACCGCGCCGAAGTCCTCGATCACGAACCCGGGATCGATGTCGACCATCGATCTCAGGCGCGCAAGGGATGGCGGCCGGAAGAGTCTGTGGACAAGTCCGGGGTCGAGGGCAAACATCGTCTTCATCGGGTCGTCAGCTCAAGAACCGCGACACGAACCACACGGCTGCGAAGATCGCGACGAAGACGACCGTGAGCCACCGGCCACCGCGCTTGAGTCGTCGCCCTGACGGTGCCACGCCGGGCGGCGGCGTCAGCATCGCCGTCGGCGGCGCGAAGGGAAGCGCGTGCGATCCCGACCCCGGCTCGATGTGCACAGCGGGGGTATGGCTCAGGCGCTCGTCGCGCCACCTCGCCCACTGGTCGAACTTGGTGATGAGGGCTCCGACCGTGCCGAACAGCCAGGCCCACGTCGCCGGATCCAGCGTCGACGCCTGGCGCTTCGTGTACAGGAACAGCCAGTCATCGACGATCTCGACGTCGAGCTGCGCGGCATTGTCGATGAAGCGCGCCATGATGTCGGGCGTGAACAGGTACAGGGCATCCTGCTCGTAGCCCGCCGGGCAGTACAGCGTGAAGTACTTGTCGAAGTCACCTTCGAGAGAGAGGTGCTGTTCCTTCTGGAACGACGCCGGCAGGTTCGTGCCGAAGATTGCGTTATTACCGAGGGCGTCGAGCACGATATTCGGCAGTGGCACGTCGAGCTTCACCGCGACGTAGCCCCACTTGTGGGTCGTCGAGTTCTTACCCGAACCCGTCGTGTACTGGTAGTTGCCGAACTCGACGAAACGGGGGCTGTGCCCGCGGACGAGCTGATCCGCTTTGCGGGCGCGACCCAGGGTGAAGATCATGCCGGGCAACGGAGGATCGGAGACCTCACCGGCATACGTCATGTTGTTCGCCGCAGCGAAACGATCGAGGCGGAAGTCCGCGACGCGCCGGCGACGGACGGACAACCATGCGACGATCCCGACCGCCACTCCCACGAAAGCGATGAACAGCAGCGGTAGCACGGCGATGAAGGAGTTGTAGCCGATGATGATCGTGACGGTGAACACGAACATCATCGGCACGATGATGAGGACGGCGATGACTGCGACGACGATCGCGATCACCGTCAGCGCCGTGGTGGATCCGCTGCGGCGCGACTTCATCTCCGCGGCGAAGGCACTCACGGCTCTCGGGTCGACGGGCTCGGTCAGCGGACGAGCATCGAACGTGGACGGCTGAGAGCCGGTGGCGGGCGTGGTCACCCGTCCACGCTAACCCCTTGCCATAATCAGACGTGTGAACACGCAGACCACGCTCCCGTCGCTCGACGGCCGCACTTTCCAGATGATCTCCTCCACGACCTCGGTCGTCGATCCCGATGCACCCAGCACGTTCCGCTACTTCGAGAAGGATGGCGCCGTCTGGGGTGACTACTTCGGCGACACCGTGACCTTCGGTCGTTTCGTCGGCACCCGCACCGGAAACGTGATCAGCATCCACTTCGTGCACGTGCTCGTCGCCGACGGCACGGTCGTCACCGGCTCAGGCGACAGCGATATCGAGCAGGACGAGAGCGGCCTGCGCCTCATCGAGCACTACGAGATGCACGGCAAACCGCAGCTCAGCGTCTGCGCCGAGGTCATTGCCTGAGGGCCCACCCTTCGACAAGCTCAGGGACCGACAAGCTCAGGGACCCGGTCAGCGCGGTGGCAGCGGTTCTCGAGCTCCGGGCGCCGGCGTCCACCGTGTCATTCCGATGGCATCACCAGGTGTGCGCTCGGGAAGATCGGTCGGCAGGATGAACGGGCGCCGCACCACTTCGTCGAGGATCACCACGCTCACGACGGTGCGCACCTCGGGCAGCTGGGCGATCACCCCCGTCGAGAAGTCGTGCACTCCGCCGACATCGGTTGCGCGGATCATGAGCATCGCGTCATGCTCACCGGTGGTCACGGCGCAGTACTCGACTTCGGGCATTCCCAGCACGCGTTCGCGGAACGACGGCCAGGACTGCGGATGCACCGTGACGAACACGTGCGCGCCGATGGACAGACCAGCCTTTGCAGGATCCACATTCGCGGAGAAGCCGGTGATCACACCGGCATCCAGAAGCGCCTCCACTCGCGAGTATGCGCCGGCGCGTGAGATTCCCACCCGCTCTGCGAGCGCCGCCATCGAAAGTCGCCCGTTCTCACGAAGCGCGGCGAGAATGCGGAAGCCGACGTCATCGAGCGTCGGCGCACTTCGTCCAGCGGATGCGGAATCCGAAGCTCGAATGTTGGACATCTTGGCCACCGCTCTCAGTTCTACGGACAATTTGTGTCTCAGGGTGCGAGCATATTGGACATATCGTCCGCCTACGTGCCAATCTGAACACGGTCGTCCACAGCCGTCCGACCTTCCCCGAATCGCTCCCTTCCTTGGAGGGTCTATGTCCTCGCTGTCCCGCAACTCATTTATCGCGGCGGGCGCTGTCGCGCTCTTGGCCGTCACCGGATGCTCCGGAGGAAACTCCGCCAACGGTGGAGGAGAAGCCGCCGCCGACTCGCTCGTGATCGACACCGCCTTCTCGATCGAAACCGCAGATCCCGGTCACAGCTACGACCCGACCGGCAACATGCTGGCCAAGGCGCTGTACGAGACTCTGGTCGATTTCGAAGGCTCCGACGTATCGACGCCGATCCCCGGGCTCGCATCCTGGGAGCAGAATGACGAGGCGACGGAGTTCACCTTCACGCTCGAGGGTGACCGCGTCTTCTCCGACGGCACTCCGATCGAAGCCAAGGACGTCGTCTTCTCCCTGCAGCGCATTCAGGGCATGGTCGAGGCGAAGCCGAACTTCCTGCTCACCGGCGTCACGATCGAAGAGGTCGACGACAAGACGGTGAAGTTCACCACCGAGTCGCCGATGCTGCAGCTTCCCGCGATCCTCGCGAACCCCGCCCTCGGCATCCTGAACTCCGACGTCGTCATCGAGAACGGTGGCACGACCGACGGAACCGACACCGCACAGGCGTTCCTCGACAGCGAGTCCGCAGGTTCCGGCCCGTTCGTGCTCGACACCCTCGACCTCTCGTCGCAGATCGTGCTGACCGGCAGCGAGGAGTACAACGGCGCCGAGGCCAGTGCATACGACCGCGTCGTCATCCGCAACGTCACCGAGTCCGCGACCCAGCTCGCCAACCTCAAGGGCGGCGACACCATGGTCGCGCTCGACCTCAACGGCGACCAGGTGGCCACCCTCGGCGACGATGTGAACATCGACTCGGTGGCATCCGCTCAGACGATCTTCCTGCTGCTGAACCAGAACCCCGAAGTTGCCGGCGACCTCGCGAACGTGAAGATCGCTGAGGCGATCCGCTACGCGATCGACTACGACTCGCTGCTGGAGCTCGCGGGGGCCGGATCCGTCCAGGCCACCGGCGTCATCCCGCCCGGATTCGAAGGCGCACTGGACTCTGGTGTCGAGCAGGACCTCGACCGCACCGCTGCCGCGCTCGCCGAGGCCGGCTACGACGGCCAGACGCTGAAGCTGCAGTTCCCGAACGACTACCCGGTCGGAGGCGTGGAATTCACCCCGCTCGCCGAGCGCGTGCAGGCACAGCTGCAGGATGCCGGCATCAATGTCGAACTCGCACCCGCACCGTTCGCCACTGAGCTCGACGCGTACGTCAACGGCACCGAGGGCTTCGGCCTGTGGTTCTGGGGCCCGGACTACGCGGACTCGGCGAACTTCCTGCCGTTCGCACCGGGCCTGAAGGTCGGTCTGCGTGCGGGCTGGGCAGCTGACGCCAACCCGGAGATCGCCGGCCTCGCTGCAGGTGCCGCAAGCGCGACCGACACCGAGCAGCGCACCGCTGCGTTCACCGAGTTCGCTGAGGCGATGCAGGCTGATGGCCCGTTCGTTCCGCTGATCGTCCCCGGTCGCAACATCGCCTCTGCAGGCGACGTCACCGGCGCGGTGTACAACTCCGTCTGGGAGATCGACATCGCCGAGATCACACCGGCAGGCTGATTCACTCCATGAGCACCACCACTGTCGCACGCAGGCGCCCGACCCGCTCTCCGCTGGTCGGGTACCTGCTGCGACGCCTCGGCACGTCGATCCTGCTGCTGATCGGCGTGACGATCGTGACCTTCCTGCTCACGAACCTCGTCCCGGGTGACCCGGTCTCCGCGGCTCTGGGCGAGGGCGCAGCACAGAACCCCGCGACGCGCGAGGCCTTCATCAAGTCGCACGGCCTGGACCAGCCGCTGTTCGTGCAGTACTTCATCTATATGGGCAACCTGCTGCGCGGTGACCTCGGCACTTCGCTCGTCACAGGCCGCCCCGTCACACTGGACCTTGCCACCGCGGTTCCCGCCACGATCGAGATCGCGGTCTGCGCGATCGTCGTGAGCCTCGCGGTCAGCATCGTGCTCGGCACCCTCGCCGCCTACCGCCGCGGCCTGGTGACCGACCAGGTCGTGCGAGTGGTCACCCTCGTCGGGCTCAGTGTTCCGACGTTCTGGCTCGCGCTGGTGAGCTACTACTTCTTCTTCCTGCAGCTCGGGGTCGCACCCGGCTCCGGACGCATTTCGCCATCGATCACGCCACCGCCGCGGATCACCGGCTTCTACACCGTCGACTTTCTGCTGAATGGCGACAGCGTCGGGTTCTTCGATGCCGCATCTCACCTCGCGCTGCCGGTCATGGTGCTCTCGCTCGTGACGATCGGACTGCTCACGCGGTTCGTGCGCACCTCGGTGCTCGAGGTGCTCGACAGCGACTATGTGCGCGCCGCTCGCGCGAAGGGACTTTCGGGCCCGCGCGTCGTGCTCGACTACGTGCTGCGCGGCGCCTCGCTGCCCATCCTCACCGTGGTCGGTGTCGCCTTCGGTGCGCTGCTCAGCGGCACCGTGCTCGTCGAGTCGGTCTTCGCCTGGCCGGGTCTTGGCACCTATGCCTACAACGCCGCCGCGAACCTCGACCTCACGGGCATCATGGGCGTCGGCCTCGTGGTCGGCGTCATCTACCTCGTCATCAACCTGGTCGTGGATCTGCTCTACGGCGTGCTGGATCCGAGAGTGAGGATCGCATGAGCGCCCTGGACGACAAGCGGGTCGCATCCCGTTGGAAGATCCGCTTCCGCTGGCCGCGCGCCTGGCGCACGCCGCTCGGCATCATCGGCTCGGTCATCGCACTGGGGTGGGTCATCATCGCCTTCACCGCGCAGTGGTGGGTGCCGTTCGGACCGAACGCCCAGGTGCTGCCGCGTCTGCAGGCCCCTGGCATCGACACGCTCATGGGCACGGACGGCAACGGCCGCGACATCTTCTCGCGGCTGATGACCGGCGCGACCGTGACGATCCCACTCGCGCTCATGCTTGTCGTGGCCGCGCTTGTGATCGGCACGATCCTCGGCGCCGTCGCGGGATACTTCGGCGGCTGGGTCGATGAGACTCTCATGCGCATCACCGACCTGTTCATGGCTTTCCCGACTGTGATCCTCGCGATGGTGGTCGCGGCATCCCTCGGTCCCTCGCTCTTTAATGCGGTAATCGCCGCGGTCATCGTGTCGTGGCCACAGTACGCCCGCGTCACCCGCAGTCTCGTGCTGAGTCTGCGCCAGCAGAACTATGTCGTCGCCGGGCGCCTGCTCGGGCACTCACCCGTGCGCAGCCTCTTCGTCGACATCCTGCCGAACATCGCCGGCCCCGTGCTCGTGCTCGCCACGCTCGACATCGGAACCGCGATCCTGCTGCTGTCCGGCCTGTCGTTCCTCGGCCTCGGCGCTCAGCCGCCCACGGCCGAGTGGGGCTCGATGATCTCTGCGGCCATGTCGAACTTCGACGCCTGGTGGCTCGGAGTGTTCCCCGGCCTCGCGATCCTCACGGTCGTCGTGGCGTTCAACTTCCTTGGTGACGCGATGCGCGATGTGCTCGACCCGACCGCAGAGGTCGCTCACGAGAATCAGGCTGAACTGGTCTCCTCCGCGAAGGGGGCGAGCGCATGAGTTCTGTCGCCCTCAGCATCCGGGATCTGCACATCTCCATCGGCCGCCCGCTCGTGCACGGCATCTCACTCGATCTTGAGCGAGGGCGCGTGCAGGGCCTGGCCGGCGAGTCCGGATCCGGTAAGACGCTCACCTCGCTCGCCGTGCTCGGGCTGCTTCCGCGCAAGGCGACGACATCCGGCTCGATCCTGCTCGGCGAGGATGAACTGCTCGGGATGCCGCGGCGCGCACTGAATCGCGTGCGCGGAAAGCGCATCGCGATGGTCTTCCAGGACCCCTCTGCGTCGTTGCATCCGCAGCTCACGATCGGGCGCCAGCTCACCGACCATATGAAGGTGCACCTGGGCCTGAAGGGCAAGGCGGCAGACGCCCGCGCCGTCGAACTCCTCGAAACCGTGCAGGTGCCGCGCGCCGCGGAGTCGCTCGGGCGCTACCCGCACCAGTTCTCGGGCGGACAGCGCCAGCGCATCGCGATCGCCTGTGCCCTGGCCTGCGACCCCGACGTGCTGCTCGCCGATGAACCGACGACCGCACTGGATGTCACCGTGCAGGCCGGCATCCTTCAGCTGCTGCGCGACCTCGCCGTCGAACGGGAGCTCGCCGTGCTGCTGGTCACCCACGACCTCGGCGTGATGAGCGCGATCGCCGATGATGTCGCCATCATGAAGGACGGGCGGATCGTCGAGCGCGCCGACCGTGCGACACTGTTCGCCAACCCGCAGCACGAGTACACGCGCACGCTGCTCGCGGCGCTGCCGGGGTCACGACTGGATGCTGGCGACAACGAAGGAGCCGGCGATGACTGACGCACTCGTGCTCGACGCGCAGAACGTCGTGGTGCGCTACCCCGGCAACCCGCCGGTGGTCGCGGTGAACGATGTCTCGGTGCAGGTCGCCGTGGGCGAGACCGTGGCACTGGTCGGCGAGTCCGGAAGCGGCAAGTCATCGCTTGCGAGGGCGGCGGCAGGGATCGAGAAGATCGTCTCGGGTGTCGTGCACTTCGATGGGATGCCGGTGCTTCCGATGGGCATCCGCCGCCGGTCCGTGGCTCTGACCGGAATCCAGATGGTGTTCCAGGACCCGTCGACCTCGCTGAACCCACGTCGCCGGATCGGCGACCAGATCAACGACGGCATCCAGACCGCGCTCGCGCGAGGTGACGAGGGGTCGCGTGTCGAGGAGTGGCTGGAGCGCGTCGGGCTCAACACGGCATGGACGGCCCGCTTCCCGCATCAGTTCTCCGGCGGGCAGAAGCAGCGCATCGCGATCGCGCGTGCGCTCGCCGCTCGCCCCAAGCTGCTCATTGCCGACGAGCCGATCTCTGCGCTGGATGCGTCGACGCAGACCAGCGTCGCCGCCCTCATGCGCGATCTCGTCGCCGAGGTCGGCGCGGGAATGCTGTTCATCTCGCACGATCTCGCTGTTGTGCGGCGCATCGCCGACCGCACGCTCGTGATGTACGCCGGAGAGGTGCTGGAGTCAGGCCCCACGGACGAACTGTGGGCTGATCCGCAGCATCCGTACACTCGCTCGCTGCTCGCAGCGATTCCCGAGCCTGACGGCCTCGGCCGCATTCCCGCGGCGCCGTCCGCGGAGGATCGCGCGGCGTGGTCGACGGTCCCGCCCGTCGTGCGCTGAGCGCGCTTGCCGCGGCGGGGCGGCCGCGGGCTCGGGCGGCAGTCGTGGACCGCGGCACCAGCCCGGAAGGATTTCGCGGTTTCAGTACCGGGGGGAGCCGCGAAACTCTTCTGCGCTGGCTGTCCGGACCGGGCGGCGTTAGCGGTTGAGGTCGTCGGCGTCCCAGGGCAGCGACGAACCTTCGCGGATCGGCAGCGCCTCGATGGCCGGGTCAGCGCAGATCGCACGCACGAGCTCGTTCGAACCCGCAACGATCGTCGAGTCGTAGTCGATCTCGGTCGCCATGACCCATGCGCGATCAGCGGGCCAGAGCAGGCTCAGCGCCTCGTCGCCCCATGGCGCCTCGTCCTGCCAGTCCGGGTTTGCGAACGTCGACAGCGCAGCGGTGAAAAGCACGTGTGCGCGGTCGGGCAGCTCGAGACGCGGTCCCTTCGATATCTCGTCCGAGAGGATGCCGGGCTGCCAAGTCGCCCGCTGAAACGGGTTCTCAAAAGGATTGCGGATGCTCTGGCCCAGCACCTGCTGATGGATCTCGTCCTCGCTGAACGCGAGAGATGCGCGTGACGGTCCGGTGCCCATGAACCCGAGCATCCCGCCCCAGCCCTCCCAGACACCGCACACGCACTCGTCCGGCGTGCTCGTGTGCACAGAAAGGTGGCCGGTGAGGCGGCTCAGGATGCTGGCATCCAGCCATCCTTCGCGTGGGGCGGAGAACTCGCGACCGTCGGGCGCGGTCTGCGTATGCCAGTTGCCCTCCGGAGGGGTGCGGACCAGCCGCTGCCAGGATGCTTCGGCGTGCAGCGTCGTGCCGAAGACCGCCGCCGCTTCTCCCCAGGGGGTGGGCTGGTCGACAGCATCCGAACTCGAACGCACCGAGGCCGGATGGAAGATACGCGCATACGCCTCGTAACCACGGGGAGCGAAGTGGTGAATCGACCAGTCGTCATCGAGCCGGTCCCGTAGCCAGTCGCCGACAGAAACATCTGAGATCCACTGCATGCCGACCACGCTACTGCGCGTGCACCGGCGATGCTGTGAGATGCCGGTCAACCCGCGAAATCCTGGACGCAGGCATAGAGGCCGAACACCAGGAACACACCCGTCACGATGAACAACACCCAGGGAACCGGCCGCCGCAAGCGCCGCCCCCGGGCTGAGACACCAAGAGGACGGTTCGCAAATTCGGTGACCACGGATGCAGGACGCATCGAGTCATCCCCCGCCAAAGACCGCGCCGATGTTCGAAGGCGATCATCGCGCCATCGTTCCCACTGGTCGAGCCGTCGCGTGACCGCCTCGACCATGTTCGCGAGCCTCTCCCAGGTGAGCGGATCCGTCGTGACCACCGGCTTCTTGCTGTAGAGAAGCAGCCAGTCGTCCACGATCTCGACATCAAAGTGCGCAGCGCTGTCAATAAAGTGCACCATGACGTCAGGCGTGAAGAGATATAGGGCGTCAACCTCATAGTCGCTGGGGCAGTACAGCGTGAAATAGTCGTCGAAATCACCTTCGAGAGAGAGGCGCTGGTCTGTGTCGAAGCGGACCGGCAGGTTGCTGCGAAGTAGCGAGTTGTTCCCCACGGCGTCGAGAACGATGTGCGGAAGTGGATTCGCGAGTCGGATGGCCACATATCCCCAGCGATGCGTGATGTGGAACTTCCGGTAATCGATCGCATACGAATGGTTGCCGAACTCGACCGAGCGCCGCCCCCGCTCCCTCCGACCCCATCGCTCGTGCCCCTCCAGGAGGTCGGTGGTCTTGCGGTCCCGACCGACTTCGAAGATCACACCCGGCAGCGCTCGCGAGGTGCGGGGGGTGTAGCGCAGCCCGTTCGCCTTCGCGAAACCGGTGAGCCGGAACCTGCGGTGATCCTGAGTCCACCACCGGTGCAGGCCGAGTCCGATGATGCAGCCGGTGACGACCCACGCGCCCAGGATGAAGAAGCCGATGGGTACGGGAGCAAGAACGATTCCCAGGAGAATGAACAGCAGGATGCCGCAGTAACTCAGGCCGAGGATGGTGAGCAGGGTCGCGCGAAGCCAGGTCGGCCACCTCTCGCGGGTGCGGTCGATGAAGTCCCGCAGCTCGTGCCGATCGATCGGGTCGGTCAACGGGGCGGGTCGGAGCATGGACACCACGTTAGCGCGGGCGTCGGGCTGGCCTCCGGTTGTTTCGCGCCTTCCGGTTGTCTCTGTTCGCGACTAGCTCGCAACTCCGTTAGACTGCTGTGGTTGTCTGCCCATCGAACCGCATCAGGTGGCGAGAAGGGCGGGCACGTGCACACACCCTCCTGCTTTCGAGAGAGTCTCGAAAGCCGTTCAAGTCCGAAGGAGGTGGGTAAGTGACGCACCAGTACGAACTCATGGTCATTCTGAACCCTGAGGTCGACGAGCGCCAGGTTGCGCCCACGCTCGACAAGTTCCTGAAGGTCATCACCAACGATGGCGGTTCAGTGGACAATGTCGATGTCTGGGGCAAGCGCCGGCTCGCCTATGAAATCCAGAAGAAGACCGAAGGCATCTACGCCGTCGTCAACTTCACCGCTACCAGCGAGGCCACGCAGGAGCTCGACCGTCAGCTCAAGCTGAACGAGCAGATCATGCGCACCAAGGTCCTCCGCGCTGAAGAGGCACAGGCCATGGTTGCATCCGAGGCCAAGCGCTCCGAAGAGAAGGCTGCCCGCAAGGCTGCCAAGGCTGCGAAGGCCTGAGTCTCATGGCCGGCGAAACCGTCATCACCGTGGTGGGAAACCTCACGGCCGACCCTGAGCTGCGTTATACGCAGAACGGGCTGCCGGTGGCGAACTTCACCATCGCATCGACGCCGCGAACCTTCGACCGTCAGGCGAACGAGTGGAAGGACGGCGATGCGCTGTTCCTCCGTGCGTCCGTGTGGCGCGAGTTCGCAGAGCACGTGGCGGGTTCTCTGACAAAGGGCATGCGTGTTGTCGCGCAGGGCCGTCTGCGTCAGCGCTCCTACCAGGACCGCGAGGGAAACCAGCGCACGTCCATCGAGCTCGAGGTCGACGAGATCGGCCCGTCGCTGCGTTACGCGACCGCTCAGGTCACCCGCGCTGCTTCTGGCGGTGCCGGTGGCGGTGGCGGGCAGTCGCGTCCGGCTCAGCAGCAGCAGCAGGTGTCCGAAGAGCCGTGGTCCACGCCCGGTTCTTCGACCAGCGCCGATGCCTGGAGCACTCCGGGCAGCTTCGGCGACGACACCCCGTTCTAACGCTTCGACAGGCTCAGCGACCGCAGTCGCGCCTGACAACACAATCTCATTGATAAGGAAAAACCATGGCTGGAAAGTCGAGCGGCGACCGCCGCAAGCCGCGGAAGGGTGGCAAGCCCACCGCTCCCGCGAAGTCGATCCGGGTTGGCGTCATTGACTACAAGGATGTCGCAACCCTCCGTAAGTTCGTTTCGGAGCGTGGCAAGATCCGCGCCCGTCGTATCACCGGAGTTTCGGTGCAGGAGCAGCGTCTGATCGCCACGGCGATCAAGAACGCACGCGAAATGGCTCTCCTGCCCTACGCCGGCGCTGGCCGCTAAGGGGTGCTGACATGGCAAAGCTGATTCTCACGAATGAGGTCGCCGGGCTCGGAAGCGCCGGTGACGTTGTCGAGGTCAAGAGCGGGTACGCCCGTAACTACCTCGTCCCCCAGGGGCTGGCCACTGGCTGGACCCGTGGCGGTGCCAAGCAGGTCGAGTCGATCCAGGCTGCTCGCAAGGCACGCCAGATCCACGACCGCGAAGAGGCCGTGGCGCTCAAGGACGCGATCGAGGGCCAGAAGGTCCGCCTGACAGTCAAGGCCGGCAACGGCGGACGCCTGTTCGGCTCGGTCAAGACCGAGCACGTCGCCGATGCTGTCGCGACTGCCGGCCTCGGTGCCATCGACAAGCGCAAGGTGACCATCACCTCGCCGATCAAGTCGACCGGTGACCACGAGGCGACCGTGCGTCTGCACGAAGACGTCGTCGCCGTCATCACCCTTCAGGTCGTCGCAGCCAAGTAAGTCGCAACAACCTTCCGGAGAGCCTCCGATCCTTGCGGATCGGAGGCTCTCCGCTTTTTCGGCTGCCGACCACCGCGCTGTCTCCCAGGGCGGCGATGGCGTTGCCCGTCACGTCCACTGGAACAGCGACGGGTGCCACGACCTGAGTTCCGCTGGCAGTGCCGTCGGTCCCATCGGTCACGGCGTCGGGCAGCGGGGCGCTCAGCAACGAGACGGGAGAGTCCTGCAGCGCGCCGGCCACGGATTCGGTCACCGCGGGGACGACGTCGGTTCCGACACTGACGCCAGAATCGAGCGTCGAAGCGACCAGATAAGAGATGCCGTCGAGAGGGCCTCCCGGTGCCTCGTCTGCATGCGCGGTGCGGCCGTTGCTGGAACGGATGAGCGTGGCCCAGGCGAGCGCGCCGAGGGCGCGCCACAAAACCCCTGTGGGCATCTGACGGGATGCTGCGGCAGGCACGCTTACCTCCCCCTCGAAGCGAAATGGCTTCGGCGCGCAAGGCGCCGTGCCCTCGTCCGTACGCGCGCAAGTGGTGCGTGTCCAGAGTGTTTTAGCTGCTGACCGGCGTGTTCTCAGCCTCATCGGAAATGGACGCGCCCGAGAAAAATCGGGCTTGACTTCTCCCCAGGTTGTACACATCCGCTCGCGTCGAGCGAAACCTTCAATCAGTGATTTAAGCCGGATTTCATCCACAGGCTGGGGAAACTCTAAACCCCTGGTCATAAGCCGTTAACGTGAACGAAATTTTTACCCACCACAGGGTTATCCACATGCGTTCTACACAGACACTCCGAAGTTCTCCGCAATCTCTCCACATAGTTATCCACAGGCCGTCTTGCATGGGGATAACCCTGCTCGTACCGTGGACACGCGACGAGATGTCTGTGGTGCGTGATTCGCTTGCCCTGATCGCAAAAATCACTCCGCTGTCGCCGGGCTTGGGGGCCGCTGATACCTGAGCTGTCCGCATGTCAGCCGTACCCGAAGGGATCACAGTGTCGATAGCCGACATCTCGGAGGAACGTCTTGGTGGGCAGCGCAAACCCGAACGCGTACCGCCGCACGACCTCCTCGCTGAACAGAGTGCGCTCGGCGGCATGCTGCTTTCGAAGGATGCTGTCGCCGACGTGATCGAGACGCTCAAGGGCGCCGACTTCTATATCCCCAAGCACGAGCTCATCTTCGAAGCGATCCTCACCCTGTACTCGCACGGTGAACCCACCGACGTCGTCGCCGTCACTGACGAGCTCATCAAGACGGGCGAGCTCGGGCGGGCGGGCGGGGCTGACTACCTGCACACGCTCACCTCGATCGTTCCGACCGCGGCGAACGCCGGCTACTACGCCGGCATCGTCGCCGAGCGTTCCATCCTGCGCCGCCTTGTCGACGCGGGCACGCGGATCGTCCAGCTCGGATACGACGGGCAGGGCGACGCGACCGACCTGGTCAACAACGCGCAGGCCGAGATCTACGCGGTCTCCGGCACGCAGACCGCGGAAGACTACGTTCCGCTGACGGTCGCGGTGGATGCTGCGATGGAAGAGATCGAGGCAGCCAGCGGCCGTGACGGGTCGATGACGGGTGTGCCGACCGGGTTCAAAGAGCTCGATGAGCTGACGAACGGCCTGCACGGCGGTCAGATGATCGTCGTGGCAGCGAGGCCTGCTGTCGGCAAGTCGACGCTCGCGCTCGATTTTGCTCGTGCCGCTGCGATCGGCCACAAGCAGCCCGCAGTCTTCTTCTCCCTCGAAATGGGCAAGAGCGAGATCGCCATGCGTCTGCTCAGCGCAGAGGGCGCGATCCCACTGCAGCACATGCGCAAGGGATCGCTCGATCCGCGCGACTGGACCACGGTCGCTGCGACCCGCGGACGCATCAACGACGCGCCCCTCTTTATCGATGACAGCCCCAACATGACGCTGGTCGAGATTCGTGCGAAGTGCCGTCGCCTCAAGCAGCGCGAGGGCCTGCGGCTGGTCGTCATCGACTACCTGCAGCTGATGACGAGCGGCAAGCGCGTCGAGTCGCGCCAACAAGAAGTCTCGGAGTTCTCGCGTGCGCTGAAGTTGCTCGCGAAGGAGTTGCAGGTGCCGGTCATCGCACTGTCGCAGCTGAACCGTGGTTCTGAGCAGCGCACGGACAAGAAGCCGCAGATCAGCGACCTTCGTGAGTCCGGGTCGATCGAGCAGGATGCCGACATGGTAATCCTGCTGCACCGTGACTCGGTCTATGACAAGGACGTTCGACCCGGCGAAGCTGACCTCATCGTCGCCAAGCACCGTAACGGACCGACTGCGACGATCAATCTGGCGTTCCAGGGGCACTACTCGCGCTTCGCCGACATGGCGCAGGGTGGCGACTTCAACTAGCTAGTCATCAACCGACAGCGCCACGTTCTGAGTCGTCTGCGACAGGTCGGCGCTCGAAGTCACTTAGCGATCGCATTCGTGTTGGTTCGGTTACGCGTGCGATCGCAAGGTCATCGAGGGTGGCGAGTAGTCCGGCGGCGTCGCGATGCTGCCACGGAACCTGCGCATCGGCAGCGTGATCTCGATCATCATCTACGCGTTCATCGCGTTCATCGCCTGGGAGCGCGTCGGCGCGAGCTCACTGTTGCCTGCCGCGTTCACGCAGGTGGCGATGTGGGTCGTCTTCACGTACTTCGCGCTCGGCATCGTGATGAACGCGATCTCACGCAGCAAGTCAGAGCGTTACACGATGACGCCAGTGGTCGCCGTGCTCGCGATCGTCTCGCTGCTGATCGCGATGGGGCTCGGCTGACTCGCCACGATGAGGGGCGTCGCTAGGCATTTTCCACGTGGCAAGTTACAGTGAGATCGCTTCCGTAACCCGAACGCGGCAGCATCACACGTCGGCGACGCTGCCGCGAGAAGGATTTTGATGAGCACCCTGGCCCCCGCGCTCCCGAAGACGACTGATCGTCGACTCCTCACCTGGCTGTTCGTCATGAACGCCGCCCTGCTCACCTGCTATGCGGGGTTCATGGTCATCTTCATCCCCGACCAGGTGCAGCAGATCGACCCGGTGAACAAGGTCGCCAACCTCGCACTGGTCATGACCGCGGCATCCATCGGTGCGATCATCATCCACCCGCTGATCGGCGCCTTCTCTGATCGCACGCGCAGCCGGATGGGCCGCCGCGCACCGTGGATGGTCATCAGCGCCGCGACGGCCGCACTGTGCATGGTTCTGCTGTCCGGCGCGGGCGAACTCTGGACGCTCGGCATCTACTGGGTGCTCGTCATGCTCGCACTCAACTCGGTCGCCACCGCACAGGCCGCCATCGTGCCCGATCGCATCCCGCGGGAGCGCTTCGGCGTCGCATCCGGAATCCTGGCGATGGGCACGTTCGTCGGCATGGGACTCGGCGTCGCTGGCGCCGGGTTCTTCATCAACAGCATTGGGGTCGGATATGCGACCTTCGGCGGCATGATTCTCGTCGTCACCCTGCTGTTCACGATCTTCAACCGCGACTTCTCGTCGAAGAATCTCGAGCGACCGCCATTCAGCTGGAAGGAGTTCTTCGCGAGCTTCTGGGTCAACCCGCGACAGTATCCGGACTTCTGGTGGGCCTTCGCCGGCCGCTTTCTGCTGATCCTGGCCTACCAGAGCGTGCAGTCGTATCTGCTCTACATCCTGCGCGACTACATCGGCGTCTCCGATGCCGAATCCACCGCGCTCAGCATCCCGATGACCGCAGTGATGCTGGTCGGCGCTCTGGCGACGGCGTTCCTCACCGGGAAGATCAGCGACCGGATGCAGCGGCGAAAGGTCTTCATCATCGTGGCCTCCGCGATCATGGCAGCATCCCTCGCGATCCCGCTGTTCTCGCCGACTGTCGCCGGGATGTTCGCCCTCGCCATTACTTTCGGCCTCGGCTACGGCATCTACATGAGCGTCGACTCCGCCCTGATGAACGAGGTGCTCCCGAAGGCCGAGGCCGCGGCGAAGGACCTCGGCATCCTGAACATCGCAACGACCCTCCCGCAGGCCATGACGCCGGTGATCGTCTGGGCGCTGATCGCGATCACCGGCAGCTACACCGCCGTCTTCATCGCCGGCATCGTCTTCGCGCTCGCTGGCGCACTCTCGGTCATCCCGATCCGCAGCGTGCGATGAGCCGCCCCGACGTGCACGACCGTGAGATCACCTCACCGGTACGGCTCACAGATGAGCGTGGCCGGCTGGACGAAGCATCCGTCGGGTGGACGAGAAGCCAGCTGCACGACACCAGTCGCATCGGACGCGGCTGGTACGGCTGGGGACGCAACAAGCGCTGGGAGTACTGGGGCGTCGTCACTCCGACCCACATCTTCGCGCTCACGATCGGCGGACTCGATTACGCGAACGTGCGGCAGGTATGGGTGCTCGACCGCGAGACGCTCACCGAGATCGACGCCTTCGAGATCTCACCGCTGAGCCGTGGGCTGTCGATGACAGCCACCCACGGTACGGGGGTGAACACCTCGCGCGGGCGCACGATCGAGGTGCGTCTGATCGATTCGGATGCCGGGACGAGACTCCTCGCCCGCGCGCCGCGCGTGCAGGTCGATGTGCTCGCCCGGACCCTGCCGGGCCACGAGGCGATGGGGATCGCCTCTCCACCCAGTCGGATGCTGGCGGAGTACACCGTCAAGGACGTCGACAGGCCGACCACCGGCACGATCTCGGTCGACGGAGTCATGCACGACGCGACCGGGTTCGCGGTGCTCGATCATGCGCGCTCGCGCACGCCCTACGTCACCGACTGGAACTGGGGCGCTGCCGTGGGTGAGGTGGACGGGCGACGGATCGGCATCAACTTCGGCGGCTCGGGCCCTGACGGGACGCTGCTGAACGGCATCTCGCACACCGGTGTGACGATCGATGGCCGGGTGCACAAAATCCCCATGGCACTGACCTGGGAGTACGACCGCAGCGACTTCATGAAGCCGTGGCGGCTCTCGAACGAGCGCATGGACATCACATTCACGCCGTTCTTCGACCGCCATGCCCGCACAAACTTCATCATCATCTTCAACGAAGCCCACCAGTGCTTCGGCACATTCACCGGTCGAGTGCTGACAGACGAAGGTGAGTGGGTGAGCGTCGACGGCCTCGAAGGATGGGCCGAGGACGTTCGCAACCGGTGGTGACCGGACCGGACCGGTACTGTCATGGGCATGGGCGATCTTGATTACACCGGTCTCGTTGCAGCGCAGCGCTCCTACTACTTGACGGGGGCGACTCGGTCGGTGCAGTGGCGCAAAGCGCAATTGCATGCACTCGCGACGATGGTCACCGAGAACAGTGAAGCCATGTACGACGCGCTCTGGCATGACCTGCGTCGGAATCGCTACGACGCCGACCTCATGGACGTGGCGTACAGCGCGAAAGAGGCCCTGCATGCGCTGCGTCACATCGATGACTGGATGAAACCAGAAAGGGTGCCCACCCCCGTGATCATGGAGCCCGGCCACACGGAGGTGCGCCGTGACCCGCTCGGGGTCACCCTGATCATCGGTGCGTGGAACGAGCCGTTCATGCTCACTCTGGCACCGCTGGTAGCCGCGATCGCCGGAGGGAACACCGCGGTCATCAAACCTTCCGAAGTCGCAGTGGCATGCTCGAAGGTCGTCGCGGACATGATTCCCCGGTACCTGGATCCCCAGGCATTCGCGGTGGTCGAAGGTGCTGTTCCCGAGACGACAGCCTTGCTCGAGCAGAACTGGGACCTGATCTTCTTCACGGGGAGTCCTGGCGTGGGCAAGATCATCCACCAGGCGGCTGCCAAGCAACTCACCCCGGTCGTGCTCGAGCTCGGTGGCAAGAACCCGACGGTCGTGCATTCCTCGGCTGATCTTCGTACAGCGGCACGCAGGATCGCCTACATGCGATACATCAATGCCGGTCACATCTGCACGGCGCCCGATCATGTGCTCATCTGGCCGGAGGCGAAGGACGAGTTCCTCGATCACCTCAAGGACGCGATTCGCGAGTTCTACGGAGAGGATCCGCAGGCCAGCCCGGACTTCGGTCGCGTGATCAACGAGCGGACCTTCGATCGGCTCGCCGGATATCTGACGAACGGCACGATCGTCGTAGGCGG
The DNA here is from genome assembly GCF_052266675.1 of Microbacterium zouquanmingi. Lineage (NCBI taxonomy): Bacteria > Bacillati > Actinomycetota > Actinomycetes > Micrococcales > Microbacteriaceae > Microbacterium > Microbacterium zouquanmingi. The sequence goes on from NZ_JBQPRA010000001.1 coordinate 314,035, forward strand.
GCAGACCGACCGTGCAGACCGATACGTAGCGCCCACGGTGCTCGTCGGCGTGAGCGAGGACGATCCGGTGATGAAGGAGGAGATCTTCGGCCCGATCCTTCCTGTGATCGAAGTCGCCTCTGTCGACGAGGTGATCGACTGGGTGAACAGGCATCCCGAACCGTTGGGGCTGTACGTCTTCAGCAGAGATGAGCAGGTGATCGAGCGCATCCTCGACTCAACCGAGTCGGGGGATGCCGTCGTGAACGACTGTGCACTCCAGCCATTGATCCCCGAGCTTCCGTTCGGCGGCGTAGGCAACTCGGGGATGGGCAAATACCACGGAAGGTTCGGGTTCGAGGCGTTCACGAACGCACGCGGCGTCCTGTACCACGCGCCCTTCGTCGATCCCGATATCAAGTACCCGCCGTATGGAGAGCACAAGGGACTTCACGATATGATCGGGCGCTTGGCGCCGTAGAGCACAGTCACGACTCCGGCGGCTCCAGTGGCAGCTCCGGTCCGTGGTTCCATGCGAGGATCGCAGGCTGCTCGCGGTCGTAGCCGAGTACTGAAACGGATCCCGCACCGAAAGTGATGGATGCTCCGAACCGGGGAGCCTGCCGCAAGAAGACCGCGGCGAGGATCCGCAGATAGTGACCATGCGCTACGAGGGCGACGTCGCCTTCGGCCATCGCGGGGAGTACGCGGGTGAGCACGCGCGAAGCACGGGCCGCGACCTCTTCGACGGTCTCGCCAGGAGTCTCACCGCGGATGACGCCGTGCATGAACGCTGACCAGTTGTAACCGAGCTCCGCACGGATGTCTTTCGTGGTGCGCCCCTCGTACCCGCCGTAGTCCCATTCGACGAGCAGCGGATCGATCTCTGCGTCGAGTGTCGCGAGCTCGGCTGTGCGGCGGGCGCGCTGCAGGGGTGAGCTCAGAACGAGGCGGAAGTCGTACTCGCACACCAGCTCTCCGGCGGCGCGGGCGAGGTCTTCACCGTGTGCGGTGAGCGGAACGTCGGTGAGCCCGGTATGGCGCCCACTGCGCGACCACTCGGTCTCGCCGTGACGGAGCAGAACGAGTTTGCCCTGCGGGTTCTCTGGGGCGGGGCGATCGGGCAGCTGATCGGTGGCATCCACACGGCAACCGTACCGACTCGGGAGGTGCCGGTGGGAGCGGCCGCGCGGCGTGGAGCCGGTCAGCGCCTGAGCAGCTGCAGCCTGCTCGCCATGCGGTAGGCATCCGGACGCGCGGTGGTGCCGGATAGGAACGCGTCGAGATCGAGTGGCGAGACGAATGTCGTCGGAACGTCCGCATCGACCAGCACGTCGACGACGTTGATGAATCGCTGCTGAGCCTGGGCGTCAGCATCGGCGAACGCCGGGACGTCTGCGATGGCCCAGCTGGCGAACGACCGCCCCCAATCCAGGTATTCGATCGTCGACGTCGGCGTCTCACAGAGCTGCGCAAACGAGATCCACAGCTCGTCCGCACGCGCGGCGAGCACCGGAAATTCGCGGTCGCGCACCTGGATGGAGGTGGCCTCGTGCGCCTGGGGACGCACGGCCGACGTCGTCCAGGATCCACTGGCGAAGCCGCGGGAGTGATCGTGCGCGAGCGTGCGGTAGTCGATCGGTCCGTCGAGCTCGAAGGTCTCTGTATTCGCCTTGATCAGCGCGATTCCAGGCTCGAACAGGTGATGCCAGATGGGGTCCGGCAGCAGATCGTCCGGTGCATAGTTCGACGTCATGATCACGGTGAGATCTTGCCGGAACACATGTTCGAGCAGTCTCGTCAGCAGCCGTGCATCACCGGAATCGTGCACGTGGAACTCGTCGAAGAACAGCACCCTGCTGCGGCCGGTGATGTCGTCGAGCGCGTGCGCGACGGCATCCTGCACGTCTCCTTCTCGCCGAAGGCGGCGGTCATGGATGCTGCGGTGCAGCGAATCCAAGAATCCATGAAAGTGCACGCGGGTCTTGCGTTTCGTCGGAAGCGCCTCGAAGAACGTATTCGTGACCCATGACTTGCCTCGGCCCGCTGGGCCGTGGATGTAGAGGCCGCGCGCGCTCGATGAGCGCGCCGTCACACGTGAAAGCGCCTCGATCAGCGTGCGCTGGTCGTCGTCAAGGATGAAACCTGTCACGGACGGACGCGAACGGTTCGCCCCTCGACCGTCACGGTGTCGCCGTCGCGCAGCTGGCGGCCACGTCGCCGGTCGACCTCATCGTTGACCTGCACGTAGCCGTCGATGATCATCTCTTTGGCATCGCCGCCGGAGTCGAGGAGACCCGCGAACTTCAAGAACTGTCCGAGCCGGATGACCTCGCCCCCGATGGAGACGTCCTCGATCGGATCAGAGTTCGACATGTCTGAATGCTAGTCGACCCAGGACGCGAATCGCGCGGGGTTTGTAAAAGATTGACACAAACTCGATCATCTGCGTAACCTGCTTACATTCAGTCGCTGGTGAGTGGGGGGAGTCTCGTGGTCGAGATGGTCAAGTCGAAGCACGTCGATACCGGGTTGGCGCGGTTGGTCGCGCGTCCGGAGCTGATCGCGCCCGTGCCGACCGGAATCTGCACCAACTACACCGGCGTCACCTCCGATCTCCGTCGAGGTGTGGATGCCCTTACCGAAGCCGGTGTCGCCCTCAGCGCGATCTTCACTCCTGAGCACGGGTACTGGGGCGCAGTGCAGGCGGGCGAGAGCGACGGCGACGGCGTCGACGAGACGACCGGCATCCCCGTCATCGACACCTACCTCTGCGACGGCGAGCGCCTCGACGCGCTGCTGCGCGACTCGGGCGTGCAGCAGATCCTCGTCGACTTCCAAGACATCGGTGCGCGGTTCTACACGTACACCTGGACGCTGTTCGACCTGCTCTGCTCGGCTGCGCGCCTCGGCATCCGGATCGTCGTGCTCGACCGTCCCAATCCGCTCGGCGGGCGCGTGCGCACCGGCCCCGGCCTGGATGCCGCCTTCTCGAGCTTCGTCGGGCGTGTCTCGATCCCCGTCCAGCACGGGCTCACCCTCGGCGAGCTCGGCCGCTGGTTCAACGCCGTGCACGTTCCGGAGGCCACCGGCCGCGCCGCCGAATTCGAGGTCGTCGAGCTGGACGGCTGGAGCCGTGAACGGCAGCCTGCGGATGCTTCGTGGGTCATGCCCTCGCCGAACATGCCGACCCTCACCACTGCCACGGTGTTCCCGGCGATCGGACTGCTCGAGGGAACGACACTCTCCGAGGGCCGCGGTACCACCCGCCCGTTCGAACTGTTCGGCGCCAAGTGGACCGATGGGCGCCTCACCAGCGCGCTGAACGAACGGCAGCTGCCGGGAGTGACGTTCCGCGAGGCCGTCTTCCGGCCCACCTTCAGCAAATGGCACGGAGACGTCGTGCACGGATCCCAGCTGCACCTGAAGGACGCTGGTGCTTTCGACCCGATCACGACCGGCATCTCGGTGCTGCAGACCATCGCCGAGCTGTACCCGAGCGAGTCGCTGTGGCGTCAGGCAGAGCCGGGACGTCCGCAGTTCATCGACCTGCTGTGGGGTTCCTCGGCGCTGCGCGAAGGTATCGACTCCGGGGCGGACCAGCAGTCGATCCTCGCCCAGAGCCCCGCGATGCCCGACGTCCCGGCGTCCGCAATTCTCTACTGACCGACCCGCAATCCGAAGGACGAATTCTTGACCCCCCAGACGATCATGGCCGTTGGCGGCCACATCGGCGATATGGATCTCGCCGCCGGCCCCATCCTCGCTCAGAACGTCATCGACGGCGGACGCTCGGTCCTCGTCGCCCTCACGCCGGGCGAGCGCGGTCACCCCCGCATGCCGATGGCAGAGTACCGCGAGCAGAAGATCGCCGAGGCACGCGCGTTCGCCGAGGGCATCGGCGCCGAGGTCATCGTGTTCGACGACATCTCCGACGGCTTCCTCACCGCGGATGATGCCACCGCCGAGCGCCTCGCCGACCTGATCCGCGAGATCAAGCCCTCGATGCTGCTCGCGCACTGGAAGAACAGCATGCACACCGATCACGAGAACGCTTCTGTGCTCGCTGAGCGTGCGCGGTTCCTCGCCGGGCTCCCGGGCTGGAAGGACGAGACCGCACGTCACGGAATCGGTCGCCTGCTGTTCACCGATAACTGGGAAGACTCGATGGGGTACGACGCTGACACGTTCGTCGAGATCTCTGAAGAGGCCCACGAGAGGTGGACCGCAGCGATCAGCGGTCAGGCCTTCGCGCGCGGCGAGACCTACGGCTTCCGCTACATCGACTTCTACTCCGCCCAGATGATCAGCCGCGGATGCCTCGCAGGCGTGCCTTACGCGGTCGGGCTGTCGACCGGTCGCACCTGGGGCATGGCTCGGCTCGGCTGAGCCGCCGGCACTGCCAGATCCGCTGAACGAAGTACGGAAGGACTCCTCTTGCACGTCATATACCGCAGCCATCGTCTCGGCGACGCCGACCGCATCGCCGACCTCACCGCCCTCGCGATGCCGCGCGACGCGATCAGCGCCGACTGGTTCACCCACACGATCCTTCTTGACCCCAACTTCGATCCGGACGGCCTGATCGTCGCGACCGGCGATGACGATGAAGTACTCGGCTTCGTTTACGCCGTGCGTGCCGGACGTGGGATCGGCCCGGATCCGGACGGCGGCTGGATCACGATCGGTTGCGTGCACCCGGATGCCCGCCGCCACGGCATCGGCACCGAACTGTTGAACCGCGCCAAGGCATTCCTCTCTGCCAAGGGCGCGAAGTGGGTCAACTACGCCGCGTACCCGCTCGCGTACTTCGTGCCCGGATTGGATGCCGAGGCCTACCCGGATGCTGCGCGACTGTTCGAGCGCAACGGATTCGGTCGCCAGTACACGGCCGCCGCGATGAGCATCGATCTCGCCGACTACGCCATGCCCGATGACGTTCGCGAACTGCGTGCCACCCGTCTCGCCGAGGGCTACCGCTTCGGACCGGCGACCCGCGACGACCTGCCGGAGACCCTGACCTTCGCAGCCCAGCGCCTCGCACCCGACTGGGGCGAGGCCGTGCGCGACTCCGTGCTGCAGCACGGCCGCATCGACCGGGTACTGGTGGCACGGCATCCCGACGGCCAGATGGTCGGATTCGCCACCTACGGCGCCTACCGGGGTCTGCGCGAGCGCTTCGGCCCCTACGGCGTCGACGAATCATGCCGCGGAACAGGTCTCGGAAAGGTGCTCTTGCACGACACCCTCACCCGCATGCGCGCCGAGGGCGCGCAGAGCGCCTGGTTCCTCTGGACCGGTGAGGAATCACCCGCCGGTCACCTGTATCTCCGCTCCGGATTCCATATCACCCGCCGGTTCGACGTGCTCCGCGCCGACCTCGATCAAGACGTCCCTCTGTAATCACACGCAGTACCACGCACTGAAAGGCAGTCATGAAGGTTCCCAAGCTGTTCCGCCTCGCCGCAGTCCTCACTGTCGGCGCCCTGGCGCTGTCCGCATGCTCCAGCGGAGGTGACAACGCCGAAGAAGGCGGTGTCCAGCCGCTCACGATCCACGCGAACACCGCCACCACCTACCAGTCGAACTTCAACCCGTTCTCGCCCACGGCGCTGCAGGGCACGAAGGGCATGCTGTACGAGCCCCTGATGATCGCCACACCCATGAAGACTGGTGAGCTGCAGCCGTGGTTGGCCGAGTCGCTCGAGTTCAACGAAGACGGCACTCAGGCTACTTTCGTCCTTCAGGGCGACGTCACCTGGTCCGACGGCGAGGCATTCACTGCCGACGACGTCGCCTTCACGTTCAACCTCATGCGCGACAACCCCGCCGCGAACGCCGGTGCGTTCGACATCGCCGGCGCTGAGGCGACCGACGAGACGACCGTCGTCATCACGTTCAACGCGTCGATGTTCGCGTTCAAGGAGGCGCTGGCCAACACGATCGTCGTCCCCGAGCACATCTTCAAGGATGTCGACCCCGTCGAATTCACCAACGACGACCCCGTGGCCACCGGCCCCTTCGTGATGGGCAAGTTCGGCCAGCAGCTCTACACGCTCACCTCGAACGAGAGCTACTGGAACGCCGAAAACATCGAGGTCGAAGAGGTGCGGTACCCCGCATCCACCGACCAGACGTTCAACAGCTCGCTTCAGGCCGGCGAGTTCGACTGGTCCGGCGGCTTCGTCGCCAACATCGACAAGATCTACATCGAGAAGGACCCGGAGCACCGCGCCTACTGGTACCCGGGTGACGGCCTGGTGAACCTGCTCGTCAACACGCAGACCGCACCGTTCGACGACATCGCTCTGCGCCAGGCGCTGAGCCTCGCGATCGACCGCGACCAGCTCTCCGAGGTCGCGATGCAGAGCTACACGCCGCCGGCCAACCCGACGGGCCTGCCTCTGCCCGCATACGAGTCGGTGCTGAGCGACGAGTACGCTGACGCCGAGTTCGCGACCGACGCGGATGATGCCAACGCCATCCTCGACGAGGCTGGATACACCATGGGCGCCGACGGCGTTCGTGTCACTCCTGCCGGCGAGAAGATGTCGTATGCGCTGCAGATCCCCTCGAGCTACGTCGACTGGGTCACCATCTCCGGGCTCCTGCAGGAGCAGCTCGCCGAGGTCGGCATCGTGATCGAGCCGCAGGGCGTCTCGTTCGAAGCATGGCTTGAGGCGCGAGGCGCCGGAACCTACCAGATGACGATCGCCTCGGCGGCGATGGGCCTGACGCCCTACACGCTGTTCCGGTCGATGATGAGCTCGGAGTACGAGGTCGCGCCCGGCGAGAAGGCGCTGTCGAACTACAACCGGTACTACGACGCCGAAGCCGACGCGCTGCTCAGTGACTTCGCCTCGACCATCGATCCGGCTGCGCAGCAGAAGGCCCTCGACGGACTCCAGACGATCATGATCGACAAGCTCCCGGTCATCCCGATGCTGCAGTCGCCGAACTGGTTCCAGTACAACACCGTGCGCTGGGAGGGCTTCCCGAACGAGGAGGACCCCTACGCACTGGGTGCACCGTTCCAGTTCCCCGACAACCTCCTGGTCGTCACCAACCTCACACCCGCCAACTGATCCGCTGGTGGGAGCGGGGGCGCCGCAGTGCGCCCCCGCTCCGACCGTGATCCCTGACCGAGAGGTCGTCTCGCGTGAAGTACCTCCTGCGCAAGGTGATGCTGTACATCTTCATCGCCTGGGCCGCGCTCACGATGAACTTCCTGATTCCCCGGCTGATGCCGGGAGATCCCATCTCGCTGCTCGTCGAGAAGCTCAACGGCCGCATCGATCCTGCCGCCATGGGGGCGATCGCCAAGAGCTACGGCATCACCGATGACCCGCTGTACGTGCAGTACTGGAACTACCTCGTCGATCTCTCCCGCGGCGACCTGGGACTCTCGATCGGCTTCTTCCCCGTACCCGTTGCCGACATCGTCTGGGGCGCCATCCCCTGGACGATCGGTCTCGTCGGCATCACCACGGTCATCAGCTTCATCCTCGGAACAGGCCTCGGCGTCGTCCTCGCCTGGCGCCGCGGAAAATGGAGCGACCACGCACTTCCCGCGCTGACCTTCCTCAACGCCGTACCGTACTTCTGGATGGCACTGATCCTCGTGCTCATCTTCTCGGTCAACCTCGGCTGGTTCCCCGTTTCGGGTGCCTACGACCCGATGGCCACACAGGGCTGGAACTGGGAGTTCGTCGGCTCGGTGATCTACCACGGCATCCTGCCTGCGGTCACGATCGTGCTCGCCTCGTTCGCCGGCTGGGTGCTCGGAATGCGCAACATGACCGTCACCGTGCTCGGTGAAGACTATGTGACGATGGCCGAGGCCAAGGGCCTCCCCAAGCGCATGGTCATGCTCAACTACGCCGCCCGCAACGCGATCCTTCCCTCGATCACGGGCTTCGCCCTCTCGCTCGGCGCGGTCGTGGGCGGTTCGATGCTCACCGAGGTGATCTTCAACTACCCCGGCGTCGGATACACGCTCTTCGAGGCGGTCAGCAACCAGGACTTCCCCCTGATGCAGGGACTTTTCCTCATCATCTCCCTGGCGGTGATCGTGGCGAACCTCATCGCCGACATCGTCTACGTGTTCCTCGATCCGCGTACGCGGCAGGAAGGCTGACCCATGAAGATCTCTCAGTTCATGCCGAAGTCCGGCAAGGTCCTCGCGGGCCTCATCATCGTCATCTTCTTCGTGCTGCTCGCCGTGTTCGGGCCGATGCTCACGTCATACTCGCCGCAGACGAGCAGCGCGGATCTGCTGCAGCCGCCATCGGCCGAGCACTGGTTCGGCACCACGCAGACCGGACAGGACGTCTTCGCCCAGTTCGTGTACGGCGCCAGGATCTCGCTCGGCGTCGGCATCTTCGCCGGCATCATCTCGCAGATCGTCTCGGTGATCGTCGGTGTCGTCGGCGGATACTTCCGCGGTATCAGCGACGACCTGCTCTACATCCTCACCGCAGTCTTCCTCGTCGTCCCCGGCATGCCGCTTCTGATCGTGCTGACCGGCTACCTGCCATCCCGCGGCATGATCTCGGTGGCGATCGTCATCGCGATCACGTCATGGGCCGGGTCTGCGCGCGTGCTGCGCGCACAGACCATGTCGCTGCGCCGCCGCGAGTTCATCGAGGCAGCCAGGGCCACCGGCGAATCGCGAACCCGCATCGTTCTCGCGGAGATCATGCCCAACGCCCTTCCGCTGATCGCATCGGGCTTCCTGTTCTCTGTGATCGGTGCGGTGCTCGCTGAAGCAGGCCTGTCGTTCCTCGGTCTCGGGTCGCTCACGACGACGAGCTGGGGGTCGATGCTCTACTTCGCGCAGAGCTCGCAGGCCTTCCTGTTCGGCGCATGGTGGTGGTTCGTGCCTCCCGGACTCGCGATCGCGATCATCGGCGCGGGCCTCGCGCTCATCAACTTCGGAATCGACGAATACTCCAATCCGCGTCTACGCACCGGGAAGAGCCGTGCGAAGGCCGCCCCCGTCACGCGCACGGCATCGCTCAGCACCGTCGGTGCTGCGGCAGCCGCCGGCTCCGAGACGGTGACGGTCGCGACACTGCCGGATGCTACCGATGAGGCGCCCGACCATGTCGACGAGCCGAAACCGGACTTCCCGCCGCAGTTGCGCCCGATCACGGTGCCGGGCGAGCCGATCATCGACGTGCAGAACCTCAAAGTCGATTACCCGACGGCCGAGCAGCTCGTGCACGCGGTCGATGACGTCTCGATCACGCTGCACCGTGGCGAGCTGCTGGGGCTGGCGGGTGAATCCGGCAGCGGCAAGTCGACGCTCACCAACGCGATCACGCGGCTGCTGCGCAGCCCCGCCGAGGTCACGGGTGGTTCGATCACGTACCACCGCAAGATCAAGCCGCGCGGCGGCGAGGCAGAGAAGACCGTGGACGTCGACCTGCTGTCGATCCCGGCCGAAGAGCTGCGTCGCTACCGCTGGGACGAGATCGCGATCGTGTTCCAGAGCGCCATGAACGCTCTGAACGCGGTGACCCGCATCGGCGAGCAGTTCGACGATGTGCTGCGCGTGCACCGGCCGAAGATGAAGCCCGCCGAGCGCAGGGCGCTCGCGCGCACCATGCTCGAGAAGGTCGGCATCGACGGTGACCGCATCACCGCCTACCCGCACGAGCTGTCCGGCGGCATGAAGCAGCGCGTCGCCATCGCGATCGCACTGGTGCTCGAGCCCGACGTCATCATCATGGACGAGCCGACCACAGCGCTCGACCTGCTGATCCAGCGCGAGGTGCTCGAGCAGATCATGGCGCTGCGTGACGAGTTCGGCTTCGCGATCATCTTCACCACGCATGACCTGTCGCTGCTGCTCGAGGTCTCCGACAGCATCGCCATCATGCAGCGCGGGAAGCTCGTGGAGTATGGTCCGGCACTCGAGGTCTACGGTGACCCGCGGCATCCGTACACGAAGAACCTTCTCGCCTCACTCGCCGACTTGGGAGCACTCGTATGACCGACGCATCCGTCCCGGTTTCCGAATCCGATGCCCAGTCGGGCCGCGTCGTCCTCGAGGCGCGCGACCTGGTGAAGGAGTTCCGCACCGACAAGCGCAAGGGGCTGTTCGGGCGCGAGATGTTCCGGGCGGTCGACAACGTCTCGCTCGAGCTGCGCGCAGGACAGGTCACGGCGCTGGTCGGTCAGAGCGGGTCGGGCAAGAGCACAGTGGGACGCCTGCTCGCCCAGCTCATGCCGCTGACCAGCGGGCAGATCCTGCTAGATGGCACTCCCATCTCGGCGAACCGAGGCCGCGCGTTCATCGAGTACACGCACACCGTGCAGATGACGCTGCAGGACCCCTTCGCGTCGCTGAACCCGCTGCACCGCGTCAGCTACACGCTCGGTCGCGCGCTGCGCATCCACGGCGGACGCATGTCGGATGCCGAGGCGGAGGAGCGCAGTCTCGCACTGCTGCGCAAGGTCGAGCTGTCACCGCCAGAACGCTACCTGCACCGCTTCCCGCACGAGCTCTCCGGAGGTGAACGGCAGCGCATCTCGTTCGCCAGGGCGCTCGCCGCGAATCCCAAGGTGCTCCTCGCCGATGAGCCGGTGTCGATGCTCGACGTCAGCATCCGCAAGGAGATGCTCGACCTCATCGACAACCTGCGCATGACCGAGAACCTCGCCGTGCTCTACATCACCCACGATCTGGGTTCCGCGCGCGAGTACTCCGCGGAGACACTCGTGATGTATCACGGCAAGGTCGTCGAGCGCGGCCCGAGCCGCCGGGTGATCGACTCGCCCGAGCACGAGTACACGCGCCGGCTGCTGGCTGCAGCCCCCAACCCCCGCAAGAGACTGGCCAGGTGAGCGTGTTGGATCGACCAGGGCTTCTGGCCACCGAGCAGATCGACGAGCGCTATCGCGACCTGGACACGATGCCGACGCTGGACGCCATGCGGGCGATGAACGAGGCCGAGGCGTCGGTGCCTGCCGCGATCTCGGCCGCGCTGCCCGCGATCGCGGCCGTGGTGGACGCGGTGGCCGAGCGACTCGCCGCGGGAGGACGCTTGCTCTACTTCGGAGCCGGGACGTCGGGGCGACTGGGTGTCGTAGATGCTTCGGAGTGTCCGCCGACGTTCCACTCCGATCCGCAGCAGGTGCAGGGCGTGATCGCCGGCGGCAAGAGTGCCATGTTCCAGGCCGTCGAGGGTGCGGAGGATTCTGTCGAGCTCGGTGCCGCCGCGGTGGCTGAACTCGAGGTCACCGAGCGCGACGTCGTCTTCGGGATCGCCGCGAGCGGACGCACGCCGTTCGTGCTCGGCGCTGTGCGCGCCGGCAGGGCTGTCGGTGCGCTCACGGTGGGGCTCTCGTGCAACACAGGATCATTGCTCGGTGCCGCGGTCGATATGCCGATCGAGGTCGCGGTCGGGCCCGAGGTGCTGTCGGGATCGACGCGATTGAAGGCGGGGTCGGCGACCAAGCAGGTGCTGAACATGGTCTCCACCGGAGCCATGATCCGGATCGGCAAGACGTACGGCAATCTCATGGTCGACCTGTCGGTGAGCAACGCGAAGCTGCGCGATCGTGCGGAGCGCTTGGTCACGGCGGTCACCGGTGCGGACGCGGTGACGGCGGCTGCCACACTGGTCGCGTCAGGACTCAGAGTGCCGGTGGCGTCGGTGATGATCGTGCGCGGAGTCGACCGGGATGCTGCGGAGGCGCTTCTTGCGGATGCCGGCGGCCGCCTCAGCGGGGTGCTGCGGGGCTGACGCTCAACTCCGACCGCGCAGCACGCGGGCTGCGTGCTGCGCCGTTGCGCGCGACGCACCGTAGGTGAGGAGGGCGCGTCGGGCAGCGGGCGCGCCATCGGCGGGCCACCCCGCGTAGATCACGATCGTGTCGGGGCGCACCGCGAGCACGGCGTCGAGGACCGATGCTTCGAACGCGCTGCTCTGCGGCTGATTGACGATGAGTACAGCATCATCCGCTCGCTCGGCGATCACGGCAAGGGCTCGCTCGGCAGCATCCGCCTCGCTCAGACCACCAAGGGAGATGCGATCGGCCGGCATGTGCTCGCGCAATGCGAGCGTGAAGAAGTCCGCGGCGTCGCCGACCGCGATGTTCCGCTTGGTGCGCGCGTCGATCATCACGGCGGCGTCTCCTGGCAGACGCACGTCACCGATCACGATGGCGGCCCGTTCAGCGAGGGGCGCGCCGTCGAAGGGCTCGGGACGAGCGACTGCGGCGGGCTGTCGGCGCCGCCACTCTGCGAGCTCGGCGATGCGTGCGGCTGCCTCCTCGACTCGTGCGACCGGGAGCGCACCGGATTCGAGAGCGTCGTAGACCGCGTGCAACGGCTCGAGGAACTCTCGCTGGTCGGTGTTCATCCCGTTGACCTGCTCATTCGTGGCGGGATTCCCGATGCAGATGAGGTCTGCTCCCGCGGCCAGGGCCGCGACCGCGCCGGGTCCGCTGCCGAGGGTGCCACTGATCGCCGCCATATCGACGGCATCCGTGATGAGCACCCCCTCGAAACCGAGCTCCCGCGCCATCGCGAGCGTAGTGCTGTTGATGGTCGCGACCGCATCACCCAGCGCAGGTACGCGGATGTGCGCGCTCATCATGGTCTTCGCACCCGCCTCGATCGCTGCTGCGAACGGCGGAAGATGGATGCTGCGCAGCTCGTCCACGGAGATGTCGGAGGTCGCGACGGCCAGGTGGGAATCCGTGACGGTGTCGCCGTGTCCGGGGAAGTGCTTCGGGCAGGCAGCGACGCCGGCGCTTTGGATGCCGCGCACGTAGGCGGCGGCGTGGCGGGCGACGACCGCGGGGTCTGCGCTGAATGAGCGCACGCCGATCACAGGGTTGCGCGGGTTCGAGTTGACGTCGACGGTCGGCGCGAGGTCGATGTCGATCCCGGCAGCAGCCACGAGTGCTCCGATCCAGGCGGCGGTGCGCTCGGTGGTCTCTACGTCATCGATGCGTCCGAGCACGGCGTTGCCAGGTGCTGACGACCCGGTGGCCGCCTCCAGCCGCGTGACGATGCCGCCTTCTTCGTCGACGCCGATCAGTGCGCGCGGGTTCGCCTGGTGGATGCGCTCAGACAGCTCGACGACAGCGTCGGGGAATGCGGGATCGAGGTTGTGCTCGAAGTAGACAGTGCCGGCGAGCCCGCGATCGAGCGCGCGCAGGAGCCAGTCCGGGGCAGCGGTGCCGTGGAATCCCGGCCACAGCACACTGTGGGCGAGTCGGCTCAGATAGGGGTCGGGGAGGCGGGCAGACATCGGCGATCCTTCTCAGTTCAGTGTCCGTACGCGATCGTGCTGATCGCGTGGCGCAGGTCCGTGGCATCGGCCAGCGAACGATTCGGGTGCACGCGATTCGTGAGCAGGGCCACTACGAGATCGTGCTCGCGATCGACGAGCAGCGAGGTGCCGACGAAGCCGGTATGCCCCCTGGCCCCTGTGCCGGCGTCACTCATCCAGGTGCGCTGTCCGATGCGCAGTCCGAGGCTCTGACCGTAGCCGAGGTTGTGCTCGACGGCTGCCGCGTTCGGTCCGATCAGCCGGGGGAGCTGGTCCTCCCAGAGCAGGGCGGCGAACTCTGGCCTGAGTACGTCGGGCAGACCGGCCAGCAGCGCGGAGCCGAGCGCGGTGAGATCTGCCACCGGGGCGAACAGTCCGGCATTGCCGGCGGCACCGCCGAGTGCGCAGGCGGTCTCGTCGTGCACGACGCCGCGGATCATGCCGCGGCCGAGTTCAGGCTGGAACTCGGTGGGTGCGGTGCGCGCGGCATCCGGGGTGAGGGTTGTGCGCTCCAGACCGAGCGGCGCAAGCACGCGTTCGCGCACGATCTGCGACCACGACGCCCCGGTCGCCGCTTCGGCGGCGGCCATCGACGTGATGTAGCCGAGGCACGAATACACCTTGTCCGTGCCTGGTGCGCGGTCGAGGGGGAGTGAGAGGATGCCGTCGAGGAGCGCGGATCGATCCGGGGTGACCCAGCGGGGGTCATCGGTGCCGAACCCCTGCACCGCGTGCTGGATCGTGAACGGATTCACGGGGGGCAGACCTGCCGTGTGACTGAGCAGGTGTGCGAGGGTGACGTCTGATCTGACGCCATTGCGGAAGCTCGGCAGCCACTCGCCCACGCTCGCGTCGATGTCGACGATGCCCTCGTCGGCGAGGCTGAGCAACGCGATCGACGTGAAGACCTTCGAGACGGACGCGAGGTCGTAGACCGTTTCGGAGGAGACCGGGGTGCGCTGATCGAGCGGGATCGGCGCGCCGGCGTCGTCGTGAGATGCGAGGTCGCCCGCGGTCGCCGTGACGGTCTCGCCGGCGATGGTGACCTGACACACCGCTCCTGGGGTGACGCAGGCCTCGACGGCCTGCGCGAGCGCGGCGCCCAATCGAGACGAGAGGGCGGCATCGGCGCCGGTCATCAACAGGCCTTCCGGTCGGCGGGGAGTGTGATCGGCAGAGCACTGGATTCGCGACAGCACTGGGTCCGAGTCAGAACGGGGTCCATGTCAGTATGGAGCAATGTCGCACATCCGTCGATTCCGTGAAACCGACCGCGCCGACGTCGCGGAGATCTGCCTGAAGACCGGCGACGGCGGCCAGGATGCGACGGGAATGCACGGCAGCGACGAGCTGCTTGCCGACATCTTCGCCCTGCCGTATGTCGATCTCGAACCGGAGACCTGTTTCGTCGTCGACACTGGGGAGCGGGTCTCGGGATACATCGTCTGCGCAGCCGATACGGGCGCCTTCGTGGAGCGCTACCGCAGCGAGTGGTTGCCCGCATTCGCGCAGAAGTATCAGGATCTGGAGCCGTCGAACATCCTCGAGATGGGCCTCGATCCCGACCGCATGATCATCGAAGAGCTGGGTGACTATCCCGCCCACCTGCACATCGATCTGCTGCCGGAGCTGCAGGGCCAGGGGATGGGTCGCATGCTCATGCGCACGCTGCTCGCGGCGCTGCGCGAGCGCGGCGTGCCTGGCGTTCATCTCGGGGTATCGCCGAGCAATACCAATGCTGTCGCGTTCTACAAGAAACTCGGCTTCCGGCCTTTGCCCTCGGATGCCGGCGCGGGAAGTCTGCTCGGCATCCGCACCGACGCCGTCGTCTAACGGACCCGCCTCGTCGTCTGACGCAAAAACCCCCCGCCCAGGTCGCAATCTGTGCCGCTTACAGCGCGGTAGAGCGGCACAAATTGCGACCTGGACGAGGGGTGGGTGACCCTGGGCGAGGGGTGAGTGCCCGGGCTGGGGTTACGCCGAGGCGCGGAAGTAGTCGTTCGACTGCCGTACCCACAGCAGCACGATGACGACGACCGAGATGATGGCGGCGATGATTCCCAGGGTGGAGACCCCGCCGAGCAGGCTGAGGATGCCCAACACCTCGAGCACGGTGATGACGATCCGTGCCCAGTTGCGGCCAGCCCGCATCTTGCGCAGCACGAGCAGCTCGATCAGGAGGATCACGATCAAAATCACTCCGGTGGCGATCATCACTCCACCGCCGAATGAGGCTCCATCGACCTCGACCTCGACCGCGCCGCCGGCCAGTGCGATACCGGTGGTGATGAGGACGATTGTCGTGATGAGGTCGAGGATCAGCCCGACGATCAGGATCCAGAAGGCTGCGGTGACCGTTGTCGGCCGGCTTGTGGAGGGGCTCATACTCAGTTCCGTTCTGCGGCGGATGCCGCCATGTAGGTCGGACGTCAGTGTCCGTTGGCCACAGATTAGCGTCGTAACGGCCTCGAGTGCGGTAAATTTAGCCGCTCAGGTCTCAATTTGTGCCGCTTACAGCGCGCCAAAGCGGCATTAATCGCGACCTGGACGTGGGGGCGCGTGGGGGTACGTGGGCGTGGCGGAGGGGTGAGCGCGCGCGTCAGACGAAGCGGATCGTCTGCTGCAGACGAGTGCGCACGTCGAACAGCTCGTTGCCGCCGATATCGCGCGCGCCCGGCACGCCCTGGCGCAGCACCATGCTCAGCGCGCTGCGACGCACCACCACGACGGGGGTGCCGCGCACCTTGCCGAGTGCGACGACAGCCTGGTCGAGGTCGTCATCGGGCAGCACGATGATCGCCCCGCCGAAGCGTACCTTGGCTGCACGGGCGATCACGCGCATGCGGGCGAGCAGGGTGGCGATCGGGGCGCGCCCATCGACGCTGCCACCGATGATCTCGCCGCGACGGAAGCGTACGACCTCGGCGAAGTCTTCTGACATCACCCCGTAGAGCCCTGAGGGGCTGAGGATCACGTGGTCGAGCTTGTCGGCCGGATCGGTGCTCGTCGCGACGTCGTGCCAGACGGTGAAGCCCATGCCGAGGTCGCTGATGGTGCTGGCCGTGGCCTCTTCAGCGAGAGCATCCGCCAGCAGGTGACGCACCTCGCGGGGCGCAGAGCGCACGAGAGCGGGGTCGTACGGGTCGGGAACCTCGACGCCGTGACCGGCCCACTCGCGGATCAGTGTGAGATAGCGCTCGCGGCGCCATCCGCCCGGATGCCCGTACGCACGCGCCTTCGGCCGCGTGTCGGTGCGGGGCGCCGGCGCCTGCCATCCGCTCCAGTTCTGTGCGGTCGTGCCGGTGGCGGATGCTGTCGCAAACCCGTGGCCGCGATCGTAAGAAGCGCGCCCTTCCGGCGTGCCGATCAGCTCCCACGCCCGCTGCACCTGGATGAACGCAGCAGCATCTCCACCGGCATCCGGATGTGTCTGGCGCAATCGCAGGCGGAACGCGCGCTTGATCTCTTCGGCCGTGGCGGTCGGATCGACGCCGAGCACTTCGTAGGCGGAGGAGGAGAGCGGGCTGTCGAACATCACTCCCTATTCTCGCCTGCACCGCTCTCTGCCGGGGCGCCGATGCGGGGATCAGGCATGATCGTGTCGATCTGGGGTTTCGCATTCGCCTGCGCGCGCCACCAGACGAAGAAGCCGATCGCGGTGAAGGCGCCGTAGAACACGTACATGAAACCGGTGGCGTAATAGCCGGCGCTGAACAGCAGGGGAACGCCGACGACGTCGACGGCGATCCAGATCAGCCAGAACTCCGTCCACCCCTTGGCCATGCCGTAGGTGGCAAGGAGCGACCCGACGAAGGTCCAGGCATCCGCCCAGACCGGCTCGTACGAACCGAGCACGCGGAACAGGGGAGTGAGCGCGACCGTGCCGATGATGAGGGCGAGAACGAGTCCGATGCGCGCACGGCCGGACGCCCAGCGCGGGGTGACCTGGCCGGTGTCTGATGCTGCCTGTCGCCAGCGGATCCAGCCGTAGATCGCCACGGCGATGAACATCACTTGGCGGCCGGCCTGACCCAGCAGGCTCGGTAGCGAGTGGTCGGGGCTGAGGATGGTGCCGAGGAAGACCGTGAGCAGCAGCAGGTTGCCGACGATGCCGACCGGCCACGCCCAGATCTTTCGACGCATGCCGCCCAGAGCGCTGGCGAGGCCGAAGATGTTGCCGACGACTTCTCGGATGAGGAGCGTCTGCCCGCCCGGCAGCATCCACTGCGAGTTGAAGAGATCGACCAGCCATCGCAGAACGTCCATTGTTCCCCCTGTGCTTCTCCCATCCAGACTGTGACTGTCGGTACCGGAATCTCACCGGTTCAATCGCCGCCCGGAGGGGTTGCGAGTCGCGGACTATCACCGCCGGTTCGGACTTTCACCGATCCCGGAGCACGTATGTGTTCGAGTGGAAGATTACCTGAGCGCGCTCAGTCCTGTGGTGGGCGGGTGGTCGAGGCCCGCAGCGCCAGTTCCGGTGTGACTAACTCGGTCACGGGAGGGGTGTCGTCGACTGTCTCGAGGCGATGGAA
The DNA here is from genome assembly GCF_052266675.1 of Microbacterium zouquanmingi. Taxonomy (NCBI): domain Bacteria; kingdom Bacillati; phylum Actinomycetota; class Actinomycetes; order Micrococcales; family Microbacteriaceae; genus Microbacterium; species Microbacterium zouquanmingi. The sequence continues at coordinate 331,838 of NZ_JBQPRA010000001.1, forward strand.
GAGTTGAGATGCGGCCCGGCGTGCGACTTCTGCTGCCGGGAGCTTGAGCGTCGATAACGGGGGATTGAGGAATCGTGAGAATGCGTAGTCTCCCCAGCCCATGACCAAAACGTCATCAGGAACACGCAGTCCATGCTCACGCAGCGCGGTGTACAGGCCGAGTGCGAAGTAGTCGTTTCCCACGAGGAATGCGTCAGGCCGGTTGCTGCCTTCCAGAATGTCCCGCGCAATGCGGTATCCGTCCTCCACGCGCCAATGCATCGCTCCGCGCGTATGACGGCGTGATGGCACGAGGACGACGCGGCTGTCGTCGAACGGCAGTCCGGCTTCGTGGATCGCTCGTTTGAAGCCCGCGATTCGGTGATCCACGGTAGAGATCCGAAGATCTTCTTCGAGCAGCAGCGGATTCTTCGCCCCGCTGGCCAGGATGGCTTCTGTCGTCATGTACCCGCCGACTTCGTTGTCGTTCGAGAAGAAGTCGACGTGCAGGTCAGGCAGTTCGCGCGCGGTGAGCACGAGCGGGATCCCGGCACGTGTGATGGCGGTCCACGGGTTGGATCTGCCTTGCACGGGAACGCCGATGACGCCGTCGACTCCTGCGCGCAACGCGGCGTCGATGGCGATGCGCTCGCGCTCCGGGTCTTCCTCGGAGAGAAGAAGCAGAACGGTGTAGCCGCGACTCACGGCCTGCTCTTCGATCTCGGTCACCAGGTCGTTGAAGTACGGATTGGCCAGATCGGTCACGACGACGCCAATCGTCTTGCGCGAGCCGAGGACCAGCGACCGGGCGCTGGCATTGGGCACGTACCCGATGCGCTCGGCCTCTGTGGCGATGGTCGCGCGGGTGGAATCACTGACTCCAGGCATCCCGTTCAGCGCGCGCGAGACGGTATTGACTGACAGGCCCACGCCATCGGCGACGTCCTGGAGCGTCCGTCGACGCGAACCGGTCGCCTTCTTCGCCATACGGTGTCTTCCCCTGGATCTGCTGAGCGGTCTCTGTATCCGCTCAGTGTAGGAGCGCCATCGGCTGAACGGTCGGTTCCGCGTCGAAGATGACGTCTCGGTAAACATTAGCGTTCATGTTTTCCCTGCGCAACTGTGCGGAAAAGCCGAGGCAGGCGAATCGACTGTTGAACCGATATAACTGTTGATCAGGGTTTTTTTCGAGAGTTGACAAAACCATCGCTGATGCGAAAGAGTCATGAACGGTAATCAATCACCGCAATCGACTCACGATGTGGTGCCAGGACAATGGAGGTCGATGTTGCTCGGATACGTCATCCGGCGCGTGCTTCTCGCCCTGCTGGTTCTCTGGGGTGTGGCCACGGTCGTCTTCGTCGTGGTGCGTATCGTTCCGGCAGATCCCGCACTTCTCATCGCTGGTGACACCGCGACTGAAGAACAGCTCGCGTCGCTTCGGCACCAGATGGGTCTCGATCGCCCCCTGATCGAGCAGTACTTCGGTTATCTGGCCGGAGTCGCGACCGGTGATTTCGGGAAGTCGTATTCGCATGCCGTGCCGGCGATCGACCTGATCGCACAGGTGCTGCCGAACACAGCTCTGCTTGCAGCCCTCGCATGTCTCGTCGCGATCGTGGTCAGCATCCCGCTCGGCTTACTGGCAGCGCTCAAGGTGAACGGTGTCGCAGACCGCCTTGTCACCGGCGGCTCGCTGATCATGCAGGCGGTCCCCGGATTCTGGCTGGCGGTCGTGCTGCTGCTCATTTTCTCGCGCAAGCTGAAATGGTTCCCGAGTTCGGATCTGTCGAGTCCACTGAGTCTGGTCCTGCCGACACTGGTCCTCGCGCTGCCCTTCATCGCGATCCTGACACGACTCATTCGCAGCGGCCTGCTCGAGGTCTACGGCGAGGGGTATATCAGCACGGCACGGGCGAAGGGGCTGTCGGAGCGCACGGTGACGTTCCCACATGCAATCCGGAACGCGATGATTCCGATCGTCACGGTGCTCGGACTGGAATTCGGCACGCTCCTGGGCGGTGCGGTGATCACCGAGACCGTCTTCGCCTTTCCTGGGATCGGCAGGCTGCTCGTCGCCTCCATTCAAGTTCGCGACTACAACGTCGTCCAGGCATGTGTCGTCGTGATCGCCGTGGGCTTCGTCATCATCAACCTTCTGGTCGACCTGCTGTATGCCTACCTTGACCCGAGAGTGAGGCTCGCGAAGTGACCGCCGCACCGCGCACCATCATGCTGCAGTCGATGCAGCGTCCGAAGCGCCGTCGTAAAGCATCCCTGCGCATCTGGGTTCCGATCGGCGTGATCGTTCTCATCACGCTCGGGGCGATCATCATCCCGATGCTCTACAACTACGACCCGCTGAAGTCCGACCTCGTCTCCCGACTCAAGCCGCCGGGGACGACGCTGCCCGACGGCTCAGTCGCGATCTTCGGCACCGGACAGATCGGGGCGGATCTGTTCGCCGAGATGATGGCGGGTGCGCGAGTCTCCCTCATCATTGGCGCCGCTACGCTGCTGATCGCCGGAGTGATCGGCGTGCTGATCGGCTTGCTCGCCGGATACTACGGCGGATGGCTCGACACCGTGCTTATGCGCGTGGCGGACATCCAGCTCGCCTTCCCCGCGATCCTGCTCGCGATTCTGCTCGCCTCCGTGCTCGGCCAGGGCGTGATGAACGTCATCATCGTCCTGTCGATCTCGAACTGGGTGGTCTTCGCCCGAGTGGCTCGCAGTCAGATGATGTCGCTCAAGAGCCGTGAGTACGTCGAAGCCGCCAGGACACTGGGTCTGAGCGACGGACACATCATCTTCCGCACGCTGCTTCCGGGGTGTCTGCCGCCGATACTGGTGGTCGCGACCGTCGAACTCGGCCATGTCATCCTGGCGGAAGCCGCACTGTCCTTCCTCGGAGTGGGCGTGCCGCTCGGCACACCCAGCCTCGGAAACACGATCTCGACGGGTACCCAGTACCTGGCGACCGCCTGGTGGATCTCCACGCTGCCCGGCATCCTGCTCGTCGCACTCGTACTGGCCACTGGCATCCTCGGCGACGCGATCCGCGACCGCTTCGATCCCCGCCTCAGGAGCGCATGATGGACGATTCTGTGAAGACCGCCGAGCCACTGCTGTCGGTACGCGACCTGCAGGTCGAATTTTCGACCTCCGCGGGCGTCGCCAGAGCACTCGACGGTGTGAGCTTCGACGTTCATGCCGGTGAGACGCTCGCCATCCTCGGCGAATCAGGGTCGGGGAAATCGGTCACGGCGCAAGCGATCATGGCGTTGCTGCCCAAGCCCATCGGTTCGATCGTCGGCGGCTCGATCCAATACGGCGGACTCGATCTCGCGTCCGCCCCGACGCCCAAGGTGCGCGCGCTGTGCGGCACCGAGATCGCCATGATCTTCCAAGATCCGCTGAGCTCGCTCAACCCGGTGTTCCGGGTGGGGGATCAGGTCGCCGAGCCGTTTCGCAGGCGACAGAAGATGCCCAAGAAGGCCGCGCTCGCGAAGGCCCTCGAGCTCCTCAAGCGGGTGGGAATCCCAGATCCTGAGAAGCGCATGTTCGACTACCCGCATCAGTTCTCCGGCGGACAGCGGCAGCGCATCATGATCGCGATGGCGATCGCCCTCAAACCGAGGGTCCTGATCGCCGACGAGCCGACCACTGCTCTCGATGTGACGGTGCAGGCGCAGATCATGCAGCTGCTCGCCGATCTCCAGGCGGAGACCGGGATGGCGATGATCCTCATCAGCCACGATCTCGGCGTGGTTGCCGAGGTCGCACAGCGGGGCGCTGTGATGTACGCCGGACGCATCGTCGAGACCGGAACGATCCGAGAGATGTACGACCATCCCGCGCACCCGTACACGCAAGGCCTTCTCGACTCCATCCCGAGCGCGCAATCGCCGGGTGCACCCCTGAAGCCGATCGAGGGCTCACCGCCGAATCTGCTCGCGCTGCCATCCGGGTGCGCGTTCAGTCCACGCTGCCCGTTCGCGGTGGACGCGTGCCGTGCCGCGGTTCCGGAGCCGCGTCGTGCCGAGGGGCGCGCAGAAGGCCACCTCGCGGCATGCATCCGAACCGAGGAGGTGCTGTCCAATGTCTGATCAGACACGTTCTCAGGCGAGTCCGTTGCTGAGGGTCGAACACCTCAGAGTCACCTATCCGGTGCGCTCTTCCGTGCTGCTACGCAAAGCGGGGGAGAAGGTCGCGGTGAGCGACGTGAACTTCACTCTCGACCCGGGCAAGACAGTCGGACTGGTCGGCGAATCCGGGTCGGGCAAGTCGACAGTCGCCCGCACCATCATCGGGCTCGTCTCACCCGACAGCGGTGCGATCGAATTCGAGGGTAGAGACATCACCCGACTGCGTCGGCGTGAGCTCCATGCGGTGCGGCGCGATATGCAAATGGTGTTCCAGGATCCGTTCGCATCGCTCAACCCGCGGCTGACCGTCCGCGACATCATCGTCGAGGCTTGGCGCGCTCACCCGGGAGTCGTGTCACGTCGCGACTGGACGCGCGAGGCCCAGGAACTCCTGGACCGTGTAGGGCTCAACCCCGACTACCTCGACAGGTTCCCTCACCAGTTCTCGGGAGGGCAGCGGCAGCGCATCGGCATTGCGCGGGCGCTGGCCCTCCGTCCGAAGCTGATCATCTGCGACGAGGCAGTCTCGGCTCTGGACGTGTCCGTCCAGGCGCAGGTGCTGAACCTGCTCGCAGAGCTGCAGTCCGAGTTGAACCTCGCCTACCTGTTCATCTCGCACGACCTGTCCGTCATTGAGCACATCTGCGATCGCGTGCTGGTGCTCGATCAGGGGGTCGTGGTCGAAGACGGCACGCCGCGCGACCTCGTAGACAACCCGCAGCACCCCTACACAAAGAAGCTGTTCGCTGCCGTACCCAACGTCAGGCCCTGGCTGGCCTGATCCATCAGAGATCAAAGGAGATTCACCAATGACGTCCCTCACTCGGAGACTCACCACGGCTGCCGCAGGCGCTGTGGTCGCGCTCCTCGCACTCACAGCGTGCGCCGGCGGCGGGAGCGGCGAGGCAACACCAGACGGTGTTGACCGCGTTGCGCTCGCCGACGAGCAGCAGAACCTCACCTTCATCCCCAACTTCGCGGTCCCCAGCCTCGACCCCACGAAGGCGCCGTTGGAGATGGGAACGCGTCAGGTGATGACCAACGTCATGCAGGCGCTGGTGACACTTGACGAGAATTCAGAACCGCAGTCGCAGATCGCCGAGTCCTGGGAGTGGACCTCGCCGACAACATTGTCGTTCACGCTGCGGGACGACGTGACGTTCAGCGATGGCACGCCGCTCACGGCGGATGATGTCAAGGCGTCCGTGGACCGGTACATCGCCCAGAATGCACAGCTTGCTGCGGCCCTCTCGATCATCTCGGAGACCACGGTCGAAAGCCCGACGACGTTCACGATCACCACCTCGGCACCGACTGGCACCCTGGTCGGTGTGCTCTCACTGGTGTACATCGGTCAGGCAGCACATCAGAACGATGATGACTGGTGGAGCAAGCCGATCGGCTCGGGAGCGTTCGTGATCGACGAGGTCGTCCCGAACGACCACATCACGCTGATCCGTAACGAGAACTACTCCGGCGAACCGGCCAAGCTCAAAACACTGACCTTCAAGCTCGTGACCGACGTCAATGCCAAGGTCACGGCGCTCTCGAACGGCTCGGCGCAGGTCATCAACGATGTGACGTATGACCAGATCCAGACCGTGATGGATATGCCGAACGTGGTCTTCACCGACGTCGACAGCCTGACCTACGCATTCCTGTGGTTCGAGAACGAGCACGAGCCTCTCGACGACCCGCGGGTGCGCCGCGCCATGTGGGAGGCGATCGACCTCGACACGATCATCACGAGCCTGTACGGCGAGACGGCGAGTGCGATGGACTCGTTCTGCCCGACATCAGCCTTCGGCTGCGTGCCGGCGAACGGGATGCCGGAGTACGACCCCGAGCATGCCAAGGAGCTGCTCAAGGAAGCGGGCGTCGACGACGGATTCACCGTCGACATCATCTTCAGCACCGCCAACTCCGGCTACGACAGCCTGACCTCCGCGCTCGTGTCCGCATGGGACGAGGTCGGCATCACGGTTGAGCCCCGCGCGCTGGATGGCGCGACCTGGCTGTCGGAGTTCTCGGCGCTGAACTGGGACCTCGACGTGCAGCCGAACACCACGGCGACGGGAGATGCGGACTACACGCTCAACCGTCTGTACCAGTGCGAGGCGAAGCGCCTCGGCTACTGCAACCCCGAGCTCGACGAGATCATGGCGCAGGCGCAGGCATCCGCCGATCCCGCCGAGCGGTTGAAGCTGTACCAGCAGGTGGTCGACATCATGGCCGAGGACGTCCCTGCCATTCCGCTCTTCCAGCTGAAGGCGAACGTCGCAGCCCTCGACACCGTGCAGGGCCTCAGCATCCCCGCCACCGAGATGATCGACTTCAGCTCGGTCTACCTGACCGAGTGACGTCACGGTGCGGGAGGCCCATCGCCTCCCGCACCGGCTGATCGCACCACCCCGAAACAACCAGACCATCCAAGAGAAATTGCGTGAGGAAAGAACCGTGTTCATTACGGAACAGGCCAAGGACGTTCCGGTCGTCGGAAGCTACGATGTCATCGTCTGCGGAGGTGGCCCGGCAGGAATGATCGCGGCCACCGCGGCGGCGCGCAACGGCGCCCGGACCCTGCTGATCGAGCGATACGGATTCGTCGGCGGCATGTCGACGAGTGCGCTCGTCACCCCCATTAGCGAGTTCCGCATCAACAGCAAGCAGCACATCGGGGGAATCCCGTTCGAGCTGCTGAAGAACGCGGCTGAACTCGGCGGCGCGAACGTCGAGCTCGACAGCGGTAACTACCCGGTCAACGACGAGGTGCTCAAGCTCGCCTCCCAGCGCCTGCTTCTCGACAGCGGCGTGACGCTGCTCTACCACAGCTGGTTCGCCGACTCGGTGGTGGAGGATGGAAAGGTCACCCATGTGATCGTCCAGAACAAGGCCGGTCGCGTCGCCTACGAGGGCAAGGTCTTCATCGACTGCACAGGTGACGCCGACGTCGTGCGTTCTGCGGGTTTCGACACCATCAAGGGTGACGTCCTGCAGCCGGCATCGCTGTGGTTCCAGCTGGGCGGTGTCGATACCGATTCTCTGCACCATATCTTCGGCGACGCCGTCGACGGTGTGCTTCCGATCTCCGACGAGATCCGCGGACGCCTGGCCGAGCTGAACGAACAGGGAGAGATTCCGAACTTCGGCGGGCCTTGGATCAGCAAGTTCTTCCGTGACGGCTTCGTGAGCATCAACCTGCTGCGCGAAGCAACCGACGCGAGCGATCCCGAATGGTTCACCCGCACCGAGTGCATTCTCCGTGAGCAGCTGCAGAGCATCATCGAGGTTCTCCGCGAGAACTTCCCCGAGTTCAAGGACTGCTGGCTTTCAAAATCCGGCATCCAGACCGGCGTGCGTGAGACCTACCACATCGTCGGCGAGTACGAGTTGACTCGTGACGACATCCTCAATCCCAAGCCGTTCCCCGACACGATCGCAAAGGGGGCGCACGTCATCGACATTCACGAGATCGACAGCAACGACCAAGCTGATTTCGTTATGCCCAAGCAGGAGTACAACGTTCCGTTCCGGAGCCTCGTGCCGCAGGGCAGCATCAACCTCCTCACAGCCGGCCGCTGTCTAAGCGCCGACGGGCCAGGCTTCGGCTCGGTGCGGGTGATGGCGACGTGCATGGCGATGGGCCAGGGCGCGGGTACCGCCGCAGCCCTCAGCGTCAAGCATGGCTACAGCATGAGCGACATGGACTTTGACGCCCTTCGAAACGCACTTATCGAACAGGACGCGATCGTCGACTTCGACAACTGCGACCCGGCATCCTTCGAACTTGTCGGATCCTCCGCGAAGTGATCCACTCACCAGACCGATCCACCCCTCACGAAAGAAGATCATGAACCGCGTTCTCGTCGCCGACCGCCAACTCGAGCGATTCAACCCACTGCCCCGCATCGTCACCCACGACGACTTCGACACCGGCTTCAACGGCTGGCTCGACCTCAGCTGCAACTACGTCGGAAAGGGCTTCGAAGCCTTCGACACTGTCGTAGATCTTGATCACTGGGCCCCGAACATGCTCAGCTCCGCCTCCATGCGGTTCGCGTCATCGCACGGATCGATGGAGGGCACGTACTCGCTGAAGCTCAGCACCGCGCCGACCGGTGGCCCGCACACTGAGCCGCCCGCGCCGGGCTCGATGGGCATGGCGATCAAGCGTCTGTCGCGCTTCGGTGACCCGAACCTGATCCAGATCGAGACCTGGTACGCCTACACGCCGACCCAGGACCGTGAGGGCCTCGGCGAAGAGGATATCCGCGCCTTCGGATTCTTCTTCGACGTGCAGGACTCCGAGTACCGCTACATGCCGGGCGTGCGTTACGTCAACGCGCTCGGCGGAGAACCCGTCAAACGCTGGCAGTATTTCCAGGTGTCCGAAGGCGTTACGCAGGAGGACTGGAACCTCGGTATCCCCGAGGGCTGGAACATGCCCGGCATCGACAACCAGTGGTATGGCCGTCGCTACGAGGACGGTTCGACCGATGGTCTGCAGTGGGTGCCAGACGGTTACCAGGATCTGCTGTACAACGAGAGCCCGGACAAGCTCAACTGGATCTACCTGCGCTTGACGGTCGACGTCAAGAAGCGCGAGTACGTCGAAATGCAGAGCATGGACAAGGTCTTCGATCTGCGAGGAATCGGACCGACGCTGTCGCCGAAGTACAAATCGATCGACAACCTCATTAACCCGGTCTTCTTCGTGGAGACCGACACCGATCGGTCCGTCAATCTGTTCCTCGACTCAGTCGTCTACTCGACTGACTGAGCCGCCCTCTCCGCTTCGAGATCACGAAAGAGCGATACCGTGCAGAACATCAATACGACCGTCCTTGCCCGCAGGGTCCGCATCACCGATTCGTACACCACTCACCCCTATGAAGCCGGCTGGGCCAACGAAGGAGTGATCTTCGTGCAGACCGAGGGGGAGCATCCCGCTCTCACGGTCGGCGTCGAAGTCTCTCCCGACGGTATCCACTGGATCGCTCGTTCCGGCGAGGTCACCCTCGCCCTCGACGCCGCGATCGTCGAACTGCCGGTGACCAACTTTGGAAACTGGTTGCGTCTGCGCATCGACGGCGCACAGCCAGATGCACCCGCACGAGTCCTCGTGCACGCGGCGATGAAGGGCTGACCCGATGACCCCCGTCCCCCAGCTCGATCGTGAAACCGTCGGTCTCCTCGCTGAGCGAGCTCCGGTACCGGAGTATCTCGATGAGGACCTCCGGATCGGTATCGTGCATTTCGGCGTTGGGAACTTCCACCGCTCGCATCAGGCCGTCTACGTCGATCGGCTGCTGCGGGACGGGGGTCATGACTGGGCCATCTGTGGTGTGGGTGTCACTGATCGTGACAGACAGATGGCGGACGTGCTCGCCGCGCAGGACGGGCTCTATACGCTGACGCTTCGTCACGCTGATGGCGATGAGGAGGTATCGGTCATCGGGTCGATCCGCCGCTACCTCCACTCCGCAGACGAGACCGACGCGGTGATCGAGCAGATGGCGCACCCGAACGTGCGCATCGTCTCGCTCACGATCACCGAGGGCGGGTATCTCCAGGGAGAACTCGATGAGAGCCCGCTCGTGCGCGAGGAGACGGAGAGTGATCTCTCCGCACCTCGCTCGGCATTCGGCTTCATCCTTGCGGCATTGCGCCTCCGGCGCTCGCGGGGCATCGCTCCGTTCACCGTGATGTCCTGCGACAACATCCAGGGAAACGGCCGGATCGCACGGACCGCGACGCTCGGCATCGCTGAGAAGGTCGACCCTGAGCTTGCGGCGTGGGTCGCCGAGAACGTCGCGTTCCCCAGCACGATGGTCGACCGCATCACCCCCGCCACGGAGCAAAGCGATCGTGAGCGGGTTGAGCGGCTGCTCGGAGTCACGGATGCCTGGCCGGTTGCGGCTGAACCGTTCATCCAGTGGGTTCTCGAGGACGACTTCCCCTCGGGACGGCCGCCGTTCGATGCGGTAGGTGCGGTCTTCACCGATCACATCGACGCGTACGAGTCCGCCAAGCTACGGCTGCTCAACGCCTCTCATCAGGCGGTCGCGTACATCGGTCAGTTGGCCGGATACACGTACGTGCACGAGGCGATGGCCGACCCCGCGGTGCGCGAGTTCGTCGAAGGCTACATGTCTGAGGCCAGGTTGAGCTTCACTGCACCAGCAGGTCTGGATACCGCACAGTACTGTGCCACGGTCATCGAACGATTCATGAACCCGGCAGTGGCCGACCCGCTCCTTCGGCTCAGCGTCGACTCATCCGATCGAGTGCCGATCTTCGTCGGCCCGGTCGCGATCGATCTCCGCACCGCTGGAGCGAGCGTCCGCCAGACAGCGGCGATCCTGGCGAGCTGGTTCGTCTACTGGACGGATGGAGCTGTTGCCGAACGAAGCAGTGATCGCGCAGCGATCACGACCGCGGCGGCCGCTGAGGCGGGACCGATCGATTTCATACAGACGTTCTCGGCTCTCAGGGCGCTCGGAGCCGACCCTGACTTCATGTCCGAGTTCGCAGCGGCCGCTGACGTGCTGCAGACTGCCGGAGCCAGTGCATTCCTCACCATCTATGGCCCGGGCGCGACCCCTCGGAACGGACCGGCATCATGACTGCATCAGCACCACTGCGCAACCGTGCGGCTGTCCTGCACGGTCAGGGAGATGTGCGTGTTGAAGAGCGACCTGTTCCGATCGCGGGAGCCGGCGAACTGCAGATCCGGGTCCTGGCGTGTGGCATCTGCGGGTCGGACGTGCATTACTTCCGCGAGGGGCGCATCGGGCGCTATGTCGTAGACGAACCGATGATCCTGGGTCACGAGAGCGCTGGAATCGTGCTCGCGGCTGGTAGCGATTCCGATCGATGGCTCATCGGCAAAACGGTGGCGATCGAGCCCGGTGTTCCTTGCGGCCAGTGCGAGCAGTGCATCCGCGGACGCTACAACCTGTGCCCGGATGTGCGTTTCCTGGCGACACCACCCGTCGATGGTGCGCTCTCTGATGTGATCGTCATGCCTGCCCGCTGGGTTCACCCTGCTCCAGACGGCATGACAGCGGAGGTGGCAGCGATGGCGGAACCGCTGTCAGTCGGTCTGTGGGCCGCGAGGAAGGCGAACATCGCGGTAGGCGATCGGGTTCTCGTGACCGGAGCAGGGCCGGTCGGACAGCTCGCCGCACAGGTTGCACGGGCACGAGGCGCACATGTCGAGATCTTCGACGTCGTCGAGTCGCGACTGCGGGTCGCCGCTGGTCTCGGTATCCCCACGGCCGATATGACTGATGCGGCCTACGACGTTTTGCTGGAGTGCTCGGGAAATCAGCGCGCGGTGGATGCCGGCGTGGCGGCCTTGGCTCCGGCGGCGCGAGTCGTTCTGGTGGGCATGGGGGCACCACGCGTGGAGCTCGACCTGGGGACACTCCAAGGGCGCGAGCTGTCGGTGACGGGGACTTTCCGTTACGCGCATACGTATCGGGAGGCACTGGAGCTGCTGCACAGCGGTGTGATCGATGTGAAATCGCTCATCACTCATCGATATCCGCTGGAGCGTGTTGCAGACGCGCTCGACGCAGGCCGGAGCGATCCGAACGCCATCAAAGTCGTGGTGAGGCTCGATGCCGACCAATAGCGACCAGGATCCGCGCGTTCTCGTTATCGGCGAGACCCTGATCGATGCACTTCCGCAGCGCGAGGAGGTCGGCGGATCCCCGGCGAACGTCGCCGTCGGACTCGGGCGCCTGTCGGTGCCTGTTCGGTTCCACTCCGCGATCGGGACCGATGTACGTGCAGATCGCATCGCTGAACACTTCCGAGAGTCCGGCGTGGAGGTGACAGCACAGTCGAGGTCATTGACAACGACGTCTGTGGCGCACGTCGAGCTCGACGGAGAAGGTGCAGCGACTTATCGGTTCGAAATCGACTCGTCGTTGGCGCCCTGGGATTATCGCGGTGAGCCGATCGTTCACATCGGATCGCTTTTCGCCTTCCTCGAACCAGCGGCGACCGCCGTCGAGACATTTGTCAAGACGCTTCCACCGGAAGCGATCGTCACATTCGATCCGAACATCAGAGCGGAGCTCATCGACGATGTGACCAGCGCAAGGGATCGTTTCGCGCGGTTGTGCGCCCTGTCAGACATCGTCAAGCTCAGCGACGAGGATGCGCGGTGGCTCTATCCTTCGAGCTCCGAGTCGGACGTGCTTACCCAGATCGCCTCATTCGGGCCGCATCTGGTGGCACTCACGCGCGGCGCGGAAGGCGCGGTCATGTTCGCCTGCGGGGCGACCGTCAGCACCCGCCCGGCCAAGGTCCCGGTGGTCGACACGGTCGGGGCGGGCGATACCTTCATGGCGGCACTCATCTCGTGCGTCGTCGTCGGCGGCCTGCCTGCGACGACCGGGGAGGTCGCACGAATTGGGGACCTCGCCGCGATGGCGGCCGGTGTGACTGTCAGTCGCCGCGGTGCAGATCTGCCATGGGCGGAGGAGCTGCCCGGATTCCTCCCGGCATTGATGGGTTCCGCTACGCGGCCACGTTGACGGGCGAATCGCCGCCCTCTTGGAACGACGGCGTTTTGCCCAGCATCCGACCGATCAGCAGCACGACGCCGACGACGATCAACCCGACGATGAGTCCGCAGACGGCCGAGACGAATGTCTCGCCGATCCACGCGACCACACCGCCGGTGGGAGCCAGGAAATCGTGGATGCCGTGCAGCATGTCGCTGAAGAAGTGCAGGCCGACCTCGCCGAGGTTCGCCAGCAGCAGGTGGCCGCCGACCCAGAGCATCGCGACCGTGCCGACCACGCTGATCACGCGGAACACGGCCGGCATCGACCGCACGATCCGCGTGCCGGTGTGGCGCACGCGCCGGGAAGGATTCTTCGCCATCTTCAGCCCGATGTCGTCGATCTTCACCAGCAGCGCCACGGCGCCGTACACGATCACGGTCATCATGAGGGCGATCACCGCGAGGATGGCCAGTGTCATCCAGATGCTCATGCCGGCATCGAGATTCGACAGCGAGATGAGCATGATCTCGGTCGACAGGATCAGGTCGGTGCGGATGGCTCCCCACACGAGCTTGTTCTCGTTGCGCGCGCTACCGCTTTCGTGATCGTGGTGGAAACCGAACCACTCCAACACCTTCTCGGCGCCTTCGAAACACAGGTACGTTCCACCGATGATCAGCAGGAACGGCAGCACCCACGGTGCGAACGCGGTCAGCAGCAGTGCGATCGGGATGATGATCACGAACTTGTTCACGAGCGACCCGAGCGTGATCTTCATGACCACGGGAAGCTCGCGCGCCGGCGTGATTCCCTGCACGTACTGCGGGGTCACCGCGGCATCATCGATCACGACACCAGCCGACTTCGCCGATGCTTTCAGCGCTGCGCTGAGGATGTCATCGACGACAGCGAGCAGACCAACCGACATGCGACCCCCTGAGAGACGTTCAGGAAAGCAAGACTACTGGCACCTCAGCTGCGCCCGGTGAAGTGATCCATCGACGAGTACACCTTGAACACATACCGAGCGAGGAAGTCCCACGTCTTCGTCGGAAGCACGCCGCGCAAGGCCATCGAGAGTTTCACGGTCCACGGGCGCAGCACCATGGGTGTTCCGCGCAGCATCCCGTTCCACGCCGTTGCCGTCGCCTTGCGGGGCGTCATGATCGGCGTCATCAGCGGGCCGCGCGCGCCCTCGAACATGCCGGTGGAGATGTAGCTCGGGCAGAACGTGGTCACCTTGATGTGGTCGTGGCCGTAGCCTTCGAGCTCCAGGCGCACCGATTCGCCCCAGCCGATCATCGCCCATTTGGATGCCGCGTACACACTCATGTTCGGATTCGCCAGCGTCCCTGCGGCGGAGGCGATGTTGAGGATGCGCTTGGGCCGGGACGTGTCAGCGATCATGTCGGGCAACACCTCGCGGGTCAGCCACATGGCCGCGAGCGTGTTGATGCGCATGGTCGCCTCGATATCGCGCACCGGGTCGTGCTCCCAGAACGGTGCGCCCCGCACGATGCCGGCGTTGTTGATGACGACGTCGGGCGTGCCGAAGTCCGCACGCACCCGCTCCATGCCGGCGGCGATCTCCTCGCGCTGCGAGACGTCCACGCGATAGCCGCGGACTTCGACCCCTGACTTCGAGAGCTCGGTGGCGACAGCGGTGACGGCATCCTCATCGATGTCCCACAGCGCGACGGCCCGCGCGCGGGCGGCGACAGCGCGGCGGGCGTACAGCTCGCCCATGCCGCGTGCGCCACCGGTGATGAGGACGAGAGCGTCAGTGATCGGGTTCTCAGACATGGATCACACGGTACGCCACGCACACCCGCACACCGGGAATCTTGGCCCTCGCGACGTGCGCAGGGCGCGCGGGCTGCTTCTCGTTGGTGAAACTCGCACAAGAGCGAGGAAATCCATCCCGCGCGGGCGGGCGGGGCGGGGCGGGTCGTGCGGGCGCGCCGGTCACCCGAGCCGAGAGCGGATGCTGAGGCCGGGCTTGCGCTGATGCACAGAGAAGTAGCGCAGGCCGGCGGCTCCGGCGACGAAGCGGCGCTGTGACCTGGCCGGCAACCACACCATCGTGCCGGGGGAGAGCGCGAGCGGATCCGCAGCGGTCTCGAGCGTCCCCGAGCCTTCGAGAACGACGATCAGCACGTCCAGTTCCGGCCCGATGTGCGCCTGGATCTCGCCGCCAGCCGGTAGCACGATCACGTTCGCGTCGAGCCCCCGCTCGGAAGGCTCCAGGCGCCACGCGGAGCCGGCGGCAGCAGCCGACGCGGCGAACGCGTCACCGACGATGCGGGGCGTGGGGGCGGTGTTCTCGGCATCCATTGGTCGTCTCCGTTCCTGAGCGTTCCTCCAGAATGGCACCCGGTCCTCGATAGTGCGTCAGACTTGAAGAGCGAAAAGGAGTGCACATGACTGACACCGGCACCATCACCCGCACACCCGGCACCGAAACGGCCGTCCTCGCGGGCGGATGCTTCTGGGGAATGGACGATCTCATCCGCCGCCAGCCCGGCGTGCTCGACACTCGAGTCGGCTACACCGGTGGCGAGAACGAGAACGCGACCTACCGCAACCACCCCGGCCACGCCGAGGCCGTGGAGATCGTCTTCGATCCCGCTAAGACGACGTACCGCGACATCCTCGCGTTCTTCTTCCAGATCCATGACCCCTCGACGCTCGACCGGCAGGGCAACGACGTCGGATCCAGCTACCGCTCGGCCATCTTCCCGCTCAGCCCTGAGCAGGAGCAGATCGCCCGCGACACCATCGCCGACGTGGATGCTTCAGGCCTTTGGCCCGGCAAGGCCGTCACGAAGATCGAGCGGGAGGGCCCGTTCTGGGAGGCCGAGCCCGAGCACCAGGACTACCTGCAGCGCATCCCGAACGGCTACACCTGCCACTTCCCGCGTGCCGGCTGGGTGCTTCCGAAGCGCGCGGCCTGACCCGCCAACAGCTCAGGTCGCACCCGCCCACACCTCAGGTCGCAAACTATGCCGCTATGCCTCGCGCAAAGCGGCAGAATTTGCGACCTGGAGCGGGGGTCAGGTCAGCCCTTGAGCGTGTCGATATCGATCACGAAGCGGTAGCGGACGTCGGATGCCAGTACCCGCGCCCACGCCTCGTTGACCTGGTCGGCCGAGGTGATCTCGACCTCGGGCGCGATGCCGTGCTCAGCGCAGAAGTCGAGCATCTCCTGAGTCTCGGCGATGCCACCGATGTTGGAGCCGGCGAATGAGCGACGACCGCCGATCAGCGTGCCAGCGCTCACGGACATCGGCTCGGCCGGAGCTCCGACGCCTACGAGCGTGCCGTTCAGCGCGAGCAGCTTGAGGTGCGCATCGAGATCGATCGCGGCGGAGACCGAGTTGATGATCAGGTCGAACCTGCCGCGCAGCGTGCGGAAGGTCTCTTTGTCCTCGGTCGCGTAGTAGTGGTCGGCGCCGAGCGTGAGCGCGTCGTCGCGCTTCGAGTTCGACCGCGACAGCACGGTGACTTCGGCGCCCATGGCGTGCGCGATCTTCATGGCCATGTGCCCGAGTCCGCCGAGCCCGATCACGGCGACCTTCTTGCCGGGGCCTGCGTTCCAGTGGCGCAGCGGCGAGTACGTGGTGATGCCGGCGCACAGCAGGGGGGCGGCCTTCTCGTAGGGGATCGCCTCCGGCACGCGCAGCACGAAGTGCTCGGTGACGACCACCGAGGTCGCGTATCCGCCCTGCGTGATCGTGCCGTCGACGTCCTTCGCGCCGTAGGTGCCGATGGCGCCGTTCAGGCAGTATTGCTCTTCACCCGCCTCGCAGTTCGCGCACTCGCCGCAGGAGTTCACGAGGCATCCGACCCCGACGCGGTCGCCGACCGTGAACTTGGTGACGTCGGATCCGACTTCGGCGACGGTGCCGACGATCTCGTGACCGACGGTCAGCGGGTACTGCTGCGTGCCCCAATCGCCCTGCACCGTGTGGATGTCGGAGTGGCAGATGCCCGCCCAGCGGATGTCGATCCGCACATCCTTCGCGCTGACATCGCGGCGTTCGATGGTGCCCGTGAAGAGCGGGTCGGTGGCGGACGGCGCGACGATGGCGGGAATCGAAGTGGGCATGGTCAAGATCGTAGACCGGATGCCGCGGACAAGGGGCTACGTAAGAAACTCCAACGCGGCATCCTTAAATGCGCGTGCACCCGGGGCGTTGAAGTGGTGCCGGTCGGGAATCGTGAAGAACGTGCCCTGCGGTGCGGCGTTCGCCAGGGCCCGAGAGCCGTCGATGACAGCATCCTGCGACCCTGTCGCGAACAGGATCGGCTGGGTCGGGGCCTTGGCCGGGTCGGGGCCGATCGTGCGCTGCTCGCGCATGCCCTCTGCCAGCGCGAGCAGCGCGCGAAGGTCGTTGCCGTGGACGCGCTCGGTGAGCGCGATGTAGTTCTGGGTCGTGCGATCACGCACGGGCGTGCCGTCGTCGATGTACGCGCGCACCTGGTCGAGATCGAGACGGGTGAGCGGGATGCCTTCGGGCACGCCGCCGAGCACGGCCCTGCTGATCTTCTGCGGGAGGTCGCGCACGACCTCCCAGCCCACGAACGCGCCGAGTGAGTACCCGATGTAGAACGCTTCCTCGACGAGGTAGACGTCCATGATGTTCTCGACGTCGGCGGCGAGCGTGCTCACGGCATACGCCTCAGGCTCGTGCGGCTTGTCGCTGAGGCCATGGCCGCGCTGATCGATCGCGAGCACACGGTATCCGGCTCTGGTGAGCATTCGGACCCACCCGGTCTGCACCCAGTTATCGCGCGCGCTGGAGGCGAAGCCGTGCACGAGAACGACGACCGGGGCGTCGAGATCGCCCCAGTCGTACGTCGCAAGGCGTGTGCCGTCAGCGGCATAGACGCGCTGCGGTTCCGGCATCTGGGTCAGATCAGAGAGGAGGGCAGCCACCCCTCCATCATGCTCCTCTGCGCGCGGAGGCGCTCAGGTCAGACCCGTTTCAATAACATCATCCTTGCGATGGATGCAGATGTCTGCGGTACTGCGTAGTTTTATAGGTACGGAGGCGACCGGGGGGTCAAAATGTCAACGATCGGTGTCGTGCAAGATCTGACGGGGTTCTTTCTGTCGGTGGGGATGGTCGGTGCAGGAGTAGCAGTCCTCTGCGCGCTCATCGCACTCACCGCGCTCGCGCAGGGTGCTGCCGGGGTCACGGGCGGCGCCGTGGCGGTCTGGATCGGCGGAGCACTGTTGAGCCTGACCTCGGGCTTCTCGGGGCAGTGGCTTCCCGCGATCATCGCTGGTGGTTCGCTGGTGGCGGCGCTCGCGCTGGGCGGGGTCGCCCGGGTCGTCTTGCGCTCGTTGCAGCTGAGGGTGAAGGCCGTGCCCGTCGAGGCATCCGAGGCGGCCGCTACCGTGACGACCATTGCTCAGCCGGCACGTCAGCTGAGCGTGCGTACAGTGACACCCGAATCGATTCGATAGACTTCTCGCCTGCCGGTTCGCCGACATCCTGACCTCTTCGTCCTTCGTTCCGGAAGTCCTCCCCCGCATGGCCACCTCCCTCACCACGGGCCGCCCCTGGCGTGTCATTCTCGCGTTCTCCGTTCCGCTGCTCATCGG
Organism: Microbacterium zouquanmingi; assembly: GCF_052266675.1. Lineage (NCBI taxonomy): Bacteria > Bacillati > Actinomycetota > Actinomycetes > Micrococcales > Microbacteriaceae > Microbacterium > Microbacterium zouquanmingi. The sequence goes on from NZ_JBQPRA010000001.1 coordinate 350,098, forward strand.
CAACATCGTGCAGCAGCTCTACCAGGTCGTCGATACGATCGTCGTCGGCCGCGAGCTGGGCGTGAACTCACTCGCAGCCGTCGGTGCGACGGGGTCGCTGCTGTTCCTCCTGCTCGGATTCGCCTGGGGTATGACAAGCGGTTTTGCGATTCCGACTGCTCAGGCCTTCGGCGCCAAGGACTATGCGGCCGTGCGACGTTCGGTCGCTACGGGCACGGTGCTGGCCGCTATCGCGAGCATCCTGATCACGATCGCAGGACCGCTGCTGGCTGGTCCCGTTCTCGTGCTCATGCAGACACCGCCGGAACTCCTCGCCGAAGCCACTCTCTTCACCCAGGTGAGCTTCCTCGGTGGCGGGGCGACGATGTTCTTCAACTACCTCGCTGCGATTATCCGTGCCATCGGCGACTCCAAGACGCCGCTGGTATTCCTCACCATCGCGTGTGCGCTGAACGTCGTGCTCGTCATCCTTCTGGTAGGGCCCGTGGGCTGGGGCGTTGCCGGTGCCGCACTGGCGACGGTTGTCGCGCAGGCCGTCTCTGTGCTGCTGTGCCTTGACTACATCAGGCGCCGCATTCCGGTTCTGCACGTTCGGCGCGAGGACTGGAAGATCACCGGCGACGACGTCGCCGACCACCTTCGGCTCGGGCTGCCGATGGGCTTCCAGGCCTCGATCATCGCGATCGGAACCCTGGTCGTGCAGGTGGCCCTGAACGTGCTCGGTGCCGATGCCGTCGCGGCGTACACCGCGGCATCCCGTGTCGACAGCCTCGCCACCGCCCTGCTCGCATCCCTCGGCCTCGCGGTCTCGATGTATGTGGCGCAGAACTTCGGCGGGCGCCGGCCCGACCGCATCCGTGCCGGTGTGAAGCAGGCGACCTGGATGGCCATCATCGCCTCGGTCATCCTCGGTGTCGTGCTCATCGCGTTCGGCACGAACCTCGTGCGACTGTTCGTCGGCGAGGGGGCGGATGAGGTCGTCGAGCTCGCCCACCTCATGCTCATCATCAATGGATCGGCCTACGCGCTGCTGGGAACGCTGTTCGTGCTGCGCGGCGCACTGCAGGGGCTCGGCCAGGCAATGATCCCCACGGTGACGGGAGTCGTCGAGCTCTTCATGCGTGTGGGAGCTGCTGTCGTGCTCGGCGGTCTGCTCGGCTTCGGCGGTGTCGCGCTGAGCAACCCGCTCGCGTGGATCGGTGCCGTCGTGATCCTCATTCCGGCGTATGTGCGCGCGCATCGCGCGTTGGCGAAGATGCCCGTCGATCCGGATGAGCCGACGCTCACCACGCCGATCGCGCTCGTCGGGCCCGACAACAGCTCGCTGACCGTGGATGCTGTGGTCACGCAGCCCATTCCGATCGTGATGCAGAAGCGGTGGAAGAAGCTGCTGCGCCGCTGAGTTGATCGGTCCTCCGGGTCAGCCGAGCACGCCTCGACCGTCGCGGAGCTCGAAGACCAGTTGAGTCTCGGTGCCGCGCACGACCGGATGCACCGTGATGTGCTCGAGGACGATGTCGCGGAGGGCCGCGGCATCCCGCACTGCCACATGCAGGAGGAAGTCATCGACGCCCGCGACGTGGAACACCTGCAGCACCTGCGGTGTCGCGACGAGCGCATCGAAGAGCGCGTTGACCTTGTCGCCGGTGTGGTTCGCAAGGCGTACCTTGATGATCGCCTCGAGCGGGAAGCCCAAAGCCGCGTGGTCGAGCCGGATACGGGAGTCGCGGATGATCCCGCGATCGCGCAGGCTGCGCACGCGGTGCGCGCACGTGGATTCAGCCAGGCCCAGCTGCTGCGCGAGCGCCTTGTTGGTGAGGTCGGCGCGGGTGCTGAGGGCGGCAAGCACTCTCAGGTCGACTTCGTCGAGTGGGGAATTCGCCAATTCGGCCACCTCCAGGGCGCTCGATTCTTGTAGAAAAATGCGAGAAGTTCTGATCAGACGACGGATACTGTCGGATTCTCCTATTCTCGTTGGGATTCCGGCAATGTGGAAGCATGAGTGACCAGTCCTTGCATCCTGACACCGTCGCCGTCCACAGCGGGCGCGGTGACCTGACCGACCTCGGGGTCCACGCCCTGCCGATCGACCTGTCGACGACGAACCCGCTGCCCGACGTCGAGCGCGGCGGTGACTCCTATGAGGCGATGGCGACCGGTGGGCGACCGCCTGCGGATGGCAGCATGGTCTACGCCCGACTGTGGAACCCGACGGTCGGCCGTTTCGAAGAAGCTCTCGCCGAGATGGAGCACGCCGAGGCATCCGTTGCGTTCTCCTCCGGAATGGCGGCGATGACCGCCGTGATCCTCGCGATGACATCGGCCACGGGCAAGCGGCACGTCGTCGCCGTCCGTCCGCTGTACGGCGGGACCGACCACCTGCTCGGCTCCGGCCTGCTCGGTACCGAGACGACTTTCTGTCACGCCTCTGAAGTGGGCGTCAGCATCCGCCCCGACACCGGACTCGTCGTCATGGAGACCCCCGCGAACCCGACTCTAGAGCTCGTCGATATCGCTGCGGTCGTCCGCGCGGCGGGAGACGTGCCGGTTGTCGTCGACAACACGTTCGCGACCCCCATCCTGCAGAACCCGCTCGATCATGGTGCGGCGATGTCACTGCACAGCGCAACGAAGTACCTCGGCGGGCACGGCGACGTGATCGCCGGCGTCGTGGCCTGCAACGAAGAGACCGCCGAGGCGCTGCGCCGGGTGCGTGCGATCACCGGCGGCGTGCTGCATCCGCTCGGCGCCTACCTGCTGCACCGCGGGCTCACGACGTTGCCGGTGCGGATGGCGCGCCAGCAGGAGAACGCGCAGGCGCTCGTGCAGTGGCTGATCGATCAGCCAGGCGTCGACGAGGTCTTCTTCCCCGGACTCGACGGCGACCCCGACGGCATTCTGGAGCGGCAGATGCACGGCACGGGTGCGATGATCGCGATCCGGATGCGGGGCGGCTACGCGGCCGCGAGCGCTGTCGCAGGGTCGGTGAAGCTCTTCACACATGCGGTCTCGCTCGGCGGAGTGGACTCGCTCATTCAGCATCCGGCCGCCCTCACGCACCGACCGGTGCCGGCGGATGCCAGGCCGGATGCTGATGTGCTGAGACTCTCGGTCGGTCTGGAGCACGTCGGCGACCTGATCGCTGACCTTGCGCAGGCGTTCGCGACGGTTGTGGACTCCGAAGAGGCGGCTCGCGCGGCTGTTTCCTGACTCGCGCGGCTAAAAACTGCTCGCGCGGCTGAAACTTCTGCAGCGTAAGCAGTTTTGAGCAGCGCGGAGGCCGCATCAGCTCCCGGCGAGCCACTTTCCGAAAGCGTCGAACGAGTACTCCCGCCCGAGGAATGCGGCCACCAGGTCGGCGGCATCCGCTGATCCTCCGCGCGCGAGCACCTCGTCGCGGTACCGGCCCGCGACGTCGGCGGCGAACAGGTCCTCAGGGTTGAATGCGCTGAACATGTCCTTCGCGATCACCAGGCTCCACATGTACGTGTAGTACGCCGAGCTGTAGCCGGTGAGGTGTCCGAACCCGGACTGGAAGTGCGTGTCGGCCAGCGGCGCGATGACCGAGTATTGGCGGGAGAGCTCGGCGATCGCGACATCGTGATTGTCCGGACGCTCCTGGTGCAGCCAGTACGAGACCGCGGAGTAGAAGATCTGCGTTCGCGCCCAGAGGCCGCGATCGGAGTCCGCGGCCTCATGCATGCGAGCGACGAGGTCGGCCGGGATCGGCTCGCCAGCGGCATCCACGGCGAAGGTGCGGAGGATGTCCGCATCCCACGCCCATTCCTCGAGCATCTGCGAGGGGGCCTCGACGAAGTCCCATTCGGTGGCGACGCCCGAGAAGCGCACCCACTTCTGGTCGCCGCCGAGCACATGGTGCAGCAGGTGACCGAACTCGTGGAACAGGGTCTTGACCTGCTCGTGCTCCATCAGCCCGCGCGGGAAGTTGCACACCAGTACGCCCTCGGGCAGCTGCGTGCCGCGCACGCCCCGTACCAGGTCGAACTGCGCGGCGTGCTTGTACTTGCCCTCGCGCGGATGCAGATCGAGATGGATGCGTCCGATGCGCTCCCCGCCCCGCAGCACGTCGTAACTCGTGACATCGTCTGCCCAGGTCGGCGCATCCACCGCGCGGTACTCGAGGCCGAACAGGCGGCCCGTCACCGACAGTAGCCCCTCGCGCACCCGAGAGAAGTCGAAGTACTCGCGCACTGCCTGAGCGTCGACGTCGTACTGCTCGCGGCGGATGAGCTCGCCGTAGTAGTCCGAGTCCGCAGTGGTGATCTCGGTGAACGACGGGTCGTCCTGCTGTGCGCGGGCGAGGAGCGCATCGGCATCGGCCTGCGCACGATCAGCCGAGAGTTCGGCGATGCGATCGATGAACTCGGCGATCGCGCCACCCGTGCCGATCATCTTCACTTCGGCGTCGTAGTCCGGCCAAGAGCTGTATCCGAGCAGGCCCGCCTGCTCTGCGCGCAGGTCGAGCAGTTCGTGCAGCAGTGCGTCGTTGGCAGGCCATCCGCGGGAGTTGTACGCACGGGCGATCTCTTCGCGGGCGGCACGATCATGTGCATACGCGCGGAACGGCCGGAAGTCGGGATAGTCGGTCGTGATCTCGACGAGTCCGTCGTCGCCGGCGGGGTGCGATGCGCGGAAATCGTCGGGCAAGCCGTTGAGACGCTCGGGAGCAATACGGATGCTGCGCACATCGTCGCGGACATGGCGCGAGAACTCCTGCTCGATCACGGTGATCCGGGCTGCGATCTCGGACAGGCGCGCACGAGTGTCATCGTCCTGGTCCACGCCGCCGCGGCGGAAGTCCCGCAACGTGCGATCGAGCAGGCGGGCGGCGTCGGCGTCGAGTGCGGATGCATCGACGGCAGCGAGCACCGCGTAGAGCTCGCGGTCCTGATCGCGTTCCGTGACGAAGGATGCCGCGTTCTGCATCCGATCTTCAGCGATCTCGCGCACCGCAGCATCGGGGTGGACCTCAGAGAACAGCTCGGTCATGCTCGCGGCGTTCATCACCGCGGTGTCGCCGATGTTCCAGAGCTCGAGGGTCTCGAGCGGGGTGCGTGCAGAGCCGTCCTTCAGCTGCCCGGCGACGTCGCGCGCGGTGCTCAGTGCGGTGTCGGCGCGCTCGGCGACGAACACCGCCCAGTCAGATGCGGGCAGGACGAGAGGTTCGATGGCCATCGATCCAGCGTATGCGCTGCCAGAGCCGCCAGAGCGCGCCCTGGCGCGGCGCGAACAGGTAGACGAGCGCGAACACGCACCCCTGCACGACGACCACGAGTCCGCCGGATGCCGCATCCACCCAGTAGCTGAGATAGATCCCGACCACGCTGCACGCCGCTGACATAACGGGAGCGATCACCAGCATCCGCCCGAACCGGTCGGTCAGCAGATACGCCGTCGCTCCGGGGATGATGAGCATCGCCACCACGAGCACGACGCCGACCACCTGCAGGGCGACGACCGCCGTGAGCGCGAGCACGCCGAGCAGCAGCGCGCCAAGGAACCGCGGTGACAGCCCGATCGCGAAGGCATGCGTCGGATCGAAGGCGTACAGGGTGAGGTCACGCCGCTTGACGACGAGCACGGTGAACGCGACGGCGGCAAGCACACAGATCTGCACGAGGTCGGCATCCGAGACGCCCAGGATGTTGCCGAAGATGATGTGATTCAGATCGGTCTGGCTCGGCGTCACCGAGATCATCACGAGCCCCAGCGCGAACAGGGTCGAGAAGACGATGCCGATCGCGGCATCCTCTTTCACCCTGCTCGTCCCACGGATCAGTCCGATCAGCCCCACCGCGAGGAACCCGAACACCAGCGCCCCGAGCGCGAACGGTGCACCGAACACGTACGCGAGAACGACGCCGGGCAGCACCGCGTGCGAGACCGCATCGCCCATCAGCGACCACCCCACCAGCACCAGCCAGCACGACAGCAGCGCACACACCACCGCCGCGATCACCGTCGTCACCAGCGCGCGCACCATGAAGTCGTACTGCAGGGGTTCGAGGATCCAGTCGAGAATCATGCTGCCTCCTCCGGAGAATCCAACCCGAACGCCCGAGCGAGATTCGCCGGCTCGAGCGCCTCGGCCACCGACCCGTGGAACAGCGCTCGCCGCAGTAGCAGCACTGCCTCATCCGCAAGAGCAGGCAGCGCATGCAGGTCGTGCGTCGACACCAGCACCGTGCGGCCGGATGCCGCGAGCTCGCGCAGCAGCCGCACGATCGTCGCCTCGCTGCGCTTGTCGACGCCCGCGAACGGCTCGTCCAGCAGCAGAACCTCGGACCCCTGGGCGATGCCCCGAGCGACGAAGGCCCGCTTGCGCTGTCCACCCGAGAGCTGTCCGATCTGCCGATCGGCGAGGTCGGTGAGCTCGACGCGCTCGAGAGCCTCTCTTACGGCATCCCGATCTGCAGGCCGCGCTCGCCGCAGGAATCCCTGTCGTCCGTACCGCCCCATCATCACCACGTCGCGCACCGAGACCGGAAACGCCCAGTCCACGTCTTCGCTCTGCGGCACGTACCCGATGAGGCCGCGCTTCCGGGCGGATGTCGGGTCGCCCCCGTTGATCGAGACGACACCGGATGCTGGCCGCACCAGCCCCAGAATCGTCTTGAACAGCGTCGACTTGCCTGAGCCGTTCATGCCGATGAGTCCGGTGACGCGGCCGGGCTCGACGCGCAGCGACACGTCATCGAGTGCGAGCACCTCGCCGTATCGCACAGTGACACCTGTGACATCGATCATGGCGTCGTCCCGGTAAGTCCGGCGACGATCAGATCGGCATCGTGGCGGATCAAGTCGAGATAGGTCGGCACAGGACCGTCGGCCGTCGAGAGCGAATCGACGTAGAGGACTCCGCCGAACTTCGCACCGGATGCCTCGACCACCTGTTGCATCGCTCGATCCGACACCGTCGACTCGCAGAACACCGCGCGAACCTCGTTGTCCTTCACGAACTCGATGGTCGCGGCGATCTGGCGCGGCGTCGCCTGCTGCTCGGCGTTGACGGGCCAGATATACGCCTCCGCGAGTCCCGCATCTCGAGCCAGGTACGAGAACGCTCCTTCGCACGTGACCAGCGCGCGTTCGTTCGCCGGCAGCTGCGCCAGCGCATCGACCAGGTCGTCCTGCACCCGCTGAAGCTCCTGCTTGTACCCCTCGGCGTTGGCGGCGAAATCCGCGGCGTGGGTGGGGTCGAGGTCGGCGAACGCCTCCGCCATGTTGTCGACATAGCGCTGCACGTTCAGCGGACTCATCCACGCGTGCGGATTGGGCTTGCCGGCGTACGCATCCGCCGTGACGTCGAGAACGTCGATGCCCTCTGAGACGACGACGTGCGGCACGTGCACGGAGTTGACGAACTGCGCGAACCAGGCCTCGAGGTTCAGCCCGTTATCGAGGATCAGTTGGGCGCTGGCCGCCTGACGCACATCTCCCGGCGTGGGCTCGTAGCCGTGGATCTCGGCGCCGGGCTTGGTGATCGACTCGACCCGCAGGTGCTCACCGGCGACGTTCTGGGCGATATCGGCCAGCACCGTGAAGGTCGTCAGCACGACGGGACGATCGTCCGGCGCGTCGGTCGGTGGACCGGAGCATCCGGACAGCGCGAGAGCGCTCATCGCGAGGAGCGCGAGCACGCGACCATAATTTTTAGGCACACCGAAAACGTACCTTTTAGGCGCACCGAAAACAACCGATGCCCGTCGCTTCCGAGGCGCGTTTGTGGACGCCCAACAAGAAACCAAGTACCGATCCTCGTGAAACTTAGTTCCTGGTGGCAAAGCGCGGAGGCTTTCCGCAGCCCACCCATACGATCACCAGTGGCGACGACGCCACAGATCCTTGGAGCCTCAATGACGAGTTCTACGCCTCACGTGCACGGCAATGGCCTGCGCATCACTGTCATCATCCTCGCCGTGCTTCTTGCCGTGATGGTGGCGCTCTTCTTCATGACGACCGGAAAGATCGCCGCCGGTGCGGCCGAACTGTCCGATGGAACCGTGACCGCACATGAGGGATCGAGCGACCTCGCCATCGGTGCGAAGGACCTCTCTGAGGGCGCGGGCAAGCTTGCTGCGGGCACGGAGGGCCTCGCCGATGGCGCATCCAGCGCACACGACGGCTCGAAGAAGCTCGCCGCCGGCGCACTCAGTGCCTCGACCGGCGCAGCCACGCTTGCCGCCGGTGCAGACACGCTCGCCGCCGGTGCCGCGAGCGCTCAGGACGGCGCTGGCCGACTCAGCTCTGGCGCTCAGACCGCGCTGACTGGCGCGCAGGACCTGACCGCCGGTGCGCAGAAGCTGGATGCCGGCGCTCAGACCGCCGTCACCGGCGCTCAGACCCTGGCAACCGGTGCGCGCGACGCGGACGCGGGCGCCCAGCAGGTACTCGGCGGCGTGACCAACCTCGCGGCTGGTGTCGCAGGGGCGCACCAGGTCGCCGGTCAGGTACTCACGGGAGCCGACAATCTGAGTGCTGGTCTCTCTGCCGCAGTCACCCCGCAGCTGCACGGACTCGCAGCCGCCGCACCCACGATCTCGGTTGTCGCGGCTGAGGTGCCGCAGAACTCGCAGACCCTCGCTGATGGGCTGGCAGCGCTCGCCGCCGCTCATCCAGAAGACACGCAGCTGCAGCAGCTGGCAACCCTTGCCGCCGGCGTCGATGCGCAGGTCGACGGCATCGCCGGTGCCGCTGCCGCAGCGCCAGCACTCGCGCAGGGCACGATCGACGCCGCAGCAGGCGCTCAGGGCCTCGCAGCCGGAGCAGGCGCACTGGTCTATGGCAACGCCGCTGCCGGATGGCCGGGCACCGTGGCACTGGTCGATGCGAAGCAGGGCGCTCCGGCGCTCGTGCAGGGTGCGACCGCACTCAAGGCCGGCACCTCTCAGCTCTCCACCGGTGCGCAGCAGCTCGCCACGGGGCTGCAGCCGCTGAAGGCCGGCACCTCGGACCTCACGGCGGGCGCGAGCCGCCTCTCGGGTGGTCTTTCGACGCTGTCCGACGGTGCGAGCTCGCTGCGCGAGGGATCCGCACGACTGAACTCCGGTGCCACGGCCCTGAACGACGGCGCAGCCTCGCTCGCCGAGGGCACGGCCACTCTGCAGGCGGGCGCCGCCGACCTCAACAGCGGCATCGGTGCTCTCTCCGAAGGTGCGACGACGATCGCCAGCGGATCCAGCGACCTCGCCGAAGGCGGCGGACGACTCGAGGCCGGCGCCGCCGACCTCGCCGCGGGCAACGGCCAGATCGCCGACGGTTCGGGCACTCTCGCAACCGCGACCGCACAGGCTGCGCCGTCGATGCTGCCCTGGATGCTCGGCGCAGTGCTGATCGGCCTGATCGCCATCGGATTCTGGGTCGGTCACCGGGTCAGCCACCGCCGTACGCTCGCGATCGCGTAGGACTCAGCAGACGAATCCGCTCACGGCAGATCGGCCGTGAGCGGATTCACGCTCTCTGCCCGCGGATGCCGCACAGGGTGGAGACATGAGCGAAGACACACCCATTCCGCATTTCGGTCCTGAAGCCAGACGAGCACTGTTCCACGAACGCGTGATCGTGCTCGACGGCGGGCTCGACGATGACAACGGCACGCTGCTGATGACGCAACTGCTCACCCTCTCGGCAGAGGATCCGGCATCAGACATCGCGCTGTGGATCCACTCGCCGGGCGGCTCCGTCCCATCGATGCTCGCAATCCGCGACCTCATGAAGCTGATCCCCAACGACGTCGCCACCCTCGCCCTCGGCATGGCGGCCAGCGCCGGGCAGTTCCTGCTCTCCGGCGGCACGAAGGGCAAGCGGCGGGCCCTCCCGCATGCCCGGGTCCTCATGCACCAGGGCTCAGCGGGGATCGGCGGTTCTGCCGGCGAGCTCGAGACGCAGGCCGACGATCTTCGGCACATGCGCGACACGGTGCTCGGCCTCATCTCCGATGACACCGGGCAGACGACGGAGCGCATCTTCGAAGACTCGCTGCACGATCGCTGGTACACCGCGGCACAAGCACAGAAGTACGGATTCATCGACGAGATCGTCGACGACTTCGCACAGATCTTGCCACCGCGCAGAGCGCGAGTCGGCCTCGGAGCGGAAGGACCCAAGTCATGAGCAGCTACACGATCCCGAACGTCATCGCGCAGCATCCGCGCGGCGAGCGCGTCATGGACGTGTACTCGCACCTGCTCGCAGAACGCGTCATCTACCTCGGGACCGGAATTGATGCCGGTGTGGCGAACGCACTGATCGCGCAACTGCTGCATCTGGATTCAGACAGCCCAGACACCGGCATCCAGTTCTACATCAACAGCGAGGGCGGAGATCCGGGGGCGGCGCTGGCGATCTACGACACGATGCAGCACATTCGCCCTGCCGTCGCGACGACCGTGATCGGTCAGGCAATCGGCCCGGCGGCGCTGCTCGCCGCGGCCGGCGCACCCGGTCAGCGAGCGGCTCTCGAGCACGCGCGCATCGTGCTCCATCAGCCGGCCGGACAGTCGCGCGGAGCGATCCCCGATCTGATCCTCGCCGCCGATGAGGTGGTACGGGTACGTTCGGATCTGGAGTCCACCCTCGCACGCCACACCGGCCGGACCGTCGAAGCGCTGCGCGCGGACACCGATCGGGATCGGGTGTTCACTGCATCCGCAGCGCTCGCTTACGGACTGATCGACACCGTGCTTGGGGAGCGGACGACGAACCAGTAGTCCGCGCAGACACTCGTCAGCACGGATCACACCCGTCAGCGGAAATCCCGGTTCTGGGCTGACATCTGTGATCTGGGCTGACGGGCGTGCAGAGACTCACGCCGCGAGGGCGAGAGCCCCGCGGGCGCTCGACACGACGGCAGCTTCCACCGTCGTGGTCGAGCGCAGCTCCTCGGCCACACTGCTGGTGAGATCGATGAGCGTGGTCTCAAGGGCGCCTGCGATGGCAGCGATCATCTCGCTGGAGGGCTCCTTGAGTCCGCGCTCGACCTCGGAGAGGTACTGCGGCGAGACCCCGGCCTTGGCGGCCGTCTCACCGAGCGTCTCTTCGTGCTCGTGACGCAGGCGACGCAACTGGTCGCCGAGCATCTCGCGCCACAGCGGTTCAGGGCGACGAGGTGCGGGACGGGGGAACGCGAGGATATCAGCCATGGTTCACGGTAACGCCGAGATCCGAACGTGCGACAGCCGTTCTGCTCAGAGCAGAAACGCGCTCAGCCGGCGAGCTGCTCGGCGAGGAATGCCGCCTGCTTCTCCCAGTGCAGTCCCTGGCCACCCTCGTGCTCGTTGAAGTGGTAATCGACGATCTCGGATGATCCGCCCCAGCGGTTGTGCGCGGCGTACACCGTCGAGGGAGGGCACACCGGGTCGAGCAGGGCGACCGAGAAAAGTGCGGGGGCGGTGGCGCGCCTGGCGAAGTTCACGCCGTCGAAGTACGACAGCGTCTTGAAGACGTCTGTCACGGCTTCGCGGTGCACGGCGAGATACCGCACGATCTCCTGGTACGGATCGCGGCCGGTCATGCCCACCGCGCGCTCGAAGTGGCACAGGAAAGGCACTTCGGGCATCGCGGCGGCAAGGCCGGTCGCGAGTCCTGCCGCTGCGATCGCGATGCCACCGCCCTGGCTCCCGCCGCAGATGGCGACGCGGGCGGCGTCGACGCGGTCGAGAGAGCGGATCGCGTCGATCGCGAGCACAGCATCGGTGAAGACCCGGCGGTAGTAGTAGTCGTGCGGGTCTTCGATTCCGCGTGTCATGTAACCCGGTACTGCGGGCCCCGTGCCGTGCGGATCGGCGGTGGTGCCGCCGGTGCCCCAGACGCTTCCCTGGCCTCGGGTGTCCATGAGGAAGTACGCGTAACCCGAGACGGCCCATCCGAGACGCTCGTGCGGAAGACCCCGCCCGCCCCCGTAGCCGATGTACTCCACGACGGCAGGCAGCGGCTCATCGGAGCCCGCTGGCAGCAGCAGCCACCCGCCGACGGGGTCTCCGCCGAATCCGCTGAAGGTGGCGTCGTAGACCTCGACCGACTGCAGAGGAGAGTCGATGCGCCGCAGCTGGATCGGCTGCGCGAGTGCACGCGACTCCGTGAGGGTCTGCTCCCAGAAGTCATCGAAGTCCGCGGGCTCGGCCACTTCGGGGCGGTACGTGCGCAGCTCATCTACGGGCAGGTCGAAACGCGGCATTGCGGAGTCCTTCGCTTGGGGGTCGCCCGGCAGTTTATCTGTGCATGCGGCTCTGCGTTATCTCGATCGGCGCTTCCCGCGGAGGCAGTGCACTCGTTAGGCTTGTCGGCGAGCTCCGAGTCTCGTTTCTCCTCACAAATCCGCAGCCCCATCTCCTCTTGCTCCGACCTGGCTCGGTATCGCGGAGATCGTGCGAGGCGCACCGTTCCGAAAGGTGGAACCCATGACCGATAACGGCGAGAACCGCACAACCCAGGATGGGGATTTCTTCGATCAGCTCGCGCAAGGACAGTCGCGCGAACAGGACAGCTTCACCGTCGGATTCCGCGGATACGACCGAGGTGAAGTGGACGCTGCGGTCGCAGGCCTTCGCATGCAGGTGCAGCGCGTGGAGAACGAGCTCGCTGATGCTCGCTCTGGCGTGAGTCGCGACGTCGAGTCGGTGCGCGAAGAACTCGATGCCGCACGGGCGGAGAGCGAGCAGCTCGCCGCGGAGCATGACGCACGAGTCGCTGAGATCGAGAAGCAGCAGGACGAGAAGATCGCCACGGCTCGCGCCGAGGATGAGGAGCGCATCGCCGCACTCGAGGCCGATCTCACTGCCGCCCGTGCGCAGGTCGAGGAGGCCGAGCAGCAGGTCACTGCACTCTCGAACGAACTCGTGGATGCGCCGCGTGACGATGACTCGGCAGGATCCCGACTGCAGTTCGAGGCCGTTCTGCGCGTGGCCGAGGAGCAGGCATCCGTCCTCATCGAGAACGCCGCAGTGCAGGCCGAGCGTCTGCTGCAGGCCGCACGCGAGGAGATCGATGGCCGCCGCACCGAGCTCGCCACCGAGGTCGACCGCGTCACCACGCAGGCCCAGAACGATGCAGATCAGGTGCGACTACGCATCGACACCGAATACACCGCGCACGAGGCGCGTCTTGAGCGCGAGGCCGCGCACGCCGCCGAGAAGGTCAACCAGGCCGAGCAGGAAGCTGCAACCGTCCGCACCGAGGCCGAGAAGGGCGCGGCCGCGCTGCGCTCGATGGTCACGCGCGAGACGACGCAGCAGCGAGCGGATGCTGAGCGCGAGGTGCGCGAGATGAACGCGCGCGTCCTCGAGTTCGAAGAGACCCTGACGCGCCGTCAGGATGACGCGCAGCAGGAGTTCCTGCTGCTGCACAACCAGGCGGTTGCGCACGCCGAGCGCATCACGACCGACGCGAACGAGCAGGTCGCGTCGTCGCTCGAGCACTCCAAGCGGATCTCCGCCAAGGCCGACGACTATGAGCGGCTGATGCGCTCGCAGTCGCAGTCGATCGAGGCCGATGCGCAGATGCGCGCACGCGAGACCCTCGACCGGGCGCGCCAGAAGGCGCAGAAGATCGTCAGCACCGTCATCGGTCACACCACCGACGTGGTGCGCGATGCTGAGGACCGCACCCGTCAGCTGCGCTGGCAGCAGCAGCAGCTGAACAGCTTCATGGCCGAGGTGCGCGAGCTGATCCGCCCCGACGGTGTGCTCGGCACGGATGCTGCGGATGACGGCGACACGGATGACGCCGATGACGTGGACGTGCTCGAAGAGGGCGACGAGATCATCGAGTTGGCTCCGGAAGACGATTCCGATGACGATGACGATGACGATGACGATGACGATGACGAGGACGATGACGAGGACGAGGACGACGAGGACTGAGCCATGACCCACCTGGTGACTGCCACTGAACTGGCTGGCCTGATCACTGCGGAAGCAGTGCGCGTCCTCGACGTGCGGTGGCAGCTGGGCAGGACAGACGGTCAGCAGGAGTATCTGGCAGGTCACATCCCCGGTGCGGTGTTCGTCGATGTGGAGAAGGATCTGTCGCGATCCGGCGCTCCGGCTGAAGGACGGCATCCGCTTCCCTCGACAGAGCAGGTGCAGGATGCCGCGCGGCGTTGGGGTCTCGATGACGGCGATTCCGTCGTCGTGTACGACGACGGAATCGGAGTTTCCGCTGCCCGAGCCTGGTGGCTGCTGTCGCACGGAGGCGTTGACGTGCGCGTGCTGGATGGCGGCTGGGCTGCCTGGAAGGCGGCAGGTGGCGATGCGGAGAGCGGATCGGCAGAGTACACCCCCGGCATGATCACTCTGACCGATGTCTCAGGCGACAGCCTGACGATCGATGAGGCGGCAGCCTTCCCCGAGCACGGGGTGCTGCTCGACGTTCGCGCACCGGAGAGGTTCCGCGGCGAGGTCGAGCCGATGGATCCGATCGCAGGTCACATCCCGGGTGCGGTGAACCTGCCGACCACCGTGCACATCGGGGAGGGCGGCACGCTGCTCGGCGCGGACGAGCTGCGCGCGAACTTCGCGGCAGTCGGCGTCGACGCCGACACACAGGTCGCGACCTATTGCGGTTCGGGGCTCACCGCTGCCCACACTGCACTGGTGCTCGCGGAGGCAGGAATCGACGTGAAGATCTTCCACGGCTCGTGGAGCGCGTGGTCGAATACCCCGGGTCGTCCCATAGCTACGGGCGCGTAGACTGGAGTGATCACCCCGGAAGACCGAGGATCCGTCATGTCTGCCCCTGCTCGCACGTTCTCTGTGCGCCACATCCAGTTGCTGCGCGCGCTGTTCGCTGCGGCATCCGCACTCATGATCACGTTCTCCTCCGATCACTCGGCCGCTGTCGGCTTCGCCGTGTTCGGTGGATTCGTCGCTGCGAGCGGGTTCCTTCTGATCGTCGGAGCCTGGATCGTTGCATCCGCCGGCACTCGCTGGCCGTTCATCCTGCTCGCTGTCATCGACCTGCTCGCGGCAATGGCCAGCAGCGTCCCGACCTGGCGCACCGACGGTGCGTTCTTCATCGTCGTGATCGTCTGGGCTGCGGCATCCGGTCTCGTCGAGCTGATCGCGGGGCTTCGCGGTCGCCGCACAGACCCGACCTCGAAAGACGCCATCACGATCGGCACGCTGGGTCTCGTGCTCGCGGTCGTGCTTGTGTTCATCCCGTCCGACTATGCACTGCAGTATTCGGTCGATGGGGCGGGAGCGCTGACGCTCTCTGGAATCATTCTCGCGGTCGGCATGTTCGGCGGCTACACGGCGATCGTCGCGGTCTTCCTCGCGATCGCCGGCTTCTCGCCGAATCGTCCCTCGTCATCGGGTGCGGCATCTGCGACAGACGGGGTGGCTGATTCCGGCGCATCCGCGAGCGAATCGGTCGAATCGGGAGGCACCGCGTGAGCGAGAAGAAGTCGACACGTCGAGAGCTGTTGCGTCCGCTGCATCTGCTCGGCATTGCGCTGGGAACCGGGATCTTCGCCGCGGTCGTGACGTTCGTCTCGACCGGAGCATTCACGTCGCGAGTCAACAGCGCGATCTCCAACGGCACCTACACCGGTCTCACACCGCTCGTGCTGGGACTCGTCGTCGGCGGGGGCGCATTCATCGTGACGCTGCTCGTCATGTCGATGCTGATCCTCGCGGTCGACCCGCGTGAGTACGAGAAAGAGACGCTCGAGCGTCCAGTGCTGTACGACGAAGAGTCCGGCGACGAGCCCTCGAGCGATGCCGCGAACTCGGGATCATCGTCACCCTGAGCACCCGTATCCGATGACGAGTGAAACTGCGCGTGTGTCGTCAGACGTGCTCCTCGGTGTCTGGCTGCTGGGCCTTGCTGGTTTCGTCGACGCGATCGCCTTCATGGTGCTTCAGGGGAACTTCGTCGCATTCATGTCGGGGAACACAACGGTCATGGGGTATGCGGTAGCTACTGGTCGGTGGAGCCTCGTCGGTGTGTCAGCGGCCTTGCTCATCCTGTTCTTCATCGGCTGCGTGGCCGGGGCATCGATCGTGCGCTGGGGCGGCTCGAGGGGGCATCGCGGCGCGATGATCCTGCTGGCTGCGCTGACCATCGTGGCCGCGATCGTGGCGAACACCGCATCGGCGCATTTCGGAGTGATGCTGATCGCGGTCGTCGGCGGGCTGACGAGTTCGGTCCTGGCTGCGGACACCGATGTGAAGGTCGGGCTGACGTACGTCACTGGAACCTTGGTGAAGGCAGCCCACCAGCTGGTGGCGGGTATCGGAACACCGCATCCGTGGAGCTGGTTGAGTACCGCAGGTTTCTGGTTCGTTCTTGCCGTGGGAGCAGCACTCGGCGGAATCGCCTTCCACGGACTCGGCACCACATCGCTGTGGATTGCCGCCGCGATGGCTGTCGTGGCGTGCGTGCTTCCCCATCGGCGAGCCCCCAAGGGGCAATGAGCGCTAAAGCACCGCAGCATCGAGCGCGACGTTCGCCGCGCGTCGACCCTCGTCGATGAGCCGGCTGACGTCACGCATCGTCCACTGAGCCATCCGCTCCATCTCGGGTTGGATCAGGATCACGTTCGGATCGCGAGCGAGGTCAGCGGTCTGCGTGATCGTGCGCATCATGCGGACGTTCTCCCACTTCGCGTGCAGATGCACGACGATCACACGCTCGGCGCCGAGCTCTTTCGCGGCCGCGTGGGGAACGTTGTCGATCATGCCGCCATCAGCGAGCAGTCGGCCATCTGATCGCACTGGTGGGAGGAGCCCCGGGACGGCGATCGTCGCGCGCAGCGCAGTACTCAGCGGGCCCTTGGTGAGCGTCACGGCGCGACGCGTGCGCAGGTCTGTGGCGACGGCTCCGAAGCGGCGAGGGAGCTCCTCGATCTGCGGGTCGTGGCCGAGGAGTCCGTGGATGGCGTCGGTGGTGATGGTGGTATCCAGCAGTCCCCAGCGCGGCCGCAGGGTCCACTTCGCGATCCTGTTCCAACGGAACCGGCGCGTGATGTCTTCGATAGCCGCGCCGTCCAGACCTGCAGCGTACGCCGATCCGACGAGGGCGCCGGAGCTCGTGCCGGTCACGATGCCCGGACGGATGCCGCGCTCTTCGAGAACTCGGAGCACCCCCGCGTGAGCTGCGCCGAAGGCACCGCCGCCGCTCAGGGTTACGGCAAGGGTCGCGTCATCGCCGTTCGGCTGCGGATCTGTGGGCACGAGGTGACCGTACCACCGACTTGCTGTGGCGCAGCGGCCGCGCTACTTCGCGAGTCGCTCGGCGATACCGGTGTAGGTCGCGGGGGTGAGCGCGAGCAGGCGCTGCTTGGCGGCGTCTCCGATCTCGAGACCTCCGACGAACTCCGCCAGCTCTGCGGCGCCGACGCGGTGACCGCGGGTGAGTTCCTTCAGCAGCGCGTAGGGGTCGCTGATCGTCGAACGGCCGGCGACGACCTCTGCGCGGATGACGGTCTGGATGGCCTCGGCAAGGACCTCCCAGTTGTGGTCGAGGTCATCGAGCAGCACCTCGCGCGCGAGCGAGATCTCGCCGAGGCCGCGGCGCAGGTTGTCCAGCGCGAGCAGCGAGTGCCCGAACGCGACGCCGATGTTGCGCTGCGTGGTCGAGTCGGTGAGGTCGCGCTGCATGCGGCTGGTGACCAGCGTCTGCGACAGCGAGCCGAGCAGGGCCGCCGACAGCTCGAGGTTCGCTTCGGCGTTCTCGAAGCGGATCGGGTTGATCTTGTGCGGCATCGTCGACGACCCGGTCGCACCGGCGACGGGGATCTGCGTGAAGTAACCGATCGAGATGTAAGTCCAGATGTCGGTCGCGAGGTTGTGCAGGATGCCGCCGACGTGACGCACCCGGTCGTAGAGCTCGACCTGCCAGTCATGCGATTCGATCTGGGTGGTCAGGATGTTGAAGCCCAGACCCAGTCCCTCGACGTACTCGCGGGCGATGGTGGGCCAGTCGGCGTCGGGGTCAGCCGCAAGATGCGCTGACCAGGTGCCGGTCGCGCCGGAGAACTTCGCCAGGTAGTCGGATGCTGCGATCTGGGCGCGTACGCGCTCCAGACGCCATGCGAAGACGGCGAGCTCCTTGCCCATGGTCGAGGGCGTCGCGGGCTGTCCGTGCGTGCGGGAGAGCATGGCGGCATCCGCCTGCTCGACGGTCAACTCGCGGAGCTTGGCGATCACGGCATCCAGGCCGGGGAGCCAGACGTTCTGGACCGCGCGCTTGACGGTCAGCGCGTAAGAGACGGAGTTGACGTCTTCACTCGTGCACGCGAAGTGGGTGAGCTCGGCGATGGAGTCGAGCCCGAGGGCCTGGAGCCGGTCGCGCACGAGGTACTCGACGGCCTTGACGTCGTGGCGGGTGACGGCCTCTTTCTCCGCCAGCCAGTCGATCTCGGCCTGGCCGAAGTCGCGGTAGAGGCCGCGCAGGCGCTCCTTGTCAGCATCCGCCATGGGAGAGGTCTCGAACAGCGAGCGATCGGTGAGAGCGATGAGCCACTCGACCTCGACCTCGACGCGGGCGCGGTTCAGGCCCGCCTCGGAGAGGTAGTCGCCCAGAGGGGCGACTGCGGAGCGGTAACGGCCATCGAGCGGGCTCAGGGGCTGCACGGGGAAAGCGTTCGGGGTAGTCAGGGGAGTCCTCCTGATCGGGCCCCTCAGTTCTGGGGCGACGTGTGCTGCGATGGCGTCGTGCGGGGCTGAGCGCGCACCCCGCGATTGCTGCGCAGCGCGGGTTCGAGCTGACGGAACAGGCCTCGGCTCGCCGTTTCAATCATAGCCAGCACCGAATCGAACGTTGCGGTGTCAGCGTAGTAAGGGTCGGGGACATCGAGGCTTTCGGCTGCGCGATCGTAGGCGAGCAGAAGGGTGACCTTGCCCTCTTGATCTTCGTCGCGCGCCCACTGGCGCAGGATGCGCTCGTGGGTGCGGTCGAGTGCGACGATCAGGTCGTTGTCGGTGAAGGATGCCGCGGTGAACGGTTTCGCGCGGTGGCGGGAGCCGTCGTATCCGCGGCGTTCGAGTGCTTCGATGGTGCGCACGTCCGCACGCTCTCCCACGTGCCACTCGCTCGTGCCGGCGCTGGTCGAGACGATGTGTGACCCGAGGCCCTGATGTTCGGCGAGGTCGCGGAAGACCACCTCGGCCATGGGCGAGCGGCAGATGTTTCCCGTGCATACGAAGAGGACGCGGAAGGGATCCGTCGGGGACACCCCTCCATTGTGCAGGTCACCGACTCGTTCTGCACAGCGATTGTTCGGCGCGGAGTTCGCACGGTTCGTGGGTTCTCGGTATTCGGGCGGTGTGGGGGCGGATCATCCTTGCCTCATGTTGAATTTCATCGCGGCCGACGCTCTTGCCTCTGATGCCCTGTTCGCCTGTTGTTCGGCACAGCGAGCGCTGCGCGATGCGATCGCCGCACACGAAGAGGCGGCGGCGGCGCTCGTCCCACTCATCGCCGACAGTGAATGGCACGCGAAGGGAGTGATGGCGCTGCACGAGCTTCTCATCGACCTCAGAGCCCGAACGGCAGGAGAAGTCGGCGAGCTCGAGAATCGCCTGCATGAGGTCCAGACGCTACTGGCGTCATGAGCGACGAGATCGAGGTCACGCACGGCGGTGCGATCGCCGTCGATCCCGATGCGCTTCGCGCGGTGGCCGATGCGCTCATCGCGCTCGCGCCGAGACTCGCGGATGCCGCGGCCGCAGCCCGTCGCGCGCACGGATGCCTCGTCTCGGTGCCCGGCGCCTCCGGCGTGCTCGACAGCACGGCGTTGTGGGGGAGTGCCGACCGGGCGGAGGCTCTGCAGGCGGAGTGCCAGACCGCGGGGGAGGGCGCCGCGTTGATGGCCGATGCGTACGAACTCGTCGAGCGCAGGGTCGAGCTACACGCGCTCGCCATCCAGGGCAAGGCGCCGTCTGATGGTCTCCTGGATCGCATCGCAGAGCTCGAAGTATCTGATCCGCGGGTGAGTGAGATGCGAGTGTGGCTGCTGGCCGGGTGGCAGAAGGGACGCTTCGAGGGCCTCGACGATCAGTATGAGCTGGAGTGGAAGGGCGTCGGCACGAGCCTCGATACGGGAGTGCTGTTCGCCATGTCGACGATGCTGGGCGCGGCAGGCATCGGGCGATTGCCGCCCGGCGCGCGCCTGAGCGGGAATGGCGGACCCATCTCGGTCACGCCCGTGCGGTCTGCATCGCCGATCGGGCCGCCGAACACGATCGCCGAGGGACTCAGACGGCTTCCGGACGCTGGGGGCGCCCAGATCAAAGTCGAGAAATACACCATGCCCGATGGGTCGCGGAAGTTCGTGCTCTACGAGAAGGGAACGCAATCGGGCGGATACGGCGGAGAGAACCCCTTCGACGTGAAGTCGAACATCGAGCTGTACACCGGCCAGGAGTCCGCGTCGTACGCGGCGACGCTCGAGGCGTTGAGAGAGTCGGGCGCCCAGGCCGGCGATGACGTGCATGTCTACGCCCATTCTCAGGGCGCGATGAATTCGGCGTACCTGTCATCGCAGAGCGAGTTCGACGTGACGGTGCAGGTGACTGCGGGCAGCCCTGTGCATCCGAGCGTCAGCGACCATCAGCTGCTGATAGAACTGCGCCATACCGATGACATCGTGAGCAGTCTCGCCGGTGGTGGGGTGCCCGCGGGGACCGGGTCTGCCGACAGCATGGTCGTCACCCGGGTCGGCGATCCGCCACGAGTGATGCATGATCTCTGGGTTCACACGCATTTCGAGGATCAGTACATCGAGACTGCAGAACTGCTCGAAGCATCCGACGACGTGCGCCTGGAAGCATGGCGCGACAAGATGCGAGAGCTGAACGACGCCGTATCGATCGAGTCGACGGAATACGTCGCGAAACGGGAGTGAGGTCAGTCGCGACGCTTGTTCTTCTGCGGGCGCAGGATGCCGCCGAACACGGCGTTGATGATCGCGATGATGATCGCCGCGAGCACGCCCCACCAGAACGATCCGAGCGTCAGGCCCCAGCCGAAGCCCGACGTGATCCAGGCAGTCAGCCACAGCAGGAAGCCGTTGATGATTAAGCCGATCAGGCCGAGAGTGAGGATGTACAGCGGGAACGCGATGATCTTGATGACCGTCCCGATGATCGTGTTCACGAGCGCGAAGATCGCGCCGACCGCGAGCAGGGTCAGCACGAACTGCAGCATCTCGCCGGGAGGGAACGCAGTGATGTCGACCTGCAGTGCAGGGATCAGCGTCACCACCCACAGGGCGAACGCGTTGATGACGACTCGGATGATGAAGCGCATAGTGAATTCAGTCTTGCACGCGATCAGCCGTGCGTCGATGGTGCCCGTGCGTCGATTGCGTCCGGCGGCGCCACTCGTAGACTGAGCCCGTGACCGAGCCGATCCTTCCCCGCATTCGTCCTGAGATCGCCGCCCTCGCGCCGTACCGGCAGGGCAAGCAGGCGGGCCCCGACGCGTTCAAGCTCTCCAGCAACGAGAACCCGTTCGAACCCCTCCCGTCGGTCATCGAGGCGCTCGAGAGCACCACCCCGATCAACCGGTACCCGGATGCATCCGCCACGCGCCTGCGCGAACGCCTCGCCGCCCGCTACGGCGTCGAGCTCGACGAGGTACACGTCGCCAGCGGCAGCGTCGCCATCCTGTACCAGCTCGTGCAGGCCGCAGCATCCGTCGGCGACGAGATCGTCTACGCCTGGCGCTCGTTCGAGGCGTACCCGGGACTCGTGCTCGTCTCGGGGGCGACAGGGGTGCAGGTGCCGCTCATCGAGTCGGACGACCTCGACCTCACCGGACGCCACGACCTCGATGCCATGGCGGATGCCGTCACCGACCGCACCCGCGCGATCATCGTCTGCACGCCGAACAACCCCACCGGTCCCATCATCACCAGCGCCGAGTTCGCCGCGTTCGTGAAGCGCGTCCCCGCCGACGTACTGATCATTCTCGATGAGGCATACGCCGAGTTCGTCACCGCCGAAGGCGCCGTCGACGGCCTCGGGGAGCGGGTCTTCGAGGAGCATCCGAACGTCGTCGTGCTGCGCACCTTCTCCAAGGCGTACGGGCTCGCCGGCCTCCGTGTCGGCTACGCGATCGGACACTCGAAAGTGCTCGATGCGGCTCGTGCGACCGGCGTCCCGCTTTCGGTGACCTCCGCAGCCGAGATCGGCGCCATCGCGAGCCTCGACGCAGAAGCCGAGCTGCTGCAGCGCGTTGCAGTGATCGTCGAGCGGCGCACCACCCTCGTCGCAGCGCTCCGCGCACAGGGATGGGCGGTGCCGGACAGCCAGTCGAACTTCGTGTGGCTGCCCACGGGTGAGCGCACCATCGAGATCGCCGCGGCCTTCCATGCCGCCGACGTCGTCGTGAGGGCGTTCTCCGGCGACGGCATCCGTATATCCGTCGGCGAGCATGAATCCGTGGAGAAGGTCCTACAGGTTGCGCAATCCGTTGTGGCACCCCTCCAGCAAGAGATCTGAGAGAGCGGATAGCGTAGAACGGTGACTTCGTCAGAGACCGAATTCGTCCGCGTCCTGGAGGCGGATGGCACTTACGCGCCCAACGCCGCCGCAGAGCAGTATCTGCCACTGATCGAAGCGATCAGTGACGCGGAACTCGAGCAGTTCTATCGCGACATGGTCGTCATCCGCGCCATCGACAATCAGGCGACCAACCTGCAGCGACAGGGCCAGCTCGCCCTGTGGCCACCGAGCCGCGGACAGGAAGCCGCTCAGGTCGGCTCCGCGCGTGCCGCGCGCGCACAGGACACGATCTTCCCCTCGTACCGGGAGCACGCGGTCACCCGCATCCGCGGCGTCGATCCGCTCGGCATCATCAAGCTCATGCGCGGCGTCTCGCACGGCGGCTGGGATCCCACGGACCCGGCCAACGGCAACACACGCCTCTACACCCTGGTGCTCGGGTCGCAGACCCTGCACGCCACCGGGTACGCGATGGGGCTCGCCTTCGACGGTCGCAGTGGGACCGGCGACCCCGAGCGCGATGAGGCTGTCATCGTCTATTACGGCGACGGCGCCTCCAGCCAGGGCGATGTGCACGAGGCCATGGTGTTCGCCGCCAGCTACCAGACGCCCACCGTGTTCTTCCTGCAGAACAACCAGTGGGCGATCTCGGTCCCTGTCGCGACCCAGACCAGGGCTCCATTCGCGCAGCGTAGCGCCGGCTACGGCATCCCGAGCGTTCGCGTGGACGGCAACGACGTGCTCGCAAGCTACGCCGTCTCGCGCATCGCGCTGGACGAGGCGCGCGCAGGCCGCGGGCCGCGCGCGATCGAGGCCGAGACCTACCGGCTCGGTGCGCACACGACCAGCGACGACCCATCGAAGTACCGCACAGCCGACGAGGAGCAGTCGTGGGAGAAGCGCGATCCGGTCACGCGCATGCGCGCCTTCCTCGAGAACAAGGGCGCATCGGCATCCTTCTTTGATGACGTGGATGCCGAGGGCGCCGCGGCAGCCGACGACCTGCGCGTGCGCACTCTCGAACTCGGCCCGCCGCCGGTGAACACGATCTTCGATCACGTGTACAGCGATCCGCATCCGCTCATGGAGGAGCAGCGCGCATGGCGCGAGCAGTACGAGGCATCGTTCGAAGGGGGAGCTCAGTGACTCTCGAGACCATGCCGCTTGCCAAAGCACTCAACGCCGGCATGCGTGCTGCGATGGAGAACGACCCGAAGGTCCTGCTCATGGGTGAGGACATCGGAAAGCTCGGCGGTGTCTTCCGCATCACCGAGCACCTGCAGCGCGACTTCGGCGAGAAGCGCGTCCTCGACACCCCGCTCGCTGAATCCGGCATCGTCGGAACCGCGATCGGCCTCGCCATGGCGGGATTCCGCCCGGTGTGCGAGATCCAGTTCGACGGCTTCGTCTTCCCCGCCTTCGATCAGATCACCTCGCAGCTCGCGAAGCTCACCAACCGGCACGAGGGCGCGGTGTCGATGCCGATCGTGATCCGGATTCCATACGGCGGACACATCGGCGCCATCGAGCACCACCAGGAGAGCCCAGAGGCGTACTTCGCGCACACTCCGGGTCTGCGCGTGGTCTCGCCGTCGACGCCGAACGACGCGTACTGGATGATTCAAGAGGCCATCGCCTCGAACGACCCGGTCATCTTCCTCGAGCCCAAGAGCAAGTACTGGCAGAAGGGCGAGGTCGACCTCGAGCAGTCGGCCGTGCCGCTGCACACCTCGCGCGTAGTCCGCACGGGAACCGACATCACTCTCGTAGGTCACGGGGCGATGGTGACGACGCTGCTGCAGGCGGCTGCGCTCGCCGAAGGCGAGGGAACCAGCTGCGAAGTCGTCGATGTGCGCTCGCTGTCGCCGGTCGATTACGGCCCCATCCTCGATTCGGCGCGCAAGACCGGTCGCATGGTCTACGCGCAAGAGGCTCCGGCCCACATCAGCGTCGGCAGCGAGATCGCCGCGACCGTGATGGAGCGTGCCTTCTACGCGCTGGAGGCGCCCGTGCTGCGGGTGTCGGGCTACGACGCCCCCTTCCCTCCGGCGAACCTCGAGGGAACGTTCTTGCCGGATGCTGACCGCATTCTCGAAGCCGTCGACCGGTCGATGGCCTACTGAGCCCGCTTTTCCGAAAGGCGTCATCATGAGCACGCAGAACTTCACCCTCCCGGATGTCGGCGAGGGCCTCACCGAGGCTGAGATCGTCACGTGGAAGGTCGCCCCCGGTGACACGGTTGCGATCAATGATGTGATCGTCGAGATCGAGACCGCGAAGTCCCTCGTCGAGCTCCCGTCTCCCTATGCGGGCGTCGTCGGCGAACTGCTCGCGGCCGAAGGCGCCACCGTCGAGGTCGGCATGCCGATCATCAGCTTCGAATCGGATGCCGCCGCCGCTGCTCCTTCGGCCCCCGCGGCGCCGGCGGCAGAGGAAGCAGGCGGCGCGGTGCTCGTCGGCTACGGAACCGGTGCCGGCGCAACATCTCGCCGTACTCGTCCCGCCGTGCGGCCAGTGCGCTCATCGGTCGGCGTGATCGCGAAGCCCCCGATCCGCAAGCTCGCTCGCGACCTCGGCGTCGACCTCTCGACGGTCTCCGCGACCGGCGCTGACGGCGAGGTCACCCGCGATGATGTGATGAAGCACGCATCGCAGGCGAGTGTCTTCCGCAACATCGAGACCCCCGAGTGGGGTGCGGTGCGCGAAGAGATCGTGCCGGCACCGACCAATGCGCCGGGCGGCCTTGCGCGCGGGATCGCGCCCACGCCGCGGCCGACGGGGGCGGATGCTGAGCGCACCGAGTCGATCCCCGTCAAGGGCGTGCGCAAGGTCAGCGCTTCGGCGATGGTTCAGAGCGCCTACTCCGCACCGCACGTGACGGTGTGGAAAGAGGTCGATGCCACCCGCTCGATGGAGCTCGTCAAGCGGCTGAAGTCGTCGCCGGACTACGCCGACATCCGCGTCTCACCGCTTCTGATCGTGGCTCGTGCTGTGATCTGGGCTGTGCGGCGCAACCCGATGGTGAACGCTGCCTGGGTCGAGGCCGAGGATGGCGCCGAGATCGCGGTGCGTCATTACGTGAACCTCGGAATCGCAGCGGCGACTCCGCGCGGGCTGCTCGTTCCGAACATCAAGGACGCGCAGGAGCTGAGCATGAAGGACCTCGCCCGTGCGCTGAACCGGCTCACGCTCACGGCCCGCGATGGCAAGACGCCTCCGGCGGATCAGCAGGGCGGCACGTTCACGATCACCAACATCGGTGTGTTCGGGATGGATGCTGGCACCCCGATCATCAACCCGGGTGAAGCGGGAATCCTCGCGATGGGCACGATCACGCAGAAGCCGTGGGTCGTCGACGGTGAGGTGCGCCCCCGCTATGTCACCACGGTCGCAGGCTCCTTCGACCACCGCGTCGTCGACGGGGATGGCATGAGCCGCTTCATCGCCGACGTCGCTTCGATTCTCGAGGAGCCCGCGCTCCTCGTCGATTGAGCTCGCTCAGCAGGTGAGGGGGCGGATGCAGCGGTGCGCACCCGCCCGTGGTGATAATGATTCTCATTAGCGTGTAATATCGGAGCATGCAGAAATTCAACGCCGCCGCGATCCTTGCCGCATCCGTGCTCGTTCTCGCCGGATGCTCCGGTACGACGAGCGACGACGTTGATGACGGACTCATCCGTGTCACGGCGAGCACGAATGTGTACGGCTCGCTCCTCGAGCAGATCGGCGGCGACCGGGTCGACGTCACCACGATCATCGACTCGGCAGCTCACGACCCGCACTCCTATGAGGCGACCGCGCGCGATCGCCTGGCCGTGCAGGGTGCCGATCTGGTCGCCCGGAACGGCGGCGGGTACGACGCGTTCATCGACACGCTTCTCGACGGATCCGATGCACATGTGTTCACGGCGGTCGAGTTCTCACACGACTACCCCGGCAACGCCGGGCACGACGGCGATGCGGATGAGCACGAAGCGGCCGAAGGGGAAGAAGGCCACGACCACGCCCACGCCGACGAGGGGGATCACGAGGGCCACGACCACATCGAGGGCTTCAACGAGCACGTCTGGTTCGACCCTCACACGATGATCCACGTCGTCGAGGGGCTCGCTGACGAGCTCGGCGAAGTCGACCCCGATGGCGCTGCCGATTTCACCGCCGCGGCCGATGAGATCATCGCCGACCTCGAAGCAGCCGAGGCCGAACTCGAGGCGATCAAGGCCGAGGCGCACGGTGCCGGAGCCTTCATCACCGAACCTCTGCCCGGCTACATCGCAGCATCCGCTGGTCTCAGCGACCTCGCCCCGGAAGGCTTCGCTGCCGCAGTGGAAGAGGGGCGCGACGTCCCGCCCGCCACGATCCTCGAGTCCCTCAAGATCATCGAGAGCGGCGACGTGAAGGTCGTGCTCACCAATGCGCAGACCGGTGGTGGCGAAACCGAGCGCGTCGAGGATGCTGCGAAGACTGCTGGCATCCCGATCGTGGCGTTTACGGAGCTGCTCGAGGAAGGATCGTCGTACTCTGAGTGGATGCACGACGCGATTCAGAGCCTCGCCGACGCGCTCCGTTCGTGAGTGCGGTCGCTCGTCGGGCTCAGGGGGCGGGCTCAGGTCCAGTCCTCGAGATCAGCGGCGCAGCTCTCCGGCGAGACGACCGCGAGCTGTGGTCCGGCCTGGATCTGACGGTCGAGCCCGGCGAGTTCATCGCGGTGCTCGGGCCCTCCGGGTCGGGTAAGACGACGCTGATGCGGGCGATTCTGGGTCTGCAGCCGCTCAGCAACGGCAGCATCCGGGTTGCGGGCCAGCCTGTGCACAGGGGAAATCCACGCATCGGCTACATTCCGCAGCAGCGTCCCCTCCCGCCCGACACGAGCATGCGCGCCCGCGATGTCGTCGCTCTCGGCGTCAGCGGCACACGGTTCGGATTCCCGATTCCGCGCCGTGGCGACCGGGCTAGAGTCGACGCCCTCCTCGACGGCGTGGGTGCATCCCACTTCGCAGAGCGCCCGGTGGGTCTGCTCTCCGGAGGCGAGCAGCAACGGCTGCGGGTCGGACAGGCGCTCGCCGATGAGCCAACGCTCCTGCTGTGCGACGAGCCGTTGTCGAACCTCGACCTCGCCAACCAGGTCGGGATCACCGAGATCATCGACCGACAGCGTAAAGACCGAGACGCCGCAGTGCTCTTCGTCACCCACGACATCAACCCGATCCTCGGCCGAGTCGACCGCATCCTTTACATCGCCGGTGGACGCTTCGTGCTCGGGACGCCCGACGAGGTGCTGCAGAGCCGCGTGCTCACCGACCTGTACGGAACCCCGGTGTTCGTGCTGCGCGCCGGTGACCGGCTGGTCGTCGTCGGCGCTCCGGACACCACGCCGCACCACGACCACGACGAGGACGACGCATGATCGTGCCGCTGCTCGACTGGAGTGACGTCTTCTCGTTCCAGGACTACGGGGCCCTCGTCGCGCTGCTGGCCAACTCGATCATCGCCGGTGCCGTGCTCGGCGTCGTCGGCGGGCTGATCGGCGTCTTCGTCATGCAGCGCGATCTCGCGTTCGCGGTGCACGGGGTCAGCGAACTGTCCTTCGCCGGTGCCGCAGCAGCGCTGCTGTTCGGCGGGAGCGTCGTGGCGGGATCGCTCGGCGGTGCGCTGGTCGCGGCGATCCTCATCGGCATCCTCGGGTCCAAGGCGCGTGACCGCAACTCGATCGTCGGCGTTCTCATGCCGTTCGGCCTCGGTCTCGGCATCCTGTTCCTCTCGCTCTACGACGGCCGAAGCGCGAACCGCTTCAGTCTGCTCACCGGGCAGATCGTGTCGGTCTCCAGCCCCGACCTCGGCTGGCTGATCGGGATCAGCGTGGTCGTGCTGCTGGGGCTGCTGCTGATGTGGAACCCGCTGCGATTCGACTCCCTCGATCCGATCGCGGCGTCGGCGCGCGGCATCCCGACCAGGCTCGTGAGCCTGACGTTCATGGTGCTGCTCGGGCTCATCGTCGCCGTCAGTGTGCACATCATCGGCGCGCTGCTGGTGATGGCGCTGCTGGTGACGCCGGCGGCCGCCGCCATGCGGGTGACCGCAGGCCCACTGGCGGTTCCGCTGCTGGCAGCACTGTTCGGGTTCGTCTCTGCGGTCGGGGGCATCCTGCTCGCACTCGCCGGCACGCTTCCGGTGAGCCCGTACATCACCACGATCTCGTTCCTCATCTACGTCGGATGCTGGATCGCACAGCGCATCCGCGGGCGGGTGCGGCGCGGCGCGCGCGCATAACTCCTGAACTTTCCGCCCTGACCGCGGCGACGGGCGCTGAGAACCGCGAGTTTCCGCGGGCGCTCGCTTCCGGCCGACAAAAAGTTCAGGAGTTATGCGCGTGCCCGGTGATGGACTGCTGCGTGCGACTGCTGCGAGCGGCTGCCCCGTGCGGCGCAGCGCCGTTCCCAGGACCGGCACAACGCTTCCGGCCTAGAATCAAGGGCATGGCTCAGCGGAACACCTGGCAGCGCGAACGCGTGCGCGAAGCGCTCGCCGACGCGCGCGGTTTCGTGAGCGCACAGGGTCTGCACGCTACTCTTCGCGAAGAGAACACCGGCATCGGCCTGGCCACGGTCTACCGAGCACTGTCGGGTCTCGCCGCTGCCGGCGACGCCGACTCGCTGCAGAGCCCCGAGGGCGAGGCGCTCTACCGCGCCTGCACGAGCGAGGGTCACCACCATCACCTGATCTGCCGATCGTGTGGGCTGACCGTCGAGATCGAAGCGAAGGACGTCGAAGCCTGGGCGCAGCGCACCGCGGCCCTGCACGGCTTCACCGACGCAGAGCACGTCGTCGACATCTTCGGGCTGTGCACGCCGTGCGCCAATGAGCGCGCGGCCGAAGGACAGGCGTGAGCAGCCCCACGTCGACGCGGCCGCACCCTTCGACAGGCTCAGGGCGCTCGTCGGACTCAAGGAACGGGCGCGCGCGTTCGCCATGGATCGGCGTCGCGATCGGTGTCGCAGTCATCGCCGCGCTCTTCCTGATCGACTGGCTCGCCCCGACGCTGTTCCAGGACGCACTGCCCGACCGCGCACAGGACGGACTGACCCTTGCGCTCAGCGTCCTCATCGAGGCGCTGCCGTTCGTCGTGCTCGGCGTGGTGCTCTCGATCGTCGTGCAGGTGTGGCTGCCGCCGGATCTCATCCACCGCTGGCTTCCGAAAGCTGGCTGGGCCAGGCGCGCAGTCCTCTCGCTGCTCGGGATGCTGATCCCGGTCTGCGAGTGCGGAAACGTGCCCTTCGCGCGCGGACTCATGATGCGCGGTCTTGCGCCCGCCGAGGCGATGACTTTTCTCATCGCCGCTCCCATCGTGAACCCGATCGTCATCATCACCACGCATGCCGCGTTCGGCTTCGACGGTGGCATCCTCATCGCTCGCCTCGTCGGCGGATACCTGATCGCCAACCTCATCGGCTGGATCTACAGTCTTCAGTCCAACCCCGGCGCCTCGCTCACCCGCCGGTTCACGCAGACGTGCGAGCGCGTCACGCACGAGCACGGCACGCCGACGCGTCGCAGTCTCACGCAGTTCCTCATCGAGCTCCGCGCGGTCATGCCCGCGCTCGTGATCGGTTCAGCGCTCGCCGGAGCAGTCCAGGTGCTCGTGCCGCGCGACATGCTCCTCGCGATCGGTTCGAACCCCGTGCTGTCGATCGTCGCGATGATCCTGCTGGCGATGACGGTCGCGATCTGCTCCAACGTCGATGCGTTCTTCGCGCTGTCGTTCGCGTCGACGTTCTCGTCAGGCGCGCTGATCGCGTTCCTGCTGGTCGGGCCGCTCGTCGACATCAAGATGCTCGCTCTGCTGCGCACCACGTTCACCGCGCGCACTCTGGTCGGGGTCGTCGCAGTCGTGGTGATGAGCGCCTTCGCGATCGGGATCGGGGTGAACGTCTTTGGCTGATTCCTCGTCGCGCGCACGCGCCCTCGGTACCCGCTGGCTCGGCGTGGGCCTTGCCACTGTTCTCGCCGTCGTCACGATCGGCCTCGCCGCGACGGGCCGGCTCACCCTCTTCATCGCGCCGGAATCGATCTGGTTCGCGTGCGCAGGCGCTGTCGTCGTGCTCCTCGGCGCGATCTGGTCATTCGCGCTGCCGCTCGGAGCAGAGTCGGACCACGACCACGACCACGACCACGGGATCGACGAAGACGAGACCCCGCGCCGTCGCACGCTCACCCTCGTCGGCACGGCGTCCGCAGGAGTCGTCGCCACGGCGGTCGTCGTCGGTGCGCTCGTTCTTCCCCCCGCGTCGCTGTCGGTCGATCTCGCGATGTCGCGAGCGGATGCTGGCGGCACCCTCTTCGCCGGCGCAGACACCCCTCAGCTCGGCGTTGCCGACACCACCACTTTCGGGGTGGGCGAGTGGTCGAGCGTCTTCGCGACCGCATCGCGGCCCGAGGCCTACGACGGCGCTCCCGTCACGCTCGTCGGCTTCGTCACCCCCGGCGAATCAGATGCGGTGAACCTCACCCGGATGGTCATCACGCACTGCGTGATCGACGCCCAGCCTGCGGCTGTGCCGGTGACGATCGATGGGGCGGAGTACGGAACCGGACAGTGGATCGAGGTCACCGGCACGGTCAAGGCGGATGCTGACGGCTCGCTGCGCGTGCTACCCGAGTCGGTCGTCGCGATCGATGAGCCCGGGGATCCCTATGAGTACTGAGGACCAGCCCGAGGCGCCCCAGCCCCCGAGGAGCCGCGCCGAAGCCCGCGCCGCGCGCGAGGCCGCAGAGCGCGCTGCTCAGGATGCCCCCGCGATCCCGGTCGCGCCCGAGAGCGACACGCTTCGACTTCCTCCGGTCGCTGAGCCTGTCGAAGCGTCCGTAGACGACCCGCCGACCCTTCGACAGGCTCAGGGGCCGGCTGTGGCTCAGGGGTCGGCGGTGGCTCAGGGGAAGAACCGCCGCTTCCTCTACGCGATCCTCGGTGTCGTCGGAGTGCTGATCCTCGTGACCGGGGTGCTCGGCGCGATCAGTCTGTTCCAGGGTCCGCGCGTCAGCCAGGTGCAGGTCGATGCCGCCGAAGCAATTCAGGTCTCGGGCAGCCGGGTCATCCTCACCGCGAACCAGTCGCTGGGCGAGATCGATGAGTCGCAGGTCACAGTGGATCCAGCCGTGCCGTTCACCGTGGATGCCACTGGACGCAGTGTCGGCATCCGCTTCACCGTCCCGCTCGATGACTCGACGAAATACACCGTGAAGGTCGCCGATGTGACCAGCAGCGGCGGAGGCCCAGCATCCGACCTTCAGACGTCGTTCACGACGCCGGCGTCTCAGATCTTCCTGCTGAACCGCTCCGAGGACGACGACTCGATCTTCCGCACGGATCTCACCGGTGAGAGGGCAGTGCCGGTCTTCACCCATCCGCGCATCAATGACTACCGGGCGACCGCGAATCAGCTCGTCGTCGCTATCGAGGATGACGACGGCTCACGCATTCTCGTCATGGATCATGAGGGCAAGAACGTCCACGAGCTCACCCTTCCCGGAGATGGATTCGTGAGCACCGTGCAGGTGTCCGACCGGGGCGGCCTGGTCGGTTATACGTATTCCGATCGCACGATCACCGCAGACAGCGGACGCGCGAGTGTGCTCGTGACGCAGCCGATCAGCGGCGAGGGCGAGCCGCAGATCGTCGAGGTCGGCGACGAAGAGGCGAGCATCGCGTCGTGGCAGTTCGTGCCCGATTCCGCAGCAGTGCTATTCATCGATTTTGCCGGCACCCTCTCGCTGGATGACCGCGCCGGCGACGCCGGCGCACAGAACATGGGGATGGCCTCCCAGCTGCTCGGCATTTCGCGCGGCACCTACACCGCCATCATCAGCCGCGCCGACCAGAGCATCATCGAGCTGGATCTCGCCGACGGCACGGAGACTCCGCTTGCGGCATCCGACCCCGACTTCGGCCCCTCGAAGACGATCACTCCGTTCCCCGGCGGCACTCTGCGCCACATTGTCGCGCGCGACGAGAGCGGACTGCCGACCGGTCAGGCGATCATCCGCGTTGGCGACGACGGGATCGCAGAACCCGTGCTCGAGGTCGAGTCCGGCAGTGCGATCCTGCAGGCGTGCCCGTCGCCGAGCGGGCAGTACGCCGCGGTGACGGTTGCCCCGAAGCTCGTCGAGAACCCCTACGACAATATGCTCGTGCCCCTTCCGAAGAATCTCGAGACGCACCTGCTCGACCTGCGCACCGGTGAGGAGCTCGTCGCCCTCACCGGATTCGACGTGTCGTGGTGTCAGATCGCCCCGGCCTTCTGAGATGACGCTCCACCGCGCGACCAGGGTGCATCTCGAGCGCCTTCCGCTCGAGATCGCACCGCAGCTGCTCGGCGCTCAGCTGCGCACGACGGTGGACGGCGCACCGGTCTGGCTGCGCATCACCGAGACCGAGGCGTATCACGGGCGGGGGACCGGCGATGTGTCGGACCCCGGATCGCACGCGCGCATGGGACCGACCGCCCGCAACGCCACGATGTGGGGGGAGCCCGGCCACCTCTACGTCTACCTCAGCCACGGCATCCACTCGTGCGTGAATGTCGTATGCGGTCCGGAAGGGACCGCAGGGGGAGTGCTCCTGCGCGCGGGTGAAGTGATCGAAGGGGCGGATGCCGCGGCATCTCGATCTGGCAGATCAGGACGCGATCTGGCGCGAGGTCCTGGACGGCTCGGTCAGGTGATGGGCCTGCGGCACGCGCTGCACGACGGGATCGATTTCGTCGACGGGACGCTTCTGAACGGTGCCTCCGCACAGCTGTGGTGGGACGATGAGCCTGTCGAGGTCGCATCCGGACCGCGGGTCGGCGTCGCGGGCATCGCGGGGACGGATGCTTTCCCCTGGCGCTTCTGGATCGCCGGCGACCGAACGGTCTCGCCGTTCCGCTGGGGGCGCGGTGCAGCAGACGCGCAGGCCATGCTAAACTGACTCCTTGTCTGTGCACACTCCTGTGCGCAGTTCGTGTGTTGCTTGGTCCTCTCACTTGTTGAAAGGGCTGCGGCGCGCAGACAAGGGATCTTGGGTGAGGCCGTCCGGTCTCACGGTAATGAAGGAGTAATCACATGGCAGCAGTGTGCCAGGTGACAGGAGCTGTTCCCGGCTTCGGTCACAATATCTCGCACTCGCACCGCCGGACGAAGCGTCGCTTCGACCCGAACGTGCAGAAGAAGACGTACTACGTGCCCTCGCTCGGCCGTAAGATCACGCTCAACGTGTCCGCCAAGGGCATCAAGGTGATCGACGCGCGCGGTATCGAGAAGGTTGTCGCAGACCTCAAGGCGAAGGGTGTGAAGCTCTAATGGCTAAGAAGTCTCAGGACGTCCGTCCGATCATCAAGCTCCGTTCGACGGCGGGCACCGGTTACACCTACGTGACCAAGAAGAACCGTCGTAACACCCCCGACCGCATCGTGCTCAAGAAGTACGACCCGGTAGTCCGCAAGCACGTCGAATTCCGAGAGGAGCGTTGATCCATGGCTAAGAAGAGCAAGATCGCTCGTAACGAGCAGCGCAAGGTCATCGTCGAGCGCTACGCCGAGCGTCGCCTCGAGCTGAAGAAGACCCTGGTCGACCCGAACGCTACCGACGAGGCTCGCGAAGCCGCTCGCGTCGGGCTGCAGAAGCTTCCGCGTAACGCATCGCCTGTGCGCGTGCGTTCGCGTGACGCCATCGACGGACGCCCCCGTGGCATGCTGACCAAGTTCGGCATCTCGCGTGTGCGCTTCCGCGACATGGCCCACCGTGGCGAGCTGCCCGGTGTGACCAAGTCGAGCTGGTAAGCATCGCTTAGAAGGGGCGAGGATCTTCGGATCCTCGCCCCTTTTGTGTGCCTGGCATCCGCTCTGCTTGGGGAGGTGGCGCAATTGGTCGCCTCTGGCGCGAAATGGCGCCCCCGGCGACCCCTCCCGGATGCCGGTGCACCCCGCGAATCGTGTGACGAAAGTGGCCAAAGTGACCCGACACGCCTAGAAAAACCCCAAAACCCGCGAAATGACGCGGAAATACGGGTCTCGGTTGGTACATTCAAGGCGGTCACTCGACCAGGAGCACCTGCTCCGACCACAACGACAATGCGACGGGAACCTCGTCGCTGGAGGATGACATGGCTGACAAGTCCATCACCAAGACCGAGCTCGTCGCGAGCATTGCTTCCGCCACCGGCCAGAGCCAGGCCACCGTCTCGGGCGTCCTCGACTCCCTCTTCGCCACGGTTTCGGACGCAGTTGCCAAGGGCAGCAAGGTCTCGATCCCGGGCTGGATCGCTTTCGAGCAGGTCGACACCGCTGCCCGCACCGGCCGCAACCCGCAGACCGGCGCAGAGATCAAGATCCCCGCTGGCAAGCGCGTCAAGGTCACCGCTGGCTCCAAGCTCAAGGCAGCTGTCAAGTAAGTCCGCTTACTTCACGAAGCTTATGAAGGCCGTCCCTATCGGGGCGGCCTTCATGCGTGGTGCCGCAGCAGTGCCCGCGAGCTTAGGCTTGAAGGGTGAGTTCTCCCGGCCAAGGCACCATTCCCGCATCGTCGTATCGCGCGGCCGGAGTCCTGATCCTCGTCGCGTCCGCCGCGGTCGCCGTGGTCGCAGCTCTCCTGTTCGGCGGAGGCGCTGCGCCCCTGCTGATCGGTGACCCCGGCGACGTCATCCGCTGGAGCCTGCCGATCGCCCGGTTGGTGAACAACCTCAGCGCCGCACTCATGATCGGCCCGATGGTTCTCGCCCTGTTCGCGCTCCGCGCGGGGGAGAAGCCGTTCGAAACGGCGATGGACACCGCATCCCTCGGCGCCGCCGTCTTCACGATCTCTGCCGGCGCCACCGGCTTCCTCACCTTCCTCGCGGCGTTCACCCCTGAACTCAGCCTCGAGCAGCAATTCGGCTCAGATCTGGGGCGCTTCCTCCTCGCCCTCCCTCTCGGTCAGGCCTGGCTGATCACCACGATCATGGGCGCGATCGTCACGATCCTCGCTTTCGCCTGGCGCAGCTGGCTTCCGACGCTGATCACCGCGGTCATCGCACTCGCCGCTCTCCTGCCGATGGCGACGCAGGGTCACTCGGGCGAGCTGTCCGGTCACGTCATCGCGGTGAACTCGATCCTGCTGCACACCGTCG
This sequence comes from Microbacterium zouquanmingi, assembly GCF_052266675.1. Lineage (NCBI taxonomy): Bacteria > Bacillati > Actinomycetota > Actinomycetes > Micrococcales > Microbacteriaceae > Microbacterium > Microbacterium zouquanmingi. The sequence goes on from NZ_JBQPRA010000001.1 coordinate 385,708, forward strand.
GCGCTGCGGTGTGGCTCGGCGGACTCATGCTCCTGGTCGTGCTGCACCTCACCAAGGGTGTCGATGCCGTTTCCCTCGTGCGCCGATACTCGAGCCTCGCCATCGCCGCCTTCTTCGTCGTCGCCGTCTCGGGCGTCGTCCGGTCCACCGTCGGCCTCGGCAGCTGGGACGCACTCTGGAGCCCCTACGGCCTCATCATCATCGCCAAGGCGGTGCTGCTGTGTGGCATGGGCCTGCTCGGCGCCTGGTATCGCGCCCGCCTCATTCCGCGAATGGACGCGTCGCACGCGGCCGGCGAGAGCGCTTCGCGCTGGTTCTGGATGCTGGTGCTCTGCGAAGTCGCGCTCATGGGACTCGCATCGGGCGCCGCCGCTGCGCTCGCGCGCACGCCCCCGCCGACGGGCCTGACGGCCGTCGACCGGCAGACTCCAGCAGAGATCCTCACACGCTCGCCGCTTCCTCCCGAGTTCACGATCGACATGTGGTTCACCGGGTGGGACGTCGACATCCTCTGGGCGCTGGCTGCAGTGCTCGGTGCGTTCTTCTACATCGCGGGCGTCTGGCGCCTGCACCGACGCGGGGATCGTTGGCCGATCCAGCGCACCGTGTTCTGGATGCTGGGATTGCTGCTGCTCGTCTGGGTCACGTGCGGACCGATCAACCTGTACCAGGAGTACCTGTTCAGCGTGCACATGCTGGGCCACATGATCCTGTCGATGGCGATCCCGCTGCTGCTGGTCTCCGGTGCGCCGGTGACCCTCGCGCTACGCAGCATCCACAAGCGCGATGACGGCACCCGCGGCGCGCGCGAGTGGATCCTCTGGGCTGTGCAGTCCCCGTTCTCGCGGATCATCACGCACCCCTTCGTCGCGGCCGGCATCTTCATCGTGTCGCTCTGGGCGTTCTACTTCACCGACCTCGTGCGGTGGTCGATGTACGAGCACCTTGGACACGAGTGGATGATCATCCACTTCCTCATCTCGGGCTACCTCTTTGTGCTGAGCCTGGTCGGCATCGACCCGGTACCGTACCGCCTGCCGTACGCGGGACGCCTCATCACGCTCATCGCCGTCATGGCCATGCACGCGTTCTTCGGAATGGCGATCATGATGCAGGAGGGGCTCATGGTCGCGGAATGGTTCGGATCCATGGGCCGCACCTGGGGTCCGACGCCGATGGAGGACCAGTACATCGGCGGAGGAGTGGCCTGGTCTGTGGGTGAGATCCCGACGCTTATCCTCGCGGTCACCGTCGCCATTCAGTGGAGCCGCGACGACACCAAGGTGCAGCGGCGCACCGACCGCAACGCCGATCGCACCGGGGAAGCCGAGCTCGAGGAGTACAACGCGAAGCTCGCAGCCCTCGCCGAAAGAGACCAGCGCCAGGCGGCCCGCGAAGGCCGCTGACTCAGCCGAGCGGTGACCCGACCCTGATCGACGCTGAGCCGTCGGGAAGGATGGCGATCGAGCCATCGACCTGGAACGGCACATCTTCAGAGACGTGCTCGACCGAGCCGTCGAACAGCGAGCGGATGTCGACCTCGATGTGAGCGACGGCGTCGGTCGGCGGGATCCTCCAATGCGCGCCATCGGGCTCGACCGTGACGACGGGCTGAGCGGCGATCGACCACACAGGCGGGTCGACGATGCGGTTGCGCACCTCGAGACCGAAGGGGCAGGCAGTCGGCTGCAGTACCTGCTGAGTCGTGCACTGCGTGAGGTACTCCTCGACGCGCTCTTGGACGACGGCGGTGAACTTCTCGGTGGGTGCGGTCTGCACCTCGACCGGGGTTTGAGTGAGGGGAGAGTCCGCAAGGATGCTCACCCCCGGTGACGTCGCGATGGCGGTGTCGACGGTGATCGAGTAGAGCCCAGGGGTGAACACCAGCAGCGGCAGCGGGTCTCCTGCGACAGTATCCGCACCGGATGCCATGACCTGCCGCCGATCTACGGGGAAGCCGTTCACGGCGAACTGGTCGGCGCCGAGGAGCGTCAGCGAGACGGCGGCAAGGGGCGAGCGGGTGAAGCGCCAGTTGGGAGTGATGCCTTCCCAGCCGTCCTGCTCGACCTGGAAAGTCGTGGACCCCCCGTGGGTTCCGGCGACGTAGGAGGCGGTGACGGAGAAGACGCCATCTTCGGATGCCGTCGCGAAGACGTCGAGGTCGCTCAGCGGAGCGAGCGCGCTCTTGCGCAGCATCGCCTCGGACGCATCGGCATCGATGCCGGCCTTCTCCAGAGTGCTGCGATCGACGGCGACGCCGGGAACAAGTAGAGCATCGGCGGCGCGGCCGCTGGAGAGGAGATCGAGATAGCGGGTGACGAAGGCCGCTGGACCGTAGAACTCCTTGTAGAGGACTGTTCCTCCGGCGCCCATGGCGCCGAGCAGAAGTACTCCGACCAGCGCGAGAGCAGTCAGATCGAACCACAAGCGGCGGCGCACGCGCGTCGTCGAGGGCTGATCCATGGCGCCAGTCTAGAAGTGCGGGCTGTGACAGTGCCGAGTTCGCGCCCATCTGGTGCCGGAGGTCGACGTACGATGAGAGTCGTGTCTTTCCCCGCCCTTTCCGATGAGCAGCAGGAGCTGTTCCGACTCATCGAGGACACCAGGGAGCACGTCTTCATCACGGGGCGCGCGGGAACCGGCAAGTCCACGCTCCTGCAGTACTTCGCGTGGCACACCCAGAAGCAGATCGCGATCTGCGCGCCAACCGGTGTTGCGGCCCTGAACGTCGAGGGCCAGACGATTCATTCACTCTTCCGGCTGCCGATCGGGCTCATCGCCGAGAGCGAGATCGAGCAGAACGATGCCACCCGCCGCATCCTGAATGCGATCGACACTCTCGTCATCGACGAGGTGTCGATGGTCAACGCCGACCTGATGGACGGCATGGACCGCGCGCTGCGCCAGGCCCGCGGCAGGCGCGCCGAACCGTTCGGCGGGGTGCAGGTGGTCATGTTCGGCGACCCATATCAGCTGGCACCGGTGCCGCCGCGGGGCGATGAGCTCCGCTACGTGCAGGACCATTACCGCTCGTTCTGGTTCTTCGACGCGAAGGTGTGGGCCGGAGCGACGATGGGCGAAGCCGACGGTCTGATCGATCTCGGACGTCACGGCGCACCGCTGCACGTGCGCGAGCTGGTGCAGATCCACCGGCAGTCCGATGATGGTTTCAAGTCGATGCTGAACGCCGTCCGCTACGGGCGGGTGACCGCAGAGATCGCCGAGGTGCTCAACACGCAGGGCACGCGCACGCCTCCTGACCCTGAGCCGGGTGAGATCCCCATCATCACGCTCGCGACGCGCAATGACATCGTCAACAACATCAACAAGCGCCACCTCGCAGCCCTCGCGGGCAAGGAGCAGACCGCGCGCGCCGAGATCAACGGCGACTTCGGGCGCGGGGACGGCAACTACCCCGCAGACGCGGAACTGAAGCTCAAGGTCGGCGCGCAGGTGATGTTCCTGCGCAACGACGTGTCGATGACCGGTGAGCCCCCGCGCTGGGTCAACGGCACGATCGGCACGGTCAAGCGCATTCTCGGCGGATCGGTGCGCGTCGAGATCGACGGCGAGGACGTCGATGTCGAGCCCGCTGTGTGGGAAAGGTTCCGCTACTCCTACGACGCGAACACGAAGACGCTCAGTCGCGACGTGATCGCGGAGTTCATGCAGTTCCCGCTGCGGCTGGCGTGGGCGGTCACGATCCACAAGTCGCAGGGCAAGACCTACGATCGCGCGGTCATCGACCTCGGTGGAGGAGCGTTCGCGCCGGGGCAGACCTACGTGGCGCTGTCGCGGCTCACCTCACTCGACGGGCTGTACCTGTCGCGTCCGCTGCGTCCGAGTGACATCCGGGTGGATCAGGACGTGCGACGTTTCATGCGCGACGCGTGGGAGGCTCGGCAGGGCTCGACTCCGCAGGTCGCTGGCAACTGAGTTCGCCTGCGGGTCAGGCGGCGAGCCGGGCGTGGTCGAGATCCTCGAACAGCTCGGTGTTGAAGCGGTAGGCCAGCAGCACCTCATCGATGACGCGCTCGCGCTCTGCGGCATCCCACGGTGCGGCATCCAGCTGCTCGCGGTAGACGTCCTTGAAAGCGTTCGGGTCGGCGATGTCGTCGAACAGGTAGAAGCCGACGCCATTGGTCTCGAATCCGAACCGGCGCTGCATCACGCGGCCGATGAACACACCGCCTGACAGATCGCCCAGGTAGCGCGTGTAGTGGTGCGCGACGAAACCGCCCGCCCACGTCGCGCCGACCTCGTTGATGCGCGCGACGTAGCGCTGCGTCGTCGGAAGACGTGCGATCTCATCGCGCCAGTCCGGCCCGACGAGGAACTCGAGATCGGCCTCGAGGGCGGGAAGGCGGGTGAGCTTGTCGCTGATGAAGACGGACGCGACGGGGTCGCGCCGCATTCGCTCGCCGGCTGACTCGAGCGCTTCGTAGATGAAGTAGTGCTGTGCGACGAGCGAGATGTAGTCCTCGCGGGATGCCTCGCCCTTGAGCAGATCGGCCATGAAACCGGCGTGCTCGCTGCGCGAGTGCGAACCGGACGAGCGCTCACGCAGCGCCGCGGAGAACGAGAGGATTTCCACCATGCGCTCAGTGTAAGGCAGACCTTACTTAACCGGAAGGGTCAGGAATGCGGTCGCGGTTCGACCCCGAGCTTCGCGCAGGCAGCGTCGTAGAGAGCGACGACCTCGCGCCGCACGGCGGGGCGCTCGTCGATGGCGCCGCCCGGCCACGGCACGCGCAGTTCCTCCTGGACGTCGCCGCGGGTGATCTGCCAGACGCCGCCGTCTCCGTCGAGGTCTGTCATCACGGCATCCGTGATGGGCAGATCGGATGCCGTGGCGAAAGCGCGGGCGATCAGGAGGTTGTCATCGGAGTGGTCGCCGTTCATATGGCGGAGAATAGCGGCGACCACGTCGCTGTCGAAGATGTGCGGCATGGTCATCACTGTACGTCTGGAGCTGCGCATCTGAGTGAAGTCTGTGTGTCTGCCGCGATCGCCATCAACCGTGCAGTGTTTCAGACGGCGCGCCCTAGACTCGTGGGATAGATCTTCCAGGAGTCCCACCCATGCCCCATCTTTCGTCGCGCCCCTGGCGTGCTGCCGTCGCCGGCGCGGCCGCTCTTGCTCTTGTGCTGACCGGATGCGCGTCGGAGGACTCCTTCACGTACACGGCGCCCGAGCAGGTGGACCAGATGCTCCCCGATGACACGGTCGCGCCGATGCAGGCCGCTGTCGAGAACGCCATGGCCAAGGTCGGCGCGACCGGCGCGATCGTCGGCGTGTGGGTTCCCTGGAGCGGCACCTGGGTCACGGCACTCGGCACGCAGTCGGTCGAGGATCAGACCGCCGTCACCACGGACATGTCCTTCCGCATCGGCGATGTCACTCGGATCATGACCTGCGAGGTGCTCTACGCGCTCGTCGATGAGGGCACGGTCGAACTCGATGCCCCCGTTCCCGACTACGTGTCGGGTGTGGCGAAGATGAAGGACATCACGCTGCTCGACCTCTGCAACGGCACCAGTGGCGCTGGATCGTCCGAGATGGCAGTGGCGGGGATGTGGCTGAACACACCCGAGCGCGTCTGGGCACCGCTCGAGCTCGCATCCTTCGGCCTCGGACAGGCGCCGACCGCGCCGCACACGAGCTACCGCGACTCCGACGCCGGATACCTTCTTCTCGGGCTCGCTCTGGAGCGCGCCTCGGGGATGACCGCATCCGAGCTGATCGCGAAGTACGTCACCAACCCGCTCGAGCTGACGAGCACTTCGCTTCCGAGCCCGGCGGCGGCAGTGCCCGGCGAGAACCCACTCAGCGGAAATCGGCTGAACGCCATCGAGGGCGGCTTTGACTGCACGGCTCCCGTCGACATCACGACGCTCTCCTCCAGCGTGGGCTACACCGACTCCGGTGTGGTCTCGACGATCGACGACCTCGGCCGGTTCGCCCAGGCCGCAGCACGCCAGGGGCTTCGCGAGGACCCGAAGCCAGACCAGTTCGCGACTCCTCTGCCGGCATCTCCCAACGCAGAATCCTGGTACCAGGCGACCGGCGGCGCATATCTGGTCGGACCCCTGATCGGACAGCACGGCTCGACGCCCGGTTACACCACAGCCGCGTACGCCGACCCGACGACAGGGTTCACTGTCGCCGTCGTGCTGAACAACTCCACCTCCGGATCCAGCGTTGCCGCCTACCTCGCCTGGGAGCTCGCAGCGATCGCCTCCAAGGCGCCCGCTGCCCAGGGACAGACGGCCCCGGAGTTCGGTCTGCCGTTCACTGCCGAGCAGTATCACGAGGGAATCTCGGCCATGGCAGTGTGCGCCACGCCGCCGCCCGCAGAGTGAGCTGACCGAGGCCACGTCTACCCTGGGGGCATGTCCCAGAGCGAGAAGTCTGACCGCGTGCGTCGGAGCCTTGTTGCGCTGACGGTGGTCGGATCCCTTGTTGCAGCGCTGTTCGGATCCGGGCTGTTCGACGGCTCGGGAATCTCGGATGCTGCCGGCGGAGCCTTCGCCGCGGACGCCACAGTGCTCGCGCCCGCAGGCCTCGCGTTCGCGATCTGGTCCGTGATCTACCTCGGCCTTCTCGCCTATGCGATCTGGCAGTTCATGCCTGGACAGTCGGCGAAGCCGCGTCACCGGGCGATCGGGTACGGCGTCGCGGCATCCGCTGTGCTGAATGCCGCGTGGATCATGTGCGTCATGGCCTGGCGGATCGCGGAGTCCTTCGTGATCATCGCGCTGCTGCTCGGCGTGCTGCTGGTGACCTTCGTGCGCGTGTGTCGACGCCCGCGTCGCGGGACAGTCGCGGAGATCGTGCTCATCGACGGCGTCATCGGGCTCTACCTCGGCTGGGTGACAGTTGCGGCGGCAGCGAATCTCGCGGCCTGGCTCGCCGACATCGGCATTGCTTCGTGGGCGGAGGCGCCGGGGATCCCTGGGACCATCACACTCATCGCGGCCGGCCTCATCGCTGTCTTCACCGCGTGGCGCGGGGGTCGGTGGGCGCCTGCGGGCGCAACCGCCTGGGGGCTCGTCTGGATTGCGGTCGGTCGCTGGGGTGGGGATCCCGCGGCTCCCGTGGTGGCGACAACGGCCATCGTGCTCGCGGCCATCGTGCTCGCGGTCGCCGCGTGGCGGTTCCGACAGCGCGCGTCGCGGCAGTGACGAGTTGTCAAGCCCCTCTCTGTGCGCCATCTGGCTGGATAGCGTTTCGGGCAGGAGGTCATAATGGCAACGACTAAGGCAAGTACGAAGTCAGACTCGAAGAACAAGGGCGCAGCTCGCGGCGGCTCGGGAGAGAAGAGCACGCGGCGCCAGAACGCTGAGAAGGGCTTCGTCGCATCGAAGCAACTCGGAAAGAACCTGCAGGCGGTGCTGGTCGATCTTCTTGAGTTGTCGATGCAGGGCAAGCAGGCGCACTGGAACGTCGTGGGACGCAACTTCCGGGATACGCACTTGCAGCTCGATGAGATCGTCGCCGCCGTCCGGACGTTCAGCGACACCATCGCAGAGCGCATGCGGGCGCTGCACGCCCTTCCGGACGGACGAAGTGACACCGTTGCATCGACGACCACGCTGCCGGAGTATCCGCAGGGTGAGATCACCACGACCGAGACCGTCGACCTGATCACCGTGCGGCTCGAGGCGACCGTCGGGACGATGCGCGACGTGCACGACCCGATCGACGAGGAGGATCCGACAACCGCAGACATCCTCCATGAGATCATCGACACGCTTGAGCAGTTCGCGTGGATGGTCAGTGCAGAGAACCGCACGCCCTCGAAGGGCTGATTCCCCCGCTGCAAAACCGCAAAACCACGCCGAGGCAACGTCAGTTCGACGTTGCCTCGGCGTGGTTTTGCGGGTTCGCGAGGTTCGGAGTCAGTCGTGCGGCCACCCGGTGTAGGCCTCGGCGAGGTAGGTGCGTCCGGCTTCTGAATCGACGACCGAGCGCAGTTCACCGAGCTGGCGCCTGCGGTCGAACTCATTGTGCGAGGGCTCCAGGTGCAGCATGCTCGTCATCCACCACGAGAAGTTCTGCGCCTTCCAGATGCGGCGCGATGCGGCATCCGCGTAGCCATCGATCAGGCGGGAGTCGTTCTCGACGAGCAGCGCGTTCAGCGCCTTCGCGAGTATCACGACGTCGGCGACCGCGAGGTTCATCCCCTTCGCTCCGGTGGGCGGCACGGTGTGCGCGGCGTCACCGACGAGCGCTGCGCGACCGTGGCGCAGCTCGCTGGCGACGAAACTGCGGAAGCGCAGCACGTCGCGCTGGAAGATCCGGCCCTCTTTCAGGGTCGTGCCGGGCACGCGTGACTGCAGCGTCTCCCAGATCTCGGCTTCGCTGGGTGCGAGTGGGTCGGCGTCGGGGTCGCACTGGAAGTACATCCGCTGCACCTCGGGGCTGCGCTGGCTGATCAGAGCGAAGCCGTTCTCGGAGTTGCTGTAGATGAGTTCATCCGAGGAGGCCGGTGCTTCGCAGAGGATGCCGAACCACGCGAACGGGTATTCGCGGAAGTATCCGGTGCGCGAGGCGCCGGTGATGGCGGGGCGCACGACAGAGCGTGAGCCGTCGGCGCCCACCACGAAGTCGGCATCGATGACGAGCTCGGCGCCCTCGGCATCCGTCGCGGTCACGCGTGGACTGTCGGTGTCGACGCCCTCGACGCGGGTCGCGGTCACGCCGAAGCGCAGGTCCTGCCCTCGGCTCAGGCGCAGGGTGAGCATGTCTTTCAGCACTTCGTGCTGAGGGTAGAGCCAGACGCTGCGGCCGACGAGGTTCGCGAAGTCGATGCGGTGCCCTTCTCCCTCGAACCGAAGCTCGATGCCGTCGTGACGGTCGCCGACCGTGTGCACTCGGCTGTTCGGGTCGATCCGGGTGAGCAGGTCGACCGTGCCCTGCTCGAGGATGCCGGCGCGAATGGTCTGCTCGATCTCTTCGCGCGAACGCTGATCGATGATGACCGACTCGATCCCGGCATCGGCGAGCAGCTGGGAGAGGATGAGGCCGGCGGGGCCTGCGCCGACGATCGCGACCTGGGTGCGGATCGACGAGGTGCGGACGGTGTCGGATGCGGTACTCATTCAGTCTCCTTCGACGGGTGGATGCTGCGCACCAGTGTGCCTCGCTCCGCGCCTCCTGTGTCGATGGATCCCATTGAATGGGCGGAAGTGCCCGCTCAGGTCGCGAGTTCTGTCGCTTTCGCGGCTCGATAGCGGCACAGATCGCGACCTGAACGGCGCGTGTCGGCGGAGCGCGCGTGTCAGCGGAGCGCGCGCAGGTCACGCTCTGTGTCGCGCGCGGCTCCGCGTAAAGCGTCGAGTGCGGCGGTGGGATCTGCATCGCGGGGCAGCACGACTGAGAGTGCGGCAACGACTTCACCCCTGTCGCGGACCGGAACGGCGACCCCCGTGGAGACCGCTTCGATCGATCCGGGGGCTGCGACGAAGCCGCGCCGGCGGATCGATGCGAGCAGCGCGCGGAGAGCCGCGGCATCCGTCATCGTCTCGGTCGAGAGTGCGCGAAGCGGGCCGGAGAGCACCCGCTCGCGAACGGCGGGGTCCGCGAACGCGAGCAGAACAAGACCGGAAGAGGAGGCGTGCAGCGGGAGGCGCCCGGCGATGCGGGTGATGTTGGCGCCGGCATCCGGATGGGAGAGGCGCTCGAGGAAGAGCGCTTCATCGTGTTCGAGCACGGCGAGCTGGGTGTGTTCGCGGACGAGCGTCTGCACGCGCTCCATGTGCGGCATCGCGGCTTGGCGCAGGCGCAGCGCGCTGGATCCGCGCAGCGCGAGCTCCCACAGGCGCATGCCGAGACGGATGCGGCCTTCTTCGTCGCGCTCGAGGATCCCTTCGGCGCTGAGTTCGCCGACGATGCGGTGCGCCGTGGAGCGCGGAAGGCCGGAGCGATCGGCGATCTCGGTCGCGGTCTGCACCGTGCGCTCGGCGCTGAAAGTCTCGAGAACACGCACGATGCGCACGGTCATCGAGTCACCGGAGCGCGAGTTCGCCATGGGGCTAGCTTCGCACGGCGCATCCATGTACAATCGTTGGTACCCCAACTAACCCGACGAGGTCGGACGAATTCCGGGCGCACCGGAGATCGAAGGAGATCAGATGCAGTTCTACCGCGACGGATACCGACCCGGCGATCCTGACGTCCGCCCCGTGGCCCCTGAGGCCGCCTCGCGCAGCGACGTCTTCCCCGAGAAGCTCGACGTTCTCATCGTCGGCACGGGGCCCGCGGGAACGGTTCTGGCCGCGCAGCTCTCTGAGTTCCCCGACATCACCACCCGCATCATCGAGCGTCGCGAAGAGCCGCTGCAGGTCGGTCACGCCGATGGCGTCGCCTGCCGCACGGTCGAGATGTTCCAGGCTTTCGGCCTGGCAGATGCGCTGGTGCGCGAGGCCTACTGGGTCAACGAAGTGCGCTTCTGGGGGCCGTCTGAGGACGACCGCTCCAAGATCACCCGCACTGGGTGGGTCGAGGACACCCCCGCGGGACTCAGCGAGTTCCCGCACGTCATCGTCAACCAGGCGCGGATGCAGCAGTACCTGCTCGAGCACGCCGCGAACTCCCCGTCGCGGCTCGAGGCCGATTACGGCATCGAGTTCGCCGGCTTCGAGATGGATGCCGCATCGGACCACCCGGTCATCGCCACGCTCCGTCGCGCTGACGGCACCGAGTTCACCGTTCGCGCCAAGTACGTCGTCGGCTGCGACGGTGCGCGCAGCAACGTGCGCCGCGCGCTCGGGATCCAGCTCAAGGGCGACGCCGCCAACCACGCCTGGGGCGTCATGGACGTGCTCGCCACCACAGACTTCCCCGACTGGCGCACCAAGAACGTCGTGCAGTCCGCCGGCAAGGGGAGCCTCTTGATGATCCCGCGCGAGGGCGGCAACATGGTGCGCTGCTACGTCGACCTCGGCGAGGTCCAGGCAGGCGACAGCGACATCCGCAAGAAGACCGCCGAAGAGCTGCGCGAGGTCGCCAACGGCATTCTGTACCCGTACTCGATCGACGTGCAGCAGGTGGCCTGGTCGAGCGTGTACGAGGTCGGCCAGCGCGTCGCTGACCGCTTCGATGACCTGGCCTCTGACTCGCCCTCGGATGCCGTGCCGCACCTGTTCGTCGCCGGCGACGCGTGCCACACGCACAGCGCCAAGGCGGGCCAGGGCATGAACGTGTCGATGCAGGACGCCTTCAACCTCGGTTGGAAGCTCGCCGCCGTTCTGCAGGGACGATCGGATGCCACGCTGCTGCGCACCTACTCGGAAGAGCGCCAGAGGATCGCCGCCGACCTTATCGCCTTCGACAAGCACTGGTCGGCCTTCATCGCGCAGCCGGCGCTCGACCCCGCGCACCCCGAGCTCGGCGGCGTCTCGGCCGCAGACATGCAGGACGAGTTCGCCCGCCAGGGTCGCTACACGGCGGGCCTTGCGACGCAGTACACCCCGTCGCTGCTCACTGGGGCATCCGGCTATCAGGGGTTGGCGAGCGGATTCGAGGTCGGCACGCGCTTCCACTCCTCGCCCGTGCGCCGTGTCGCAGACGCGCGCCCGCTGCAGCTCGGCCACTCGCACGTCGCCGACGGTCGCTGGCGCATCTACGCTTTCGGAGATACTTCTGGGGCGGCACTGCGGGAGTTCGCCACGTGGCTGAGCGACGGAGAGAACTCGCCGGTCCGCGAGTTCACCGGAGCGGATGCCGATATCGACAGCGTCATCGACGTGCACGCCATCTTCCGCGGCTCGCACCACGACGTCGATGTCACGGCCCTGCCCGAGCTGCTGCTTCCGAAGTCGGGGCCGCTCGGCCTGCAGGACTGGGAGAAGGTCTGGGCAGCAGACGCTGCGGACGACATCTTCGCCGTTCGCGGCATCGCCGCAGAGGGTGCGGTCATCGTCGTGCGTCCGGATCAGTATGTGTCGCACGTGCTGCCGCTGTCGGCACGCACCGAGCTGCGTGACTTCTTCGCAGGCTTCCTGCTGCCGGTCGGAGTGCCCGTCGCCGTCTGAGCCTGTCGATCCCTGAGCCTGTCGATCCCTGAGCCTGTCGAAGGGGCCGTGACCTGAGAGGATGGACTGCGTGACCATGCCTGATCTCCCCGAGCCCCAGCGGCACGTCGGAAACCTCATCCGTCGAGCGCAGCAACTGCACTTGGCGACCTGGGCACGAGTGGCATCACCAGACATCACGAGCGCGCAGTACAGCATCCTCGCGGTTCTCGACCGGCTGGGGGAGGCGAGCCAGCGCGAGCTGTGCGATGAGGTCGACCTCGACCGCTCGACGATCGCGGACTTGGTGCGTCGCATGGAGAAGGCAGAGCTCATCACCCGGCGGCGCGCCGAGGGCGACGCGAGGCGCAACGTCGTCACCCTCACCGCGCACGGTGCGGCCGAGCGCACGAGACTGGCGCCACTGGTCGTCGAGGTGCAGCGCGAACTCACCGGACACCTCGACGCCGCGGAGTCGACCGCGCTTTTCCAGGGGTTGTGGGCGATGCTTGAGGGGGCCGGACGCGATCGTTCGTCCGACTCTCGCGCATAACTCCTGAGCCTTTTCGCAGATCCGTGCGTTCTCGGTGCCTATGTGGCCGAAACGGGCAATCTATCAGGAGTTGTGCCGCGCGGCTGCAGCGGAAGACCGAGGGTAATCTCAGATCATGACCTCACGAGCTGACCTCCGATGGAAGCCGCTCGAGCCGCAGGCGATCGCGGAGCTGTTCTCGGCGGCATCCGTGCGCTGGTGGCTCTCGGGCGGAGTCGCGCTCGATCGTTGGCTCGGGCGTCCGATCCGCGAGCGGGAGAACATCGACGTGAGTGTGGTGGCGGGCGACCTCGCAGAGCTGATCGCGGCACTGCCCGAGGGGTTCAGCGCATGGGCGCCCTCGGGCGAGGAAGACGAGATCGTGCCCTTCGCGGACGCTCCGGAGGATGCCGACCTGCAGCCGGTACTCGTGCGCGACGACGCCCAGAACTCCTGGGTGCTGCAGATCAACGCTGAAGACGGCGCACCGCGCGCGTGGGTCTACAAGCGAGACCCACGGTTGACGCTTCCGTGGGACCGAGCGGTGCTCGAGGTCGAGGGCATCCCGACCGGAGCCCCAGAGGTGCAGCTGGTCTGGAAGGCGCTTCGCCCGCGTCCGGAGGACACCATCGACAAGGATGCTGCGCTGCCTGAGCTCGACGAGCAGGCAGTCTCGTTCTATGAGACGGCGCTGCTGCGCATCCACCCGCACTCGACGTGGGCAATCCACGTGCGCAGTCCGTTCGCGCCGGCCAAGGCCAGCTGGAACAAGAAGAAGTCCTAGGGTCACCCACAACGCGGGGTCACACCGCTCTATCTGCAGCGTGACCCCGCGTTGGTCACTGGATGACGTTCAACTCCGCAACCGGCGTCTCGAGAACGGATCCCTTCGCCCCGACCGAGGTGAGATCGGTGCGAGGGGAAGCCTGAGCGGCGTGGCGACCGGCGATCCGGCCCGAGACCATGGCCCAGCCGATGTGCAGACCGTGGTTGAGCAGCTGAAGCCCGCCCTGTCCGGTGGAGCCTGCGGCGTACAGTCCGGCGATCGGCGCGCCCTCTGGCGTCGTCACCCGCAGTGTGGTGTCGACGGCGAGGCCGCCGTCGGCGAGCGTGATGTACGACTGCATCGGGCCGAGCGCATAATACGGACCGTCGCCGATCCCCGCGCCGAAGGTGGTGCGTCCGAAGTCGGGGTCCTCGCCCGCCGCCGCGTAATCGCGCACCTGCTGAATCGTCGAGAGCAGTGCGGCCGGGTCGATCCCCGCCTTCGCCGCGAGCTCTTCGATCGTGTCGGCCTTGTGGAACATGTCAGGACGGTAGCGTGCGTAGTCTCCGACGTAGGCGTAGGCGACACCGGGGAACGTCGAAACCGGGTTCGGCCACGCTGAGAACCGCTTTGCGAGCGCTTCGTCGAACACCATGTATCCCCGGTTGCTATCTGCCGCGACTCCGCGAGCAAGCAGCTTGTCGGAGTCTTCATTCGCGACGCGCTGCCCCTGCTCGTTGACGAGGATGGCGCCGGCAGCGTACATGGTGTTGTTCGGCCCGACCCAGCTCGTGAGCGCTCCGCGCAGGAGCACTGCGAGGAGGCGCTTGGGCAGTCGCTCGGCGACCAGGCGCACCAGACGCGAGACCGACGGATGCGAGGGCAGCAGCTTGATCGGATCAGGGAAGCGCCCTGGCGGGAAGCGCAGCCCCTCATAGAGGCGGTCCATCTGCAGCATCACGCCGCCGACGTCGCTGCCGAGCCGAAAGCCGTCACCGGTGTTGGTCTTGTTCACGGCGGGGACGCGCGCGGCATCCTCTCCAACGTAGGCGGCCTTGAGATCGGTCGCTCCGGAGTAGTCGCCGGTCGCGAGCACGACAGCACGACGGCCGAAGTACTCCACGCCGTTCGCGCTCGCGCCGATGACCTCGCCTGCGGCGTTGCGCAGCAGTCGGTCTACGCGGACGTTCGTGACGACTTGCACACCACGCTTGCGCGCCTCGCGCAGCAGTGCCGTCACGTACGCGCCCGCGTTAGGCAGCACGTTGTGCATGCGGGGCTTCTCGTATGGAGGCTCGGGAGTCGGGCCGAGAAACTGCACGCCGATACTGGAGAGCCATTCGAGTGTTGCCCCGGCGTTCTCGGCCAGCACGCGCCTCAGTGCGACGTTCTCGCGCGCCTCGTCTTTGCCGTTGGCGACCTTCATGTCTTCGATGAACAGATCGATCGAATCGTTGACGCCGGCGCGGTATTGGTACGCGGTGTTCGCCGCGGTGAAGCTGCCCACCGACATTCCGGTGCTGCCACCGGGCCGGGCGCATTTCTCGAGGACGATGCTCTTCGCACCGCTGGTCGCGGCGGAGATCGCGGCCGTGAGACCTGATCCGCCGCCGCCGATGACCAATACGTCTGTCGTCACACTCATGCGTGCGTCCTTTCCAAGAGGGCTGCGGTCGCGGCGGCATCGCCAGCCCACCGCCCGGTGATGTAGGCGGGGGCCAATCCGCCGGCGTATCCGACGTTCGACAGTCCGCCGATGTCTGCCCCTGCCGCGTAGAGCCCGGGGATGGGCGCACCGTCCGGATCGAGCGCCTCGCCGCGCGTCGAGATCGGCACACCCCCGAAGGTGAAAGTGATCGACGGCTGCACCATGAGCGCGTGGAATGGTCCGGTCTGCGGAGCTCGGGCGCTCGCGGCCACGGGTACGCCGGATACCCAGCCAGCACCGGTATCAGCCGCGCAGCGATACGCATCAAGAGTGGAAGTGAGGGTCGTGGCATCCACACCCCAGGAGGCGATCTGCGCGATAAGACCATCGAGCGTGTCGGCGCTCGCCCACAGTCCACCGGCCGCCTTCGCCGTCTCGAACCTGTCGGTGGCGCCGAGGCCGGGGAACGGTTCCTGCCGCGCTTCGGTGAGGTGCACGTGCTCGTCGAAGATCAGTACTCCGCGACTTTCCGGCTGCCCGACCACGACCTGATTGATGATCTCGTCACCGAGCGTCTCGTCGACGAAGCGCTCGCCGCGGAGATTCACGAACAGGGTGGACCCTGAGTAGTACTGCGAGTACGGCAGGTAGTGCTCTGGTTCGAAAGCTGTCAGCGGCCAGGGAACGAGGTGGCCGTAGTAGGAGGCCATGGAGCGACTGCCACCGGACCCCGCCGTGCGGGCCATCCGTATCCCGTCGCCGACGTTGCCGACGTGTGAGCGCATCAGCAAGTTGTCGGCCTGCGGGCCGATGTAGCGGGTCAGCATCTCCGGGTCACGACCGAACCCGCCGGTCGCGAGTATGACACTCGCCGCGCGGTACTCGACCGGGCCGCCGGCGGTTGACGCGACGACACCCGTCACGCGGCCGCCGTCGATGAGGAGTTCGCGCACCGGAGCGTCGGCCACGATCACGCCGCCGGCAGCGGTGACGGCATCCCGGCACGCTGCGAGAATCGCGTGGATGTCGGTGGAGTATCCGATCCCGAAGGTCATGATGTCGTTCGTCGGCTCGGCGGCCACTCGTGCACCTGTTGCGCGTACCTCCGCGATCGCATCCGGGAAGTCCGTCACCACGCGCTCGCCGAGAATCGCATCACCTTGGGGGATGCGGCGACGGTAGGCGTCCATGTCCGGCGCAGTCCACAGCATCCCCGCCGACAGCGCTGTCGATCCACCGAACGTCGCTGACTTCTCCAGCACGGCGACTCGCGCGCCTGCGCGTGCGGCCGCTGCTGCGGCGGACGACCCGCCGATGCCCGAGCCGACCACGATGACGTCGAAGGAGTTCATGAGGCCGCCCCCGCGCCAAATCTCTCCGCCGCCTGACGGGCGACGTGCAGTCCGAAGATCGCGCCCTTCCCGAGCGAAGTGCCGGTCATGTAGGCCGCACCGTGGAATCCGCCGACGACTTCACCGATCGCGTAAAGCCCCGGGATGATCTCGCCCTCGACATCGACGACCTCGGCATCCGGGGTGACCTTCACCCCGCAGTACGTCGTCGTCATGAGTGACTTCGCCGGGTAGGCGTAGAACGGCGCCTTCGTGATCGTGCGCAGCTCGCCGATTCCGTTGCAGAGGCTCTCCCGGCCGAGTTCGTCGGCTGTGCCATCGGTCACCGCGCGGTTGTAGCGCTCGACCGTCTGAACCAGCTGATCGCCATCGATGCCGACGATCTGCGCGAGCTCTTCGAGAGTGTCGGCGTGGTGCAGGTGACCGAGCGACTCGATCGCTTCCATATCTTTCAGCGGGATGCCGGGGTGCGACTTCGCGCGGACATCGGCGTCAAAGATCTGCACTCCGAGACCGTCTTCCTCGTCGAGGACCGCGCGGCCCAGAGTCTTGTACGACTGCGACTCGTCGGTGAAGCGCTCGCCCGCCCGGTTCACGATGATCGCGCCCATGTAATAGGCGGTGAGCAGTTCGTGGACGTCGCCCGTCTCGGGGTGCGAGCCGTACGTTCCGCTCACGAAGGACATGTCGGCCATGTCTGCGCCGAGCTTCCACGCCATCCGCAGCCCATCTCCGGTGTTGCCTCTGCCGCCGAAGGGGATCGCTGCGAGTTGCTCGGGTGCGAAGATCTTCATCAGCTCGTTGCCGCGGGTGAACCCACCGGTCGCGATGACCACGCCCTGGCGGGCGATCACGTCGATCTCACCCTCAGATGACGCAAGGGTCGCACCCGTGACGCGTCCGGATGCGTCGGTGATCAGACGAACTGCGCGATGTTCGCGCAGCGTCGTGCCCTCGGCCGCCTCGAACTGATCGTGCAGTCCTGCCATCACCTCGGCGATCGCCGTGTTGTGGCTGCGCTTCGCCGACTGGCCTGAGCTGATCTCGATCTCGCGGAACTGCACGCCGTGCTCCTTGAGCCAGTGGTACGCCGCGTGCTGACGATCCAGATACGTGTGCAGCAGGGCGGGATCGTTGCGGAACTCACCGACCTCCTGCATGTCCTTGAGGAACAGCTCGGTGGAGTCCTGCTCACCGGCCTCGCGCTGCTCGTCCGTGCCGCTGAAGGCGAACCATCCGCCGCTCATCACGGTCGATCCGCCGAGGTCGGCGGTCTTTTCCGCGAGGATGACCTCGAGTCCCGCCTCTGCCGCCGCAGTGGCGGCGGTCTGCCCGGCGATGCCGCTGCCGAGGACGAGGAGGTCGACGGTGCGGGTCGTCATCGCTTCGCTCCCGCCTTCGGCTGGATGACGCCCAGCTTGTCGAGCGGCGTCTTGTAGGTCTCGCGGCCCGAAGCGATCGCGATCGCCGAGATCACACACGCGATGCTCGTGAACACGGCGGCCGGCCACCAGGCGTCGTTGTTCGCGGTGGAGATGGCCTGGATGATGACGGGCGAGAATCCGGTCAGCACGAGTCCCAGCTGCAGACCGACGGCCATACCGGTCACGCGGTAGCGCACGTTGAACAGCTCGCTGAAGTACGCCGGGTACACGGAGTTCGTCGCCGCGAAGCCGATTGAGACGCACAGCAGCACGCCGACGAAGATCATCGGGATGTTCGCCTCGCCGACTGCCCAGAAGAACAGCCAGACAGCCGCGGCGCCGAAGAGGTTGCCGCCGATCAGTACGGGCTTGCGACCGATCTTGTCGCTGAGGCTGGCGAACAGGGGCTGCGTGACGAGCGCGACGACATAGCCGACGATCACGACCCACAGCATGGTGCCGGCTTCGATCCCGGCGATGTTGGTCGCGTACGTCAGTCCGTAGACCGGAACGGTGGTGCTGATCACGACGAGGAAAGCGGCGAAGATGACGCGCACGACATCGAGCGGCTGGTGACGGAGAACTTCTCCCAGGGGCACCTTGGCGGTGGTTCCCAGCTCCTTCTCGACGGTGAATGCTTCGGTATCGCGCACGGTGCGGCGGATGACGAGGCCCACGACGAGGATGAGCGCACTCAGCCAGAACGGCACGCGCCAGCCCCAGGAGAGGAGCTGATCTTCGGGGAGAGCCGCGACGCCGATGAAGGCCAGCGTGGCGAGAATGTAGCCCACCCAGATGCCATTGATCGCCCATGAGGTGTAGAGCGCTCGGCGGTCCGCCGGAGCGTGCTCGAGGGTCAACGAGGATGCGCCGGAGAGCTCACCGCCCACGGACAGGCCCTGACATAGGCGCAGGATGATGAGCAGCGTGGGGGCGAGGATGCCGACGCTGTCGTACGAGGGCAGGCAGCCGATCAGGAACGTCGCGATACCCATGACGAGCAGCGTCAGGATCATGATGTTCCGTCGTCCGAAGCGGTCGCCCAGGTGGCCCGCGAGGAAACCGCCGACCGGGCGCGCGATGTACGCCACGCCGTACAGGCCGAGGGCGTAGAGGAGGCCGGTGGCGCCGGCATCCGGGAAGAAGATCCGCGCGAAGACGAGCGCCGACGCGGATGCGTAGATGTACATGTCGTAGTACTCGAGGGCGGAGCCGATGAAGCCCGCGAGCGAGGAGCGCTTGCTCTGATTGCCCGGCGCGCGCATGCTCGCCGTCTCGGAGAGAATTCCGGTCTTCGTTGACATCGTGAACGTCCTGTTCTGTGTATGGGAGGAGAGGAGGCGGGGCGCTCAGCAGGTGAGCATGCCGCCGTTGACGTCGAGGCTGGCGCCCGTGATGTAGGAGGCCTTGTCGCTGATGAGGAACTCGATCGCATCGGCGATCTCGCTCGGTTGGGCGAAGCGTGCCATCGGAACCTGTCCGATCATCTGCTGCGCCTCGTCCGACGGAACGCCGCCGGTCATCTGGGTCTGCACGAATCCTGGGGCGACGCCGTTGACGCGGATGCGGAAGCTCGAGAGCTCACGCGACAGTGAGGCGGTCACGTTCTGCAGAGCGCCCTTCGAGGCGGCGTACGCGATGGACGAAGGAAGGAAGGGCGGGAATGTGTCGCTCGGGAGACCGCCGGTGCCGAGGCGCGACACGATCGAGAGGATATTGACGATGGATGCCGATCCGTCTGTTGGCATGTGGCGGAAGGCTTCTTGCACCAACAGCAGCGGCGCCTTCACGTTGACGGCCATCACGAGATCCCATTCGTCGGGGGAGATGTCGTAGAACGGGCGCTTGCGACCTTCGTCCTTGGGGGAGATTCCGACCCCGTTGACGAGAACGCTCAGCGTCCCGAGTTCGCGGGCGGCCTCGACGGCGGCGCGGTTCGTTTCGGAGCTGGTGAGATCCCCGGCGACGACTTGGTGACCGCCGTTCGGTGTGGGGAGGGATGCTCCGACGGCTTCGGCCGAATCGGCGGAGGCGTCGGCGATGACGACCCGGTAGCCGACCGAGGCGAGTCGCTCGGAGACGATGCGGCCAATGCCTCCGCCTCCGCCCGTGACGATCGCGCTGCGCGTGGTGGTGTTCATAAATGCTCCTAGTAGGTGGCCCGGCCGCCGGAGGCGTCGAAGACGAAGCCCGTGGTGAACGAGGAATCGGGAGAGGCGATGTAGGCGACGAGTCCGGCGATCTCTTCGGCCGTGCCGAACCTGCCCATCGGAATGAGCGACTTCTGCACCTCGCGACGCTCTGCAGTCATCCCCTGGATAAGGGGGGTGTCGATGGATGCCGGGGCGATGGCATTGACGGTCACCCCGCTTGCCGCATACTCGCGGCCGATCGCCTTGACCATGCCGATGACTCCCGCCTTCGATGCGGAGTAGGCGGCCATCTGCGGGTTGCCCTCCTTGCCGGCGATCGAGGCGATGTGGATGATCCGGCCAAAGCCTTGGGGTACGAGGTGCGCGAGTGCGGCCCGCGTGACAGCGAACGCGCCACCGAGGTTCAGGCCGACGATCCGTGAGAAGGTCTCCTGGTCGGTCTCGAGGGTGGGGGTGACCGGGCCGAGGATGCCGGCACAGTTCACGACGATGTCGAGGTGTGCGAGGTGTGCAGCTGCATCGGTGATGGCACGCGCGACGCCTTCGGGGTCAGTGACGTCTATCGAGCCGGTGGTCGCACCGAGGCCAGCGGGCCATTGTGCGGTGGCGAGGTCAAGGGCGACGACCTCGATGCCGTCTGCGACGAGTCGGCGCACGATGGCCGCGCCCATTCCGCTCGATGCGCCGACGACGATAGCGCCGCGGGATGTGCTCGGTGTCATCGACATTGATTCCTCAAACCTCGTCGTTCGTTGGGGCGCGGAGTTTTTCCGGTTGTAGCGATGGTAAGGCACAGATTGCGCAGTAGGCAATAACGAGTAAGGTAAATTGCGTGATACGCAAAGATGCTCCGCGAGTCGAGTCCGTCCACCGGGCGCTTGTCCTGCTGAAACTCCTGATCGAAGAAGGAAATCTGGGGGTGACCGAAGCGGCAGCGGCGCTCGACGTCAATGCCTCGACTGCGCAGCGTCTGCTCGCGACGCTCGTGCAGGATGGCTTTGCCGCGCAGGGGCGCGATCGTCGGTACTCGGTCGGGCCCGCTCTGCATAACCCCGGCCTTTCGACACGGATTCCGCAGCTGACCGATCGACTGCGTCCGGCGCTGGAAGACCTCTTCGAGCGCACGGGAGAGACGGTGCATGTCGCCGCGCTCGTCGGCACGCGCATTCTGCACTTGGACGGTATCGAGGCGCGCACGCACATTCTGCGCTTCGGCCTGCGCGTAGGAGTGTGGCTCCCAGCGCACGTCACGTCGGGCGGAAAGGTTCTGCTGGCGGATCTGACCGACGAAGAGGTCGACGCGCGTTACAAGATGGCGCTCACGGGCCCTCGGGGTCAGCACATCGGCGTGGATCTGGAATCACTGCGCGAGCAGCTCGATGATGTGCGCCGATCGCGGATCGCATGGAACTTCGAAGAGAGCGAGCCGGGCGTCGCCGCGCTATCGATCTCGGTCGGGGAATTCGGAGGTCAGCGCGTGGCCTTCAGTATTGCGCTGCCGATCGCCCGATTCACCCGCGAACTCGGCGAGAAGTGGACGCAGGATCTCATCGAGGTGGCGGACGCCGTCGCCGGGCGGCGTTCCTGAGAAGAGTCCGTCACGCGGGCCTGCGCCGGTACTCGCCGGCGGCAACGGCGTCGAGCACCACGCTGCGGAACCACTTCTGTGCCGGTGACAGGCTCGCCTCGCGCCGGGTGTACAGCGAGACGGGCGTCGACTGCGCGGGCCACGGAAGATCGGTGATCCGCAGTCCCTGGAACCATCCGCTGAACACCTCGGCGACGTGCCGCGGCAGCAGCACGACAAGGTCGGTGGCCTGCAGCACAGCGGGCACGGTGGCATACTCCTCGACGGTGAGCGATACCTGCGGCATCAGTCCGTGCTCGGTCAGCGCCTGAAGCGGGAACACGTGGCCGCCGCGTGTCGAGACACGCACGAAGTGGCGGCCGACGAACATGTCCGGCCCGGGGTCGGGCAGCGGATGCGCAACCGACGTCAGTGCCACGTACTCCACGGCACGCACATGCGTGCGCCACAGCCTGGGGCTGCCGATCATCGACACCGTCATCGCCAGATCGATCGCCCCGCGGATCAGTCCGTCTTCGACCTGGTCGGCATCCAGACGCTCCACCTGCAGATGCGGGCCGGATGCTTCGCGGGCGAGCGCCTCCATGATCGGAGGCAGGAAGGTCTGCTCGCCGATCGAGGTGAGACCGAGCGCCAGTTCACCGCTGAAGCCGGCCGGTTCGAAAGCATCCGGATCACTCACTGCCTGATCGATCTGCGCCAGTGCCTCGTGCAGCGGCGCGAAGAGCGCCGTCGCTTTCGCGGTCGGAACCATGTCGTGTCCCTCGCGACGGAATAGCTCATCGCCGAACTTCTCGCGCAGGCGCCGCAGCGTGTAGCTGACCGTCGGCTGCGTCACGTGCAGGCGCTCGGCGGCGGCCGTGACGCTGCGCAACTCGTAGAGCACGACGAAGGTGCGCAACTGGTTGAGATCTGCCATGGCCATGTATAGAGCGTATCTATGGTTCGGGCTCAAAACATCTATTGGACTGTATAGAAACGGCGACCTAGAGTCGTGATCAACAGCACCCGAGTGACAAGTGACAAGGACGACACGCGTTGATCATCGACATCCACGGCCACTACACGACAGCTCCGGCACAGGTCGGCGCCTGGCGCGACCAGCAGATCGCCTTCACCAAGAGCGAGGGCGACGCTCCTGACCCCGCCGCGCTCACGGTCAGCGACGACGACATCCGCGAGAGCATCGAGAAGAACCAGCTCCGTCTGATGAACGAACGTGGCAGCGACCTCACCGTCTTCAGCCCTCGCGCGTCGTTCATGGCGCACCACATCGGCGATCTCGAGGTCAGCGAGACGTGGGCACGCATGTGCAACGATCTCGTCGCACGCGTCAGCTCGCTGTTCCCCGACCGGTTCATGATGGGCGCCATGCTCCCGCAGTCGCCCGGCGAAGACCCGAAGACCACCGTCGCCGAGATCACGCGCGCCGTCGAGGAGCTCGGGGCGGTCACCGTCAACATCAACCCCGACCCGTCGGCAGGCCGCTGGACGTCCCCTGCGATCACTGACCGCTCCTGGTACCCGATCTACGAGAAGCTCGTCGAGTACGAGCTGCCGGCCATGATCCATGTGAGCTCCACGTGTATGCCGCAGGTAATGCACACCACCGGCGACCACTACCTGGGCGCCGACACCACCGCCTTCATGCAGCTGATCCGCGGCGGCGACACCCTCTTCAAGGACTTCCCCGATCTGAAGCTGATCATCCCCCACGGTGGCGGCGCGATCCCTTACCACTGGGGCCGCTTCCGGGGGCTCGCGATGGCACTGGGTAAGCCAGAGCTCGAGGAGTACCTGCTCGACAACGTCTACGTCGACACCTGTGTCTACCACCAGCCCGGCATCGACCTGCTGACCGACGTCATCCCCACAAAGAACATCCTGTTCGCGAGCGAGATGATCGGCGCCGTCCGCGACATCGACCCGCGCACCGGTCACTACTTCGACGACACCAAGAAGTACGTCGACGCGACCACGAACCTCAGCGACTCGCAGCGTCAGGCGGTCTTCGAGGGCAACGCTCGCGACGTCTACCCCCGCCTCGACCGTGCCCTCAAGGCCCGCGGACTCTGAAAGGCCACACCATGCGACTGAACAACCTCGGAATCGTCCACACCAGCATCCAGCGCCCCGACCCCGACGACGTCGCGCGTCTGTCGAAGTTCGGCGTTGCGACCATCCACGAGGCCATGGGCCGCGTCGGCCTCATGCGCCCCTACATCCGTCCCGTCTACAAGGGAGCGGCGATGTGCGGCCCCGCCGTCACGGTGCTGCTTCAGCCCGGTGACAACTGGATGTTCCACGTCGCCGCCGAGCAGGTGCAGGAGGGTGACGTGATCGTCGCCGGCTGCACCACCGAGAGCGAAGACGGCTTCTTCGGAGACCTGCTGGCCACCTCCCTCACCGCTCGCGGCTGCAAGGGTCTCGTGATCGACGGCGGCGTCCGCGATGTCGAGGACCTCGAGAAGATGGGCTTCCCGGTCTTCTCCCGCGCCATCAACTCCAAGGGCACGGTCAAGGCCACTCTCGGTTCGGTGAACGTGCCGGTCGTCGCAGCGAACGCGCTCGTGAACCCAGGCGATGTCGTCGTCGCTGACGTCGACGGCGTCGTGGTGGTTCCACGCGAGCTCGCAGGTGTAGTGGCTGATGCCAGCCAGAAGCGCGAGGACAACGAGGCATCCAAGCGGCAGCAGTTCCGCGACGGCGTGCTCGGCCTCGACCTCTACGGCATGCGCGAGCCGCTGGCAGCCGCCGGCCTCGAGTACCTGGAGAACTGAGATGGCGCACGGCGACACCACGGGCGACTTCACCAAGACCGAGGGGTGGCTGGACTGGTACGACGGCCCCACGAAGCCGACATTCCAGCTGCCTGCGGGCGCTGTCGACGCGCACTGCCACGTCTTCGGCCCCGGTGCGGAGTTCCCGTACGCGCCGGAGCGCAAGTACACGCCGTGCGACGCTTCGGCAGACCAGCTCTTCGCCCTGCGCGACCAGCTCGGCTTCGACCGCAACGTCATCGTGCAGGCCACCTGCCACGGTGCCGACAACTCGGCACTCGTCGATGCGCTCACCCGCAGCGAAGGCCGCGCACGCGGTGTCGCCACGGTGCGCCGCGATGTGACCGATGAGCAGCTCGCACAGCTGCACGAGGCGGGCGTGCGCGGCGTGCGCTTCAACTTCGTCAAGCGCCTCGTCGACCGCATCCCGACCGACTCGCTCGACGAGATCGTCGCGAAGATCGCCCCGCTCGGATGGCACGTGGTCATCTACTTCGAGGCCGAGGATCTTCCCGAGCTGTACGACTTCTTCTCTCGCATCCCCACCGATGTCGTTGTCGACCACATGGGCCGACCTGACGTCACGAAGGACGTCGACGGCGAGGAATTCGCACTCTTCCTGCGCTTCATGCGTGAGAACCCCAACGTGTGGACCAAAGTCTCGTGCCCAGAGCGGCTCAGCGTCACAGGTCCCCGCGCACTCGATGGCGAGCAGCACGCGTACACCGACGTCGTGCCGTTCGCCCGCCGCGTGGTCGAGGAGTTCCCCGACCGCGTGCTGTGGGGCACCGACTGGCCCCACCCCAACCTCAAGAACCACATGCCCGACGACGGGCTGCTGGTCGACTACATTCCGCAGATCGCGCCGACCGTCGAACTGCAGCAGAAGCTGCTGGTCGACAACCCCGGCCGCCTGTACTGGAAAGACTGAAGGAGAACGACATGGCACTCGACAAGCCGTACAAGGACATTCCGGGCACCACGATCTACGACGCCGAGCAGGCGCGCAAGGGCTTCCATCTGAACCAGTTCGCGATGTCGCTGATGAAGCCCGAGAACCGGGTGCGCTTCCTCGCTGACCAGCCCGCGTACCTCGATGAGTGGCCGCTCAATCCGGTGCAGCGTCAGGCCGTGTTGGACATGGACCTCAACTCCATGATCGCTGAGGGTGGCAACATCTACTTCCTGAGCAAGATCGGTGCAACGCATGGGCTGAGCTTCCAGCAGATGGCTGGCTCTATGACGGGTATGAGTGAGGCTGCGTACCGCGACATGATGGTCGGTGGTGGACGCCGTCCGGAGGGCAATCGTCTCAAGGATCTGGATGGTTGGACTCCTCCCGCGCCGGGTGAGAAGGCTGACACGTTCCGTCCGAACGCGCCGGCGAGGTACACCTCTGCGGTGTTCACCTCGCATGTGCCGGCGATTGGTGCGGCGATGGATCTCGGTAAGACGGAGGAGCCGTATTGGAAGAAGGTCTTCGATGGTTACCAGTGGACGCGCAGTTGGCAGCAGGAGTCCAAGCCTGACGTCGTGATTCTGATTTATAACGACCATGCGACCGCGTTTGATGCGTCGATCATTCCGACGTTCGTGCTGGGTACGGGAGCGGCGTATGCCGTCGCTGATGAGGGCTATGGTCCTCGTCCGGTTCCTGGCATCGAGGGTTACCCGGAGCTTGCCGCCCATCTTGCGCAGTCGATCATCCAGGATGATTTCGATCTCACTCTCGTCAATGAGATGGTCGTCGATCATGGTTTGACGGTGCCGTTGTCGCTGGTGTTCGGTGAGCATGGCACGGAAGATGAGTGGCCGGTGAAGGTCATCCCCCTCGCTGTCAATGTGGTGCAGTACCCGGTGCCGTCCGGGCGCCGCTGCTATGAGCTCGGCAAGGCACTGCGCCGTGCGCTGGACAAGTGGGACGGCCCTGAGCTGAACGTGCAGATCTGGGGCACCGGGGGCATGAGTCACCAGTTGCAGGGGCCGCGTGCGGGGCTTATCAACGAGGAGTGGGACAACGCGTTCCTTGATCACCTGATTGCTGATCCGAAGGGGCTGACCGAGTGGTCGCACATGGAGTACGTCGATGAGGCCGGCTCAGAGGGCATCGAACTCGTTGACTGGCTGATCGCTCGTGGTGCGATGGATGATCAGTTCGGCGGCGAGTCGCCGTCGACGGATCACCGGTTCTACCACGTGCCAGCATCCAACACCGCCGTCGGACACCTCGTCCTCAGCAACCCCACCGCCTGATCTCGCTCGCGAAAAGGAGACCGCATGACTGACAAGATCCGCATCGCCGTCGTGGGCGCCAATGGCGCCTTCGGCATGAAGCACCTCGACGGCCTGGCACTCATCGAAGATGCCGAAGTGACCGTCGTCGCCGCCACCTCGCAGGAGAAGGCGGATGCTGTCGCCGAAAAGTTTGGCGTCGCGAACGCCGTCGTCGGGCTCGAGGCGGTGCTTGAGCGCGACGATGTGGATGCTGTCATCCTCGCGACTCCGACCGGTCTGCACTCGGGCCAGACGCAGGCCGTGCTCGCCGCCGGCAAGCACGTGCAGGTGGAGATTCCGCTGGCGGATTCGCTGGAGGATGCCGAAGCGGCACTGGCTGCGGCCGAAGCATCCGACCGCGTGGCGATGGTGGGGCACACCCGCCGGTTCAACCCTTCGCACCAGCTCGTGCACAACCGGATCTCCGCCGGCGAATTCAGCGTGCAGCAGATGGACGTGCAGACGTACTTCTTCCGCCGCACGAACACGAACGCCAAGGGCGAAGCGCGTTCCTGGACTGACCACCTGCTGTGGCACCACGCCGCGCACACGGTCGATCTGTTCGCCTACCAGGCGGGCAAGATCGTCGAGGCGCGCGCCGTTCAGGGGCCGATCAACCCGGAACTGGGCATCGCCATGGACATGGGCATCCTGCTCAAGAGCGAGACCGGTGCGATCTGCACGCTGTCGTTGTCGTTCAACAACGACGGGCCGTTCGGCACGTTCTTCCGCTACATCGGCGACACCGAGACCTACATCGCTCGCTATGACGATCTGTTCAACGGCAAGGACGAGCAGATCGATGTCTCCGACGTCGCGGTCAGCATGAATGGCATCGAGCTGCAGGACCGCGAGTTCATCGCCGCGATTCGCGAGGGCCGCGAGCCCAACTCCTCGCTGCGTCAGGTGATCGACTGCTACCGCGTGCTCGGTCAGCTGGAAGAACAGCTGGCGTGAGCATTCCTTCCCCTAACCCGCAAAACCACGCCGAGACTGCGGCGAGCCGCCGCAGTCTCGGCGTGGTTTTGCAGTCTCGCATGGGCCTCGGCTGCATGAATCTCAGCCATGCCTACGGCATCCCGCCCTCTCCTGAAGAGGGCCTCGCGGTGCTGCGCACGGCGCTCGATGACGGGGTGAGCCACCTCGACACGGCCACGCTCTACGGCGCCGGTCGCAACGAGGAGCTCGTCGGTCAGGCGCTGCGCGGGCGACGCGACGAGGTCGTGCTCGCGAGCAAGGGCGGGATGGCGATGGTCGACGGCACGAAGGTCATCGACGGGCGGCCCGACACCCTGCGGGCGCAGGTGGATGCTTCGCTCTCACGCCTCGGAGTCGACCACATCGACCTGTACTACCTGCACCGCTGGGACAAGAAGGTGCCCATCGAAGAGAGCGTCGGTGCGCTCGCGTCTGCGGTGGAGCAGGGGAAGATCGGCGCGATCGGGCTCTCGGAGGTGTCGGTGGCGACGCTGCGCAAGGCGCAGCAGGCAGCCCCGATCGCCGCGGTGCAGAACGAGTACTCGCTCTGGAGCCGCAACCCCGAACTCGGGATGCTCTCGGCCACCGCGGCCGACGGGATTGCACTGGTCGCGTTCTCGCCGGTGGCACGCGGATTCCTCAGCGACTCGGTCGGAGACCCTGCCGAGCTCGCGGAGAAGGACATCCGGCGGGCGATGCCGCGGTTCTCGGCGCAGAACTGGCCTGCGAATGAAGCGCTGCTGCCGGCCTGGCGTGCGCTCGCCGCAGAGGCAGAGTGCACTCCGGCGCAGCTCGCTCTCGCCTGGTTGCTTTCACGTGGCGATCACGTCGTGCCGATCCCTGGCACAACCAGCGTTTCGCATCTGCGTGAGGACTTCGGGGCGCTTTCGCTTTCGGTGGACGCTGCGCTGCTCACGCGTGCCGGTGAGCTGATCACCACGGCTACGGTCGCAGGCCCACGCTATGCGCCAGGCCCTGCCTCTGAGGTGGATGCCGAGACCTTCGAGGCAGACGCATGAAGGCCATTTCCTCGATGGCGACGCGGCACGTGCTCGCCGATCTTCTCGACGCAGCCGCATCTGCGGGGCTGCCCGCCGTCGAGGTCGAGTCGGTCGGGGGAGTGGATGCCGCTGCCCGCGTTGCCGACGGTGAAGCGTTCGATCTGGTATTCCTCGCTTCGGGGGCGCTGACCAAGCTCGCATCCAGCGCACACGTCCCGGGCCCTGTCGTGCCTCTCATGCTGTCGCAGACCGCGGTGGCTGTGCCCTCCGGCTCGTCCGAGCCGGCCACGCGGCCGGAGGGCCCCGCCTTCGCAGACGCTTCGGAGCTTCGCGACGCACTGCGCTCCGCGAACCGGATCGGCTATTCGACCGGACCCAGCGGCACTGCACTCGTGAAGATGATCGACGGGTGGGGGCTGACCGATGAGGTAGGCGACCGGCTCGCGCAGGCGCAGCCCGGCGTTCCGGTCGCTCGCTCTCTTGCGAAGGGTGTCGTCGACCTGGGATTCCAGCAGCTCAGCGAGCTCGTAGGCCAGCCGGGCGTGCGCATCCTCGGTGTCATGCCTTCTGACTGCGCGATCGACACCGTGTTCGCCGGGGCCGTGGCGACAGCATCCGACTCGCCCGAGAAGGCTGCTGAGGTGCTGGCGTTCCTGGCGTCAGACGCGGCCCGGCCGATCAAAGAGCAGCACAGCTTCCGCGCATAACTCCTGAAGAATTGCCGCTTTGCCCGGCTCAGGTGACCTGTTTTCGCGGTTTCTGAGAATTCCTCAGGAGTTGTGCACACGGAAGCGGCGCTGACGCATGACGTAACGTGTCGTGATCTTTCGACACAGAGGGAGCCGTGCGGCCTGTCGCGCGGCATCCTCGTGTCATGAGCGAATCCCGTCCCCTCCGGTTCAACGCGTTCGTGATGAACACGAACTCGCACATCCAGCACGGCCACTGGCGCAGGCCCGAGGCCGCACAGGTCGATTTCGAAGACGTGCAGGTCTGGATCGACCTCGCGAAGACCCTCGAGGCCGCGAAGTTCGACGCGATGTTCTTCGCGGACGTCGCCGGTCACTACGGCGATGCGGATGCTGATTACGAGGTGTACGTCCGGCACGGGCTGCAGATCCCGAGCAATGACCCGACGGTTCTGCTCGGTGCGCTCGCGGTGGTGACCGAGAATCTCGGTCTCGCACTCACCTCGAACGTGGCCCAGAACCACCCGTTCAACTTCGCCCGCCAGGTCTCGACCCTCGACCACATCTCGCGCGGCCGGATCGCCTGGAACATCGTCACCGGCACGCAAGACAACGGGGCGCGCAACTTCGGCTTGCCCCAGCTGACCGACCACGCCGAGCGCTACCGCTGGGCCGAGGAGTACGTCGACGTCGTCTACAAGCTGTGGGAGGGGTCCTGGGATGAGGGCGCGATCCTGAAGGACAAGGGGAGCGGCGTGTACGCCGACGTCACGAAGGTGCACAAGATCTTCCACGAGGGAGAGCGCTACCGCGTAGAGGGCCCGCACCTGCCGGCGCCCTCGCCCCAGCGCACACCGCTGCTGTTCCAGGCCGGAGCATCGGAATCAGGACGCCGGTTCGCCGCGCAGAACGCGGAGGCGGTGTTCATTCTCGCGCCCACCCCCGAGATCGCCAGGTGGCAGATCGACGAGACGCGGGCGCTGGCCGTCGAGTACGGGCGTGAGCCCGATGACATCAAGTTCTTCCAGGGCCTGACGTTCGTCATCGGCGACACGGAGGCCGAGGCGCAGCAGAAGGCCGAGGAGTATGAGACGTGGTCGAGCGACGAGGGCTTCCTCGCGCACGCCGCCATCGTCGACCCGACGGGTCGCACGTACCCGCCGGAGACCGAGCTCAAAGACGTCGACACCAACACGATGAAGGGATTCACCGAGCTGCTGCGCCGCACGATCACCGATCGCGAGCCGACCGTTGCGGATGTCGCATCACGGATGACGCGCAACAACCTGGTCGTCGGAACCCCGGAGCACATCGCGGATGAGCTCGAACGCTGGCAGGCCGCCGGCGTCGATGGGATCAATGTCGTGAACGCCGTGATCCCCGGTTCCTTCGAGGAGTTCGCCGACAAGGTGCTTCCTGTCCTCCGCGAACGGGGCCTCGCGCAGAGCGAATACGCGCCGGGAACCCTGCGCGACAAGCTGTTCGGCGCGCCACGGCTCAATGAGCGCCACCCGGCCGCACGCTATCGCGGTGCGTTCTCGAGCGACCGCACCGCGCAGCCGCTGGCCGCAGAGGCCGCTGCGCGGGCGTAACCGCAGGCTTCTTCCCTGCGCGCGCGGTGCGATAGTATGGGCGCCAAGCGAACGTCAGTTCGCACAGCGAACACGCAAGGAGGCGCAGTGATTGACAAGACCGTGGCGGATGCGGCATCCGCCGTCGCCGACATCCCCGACGGCGCGACCGTCATGATCGGCGGGTTCGGGCGCGCGGGGCAGCCGGTCGAGCTGATCGACGCGCTCATCGAGCACGGCGCCCGCGACCTCACGATCGTCAACAACAACGCCGGCAACGGCGATGTCGGACTTGCGGCGCTCCTGGCCAAGGGACTGGTGCGCAAGATCCTGTGCTCCTTCCCCCGACAGAGCGACTCGTGGGTGTTCGATGACCTGTACCGCTCGGGCAAGATCGAGCTCGAACTCGTTCCGCAGGGCAATCTTGCTGAGCGCATCCGTGCCGCCGGAGCCGGCATCGGCGCCTTCTTCACGCCGACGGGTGTCGGCACCGCGCTGGCCGAAGGCAAAGAGGAGCGCGTGATCGACGGACGCCGCTACGTGCTCGAGTACCCGATCACCGCCGACTTCGCCCTGATCAGCGCGCTCAAGGGCGATCGCTGGGGCAACCTCGTCTACCGCGGCACCGCGCGCAACTTCGGTCCGATCATGGCGACCGCCGCCACCACGACCATCGCGCAGGTCGACGAGATCGTCGACCTCGGCGCGATCGACCACGAGGTCGTCGTGACACCGGGAATCTTCGTCAATCGCGTTGTCGCCGTCGGCGAGCGCCGGTGGCTGCAGGGTGGCGAGTTCGTCGGCGGCGTCGATCTCGAGGGTGCGCCATCGGATACTTCAGAAGAGAAGGTCGCCTCATGAGCACTCGCATCACTCGCAACGACCTGGCAGCGCGCATCGCGGCTGACATCCCCGAGGGCTCCTTCGTGAACCTCGGCATCGGCGCCCCGACCCTGGTCGCCAACTTCCTGCCCGACGACCTCGAGATCATCCTGCACACCGAGAACGGGCTGCTCGGGATGGGCAGCGCACCTGAGGAAGGGCAGATCGACCCCGACCTCATCAATGCCGGCAAGCAGGCCGTCACCGCGGTCGCGGGAGCTGCGTACTTCCATCACGCCGACTCCTTCGCGATGATGCGCGGCGGACACCTCGACGTGTGCGTGCTCGGCGCGTTCCAGGTCGCGCAGAACGGCGACCTGGCGAACTGGTCTACGGGAGCGCCGGGTGCGATTCCGGCGGTCGGCGGCGCGATGGATCTGGCGATCGGCGCCAAGGACGTTTACGTGATGACCGACCTGCTCGCCAAGGACGGTTCTTCCAAGCTGGTCGAGGCGTGCACGTATCCGCTGACCGGTGTCGGCTGCGTCAGCCGTGTCTACACCGATTACGCCGTGTTCGACGTGACGCCCGACGGCTTCCAAGTGCGCGAGGCGTTCGGCGAGAATACGGTGAAGTCCCTTTCAGAGCTGACTGGCTTGGAGCTGCAATGACCACTTATATCTACGACGCTGTCCGCACTCCGTTCGGGCGCGCGGGTGGTGCGCTCGCCGGCATCCGTCCCGATGATCTTGCGGCGACAGTGATGCGTGCGACGATCCTGCGCACCGGGCTCGATGCGGCACGCATCGACGATGTGATCTTCGGCGACGCGAACCAGGCTGGCGAGGACAATCGCAACGTCGCCCGAATGGGTGCTCTGCTTGCCGGATTCCCGACGTCGGTGACCGGTACGACGGTGAACCGGCTGTGCGCCTCCAGCGTCGAGGCCGTCATCCAGGGTGCGCGGGCGATCGAATCCGGGGATGCCGAGATCATTCTCGCGGGCGGCGTGGAGTCGATGAGCCGGGCGCCGTTCGTGGTCGAGAAGTCGGCCAAGCCGTACCCTGCGACGGGCAACCAGACGATGTGGAACACCGCGATCGGCTGGCGCATGACCAACGAGGCGCTGCCGACGGGCTGGACGATCTCGAACGGCGAAGCCGCCGAGAAGACGGCCGCCACCTGGGGCCTCTCGCGCGAAGATCAGGATGCTTTCGCGGTGCGCTCGCACGAGCTTGCCGCCAAGGCATGGGCTGAGGGCATCTATGACGGCGAGATCGTGCAGGTGCCGGGTGCGGAGCTTGTCCGCGATGAGGGCATCCGCGACGGGTCGACGGTCGAGAAGCTCGCCGGGCTCCGTGCTCTGTTCGCCGCGGACGGCACCGTGACAGCCGCGAACTCCTCGTCGATCAATGACGGCGCCTCAGCGGTGCTGTTGGGTGCCGAGGGCGTGCTCGACGTCGAGCCGCTGGCGCGCATCACCGGTCGTGGTGCGCACGGCGTCGACCCGGATGAGTTCCCGACCGCGCCGATCGAGGCGGCCAACAAGGCCCTCGCCCGCGCGGGCCGCACCTGGGCCGACGTCGACTTCGTGGAGTTGAACGAGGCGTTCGCATCGCAGTCGCTGGCATGCCTGCGGGGCTGGCCCGGCCTGGATCCCGCAAAGCTCAACATCCATGGCGGGGCGCTGGCGATCGGGCATCCGCTCGGAGCATCCGGCGGACGCATCATCGGCCATGCCGCACATGAACTCGCGCGCCGCGGTGGCGGAGTCGCGGTCGTGGCAATCTGCATCGGTGTCGGCCAGGGCCTCGCCGTCGTCCTCGAGCGCTGAGCCGTGGCATCCGGGACGGCGCGGCGTCGCCGCGCGCTCCCGCGAAACGGAGGAAATCTCATGATCCGGAGGATGGATTCCGGTCAGGCCTCCTCCGATTCGAGAGATGTCCTCCGGATCTGCACGGTGGCAAGGGGCGTTAGGGTTCTCGAGTGACCGAAATGGATGCCGCACCCGCTGCCGATCCGGCATCTGCCGACTTCGTGCAGTCGCTGGCGCGGGGGCTCGCCGTCATCCGCACGTTCGACGGGGAGCCAGCCGAACTGTCGCTCGCGGAGGTTGCTCGTCGGGCGGACATCCCGCGCGCCGCCGCACGCCGGTTCCTGCGCACGCTCGAGCAGCTCGGCTACGTTCGGGCGACCCCGGACGCGAGATTCCGGTTGACCCCGCGCATTCTCGAACTCGGCTACGGATATCTCTCATCGCTCTCGCTGCCGGAGATCGTGCAGCCGCACCTTGATGAGCTCTCGCATCAAATCGGTGAATCGGTGTCGGTCGCTGTGCTCGACGGTGACGAGATCGTCTACGTCGCGCGCGCCGCCGCCCGTCGCATCATGAGCGTGCGCATCACGATCGGCACGCGACTGCCCGCAGCGGCGACCAGCATGGGGCGTGTGCTTCTCGCGGCGCTTCCGGAGACAGCTGCCGCCGAGACCGTAGGCGAACTGGTGGCTTACACCCCGCGCACGCGCGTCGATCCGGCGGAGCTTTCCGCAGAGCTCGAACGCGTCCGCGCGCAGGGTTGGGCAATGGTCGATGGCGAGCTCGAAGACGGGCTGCGCTCGATCGCCGTTCCGCTGCGGACGCGCGCCGGGGTGACCGCGGCGCTCAACGTCTCGACGAGCACTGCCCGCGGTGCGGCTGACGACGTGCGGGCGGAACTGCTGCCTGCGCTGCAGCGCACAGCATCCGAGATCGAAGCGGAGCTGGTCGCTGCCCGCGTGTGATCCCTCTCCGACGTCCGCAGGACAGGGGATCGACGGTTCGAGGCTGTTCAACGACCCAGCTGTCGACGCAGGGCCAGGTGCGTCGCGGCCAGGGCGTCGACAGCGGACTCCAATGCGTGCTGCTGTTCAGAAGTGAGGGCACGCAGCACATCGTCGATCGGACGTGCCCACTCTTCGGAGATCGCGCGATGCTCAGCTCGACCCGACTCGGTGGGTTGGATTAGAGATACGCGTCGATCCCGTGGACTCTTCTCACGAGTGACGTACCCTCGCTGTTCAAGGGTGCGCAGTGCCGCACTGGCATTGGGCTGCTGAAGTCCGAGTGCGTCGGCGAGTTCGCCGACGGTGGATGCAGGGGTGTCGATCACTTGCTTGAGCAGGGCGATCTCCGTCGTCGGAAGCGGACCGACACCGGCGCGCTCTGGAGCCTTCCGATGAATCGTCCACGCCAGTTCGCGCAGCGTGATGCTGACGTCGGTCAGGTTCGAGCCGCGGGTGTTCACCATGGTCTTCTGAGCCTATCGCCCGGGCAGCGCGAGATTGCGTGCGCGGCCCAGGCGTGACGATGCGCGTCAGAGTGGCTGTGCCATGACCTTCAACACATGCTGAGTGGCGGCGACGTTGTCGAAGCCGGGCAGGTTGCCCATCTCCCACTCGCCGATGTTGCGTGAGGTCTCGACGATGAGCTTGCAGCGTTCGAAACGGCGCTCGGTGAACTCGACGACGGCATCCTCGATGCTCTCGTCGGTCGAAAGCACTTCTCCGAGTACGACACCGTCCTCGATCGCTTGTGCCGCGCCCTGCCCGAGGTGCGGCGTGATCGCGTGCACCGCATCGCCCATGAGCACCACGCGACCTTTGTGCCACGGGGCTGGTGCGATCATGGCCTCTTCGGGCCGCAGCACGATGTCCGCCGGATCGTCGCTGAGGAACTCGTCGCGGAAGCGCCCGGCGAGGCCGCCGAAGCCCTCGAGCTCCTTGCGGAGGGCAGTCGGGAGATCCGCGGTCGCAGGTCGCTCATCTCGCGCCATCGGCTTGTTGAAGAACATGTACGCCAGGTCCTTGCCGATCGGCACGAAACCGGCCATGCCGTTCGGGCCCTCCTGGAGGATGATCCGGTCGATCTCCGGCAAGATCGGCATGTTCTGGCGGTAAGCCGACTGGCCGATGTACTCAGGACGCAGCTCGGCGTCGAGCACATACCCGCGCACCTTCGAGGCCACACCGTCGGCGCCGACAACAAGATCAGCCGTGATCTGCTCACCGCTGGCGAGGGTGACGATCACGTCGCCACCGCGCTCTTCGAGTGAGACGAATGAGGTCGAGTACTGGATATCGACGCCGACTTCGACCGCACGCTCGGTGAGGATCTCGTGGAGTCGTGGGCGGGTGACTCCGTTCATCGGAGGCAGTGTGCTGCTCTCGATCGGGGTGCCATGGATGTCGCGGATGAAGTTGCCGTCGTAGTCGTACATCGCGCCCCAGGCCGCAGCGGCGAAGCCGGACTCCAGGCAAGCGTCGGCCGCACCGAGGGCGTCAAGAGCACGCAGCGCGTTGATCGGCTGGATGATGCCGACCCCGAAGACAGATGCATGAGCCGATGCGTACCGCTCGATCAAATGGACATCGTGCCCGGCCTTGCGGATCGCGATTGCGGCGGAGAGGCCGCCGATGCCGCCACCGACGACAAGAATATTGAGCTTGTTCATGATTCCTACACCTTCGTGGATTCTCACCACGCGTCTTCGCGGGTGCTCATAGCTAGCATATATGTCTATATATATATGTGACAACATGTTGTACGGACATCGGTGGCACTGGTTCTCAGATCGGTTGCGCCATGATCTCGAGAACGCGCTGGGTCGCGGCGATGTTGTCGAAGTCTGGAAGCTTGCCCATCTCCCACGCGCCGATCGCCTCGGACGTCTCCACAACGAGCTTGCACCGCTCGTAGCGGCGCACGGTGGACTCGTCGAAGGCGGCATCCAGATGTTCGTGTCGGGTGCGCACATCCGCCAGTACGACGCCGTCCTCGATCGCCTGGGCGGCACCCTGGCTGAGGTGAGAGGTGATCGCGTGGACCGCGTCGCCTATGAGGACTACGCGGCCCTTGTGCCGCGGGGCGGAGGCGATCATCGACTCCTCGGGGCGCAAGCGCGATGTCGGTCGGGTCGTCGCTGAGGATGACGCCGACGCCGAGCACCGACGCATGTGCGCTCTCATAGCGATCGATGACGTGGACGTCATGCCCCTCCTACCGAAGGGCGATCGCGGCTGACAGCCCACCGATGCCGCCACCGAGGACGAGAACCTCGCGTTGAGACATATCCAACTCCTTTGCTGGTCTGCTGCGAACGGATGGGCCTTGCTCAGTGGATGCCGAGGTAGTCCTCGAGTGTCGCGGGGCCCGCTTTCAGTAACGGCTCGTGTACGGGCTCCTGCGGGAACTCGCTCGCCTCGAAGAACCATCGGTTCGACGCGGGCATCCCCCACAGTTGCGCTCGCCGCGGGTTCGAGACGTCCCAGCGGATCGGTGGGGTCTCCAGGTCGATGAACTGATAATGCGTGTTGAACAGCTCGACCCGGTGCTGGTCCGGGTCGCGAAGGTAGAGGAACAGCGCGTTGCTGATGCCGTGGCGGCCGGGGCCCCGGTCGATCTCGTCACCGAACCCAAGTGCGCCCGCGACATCGGCGGCGTGGATGAGCGAGGAGCCGTCCGGCACCGCGTAGGCGAAGTGATGCAGGCGGGGCCCGCGGCCGTTCGTGAAGACGAGGTCATGCGTGTTGCCCTTGACCTCCATCCACGTGCCCCAGAGCTCATCGGTGTCATCCTTGGCGGTGTATTCGGACATGCGCATGCCGAGTCCGGTCCAGAAGTCAGTTGCGGTCTGGACGTCATGCGTGACGCACTGATAGTGGTCGAGACGCTGCGGGGCGCCGGCGACGAACTCGTTGTAGTTCTGCATCTTGCGCGGCACGACGTCCATAGATGAGGTGAGCTCCATGCGGGTGCCCACGGCATCGCGGAACTGGATCGTTGGGCCCTGGTGATCGCGTTCGACCCGCTGGTGCTCGATATTATTCTCGGCGAAGAACTTCTCCGCGGCGACGATGTCGTCGTCAGTGCGCACGCGCAGGCCGACGTGCAGCGCCTTCGCCTGCGGGGCGAGTTCGAGGATGAGGCTGTGGTGCGCCGCCTCCTCGAGTCCGCGCAAGTAGATCGCGTCGCTCGTCTCCTCGGTGACGACGAGACCGATGACGTCGCGGTAGAAGTCGCGGCTGCGCGCGAGATCGGTCACCGAGATGGCGACATGGCTCGAGCGGGTGAGTGTGAAGGCGGGGTTCGAGTTGGTGATCGGGAGCATGTGCTCAGCGTGACACTCTGATGCCTCGGGCAGAACTACCGGTTCGCTCTCGAAGCCATACGACCAATGTATGGGCAGGGCCACCGTTCGGTACTCTGCATATGTGGAGCTGCGACACCTGCACTACTTCGCCGCCGTTGTCGAGGCGGGGTCGTTCACCGCTGCCGCCGTCCAGTTGCACATGTCGCAACCTCCGTTGAGCGTCGCAATCGCCAAACTCGAGGTCGAGCTCGGTGTAACTCTGCTCGTGCGCACGCCTCGTGGGGTTGAGGCTACGAGCGCAGGGCGCTACCTGCTCGATGCATCCACCCGCATACTCGGCGAGGTCGACGATATCGCGTCGGCGCTCAAGCGGTTCGGCGCAGGACTCGCTGGTGCACTCACCATCGCCGCGGTGCCTGTACTGATGTGGCATCGCATGCCGCGTCTGCTGCGCGAGTTCGCGACAGGCGCTCCGGACGTCGAGGTTCGTCTCGTGGATCCACCGCCGTGGACGGCGATCGACATGCTGCAGCAACGCAGCGTCGACGTCGCGGCCGTCATGGTGGCCGACGCGAAGCAGTTCGCGCAGCGTCACGGCGACGTGCTCGACATCGTGGACTGGGGCCCGGTGCCGCTCGTCGCCGCTCTCCCACCAGAGCGGGATGACATGCCGGACCCGCTCCCGCTCAAATGGTTCGACGACCAGGTTGTCGTACTGCCGCGGCGCACGACCGCGGTGCCGAGCCTGCCGGAGGCGGTGGAGGCGGCATTTGATCGCCACGGGGTCTCGCCGGCCTCGATCCGCACCGTTGACACCATCCAGACCAGCATCCCGCTTGTCGAGGCGGGTGTCGCGAACGCGATCCTCCCCGACCCGGACGGTGCGAGCCTCGCGAGATTCGATCTGACGTTACGAGACGTCGAGCCGCGGCCGAAGCCGTTGCGTGCATTGGTGCTGGCGCGGGCCGGTTCCTCGGAAGAGCCGGTCATCGCGCGTTTCCTCGCGCATATCGGGCGAGCGTAACCCAAAATCGCACATGATCACCGATAGGATTGCTGAGCACAAGGAGGCACCGTGACCGAGACGAAGACGTTGAGTAAAGCCGAGCAGGCATATGTGATCCTGCGCCGAGGGATCATGGACGGCACGTATAGCCCTGGCCAGAGGCTCGTGATCGATCAGCTCGGTCGTGAGCACGGTATCAGCTCGGTGCCCTGGCGTGAGTCGCTCCGGCGCCTCGAGGCCGAGGGCTGGGTCGACATCGTCCCGAACGCCGGAGCCGTGGTCAAGTCAGTGGATGTCGACTCCTGGCATCGCACGATGAATCTGCTAGCGCGACTCGAGGGATACGCGACCGCGCTCTCGGCTCCGCGCCTGACGGACGATCAGGTGGCAGAGGCACGCGACTTGAACAAACGGATGGGTGAGGCGCTCGCGAACTTCGACCCTAAGCGGTTCGGCGATCTGAACCGGGCCTTCCATGAGCTGCTGTGCTCGCAGTCCGATGACGAGCGCCTCAATAATCTCGTGCACTCTGAGTGGACGCGGCTGGACCTCATTCGCCGCACCGCGTTCTGGTACGCGCCCGGTCGCGCGCTGGCCTCTCTGACGGAGCACGATGAGATCCTCGACCTCATCGAGAGCGGTGCCGAGGCTGATCTCATCGAGACGTCGGTGCGCCAGCACGAGATCAACACGCTGGACGCCGTCGCCAAGGATGAAGCGGAGCGCGAAGCCGAGGAGATCGGTCGCAGCAGGCGCTGATCGCCGCCATCTGGGCATCGCGATGGATCACGATGTGATCACGTTGACTATCGCGTCGAAAATCGCACTAGCAATCGTGTGCGATCCTCGATAGCTTTCTTGCACACGTACTCGGTTGCTCGAACCGAGCCGAGACGCAAGGAGGCGTCGATGTCCCGAATGCACCCCGTCCTCAAAATCGGAGCACCACTGGTCGTAGCTGGTCTGCTGCTGGCCGGATGCTCCGGTACTGGCGGTGACGAAACCGGTCCTTCCGCCGAAGAGGGTACCAACGACACGCTCAAGGCGAACTGGGGGTCGTTCCCTGAGAACTGGGCACCCGGCGTCTCGAACGAGCCCGGCTACATGCGAGTCCCCTACCAGACGCTGGTCAACCGCTCGACGACCGGTGAAATCCTCCCGAATCTCGCCACGGCGTGGGAGTTCAACGACGATGCAACGGTGCTGACGGTCACCTTGCGCGAGGACGTCACCTTCCACGACGGCACCGCGTTCAATGCCGACGCCGTTGCGGCGAACTTCGACTACATCGCCAACACTGTCGGGGGTGAGTACGGTGGCCCACTGAAGGTGCAGGTCGCCAGCGTCGACGCGGTGGATGAGTACACGGCGGCTTTCAATCTCACCCAGCCCAACCCGGAGTTCGTCGCGACGCTGTCACAGATGAACATGCCGATCGGAAGCCCCGCGGCGATCGCGGACGGCTCCATCGAGACCCACCCCGTCGGCACAAGTCCCTGGCAGTTCGACGCGGATGGATTCATCGCCGGCACAAAGGCCTCCTTCGTTCAGTACGAGGACTACTGGGGTGACCAGCCTGCCTTCGAGAACATCGAACTCTACGGTGTCACCGATGTGAACTCGGTCGCGGCGGGTATCTTGAGCGGCGAGTTCGATGTTGCGGACTCCGAACCCGAGGTCATCTCGATGTTCGAGTCTTCAGCGAACGCTGATTTCTATGACTACCCGGCGATTCGCAACAACATCACCTTCTTCGACCGCGCCGAGGGTGGCCAGTTCGCCGATCCTCGAGTACGCCAGGCGTTGTGCATGGCGATGGACAACGAGGCCGTCGCAGCTCTCGGTGACGGTACCGCGCAGCCGCAGCACTTCATCGACGGCGAACCGGCCCATAACCCTGCCATCGCCGGATACGACGGTCAGCTCGACGAAGCGCTCGCGCTGTGGGAGGAGCTGGGCAACCCGACGATCGAAGCCGAGATGTCCGTCGCACCGTTCACGAAGAACGAGAGTGCGCAGCGCGCAGAGCAGATGGGACAGCTGCCGAACGTGACGATCACGGTTCAGGAATTCGCGCCACCGCAGTGGAGCGGTAACTGGAACTCGGGTCAGTTCGGGCTCGGGCTCGGACAGCACTCGCAGATCGTTCCGTCTGCTTGGTACTCCACCTGGTGGGCGGCAGGCGCGGGGGCGAATCCGGCTGGTGAGGAAAGCGCAGAGTTGAAGTCGCTCGCTGACGCGGCTCTTGCGGCATCCGAAGACGAAGCGCCCGCCGCGTGGCAGGCCGTGATGCAGCAGATCGCCGACGAGGCCCTCGTGTGCAGTCACAACCAGGGCAACGAGATGATCGCGTTCAACACCTCTACCGTCGACAACGTGCAGCCGTTCCTGTACTGGGAGCCCAAGCAAATCGACTACTACGCGATCACCCCGGCTGCCTGAACGAGTCGATAGAAGAAAGCGGATGGCTGTGGCACGACGTGGAGGAACTGTGAGAAGACGATGCTGAAACTCATCGGCAGCCGGCTCCTCCTCGTCGTGCCACAACTCGTCATCGTCTCAGCGCTGGTCTTCCTGATGGTCTACATGATCCCCGGAAGCCCCGCGGCTGCGATCCTCGGCGAAGCCGGATCCAACCCGGAGTCGATCGCTCGGGTCGAAGCAGAACTGGGCCTTGATCAACCCTTCTTGGTGCGCCTCGGCGACTGGTTCGCGGCCGCACTCACCGGTGACCTCGGCAACTCGCTGATCAGCGGTCGGCCCGTCACCGAACAGGTCATCACACGACTGCCCGCCACACTCTCGCTGGTCGGTGGCGGGTTGCTCGTGGCCATGCTCATCGGTGTGAGCCTCGGTGTTCTCGCCGGCACCCATGCCCGCACAGGCATCGATCGCGGCGTCACGGCGTTCTCCTCGCTCATGCAGGCGATCCCTGAATTCTGGCTCGGGCTGATCCTCATCATCGTGTTCGTCAACGGCCTTGGCATCGCCCCGGTTGTGGCATGGGTGCCACCGTCCCAGAGC
Organism: Microbacterium zouquanmingi; assembly: GCF_052266675.1. Taxonomy (NCBI): domain Bacteria; kingdom Bacillati; phylum Actinomycetota; class Actinomycetes; order Micrococcales; family Microbacteriaceae; genus Microbacterium; species Microbacterium zouquanmingi. The sequence goes on from NZ_JBQPRA010000001.1 coordinate 427,461, forward strand.
CTTCCTGCGTGGTTGGGCGGGCTCGTACTGCCGTGCCTCGCGCTCGGTGCCGGTGCATCCGCCCTCATCGCGCGGCAGACGCGTACCGCTGTGGCCGATGCCCTTGCGTCCAAGTACGCCGACACGCTGACTGCTGCCGGCGTACCGCGGCGGCGAATCATCTGGGTCTACGCGCTCAGGAATGCGATGGTTCCCGTGCTGGCATCCTCCGCGCTGGCGGTCTCGATTCTTGTCGGCACGAGCCTCGTGATGGAGCGGGTCTTCGGCTTCCCCGGCATCGGAACGCTCCTGATCAACAGCGTCGCCGGCAAAGACTTCTCCGTCGTGCAGGGAGCCGTGCTGTTCGTGGCGGTGCTCATCATCCTGGTCAACCTCGTCGTAGACATCCTCTACGGCGTTCTCAACCCGAAGGCCAGGCCCGCGTGACTCTGCCCGCTCCCAAGACTGAAGTGCTCGTCGCCGTCCCGGAGGCGAGGAAGCGCAGCGTTCCGCGAGTGGTCACGCGGCTGATGAGGCAGCCCACCGTGGTCCTCTCCCTCGTCTGGCTGCTGGCCGTGGCGCTGTGCGCGATATTCGCCGGAGCCATCGCGCCCTTCGGCCCACTGGAGACGAACTACACACCGGAAGGCGTGCTGCAAGGACCCAACGCCGAGCACTGGCTCGGTACGGACGACGCCGGCCGGGACGTGCTCAGCCGCATCATCTTCGGTGCGCGCATTGCCCTCACCGTCGGGCTCGGCTCTGTGCTCGTTGCCATGGTCATCGGCGTGCCGCTCGGACTTCTGCTCGGATACCGCGGTGGATGGTACGACCGCATCGGCACGCGCTTCATCGACATCTTCGACTCGTTGCCGGGCATGCTCGTTGCTTTCGCGGTGATCGCGATCCTCGGGCGTGAGCTGTACGCGATCGTGATTGCGGTCGGAGCGATCTTCGTCATGAACTTCGCGCGCATGGCGCGGGCGATCACGCTCACCGAGCGCAGCAAGCTCTACGTGGATGCGGCGAAAGTCTCCGGTATCAGCGAGACCTCCATCATCTTCCGGCAGATCCTGCCGAACCTCATCGGACCGCTCGTGATCCAAGGCGCTGTGCTCACCGGCGCCGCGATCATCATCGAATCGATGCTGAGCTTCGTCGGCATCGGACTGCAGTCCAACGTCCCATCGTGGGGCGGCTTGCTCGGGCTCGCCGCTGCGCAGATCGGCGTGCAGCCGTTCCTCGCGATCCCACCCGGCGTCGTGATCGTTCTCACGGTGCTGTCGTTCAACATGGTCGGCGACGGCATCAACGACGCACTCGCAGGCGACAAACGCAAGCGCATCAAGCCGATCACACATGACACGCGTACAGAGGCGCCGGTTGACCCAGAGTCGATCTCAGTCACCAGTGCGGTTCCCCGGCTGGCCGTCGGGGGTCTGCACGTCGCGCTGAGCACACCGGGTGGGCAGATACCGCTGGTGCGCGATGTGTCGCTGACGATCGGCAAGGGTGAGATCGTGGGCCTGCTGGGCGAATCCGGTTCAGGCAAGTCGATGCTCGCTCGCGCCATTCTCGGTCTCCTGCCGCCCGGCATCGGCGTGAGCGCTGGGACGATCCTCCTCGACGGAGAGAACATCGCCGGCCTTTCGGAGAAGGAGCTCCGCGGCATCCGTGGCACACGCCTGGCTGCCGTCTTCCAAGACCCGATGGCTTCCCTCTCGCCGGTGCATACGATCGGCAAACAGGTCATGGAGCCGCTGCGCGCGCACTTGAAGATGTCGAAGGCGCAGGCGACGGAGCGGGCGATCGAGCTGCTCACACGCGTCGGTGTGGCAAAGGCGGAGACGCGGCTGAAGGACTATCCGCACCAGTTCTCCGGCGGTATGGCGCAGCGCGTCGCGATCGCGATCGCCCTGGCATCCGAACCCGACATCATCGTCGCTGATGAAGCCACGAGCGCGCTGGACGTGACGACGCAAGCGCACGTCCTTGACCTGCTGCTCGAACTGCGCGACGAGTTGGGGCTCAGCATCCTCCTGATCACGCACGGTTTGGGGGTCGCGGCAGAGGTATGCGACCGGGTCGCCGTCATGTACGCCGGCGAGATCGTCGAGGAGTCCGATGTGGCGTCGCTGTTCGATGACCCGAAGCATCCGTACACCGCGGCCCTGCTCGCGGCCAACCCGACGCGGGAGGAAGAAGGCGAGCGTCTTCCCACGATTCCGGGCGTCGTGCCCCTCGCGGGGAAGTGGCCGGTCGGCTGCCACTTCGCGAGCCGGTGCGAGTTCGCGACCCAGGCGTGCACGATTGCGACCATTCCGATGGTGGACGGCGCACGGTGCATCCGCGCTCACGAGCTGACCCTGGAGGTGGTGCAGTGAGTACGGATATGGTCTTGCCAACTCTCACGCCGGTGACCGATCCGCTGCTGCGGGTGCGTGATATCGCGATCGAATACGGTACGTCCTCCCTCTTCGGACGACGCCCCACACGCGTCGTGGAAGACGTCAGTTTTGACATCGGCCGGGGCCAGACGCTCGGGCTCGTCGGCGAATCGGGCTCGGGAAAGTCGACAACCGGACGTGCCATCCTCCGACTTCTGCCGATCGCCGAGGGCACGATCGAGGTCGACGGTGTCGACATCTCCAGCTACGGGGCACGTACACCGCTGGGATACCGCAAGCAGGTGCAGGCGGTGTTCCAGGATCCTTCGATGTCCCTGAACCCCAAGCGGCCGGCGGCATTCGCGCTGACTGAAGCACTGGCGCGTCACGGCATCTCCGACCGCCGGGAACGCGCACGCGTGACGCAGGACGCCTTTGACCAGGTCGGACTCCAGAGGGCGCACCTCGAGCGCTACCCGACCGAGCTCTCCGGCGGCCAGCAGCAGCGAGTCGCAATCGCGCGCGCTCTCGTGCTCAAGCCGCAGCTCGTCGTCTGTGACGAGGCCGTCAGTGCGCTGGATCTCTCCACCCAGAGTCAGATCATCAATCTGCTGGTTGATCTTCAACAGGAGACGGGCGTCAGCTACTTGTTCATCGCGCACGATCTCGGCATCGTGCGGCACATCTCCGATCGTATTGCCGTGATGAGGTCTGGCCGCATCGTGGAGATCGCCGACGCCGACGATCTCTTCGAACGACCCGAGCACCCGTACACAAAGCGATTGTTGGGGGCGACGCCCGCCGACCATCCGCGGGGGCGAGAAGAACGTCGCCTCACCCGCGTCGCATACGCGCACGCGATCGCGGACGGAGTCGTACCCCTGCCATGACACGTTCGGACAGCGATACAGGCACGATTCACCCCGACGTTCTCATCGTCGGCAGCGGGCCGAGGGGAGCGACCGCCGCCCTCCTGCTCGCCCGCCACTGCCTCGACGTCATGATGATCACACGATCCAGCTAGGCGTCCGACTCGCCTCGCGCACACATCACCAATCAGCGCACGATGGAAGTCATGCGCGCGATCGGACTTCAGGATGCCGTGACAGCTCAGGCCGCTTCTCGCGCGGACATGGCGAATCACGTGCTGTGCACGACTCTGGCCGGTGAAGAGATTGGTCGCGTGTGGTCGTGGGGCAACGATCCGCAGCGGCAGAGCGAGTACCTCACCGCGAGTCCGGTGTCGGGTCTCGACATCCCGCAAGATCGCCTGGAGCCGATTCTGCTCGGTGAGGCCGCTCGCCTCGGCGTGCGGATCGTGTTCCGCACGAAGGTCGAGAGCCTTGAGCAGGCGAACAGGTCGGTCGAGGCGCTGTTCGCAATACCGGTGGCCCTGGGGCTGGAGCCGGGTCAGTCTGCGGAAGAGTGTGAGGCGGCTCTCGCTGGGCGCTTCGCAGACACCCCGGGCGGCGCTGCGAAGCGCCGCCGCCACTCGGAGTTGGTCCCGAACACTCAACGAACCGAAGTCGACATCCAGGTCGCAGATTACGTCGCTTCGGCCGCCTCAGAGCGACGGAGATCGCGACCCAGAGGGTGTGTCGGGCGTGTCGGGCGCAGGGGACGCATCGCGGGCGTCGCGGTGTCGCACGGCCCTCCGGAACGCGAGCACGCCGACCGTCGAGCTGACCGCGATCACTGCACCGAGGGTTGCGGCCGTCGTGCCGATCACTCCCGTGAGAGGTGAGCCGATCACTCCGCCGAAGAACTGCGCGGCGCCGGTGAGCGCTGAGGCTGCACCGCTTGCGGTGACCACGGTCTGACCCCAGCTGTGTGCGCCGGTGAGCACGAAGGCTGTCGCCGCAGCGAAGACCGTCGACAGTGCCCAGAGCATCCATGGCGCAGCCCCCGAAACGGCCAGGATGAACAGCAATGCGCCCGCGACCGCACTCACCGCGAGCCCGATTCCCATGGCCGACGACGGATGCCGGGTGCGCGCCATCCGTCGGAACAAGATGTTGGCGGCGAACATCGCCACAGCGTTCGTTCCGAACACCAGCGCGAACACCAGCGGAGGGAATCCGAACTCCCGCTCGACGATGAACGATGCCGTCGTAATGTACGCGTAGAAGCCGAGCGAGTGTGCGGCCATCGCTGCTGCGGTCCACGCGAGCTCTCGGTCACGCAGCGCGGCACCGAGGGCGCGGAAGACCCCGGCGCCTTGCCCACCCGTACGCTGATCCGCGGGCAGGGTCTCCGGAACGATCAGGGCGAAGGCCAGCGCCAGCACCCCGCCGAGTGCTGTCAGCACGACGAAGTCGGTCCGCCACCCCCACGCCGCCGCGATCAGGGCTCCTGCGAGCGGTGAGAGCACGGGAGCCAGCGCCGTCACCAGCGCGAGCAGCCCGATACGTGACGAGATGACATGGCTGTCGTCGGAGATGTCCCGCACGACACTCCGTGCCACCACGATGCCCGCCGCGCCGCACACCCCGGCGAGGCCTCGAACGATGATGAGCGTTGTGGCATCGGCTGCGACGGCGCTCAGTACCGAGGCGAGCGTCCACCCGATCACCCCGATCAGAATGATCGGACGTCGACCGTGCCGGTCACTGAGCGGGCCCCACGCGAGCTGGCCGACGCCGATTCCGAGCAGGCAGGCTGTGATGCTCGCCTGGATGACCCAGGCCTCGCCGCCGAGCTCAGCCTGCATCGTCGGCAGCGAGGGAATGTAGATGTCCATCGACAGCGGCGCCAGCGCCGACAACACGGCGAGGACGGCGAGGATTCGGACGATGCGCCCGCCGGAGGGAGATAACCCTCGAGTGCTCACTCGGCGAGCACCGCCTGCAGATCGCACTGCACGAGCGTTGAGCCATCGAACCGCGCGGACATCACCTGGCGTGCAGGGCGGCTGGAAGCATCCGGGAACATCGCCGTCCACTCGCGATTGAGCGCCTCACGATCGCGATAGCGGTCGTCGGCCAGCCACACCGTGATCTTGGAGATGTCGTCGACGGTGCCGTCCGCGGCATCCATCAGCTCACGCACGTGCGCGAAGACGTTCACGAGCTGTGCATCGAGGTCTGCCGGCATCTCCTTCGTGATCGGATCACGTCCGGTCAGCACCCCGGAGACGAGATGCTGACCGATCACGCTCGCCGCGGGAACCGGGTTCTCATGTTCGAACCCGGCGATGAAGATGCTCCTGCGACGAACCACGGATCAGGCTCCGACGACGCGGTTCTCGATCGCGCCGAGACCTTTGATCTCTGCGTGCACGACGTCACCCGGCACCAACCAGTTCTGCGTCGGTGCACCGATCCCGGACGGTGTGCCGGTGGCGAGGATGTCGCCCGGCTGCAGCGTCATGACCTGGCTGAGGTACGCGATCTGCTCGTAGATGTCGTAGATCATGTCGCTGGTGTCGGCGCTCTGACGAACTTCGCCGTTCACGGTCAGTGTCATCTGCAGCTTCAGCGGGTCGGCGATCTCGTCGTCGGTCGTGAGCCACGGTCCGATCGGACCGTGCGTGTCGAACGATTTGCCGAGCGTGAAGGTGGGAGAGAGCTTCGCGAGCCAGTCGCGGATCGAGACGTCGTTCGTCACCAGATATCCGGCGATGTACTCGCGGGCATCCTCGGCCGACACGTTGCGGGCAGGCTTTCCGATCACGACGCCGAGCTCGATCTCGTAGTCGAGCTGCTCGGACACGACGGGACGCACGATGTCACCGAACGGGTCGTTGATGCACGAGACCTGTTTGTTGAACCACATCTGACTGGTCGGGATCGGGATGCCAGCCTGCCGCGCCTCCTCGGCGTGCTCGGCATAGTTCATGCCGATGCCGAGGAACTTCTGCGGGTCGTCGATCGGGGCGAGCAGAGTGACATCTGAGAGCGGATGGCGCGCGCCATCGGAGGCGAGGATGCTGTCGCGCCGAGCATCCAGCTCGCCGATCAGCATCCGCAGGGACGACCCGATGCCTGCAATGCCGGACAGATCGACGATCTCGGCACCATCGACACGGCCGAGGCGCACCTCTCCGTCGCCGGTGTGGAAACGTGCGAGCTTCATGCCTTCTCCTTCTCGCTGGGCAGCTTGCCCCACACCTCTTCGCCGTATGGCGTCATCTGGAAGCTCACGAACCGCCAGTGTCCATCTGCGCCCTGCTCGTCAGGTGAGCGGTGCACAACCTGGGTGACGACGCCGTCGACGATGCGCTCACCGCCGCCCGGTGCGTGCATCCGGTTCACGATTCCGCCCGTGATCACGGCCGTATCGCCGAAGACGCGCACGCGCAGGTCTTGTCGGGTGATCTCGATGTACGCGCGGCGCACTGCCACATGCTCCAACAGCTGTGCCTTGGTGTGCACGAGCCCTGGGGCGTGGATGTGGATCAGCGAGTCATCGAAGATCGCGTCCAGTGCGTCGATGTCGCCGGCGATCAGGGCATCCTGTCGAAGCTTCTCGACGGCGAAGATCTCGCCCTCCGCGGAATGACTCATCGTGCGCTGACCTCTTCCCACGTGCGAAATCCGGTCGCCTCGCCTGCCTCGTGGCCGGGGCGGGGAGAGCCGACCAAGGCATGATACTTGCTGAAGATCTCGTCTGCCTCGGCCAGCGGCAGCACCTGTTCGACATCGTCGAACGGCTTGCCATCCGTGCGCTCAGCCACCATCCGGCGGATGACCTCGTAGCCCTCGCCACGCATGTTATCGGTGATGCGGTTGACGATCGGGCGGCGGGCGGCATCGAATTCGGCGAACGCGGTGACCGGGTCGCCGTGGTCTACGAGCTTCTCGGTGAGCACGCGTGCATCGAGCATCGCCTGTGTGATGCCGTTTCCGCCGCGTGGGTACATCGCGTGCGCGGAATCTCCCAGCAGCACCACGCGCCCGTCCACCCAGGAGTCCAGCGGGAAGTGCCGAATCAAGGGGAACAGGTAGACCTCGCGCGCCTCTCGGATCAACTCCTGCACATCGAGGAACGGCAGCTTCAGCGTGTCGAAGGCGGGGATGATCTCCTCAGGGTCGGCGACCGCATTCCAGTCCTCGACGGTCTCCTCGCCGTTGGTCTCGACGACCCAATTGATGAGGTCGAGGCCGGTGTCCTCGAAGTTCTCGGCGATCGGATAGATGATCATCGTCGAGATGCGCGGATCTCCGAGGTGCAGGATCGTGTGGCCGCCGCGGATGGGCTCGCGCAGCGTCGTGCCGCGCCACATCGTGATGCCCGAGAACTCGGGCTCGGCCTGGTTCGGATGCATCTGCCGGCGCGCAGCCGACTTGATGCCGTCCGCGGCGATCACGGCATCGTGACGCGCGTGCGAGACGTTGCCGTCCGGATCTTCGAACTCGAGGGTCACACCGTCATCGTCCTGCGTGTAACCGGTGACGCGGGCGCCCAGCACGACCGCGTCTTCGCCGAGACGCTCGAGCACGGTGCGGTAGAGCATCATCTGCAGCAGGCCGCGGTGCACGAATCGCTGCTCGTGCAGGTACCCCATATGCACGCCGCACTTCTCGGCGTAGATCTCCTGGCCGAAGTGGTTGTAGAAGATGGAGTCCACGGCTTCGACCGACATCGCACGGAAGTCGTCGAGCAGCCCGAGCTCGTCGAATTCCTTCGTGCCGACCGTTTTGATATCGACGCCGACGCCGAGGGGCTTCAGCTCGGGGACTGCTTCATAGACGGTGGTCGTGATGCCCTGCTGATGCAGGCGCAGAGCCGTGACCAGTCCACCGGGGCCGGCTCCGATGATCGCGATATCGTGCATGTCTTCTCTTTCTTGCGGATGTGGCTCGTCGCCTGTTCAGGCGTCGGTGGTCACGGGGAAAAGCTCGTCGAGCACCCTGGTCGTCGCCTGCCAGGCGCGCGCCGCGTTGCGAGGGTGATAGTTGAAGAGCTCCGGACGGGGAGAGTTCTGGGAACGCAGACTGGTGAAAGCATGCGTGGTGCGGCTGTAGACGTCGATCTCCCAGTCGGCGCCCGCGCCGGTGAGGTCATCTTCGAGCTGCAGACGCTGTTCGCGCGTCGCCATCGGGTCGGTCGAGCCGACAGCGACGTAGACCTGGGTGTCGGATGCTGACGTACCCGATGCCGCCGCCGCCGACCAATCGTGCTCAAGAAGGTCGAGGCCGGGATGGATCGCGATCACGCCGCGTACGTCACCGCCGGTGCGGATGAATTCGAGGGCGGATGCTCCGCCGAAGCAGTAGCCGAGCAGCACAATGCTGTCGGCATCGACTTCTGGCTGTCCGATCGCTGTCCGATGCGCTGCGGTGATGCGTGCCTGCCACTCCGGGCGGTCACCGGTCATCGATCCGATCAGCGGACCGATCTCAGGCTGCGCCGTCGGAGTCGCGCGATCGCCCCAGACGTCTGCCGCGAACACAGTGAGGCCGCGGTCTGCGAGCTTCGCGGCGATCGCGATCATGTCCGCACTCAGGCCGAACGCATCGTGAATGAGCAGGACTGTCGGGCGTGCGATGTCGCCTTCCGCCGTCTTCGGCGGTGTGACTAGCAGCCCACGCATCGTCGTTGCACCGTGCCGGTACTCGATGTCGCGGCGTGTGAGTTCGACCATTTCACTCCTCCTTGAATGCGAGACTGATCGTACGCAGAATCGCACACGATTTCAAGCACGATGCGCTAAGGTTGCGTTATCGAGTCGCCGAGAGCACAAAGGAGCCTCATGACCAAGGTCGTAGACATCAACATCCATCACCTTCCCGAAGACCTGTTCACGAACGAGAAGATCCTGAACGGCTTCCTCGACAGTGCGCCGCGAGGCTTCGGTGAGATCGCCACCGTCATCGAGATGGAGAACGGCAAGAAGCAGCTCGTCCTGGAAAAGCCCAAGGGCTACCCGAACCTCAACTACGTCGAAGGCGACTACTCGGCTGAAGCCAAGCTCGCGGCGATGGATGAGGCGGGCGTCGACTACGGCATCATGCGCGTGCCCGTCTGGCAGGAGTGGCTGGGGCTTGAAACCTGCAAGGCCGTCAATGACAACGCTGCCCAGATCGTGGAGCGCTCGAACGGCCGTCTGTTCTCCACCGCATGCGTGCCGCCGTGGGGCGGCAAGGAGAACGTCTACGAGCTCGAGCGCGCAGTGGGGGATCTCGGCGCCGTCGGCGTGCAGCTCGCCTGCCACTACGGCCAGCTGTACCTCGACGACGAGGTCTTCCGCCCCTACCTGAAGGCGATCGAGAAGCTCGATGTACCCGTCATCGTGCATCACACGCCCTTGCCGGTGGAGTACAAGTCGGTGCTCGACTACACCAACCTGCGCCGCGAATTCGGTCGGATCGTCGACCAGGGTGTCGCCGTCGGTCGCGAGCTCTTCAGTCACATGTTCGATGAGATGCCCGGTCTCCGGTTCATTCACACGATGATGGGCGGCAACTGGTTCGCGAACACCGAACTGCTCACCCCGCACGCGCCTGTGAAGAAGGAGGCCATGCAGCGCCTCGACGCGTCGGAGGGCGACAAGATCAAGCGCTACCTCGACGAGAACATCTACTACGACATGACCCACCCGCACTCGTGGGGTAAGACGCAGGTCGAGGCTGCTCTGAAGATCAACGGCGCCGACCACTACATGTTCGGCTCGTCGTTCCCGGTTTTCTACAGCTGGATGAGCCAGGGTGTCGAGTTCCTCAAGAACGAGATCGAAATCAGCGACGCCGATCGCGAAGCCGTGCTGTACGGCAACGCCAAGAAGATGTTCAACCTTCCGATCTGAGATCGGTGATGGCGGACTCGATGCGTGCGCTGGTGATCGGCGGCCCGTCGTTGCGCGCCCTCGGGGGTATCGGGGTGCTCGACGAGTTCTTCGCGCATGGCGCGGGTGGCGACGACCAGTCGGTACGGACGCCGGACGGGCTGACGTCTTCGACACGTGAGTGGCTATTCCCGGATGCTCCCGAACCGGAGTTCTCCGGCCAGGGCGCGTGGCGAGCGATCGTGCCGCGTCCCGCCGAGGTCGCGAGCACCAAGACCGCCGATGTCAGATTCGCTCGTGCTGTATCGCCCGATGGACAACCTCCTTCTTCCGCTCCCGTGGCATCGGGGCCGCATTGTCCCCTGATCGGCGATGCCGTCCATGCCACGACACCGCACCTCACCGCCGGAGCGGGTCTCGGACTCGAGGACGCCGTCGTGCTCGCCGATGAGACCGAGTCGTACCGCCTGCTGACAGAACCCGTCTAGACCGGAGCATCTGATGAATGACCACACCGATCAGAACGACATCGACGACTTCTTCTCCACCGACCGTGTCGTCGGTCGCGAGGAGGCCGTCGAGCTGAGCTCGGGCAGCTACCGAGAGCACCTCATCGACCGGGACGACCCGATGCTCGCAAGCGTCCGCGGCATGGACTACGAGCAGTTCGCGTCGGACCGCTACCAGGCACCCTTCCTTCGTGAACTGCTGGAGTACTGGAAGGGGCTGTACGACGAGCCGTTCGTCGGCATCACGACCGACGGTATTCCACTCGAGGGTCTGTACTCACTTCCGGCCGGCGCACGATCCGACCCTGCTCCGGCGACCGCGGCGTTTGCGCTGCTCGACCTGCTCACGCCTGGGCAGCGCGCGAAGCTCTGCTACCCGATGGATGCCGACGAGTGGCGCGGTTGGAGCAACCCGGAGTTCGTCTTCTTCCGCATCGGTCTCCGGCTTGAAGAGCAGAGCGACGAGGTCGTGCGGGCGGCGCTCGCCGTCATCCGCGCGTCGCTGAGCCCTGTCGGCTACGAGCGGTTGGCCGAGGCTATGGCCCTCAACGGCTACCTCGGTGGGCTCGTCGATCTGCCGTCGATCATGAACGACCGCAGCTACTGGTTCGCTCTTTATGGCACGCCCTCTCCTGACCAACCCTGGGGGTGGCAGCTGTTCGGCCATCACGTCGCACTCAACTTCGTCTCGGTTGGCGGTCGGCACGTCATCGCACCGGTCTTCCTCGGCGCCGAGCCTGCGCTTTCGGATGACGAACGGCCGCCGCTCTTCGACGCGCGCGAGCAGCTTGCGATCGAACTTGCGGAGAGTCTGGATGCCGGCCAGCGGGCGCAGGCGATCGTCTACCGGTCGGTGCTCGACCCTGCGATGCCGGAGGGGCGGCTGCATCCCGCCGACGAGCGCCATGTGGCCGGCGCGTTCCGTGACAACCGCGTCGTGCCCTACGAGGGCATCAGCGCGGCGGAGCTGCCCGATGACCAGTGGACCCTGCTGCGTGCCATCGTCGAGGACTTCCTGCTCCTGCTCGTGGACTCCCAACGTGCGCTCACACTTGCCGAGTTCGATGCGCATCGCGACGAGACCCATTTCAGCTGGTACGGGGCTACAGACGGCACCCAGCCGTTCTACTTCCGCATCCACAGTCCGATCATTCTCGCCGAGCTCGATCACCACGCCGGCGTATGGCTGAACAACCGGCTTCCCGCGCGGTTCCACGTGCATACGACGCTACGAATGCCCAATGGCAATGACTACGGGACTGCTCTGCGGGCGCAATGGAAGATCGCACACGATTGATCTAGTAATGCCATGTGAAATCACGTAGGATTTCACACACGATCCGAGGCGACGACGCCCTCGGATGATTTCATGCCACACGAGGAGGTGTCGCGAGGATGACTGCAGTGACTGCACCACGACTCGAAGTCCGCTCGCTGTCGAAGACGTTCGCCGGGATCACGGTCCTCAATGACGCACACCTCGAGGTGCGGCCCGCTGAGGTGCACGCACTGATCGGTCAGAACGGATCCGGCAAGTCGACGCTGATCAAGCTGATCAGTGGCGTGTACCGCGCGGATGCCGGGGGAGAAGTGTTCATCGACGGCAAGCGCATCGGTGCGCCGGTGGATCCCGGCAGGCTCCACGAAGAGGGCCTGGCGTTCGTCCACCAGGACCTGGGGCTCATCCCCGACCTCTCCGTGCGTGAGAACGTACGCGTCGGGCGGCACTCGACGAACCGGTTCACCGGCTGGATCAACAAGGCCAAGGATGCCTCAGCAGTCCGTGAGGCGCTGGAGTTCCTGAATCTGGGACACATCGATCCCGAGACGAAGGTTGCGAAGCTGCGCCCCAGTGAGCGCGTCGGCGTCGCGATAGCCCGCGCGCTGCAGGAGCGCACGGCCGGCGGCGGCATCATCGTCTTCGACGAGTCATCGCGTGCCATTCCGCATGAGGCGCTGGACGACTTCTACGGCATGATCCGGCTGCTCACCTCGCAGGGCACCGCGGTCGTCATCGTGAGTCACAACCTCACCGAGGTGCTGCAGATCGCCGACCGCGTCACCGCCCTGCGCAATGGCCGCGTCGTAGAGATGGGCGTGCCGACCGCCGACCTCGACGAGGGCGCACTGACCAAGCTCGTGCTCGGGCGCTATGGCGAACTCGATGACTTCGCAGAGAGCATGCCGTCAGAGATCCAGGACGGAGGCATCGAGCTGCGCAGTATCCGGGGCGGTCGCATCCGCAACGTCTCTGCCACGATCAAGCGCGGCGAAGTCGTCGGCTTCACGGGCAGTGTGGATTCGGGGCTCTCCGGCCTCGGCACCCTCATCTCTGGCGCGCAGCCGGGGCGTCGTGGCTCGATCGTCGTCGATCAGACCGAGATCCCTCTCGAGCGGTCCACCATCAAGAAGGTGCTCCGCGCCGGCGTCGCGTACATCCCCCAGGACCGACATGGGGAGGGCCTCGCCACAGAACTCACCGTGCAGGAGAACGTCACGCTGCCGCATCTGCGCAAACGCGGCAAGTCCTGGTGGACAGGGCTCGGATGGCAGAAGGCCGAGACGGAAGCCGTGCTGCGCGACTTCGATGTGACTCCGCCGAACCGAAACGCTGTGATCGCCACATTCTCCGGGGGCAACCAGCAGAAGGTGCTCATGGGCAAATGCCTTCTCGGGGGACCGGCGGCACTCGTCCTCGACGACCCGACGCAGGCGGTGGACGTGGGCGCGCGTTCGGCCGTTCTGCGGGCCACCCGTCAGGCGGCCGTCGATGGCGCAGCCGTCGTGCTCTGCAGTTCAGAGGTCGACGATCTCGCCGCAGTCTGCGACCGTGTCGTCGTGCTCGAGGAGGGGAAGGTGCTCACCGAGCTCACCCGTCCGTTCAGCGCCGACGACATCTTCTCCGCGATCTTCCACAGCACAGCGGATCTCCACCAGCACGAAGGAACCGACCGATGACCACGACCCAGCCCTCGACGACGACGACGAACGTTGTCATCCCGCAGCCCGTGTCGCCACTGCGGCGGATCAGTATGGATCTGCTCTCGCGCTACGCGCTCGTGATCCTCTGGATCATCATGCTCCTCGTGCTACTGGCACTGGTTCCGGGAGATGTCAGCGCGATCAATGCGATGCGCACCGTGTTCAGCCAGATCACCCCCGTGGTATTCCTCGCGCTGGGCGTCGTTATCACGATGTCGGTGGGAGAGTTCGATCTGTCGTTCGCGGGCATCTTCAGCATTGCCGCCGTCGCCGTGCCATCGCTCGCGGTGCTGCACGGCTGGCCGATTCTGCCCGCCGTGCTCGGTGCGATCGCCCTCGCGTTGGTGTTCGGCGCGATCAACGCAGCGCTCGTCGTGGGGTTGGGTATCAATTCTGTCGTCGTCACCCTCGGTACTTGGAGCGTCGCGGGCGGCCTCGCCTTTCTGCTGTCCGGCGAGACCACCGTCAGCGGGCTCGACCCGGCGCTTGCCGCGATCTCGACCGGACGCTTCCTGGGGCTTCCGCACCTGTTCTGGTACGGGGTGATCCTCGTCGTGATCGTCGCGTACATCATGGGGGCCACTCCGATCGGCCGCCACATGACCTTCGTCGGATCGAACCGTGCCGTCGCCGCCCTCGCGGGCATCTCGGTCGGTCGCGTCCGCGTCGGCGCGTACCTCGCCAGCTCCCTGCTGGCAGGGTTGGCCGGAGTGGTCATCTCGATCGGCAACGGGGGATTCAACCCGGCATCGGCGTCGGCCTACCTCCTGCCGACCTTCGCAGCGGTGTTCCTCGGCACAGTCGCCGTCGTGCCGGGTCGCTTCAACCCGATCGGCATGCTGATCGCCGCGTACTTCCTCATTACCGGAGTCTTCGGACTGCAGCTGCTCGGCCTCACCGGCTGGGTCACCGAGGTGTTCTACGGAGCGGCGCTCATCATCGCCGTCACCGTCTCCCACCTGCTGCAGCGCCGAGTCAAGGGCTGACCCGATCAGCCCGCACCAGCACCACACGCGCAATACCCTGCACAAGCATGTTCTCCACACCACGCAAGGAGTCACTCGCATGAAGTCACCACGCATCGCTGGCGTCGCTGTCGCCGCCATCAGCATGCTCATTCTCGCCGGCTGCGCCTCAGGCGGCGAAGAGCCGACGGGCAATGCCACAGAACCTGCCGCAGAGCTCAGCGCCGAGGCGCAGGCGGCGAAAGACATCGTCGATGCGGCATCTGTCGCTGTCGACGAGTTCGACGCTCCAGGTCCCGCGTTCGACGGCAGCGCTCTATCCGGCAAGACCGTCTATTACATCCCCGCTACGCTGCAGGTGCCGACGCTGAACTACATCGGCGAGTCGCTCGCTGATGCCCTGTCGAACCTTGACGCCAAGGTCGAGATCTGTGACGGCAAGGCCAATCCGGCCGATATCTCCAGCTGCATCGCCCAGGCGATCGACGCCAAGGCCGGAGCCGTGGTCTCCTCGGGAATCACTCCGGAATTCGCGCCGACTGCCGTCGCAGACCTGCAGGCCGCGGGCATTCCGTGGGTTCAGGCCACCACGACGCCGACCGGCGATGGCGACCCGTCGCAGGTCGCGTACGTCGCCGAGGATCAGGTCAAGCTGCAGAGCTGGTCGACCAACTGGATCATCGCCGACTCGAATGCCAAGGCGAACGTGCTCGTGATCAAGCTGACCGATACCCCGGCGACGAGCGCGTGGGCCGATCACGGCATCCTCGGGGTGTACGAGCAGGCCTGTGCGGACTGCACCACCGAGGTGATCGAGATCAACTCTGGTCAGCTCGAGCGGCTGCCGAGTCTGATCAGCTCCGCATTGGTCGCGAATCCCGACATCACCTACATTCAGGCACAGTTCGACCAGTTCCTGCCGGCGGTGACTCAGGGCATCCAGTCTGCTGCCCGCGACGACATCAAGGTCGCGAGCGTCGACGCCAATCTGTCCGCGCTGCAGGATCTCGCCTCCGACGGAGACGTGAAGTCCTCGGTCGGCTACAACAAGACTGCGCTGGCCTGGTACATCGCTGATGCCGCTGCGCGCATGGCCGCGGGGGAGTCCGCCGTCGAGAATCTCGACTTCCCGTACCGCCGTGCGTTCAACGAGACCAACGTCGCCGACTTGGCGCTGACGCCGGATGCCGAGGCGAGTGGCGAGTGGTTCGGCAAGGCCGACTACCAGGCCGGCTTCCTCGAACTCTGGGGCGTCAACTGATCTGACGAGTGAGGTCGGCCCCGTCCTGGTGGACGGGGCCGACCTTCGTCATTCTCCCAGCAGGCTCGTCCAGGCGACGGCGAGGATGTCGAGCTCCGGCGCGTCGTCCAGTGACCAGGGATGCCGGATCCACCGCATATTCGCACTGTTCAGCAGCTCCATCGCGAGATACCCGCGATATCGTCGGGTGTCCCCGTCAAAGCGTCCGGCTGCGGCAAGACCGGTCGTGATGTCATCGATCACCTCGCCGAACCACGCGTCGCGCAACTCGCGCATCTCCGGGTCGACGGCCGACGCCTCTTCGACCACGGTGATGTACGGCTTGATGTCGGGCCAGCGCGCGGCCTGCGCTCCGATCCAGGTGCGGATCTCGGTGAAGCCACCCTCGCGCGCAGCATCCACCAGTGAACCCGCCGTGGATCCGTGCTCTGAGTCCTCGCGGCGATCCAGGTGCCGGTTCAGTTCGCCGAACAACGCTCGCATGAGCTCGGTCTTGTTCGGGAAATGCGCATAGAACGTCACGCGCGTCGTGCCAACCGCCGTGGCGATGTCGTCGATCGTGGTGGCGACGTAGCCCTGCTCCTGAAACAACCGCAGCGCGTGATCCAGCAGAGACTGCCGTGTCTGCTGCTTCTGCTTCTCGCGAAGATTTGCCATTCACCAACACTAGCGACATGACAGTCCGTACGCTCGCTTGACAAGCTATAAAGTTAGGTGCACTCTTGGCGAAGGCCTGGCGGATCCGAACCGCGGGCCGCTATCGCATTCACGCTATGCAGTCAGGGACGAAGGAGTTCCCCTTATGTCAACGCAGACCAGTACCATCATCGCCGCGCGCGGTTCGGTGAGAGCGACTTTCCTCGCAGCCTTCCTTTCCGTGACACTGGCCCAGACGGCCTATGCCGTTCCCGGTGCGCTCAATGGAGCGTTCGCCGCGGAGTTTCACGCCACCGGCGCAGGCCTCACTTGGATCACCGCAATCTTCGAGATCGGCATCGTCGCCTTCGAGCTGACGTTCGGCCTCTTGGGCGATCTGTTCGGTCGCAAGAAGCTGATGATCGCCGGCTCCTTGTTCGTCGTCGTCGGTGCGGGGCTCTCGGCGATCGCGACCGACATCGGGTTCATGATCTTCGCCCAGGCCGTGATCGGCATCGGCGCAGGGCTCCTCTTCCCGATCGGGCTTGCGATGGTGTCCGCGCTCACGCCGGATCGGGCGAAGCGCTCGCGAGTCATCGCGACCTGGGCGGGCTTCCTCTCGCTCGGCGCCGTCATCTCGCCGGTGATGGCCGGTCTCACCTCGCAGTTCTTCACCATCCCGGGCGCCGAGCCCGGTGCTCCGAATGAGTTCAGCGGCTGGCGCGTCTCGTACTGGGTCATCGCCGCAGTCGCCGTCGTCCTCGTCGCCATCTCGGCGAGTACTCGTGACTCGTCCGCTCCCGCCGGCCGCCGACTGGATCTTCCGGGCCAGATCACCTTCGCGCTCGGCCTCATCGCGGTGCTTTACGCGACAGTCACCGCTGTCGACCACGGCTTCGCCTACTGGCAGGTCATTGCCGCGTACATCATCGGTGTCGTGCTTCTCGTCGCGTTCGTCATCATCGAGCTGCGCTCGCCCTCTCCGCTGCTGCATCTCGAGCTGTTCCGCAACCGCACCTACTCCACGGCGGCGATCGTCGCCGTGACCGGCATGTTCGCGTTCCTCGCGATCTGCTTCGCGACCTCGATCTCGGTGGGAGCTCTTGCGCAGGAGCCGGTCTGGGTGATCGGTGTGCTGTTCGTCGTCATTCAGGGGCCGGCGTTCGTGCTGTCCCCGGTCGTCGGACGCCTCATTCACTCGGTCGCACCGCGCTGGCTGCTGAGCAGTGGATTCGCGCTGATGGCGATCTCGGGCCTCTGGCTCTCGTCGTTCGCTGTCGGCGTCCCGGCCCGCTTCGGAGGAACGCCGTGGACTGATTTCCTTCTGCCGCTGCTGCTGCTCGGCATCGGCTTTGCGCTCACGATCGGGTCGATCACCGCTGTCGCGATCAACACCGTGCCCGAACACCAGATCGGCATGGCCTCCGCCACGACCAGCTTGATGCGCGACCTCGGCTTCACGCTGGGGCCGGTCATCGGGTCGGCGATCGCTTTCGGTGTCGGTGCGTCGGCGTTCGCGCTTCCGATCGTCAGCGTGCTGCAGGGCGCCGGCATCGCCCCGGAAGCCATCGAGGGCCTCTCGCACGTGCCGCCGCTCGCATGGCTGTCGGGCTGGGAAGGCGTCGTCGGTCAGTTCGCCGGCGAGATGACCGCCGCTGGGGCCCCGGCGCAGGCCGTCGAAGGTGCTGTCGCATCCCTCACCGCCTCGCAGGGCGACATCATGGGCCTCGCCGGAGCATCGCTCGGCGGCGGCTTCAGCATCGTCTACGTCGTGGCCGGCTTCGCCGCCCTGGCATCCGCCGCCCTGACGATGTTCCTGCCCAGCGGCAAGCGTGCGGAGGCACTGACCGCAGCGAAGTAGCCCGAACGCGCGCGACCAGAACAGCCCCGGAGGTCTCCTCTGGGGCTGTTCTCGTCACATTCTTGCATTTGACCGTACAAACGGATAATGTAAGGAAACCGCAGAGCTCGCCATTACGGCGGGCCCCGACCATTCAGGATCGATCAATGACGATTGCAAGCCCACACGACGTGTCGCGTCCGGACTCGCCCTTCATCGAAGTGCGCGATGTCAGCCAGGTGTTCCGCACGACCTCGCGCGGCGAGGTCGCTGCCCTCAAAGACATCGACCTGACCATCCGGGAAGGCGAGTTCCTCTCCGTTCTCGGTCCGTCGGGCTGCGGCAAGAGCACGCTCATGCGAATCGTCGCAGGCCTCGTGCCCCCGACATCCGGTGAAGTCCTGCTGCAGGGCAAGCGCGTCACCAAGCCGGGCCGCGATGTCGGAGTCGTGTTCCAGCAGGCAGCGCTGTTCCCCTGGCGCACCGTCAAGAAGAATGTCCTGCTCAGCGCTGAGATGCTCGGCCTCGACAGCACCCAGGCCGAGGCGCGCGCTGAAGAGCTCCTCGAGATGGTCGGCCTCGGGCACGCCAAGAACCTCTACCCGTATGAGCTCTCCGGCGGAATGCAGCAGCGGGCCAGCATCGCCCGCGCCCTCCTGCACGACCCGGCTCTGCTCCTCATGGACGAGCCGTTCGGCGCGCTCGACGCGCTCACCCGCGAAACGATGGGCCTCGAGCTCCTGCGCATCTGGGATCAGAGCCGCAAGACCGTGATCTTCATCACGCACGACGTCGATGAGGCGCTGTTCCTCGCAGACCGCGTGCTCGTCATGGCCGCACGCCCCGGCCGCATCAACGAGCTCATCGAGGTCGACCTGCCGAGGCCCCGGGACCTCGACATGATGAGCAGCCCGGAATTCGGCGAGACCGCCAAGCACCTGCGCCACCTGCTCGGCGCTCGGACGGGAGAATGACGATGGCCACCACCGCGATCGCTGTCGGCGCAGACAAGAACGGCGGCGACAAGAAGTCCTTCGGCACGTGGCTGCGCACCCACCGTCCTGAGACGATCGGCACGCCGATCACGATCATCGCGATCGTGCTCGTCTGGTGGGCGGGAGTGAGCATCTTCGAGGTGCGCGCAGTCGTGCTTCCGAGCCCTGTCGATGTCTGGAATGCACTCGTGCAGGCGCTCGATCCCTCAAACGTCTCCAACCTTTATGAGGACATCGCCGTAACTCTGTACGAGATCATGGTCGGCTTCGCGCTGGGCTCTCTGCTCGGGTTGGTCCTCGCTCTGATCCTCGTGCAGTTCCGCATCGTCGAACGCATCGCGAAGCCCATCATCGACGCGTTCCAGTCGATGCCCAAGATCGCGATCGCCCCGCTGTTCATCATCTGGTTCGGGTTCGGGTCGATCTCGAAGATCGCACTGGTGATCGTCGTGGTCTTCTTCCCCGTGCTCGTTGCGGGGCTGGCGGGCTTCAAATCCGTCGATCAGGAACGGCTCGAGGTCATGCAGTCGTTCGGCGCATCGAAGTGGGACACTTTCCGCAAGCTCGTCCTGCCTGCATCACTTCCGTTCCTCTTCACTGGCCTCGAGATCGCGCTCGTGACGGCCATCACGGCCACGATCGTGGCGGAGTTCCTCTCCGGTACGGCTGGGCTCGGCGTGATCATCGTCCAGATGGGCCAGGTGCTGAACACCGCCGGAATCTTCGCCGTGACGATCATCCTCGGCGTCATCGGCTGGCTCCTCGTACTCATTCTCGCCTTCGTGCGTCGACGGCTGCTCTTCTGGTCGCCGGACACCCGCCGCACCGGCATCTGAACCCCCTGAACGCAACATCTGTAAACCACCCACACCATCACAGAGAGGTCGATGATGATCTTCACCCGTAAGAATGTCACTCGAGGACTCGCCGTCCTCGCCACCGCCGCTGTCTTCGTCGTCACCGGATGCTCCGCATCTGCTCCGGAGAAGACCGACGCAGGCGAGGAGGCAGGCGATGCCGCACCCGCGAAAATCACGATTGCCACACCGACCCCGGCGGGTACCCCGGCCGGCATCCCGATCTGGACCGGAGAGCTCAACGGCTACTTTGCCGACGAGAACCTCGATGTCGAAGTGATCACGTTCCCGGGACAGCCCGCGAACGCCGTCGCGACGGTGATCGCAGGCCAGGCGGATCTGGTGATCACTTCTCCCGACGCGCTGATTGTTCCGACGGCGAACCAGGGCCCACAGGGTCTCACGTGGATGTTCACTCCGTATCAGGCGCCGACCTTCGCGATCGCCGTGCTCGCGGACGGCGACATCGAGGATGCCGGCGACCTTGAAGGCGCGACCGTCGCGATGCCGTCCACCGGTGCACCGTTCGAGACCTTCCTCAAGGCGAATGTACAGGGCGAGGACGCGGATCCTGCCGGCGTTCAGATCGTCGCCGTCGCCGGCGCCGCCGCTGTCGAACAGCTGAACCAGGGCGTGGTGGACGCGATCGTCATGAACCCGAGCGACATCGCTCAGGCGACCGTCGCCTCCGGCACCGACGTCCGGATGCTCCCGCTGGCCGACGACGTCGCAGACGACTTCGGCGCAGGCTTCCTCATGCGCAGCGACGCCACCGACGAGCAGAAGGATGCTTACGCACGTTACCTGCGGGCATATCTCAAGTCGGCCATCTTCGCCAAGGCGAACCCCGACGCCGCACTCGAGATGAACTGGGAGCTGTACCCCGAATCGCGTCCCACCGGCGGGCAGGTTGCGGTCGATGCCGCCCTCGCGAGCCTGAAGGCGACCATCGACCTGTTCGTCCCCGCAGAGGACGGCCAGTGGGGCTACATCTCGCCCGAGCGCTGGGACAAGCACATCGCCGCCCTCGGACTGTCCGAGAAGATCCCGGACCCCAGCGTGCTGTTCGACAACTCGATGCTCGACACTATCGGCGACTTCGACGTCGCGGAGGTGGAGAAGGAAGCAGCGGACTATGACCCGGGGAAGTGATCCGACCGGCGCCGTACTCGTCTCCGAGTCGATCCTCGCGATCCTCCCGGGGGCGGACCTGATGCCCGAGCATCCGGTCGACCGCGCGCTCGTCTTCGAGCAGCTCTGCGCTGCGCTGACCGGGTTCCGCGAGCTCGGCGGATCGACCATCGTCGACATGGGCGGGCTGACCACCGGACGGGATGCCGAACTGCTCGAGCTGCTGACCGAGGCCACCGGCGTCGAGATCATCGCGTCGACCGGTTTCGGGCCCGCATGGACGATCGGCTCACACTTCACGAACAACGTCTCGCCGCAGGGCATGACCGCCGACCGCATCGCGGACATCTTCCGCCGCGAGCTCGAGGAGGGACTCCTCGTGCCGACGCGCGAGCGGCTGACCTCGACGGCGGGCATCGTGAGCATCACCCAGACGGCGTCCGACGATCCGGCTCTGCCGCGCACCAGGGGCAAGGATGTCATCGAGGCGGACACCGCGCGGGCTTCGGCCCGCGCGGCGCTCGCCGCGGGAGCATCCGTCGCCGTTCGCGTCGCCGATGCACCGCGCGAGGTGCTCGCTCTGCTCGCCGAGGAGGGCGTGCCCGCCGGGCGCACGATCGTGCTCGGCCTCGACCGCGCCGATCATGCGGATGCGGGCCTGCCGCTCGCGCTCGCCGCGGAGGGGTACGTCGTCGGCCTCGACCACGTCGGCTGGCCGGCGGATGCCGGATACCTCGATGCGGATCGTCGGGTCGCGCTCGTCCGCGAACTGATCGATGTGGGGCTCGGCGATCGGGTCGTCGTCTCCGGCAGCGCGATCGGCTGCGCCGTCGAGCTGCCGGCGCCGGTGTCGGGCGACTTCGGTGCTGTTCTGCGCGACTTCGCCCCCGGATTCCTGGCCGCCGGCGGCACCGAGGAGCAGCTGGGCACCATCCTGAACACGACTCCGCGGCGACTGCTGATGCGCGACGCCGCGAATGAGAGGGCATGACATGGGAGTCGTCAACACGGTCCTCGGGCAGATCCCGACCGAGCAGCTCGGCATCACGGCCGTGCACGAGCATATCAACTTCGGGCAGAACGGCTGGTACCTCGAGTCGGACTACTGGCGCCCGGTGTCGAGCATCATCGCCAAGGCCGAGGAGCAGCTGGGGGAGTACCGCGCGCACGGCGGCCGCACCTACGTCGATCTCACCGGCATCGGCAACTTCCGCAGCGTCGAGCTCTACCGGGTGATCGCCCGTGCCACGGGCATCAATTTCATCGCCTGCACCGGATTCTGGACCGGCATGGGCGCCCGCCCGTTCTTCTGGGACAAGCCGGTCGAATACCTCGCCGACCTGTTCATCAAGGAGATCACGGTCGGCATCGACGACACCGCGGCCAAGGCCGGCGTCATCAAGGTCGGCGTCAGCCACGGTGGGCTCAGCGACATGGACAAGAAGATCTACGCCGCGGCCGGCCGCGCCGCCGTCGCCACCGGAGTGCCGATCCTCACCCACCTGTCCACGGACGCGATGATCCAGCTCGACATCCTCGAGGCGCAGGGTCTCTCGCCCGACCGCGTCGTGATCGGGCATGCGGATGCCGGAGTCGACGTCGACCGCAAGCGCGATCTCGCCGTCGCTGCGCGCGGGGCATTCGTCGGCATCGACAACATCGGCTACGAGACCGAGAAGGAACCGCGGGTGCCGTGGGCGCAGGCGCGCACCGAGCGGCTCAGCCAGTTGATGGCGCTGCTGGATGCGGGCTACGCCGCGAATGTCGCGGTCTCCGCGGATGCCGATGTGCAGCCGCTCGGCTGGACTTCGCCGCCGCACTCGGTCGCCGAACTGCTCACGCGATTCGTTCCCGATCTGCGCGAAGAGGGAGTCGACGAGGACACGATCGATCAGCTGCTGGTGCGCAACCCCGCGAATCTGCTCACGATGCAGGAGGTGTGAGGTGGCTGAGAAGTGGGGTGGAGGAAACCCGTTCGCGCTCGTCCAGGACTGGGACGTCGAGCGGATGGGCGAGGGGATCAAGGATCCCGATCAGCGCCGCAACTGGGAGATGGTCATGCGTCTTGCTGGGGGGCTACCCTATATCTGGCAGGAGCTCGCGCGGCCGATCTCCGAGGTCGCATACGGGCTGCTCGAACTTCGTCGCGGTGATCGGGTGCTCCTCATCGCCGAGGGGGCGGGCCCCGCCGGCTGGGAGGACGACATCCGCGCGCTCGTCGGGTCCGAGGGTGGCGTGGACACGGTCGAGATCATCCGGGACGGGCGCGAGGCAGTGCACAGTCGCAAGGTCGGCCGTGACGGACAGTTCGGCACGTGGAAGTGGAACTACACCGACGGCACCCCCGACGAGCACTATGACGCCGTGGCCGTGCTGCAGGCCACGCAGCACTCGGATGACTGGCCGGAGACGGCGGGGGAGCTGCTGCGCGTGCTCAAGCCGGGGCGCCGTATCGTGCTCGCCGAAGCGGTGATGGCAGGGGACACGTTCTTCAGCAGAGTGAACAGTGACGTGCATCTGCGGTCATGGTTCGACAAACTGTTTGAACACCTCGATCCTGCGGTCATTCCGTACTGGACGCGGGAGCAGATCCGCGAGTCGTTCGGCGACCGGGTCGACAGCCCGCAGTCGCTGGAATGGCGCGGCATCGAGATGTTCTGGGGTCGGAAGCCTTCCGCCGCAGATCGATGAGTGAGAGGGCACGTGCGGAGCATGTCGCAGATCGATCGTCGCAGCGGCATTCCGCTCTACCTGCAGATCAAGCACATCCTCGCCGACGAGATCGCCGAGAACCCCGCCCAGGCGCGAGGGATGACCGAGCAGCAGCTGACCCAGCGTTTCCGGGTCAGCCGGGCGACCGTCCGGCAGGCGCTGCAGGAGATGGTGACTGCGGGCCTCATCTACCGGGAGAGGTCGAAGGGGACGTTTCCGGTGGAGCGGGTGAACATCGACCGGCCGGCGACGCTGCAGGTCGGTGGGCTCGTCGGATACCTGCAGGACCAGGGCCTTCATCCGACCTCCGAGGTCAGCGACGTGCATCGAGATGTGCCGAGCGAGGAAGTGGGCGCAGCGCTGGCGCTCGAACCCGGCGAGCGGGTGCTGAGCTTTCGGCGAAGGATCATGGCGAAGGGCGGCCCGCTTTCGCTGGCGAGGGTGTACTTGCGCAGCCCGGACGACTTCGCGCCGACCGTCGAAGAGCTGGAGGCTGCCGGATCTGCGATCGCGCTGCTGGAGGAGCGGCACGGGATCGTCGTCACGCGCAGCGAGCATCATGTGTGGGCGACGGGGGCATCTCCCGAGGAGAGCGCGGCCCTGGACATCGAGCCCGGTTCGCCGATTCTGGCGCTCGAGACGCGGCTCATGACGCGGGAGGGACATCCTGTCGTCTGGCGGCGGATCTCGGACCGCTCCGACCTGATCAAGCACACCTTCGTCTCGAACGTCGTGTAGCCCGAGGTTCTGCTGTCGCACCGGAAGGTCGCTTGGCAACATGTAAAGTGAATGGGATGATGGTCGTCATCCCCCGAACGCGCCACCGCGCATATCGGGTGAGGACTCAATGGAGAGGAATCCTGTGAGCACATCCGTCAACACCGTGCTCGGCCCGATCGAGGCCGAGGCCCTGGGCGTCGTGGCGATTCACGAGGCGCTGCTCTCGGTCGTTCCCGGCGCGCAGTACGCGTACGACATCGACATCGATCGTGCCGAGATCTTCGAGATCCTGAGGGACAAGCTCGAGGCGTTCAAAGCAGCCGGCGGCGGCACCGTCGTCGACCGCACCGGAATGTTCCACGGCCGCGACCTGCCGCTGTACGAGGCACTGGCCCGCACGACGGGCGTGCACATCGTGGCATCCACCGGCATGGGGCCTGAGGAGAACCTCGGCGGCTACTTCCTCACCCCGCAGACGAACCCGCCGACGCCCTGGCCCGCCGAGCGCTTCGCCGAGCTTTTCGGCGCCGAGGCGACCGAGGGCATGGTGCTGCCGCGCGTCGAGCGTCGTGCCGCCGCCGGTCTCATCGTCACCACGCAGACCACCGCGGGCGCCACCCCGACCGATGACAGCCTGCTGCAGGGCGCGGCTCGCGCCGCCCGCCAGTCCGGCGTTCCGCTGTCGTTCTCGGCGCCAGCTGACATGCTCGGCGCCCTCGAGCTCGCGCTCGCCGAAGGCCTCTCCGCCGATCGCGTCGTCGTCGCGGGCCTCGACCGCACCGGTGCCGCAGACATCGTTCGAGCGGTCGTCGGGCGCGGTGCGAACGTCGCGATCGACCACGTCGGGCGGTCGGATGCAGACCTCCTGAGCGACGACGAGCGCGCAGCCCTGGTGGCCGAGCTCGTCGAGGCCGGCCACGGCTCCCGCATCCTGCTCTCGGCCGGCGCCACAGGCGTCGCCAAGGGCCACCCCGAGACCGCGGTCGCCTACGACGCCGTGCTCACCGGATTCGCCCCGAAGCTGGCCGCGCTCGGCCTCGACGAGGAGACCATCCGCGGCATCCTCGTCACCAACCCTGCAAACCTGCTCGCCGTGAAGGAGGCCTGACATGACCCGTGTGAACACCGTCACCGGACCCATCGCCGTGGAGCAGCTCGGCTTCACCTCGATCCACGAGCACATCGGCTACGGTATGCCGGGCAGCGAGCTCGACACCCGTTGGTGGAAGACCCCGGAGCAGCGCTACGAGGAGACGATCCCGAAGCTGCGGAAGTTCGCCGAGTACGGCGGGCAGACCTTCGTGGACGCCACCGGCATCTGCAACGGCCGCGACATCGACTACTACCAGTCGATCTCCGAGAAGACCGGCATCAGCATCATCGCCGCCACCGGCTTCGTCGGCGGCGACACCGCGCTCAAGCACTTCGCCGAGGCGAGCGTCGAGTACCTCGCCGAGCAGTTCATCCACGAGCTGACCGTCGGCATCGGCCGCACGGGCGGCAAGGCAGGCATCATCAAGGTCGGCGTCAGCCGCGGATTCAAGATGCTGCCGCTCGACCTGCGCATCTACCGCGCAGCCGCCCGCGCCTCGCTCGCGACCGGTGCACCGATCATCACGCACCTCGCCGTCGACGCGCAGTCGGCGATCGACGTGTTCAACGAGGAGGGCCTGCCCCTCACCCGTGTGCTCTTCGGTCACGCCGACGACGGCGTCAGCCAGGGCAAGGTCGATGAGGAGGGCATCGTCAGCGCCGGCGGACGCATCGGCTTCGACACCTTCGGCTACGACCTCGAGCTCCCCGACCCGCCATTCTGGGGTCGCCACCGCGACGAGCGCTTCCAGCACCTCATGCGGTACCTGCGCTCAGGTCGGATCGACAAAGTGCTCGTCGCCGCCGACGCCAACTGCAGCCCGCTGGGCTGGCCGGGCGTCAAGGGCCACACGATCAACTACCTGTTCGAGCAGCTGATCCCTGATCTCAAGACCGACGGCGTGGATGATGCCACGATCGATCAGCTCTTCGTCGGAAACGTCGCCGACTTCTTCTCGACCACCACCCCCCTCGAAGGCGAGTGAACGCATGGATCTCAACGGACTGGACGTCGCCATCATCGGTGCCGGGTACGCAGGAGCATCGACCGCCAAGGCACTGAGCCTGCGTGGAGCGAACGTCACCGTCTACGAGCAGGCTCGTCAGTCGGGCGAGGTCGGCGCAGGCATCGGCCTCCGCCCCTCGTCGATGGCGGCCTTCCGCGAGTGGGGCGCATTCGACGCGATCGCCGCGGTGAGCACGACCAGCAACGGCATCCGCATCCTCACCCCTCAGGACGAGCTCGTGCACGCCGAGGAATGGCCCGAGAAGGAGCTGTTCGGCACGACGACCCACCTCATCCACCGTCGCGACTTCATCGACGCCCTCATGTCGGTGCTCCCTGCGGGCATGGTCAGGTTCGGCCACCGAATGGAGTCGATCGTCGACAACGGCGACACCGCCACCGTGAACTTCGAGAACGGCGAGAGCGCGACCGCCGACCTGGTGATCGGCGCAGACGGGATCAGCTCGCGTGTGCGCAACACGATGTTCAGTCAGAATGGCCCGGTGTTCGCACACGAGCACGCCTACCGTGCGGTGTTCGACATGGCTCTCGTTCCAGGTGTGTTCGACGAAGACGATGACTTCCGCGTCTATTTCGACGCGCCCACCAACCGCCACCTCTACCTGCTGCCGCTGCGTCACCGCGGCCAGGTGTCGTTCGACATCACGGTGCCGTCCGACGATGAGACTTGGTCCCCTGCGGTCACCCGCGACATCATCGTCTCGTCACTGCAAGGCTTTGACCCCCGTTTCGAAGACGTCACACGCACGATCGACATCGATACGATCAACTGCCGCTCGGCCTACGACATCGACCCGGTCGACACCTGGCACAGCGATTCGGTCGTGCTCGTCGGCGACGCCGCGCACGCCATGCTCCACCACCAGGGCCAGGGCGCGAACTCCGCCATCCTGGATGCGAAGGGATTGGCGGACGCTCTGGCTGCGGCCCCTTCGGTGCGGGAAGGCCTCGCCGCCTTCCAAGCCGCCCGCAAGCCCATCACCGACGGATATCAGCGGGTCTCCCGCAGCGGCTGGGACCCGGAGGCGCTCGATGACGGCTTCCCCGGACAGCATTCTGACTCCGGGCACGCCGATGCCGAGCCCGAGACCACCGGCCGCTGAGGAGACATACATGCCCCTGCACCCTGAGATCGCCCGCATTCTGGCATCCTTCCCGCACGAAGAGCCGGGTCCTCTCGATCCCGCCGCCATGCGTGCGGGGGAGGAGGCGCAGGTTCCCGCGCACCGAGACCGTCACCCCGTCGCGTATGTCTCGGAGCAGTTCGTCTCGACGAATGGCGGCGACGTCCCGGTTCGCGTCTACGCCGAATCGGATGCTCCGACCGGCGCCATCGTGTACATCCACGGCGGCGCGTACTTCCTCGGCAGCCTGGACACGCACGATCACGTCGCACGGCAGCTGGCGACGGCAACCGGACTGCGCGTGTTCTCGGTGGGCTACCGCCGGGCACCGGAGCATCCGTTCCCCGCCGCGATCAATGACGTGACCGGCGTCGTCGAGTGGCTTCTTGAGGAGGGCGGAGCAGTGGGCTGGGACGGCACGACTCTCGCGTTGATCGGCGACAGCTCGGGCGGTACGGTGGCCACCGTCGTGGCATCCGCGCTGCACGATCGCGGCATCGACCGCATCACGCATCAGGTGCTCTACTACCCGTCGGTGGACCTCGATCTCGATCCCGAGCGTTACCCGTCGATGGTCGAGAACGCCACAGGATACGGCTTGGAGACCGCCGGAATCGCGCCGTTCAACGCGTTCTACTTCGAGACCGGGGCCGACCCGCTCGACCACCGCGTCTCGCCGATCAAGCGTGAGGATCTCTCTGGCCTGCCACCGGCCCTCATCCTGACAGGCGAGTTCGACCCGATGCGCGACGAAGGCGAGCTGTACGGCCGGCTGCTGAAGGATGCCGGAGTGCCGACCGTCGTGCACCGTTACGAGGGTGCCGGGCACGGCTTCGTGCAGCACTTCTCGTGGCTGCCCGAGTACGGCGCGGCGTTCACAGAGACCGCGAGCTTCCTGAAGGACGACGCGTTCCGGAGGGGCGCCTGATGGTCGACATCCACCCGCTCGTCGCTCCGTGGGGCCGCTTCGGCCTGCGCAGCTTCTTCATCGACGCACCCGAACCCGCCATCATCGACACGGGCGTGACCGAATCTCCTGAAGGGATGCGCGCCGGACTCGACGCCATCGGACGCCGCATCGAAGATGTGCGCTGGATCCTGCTCACGCACGGCCACATCGATCACGTCGGCGGTGCCCACGCACTGTGGGAGCTCACGGGGCGCAAGGCCGAGGTCGTGATCCACCGCGATGACGCGCCGATGCTGCGCTCGCGCGAGGCACATGTCGAGGAGTGGCGCGAGGGGCGCGGGCAGTGGCTGACCGACCCCGAGGGCGAGGCCAATGAAGAGGCGCTGCTGCGTGCGGCGATCAGCGGCGAGATGGAGCCGACTCTGGCGCTCGACGGTGGAGAGGTGCTCGATCTCGGTGGTGGCGTACGCGTCACTGTGCGTTCGATTCCTGGTCACACCGCGGGGGCCGTCGCCTACGTCGTGGACGAGACCCGTGATGTGTTCGTCGGAGACGCTGTGCAGGGCTATGGTGCCGCGAGCGGATTCCCCGGTTACGAGGATCCCGACCGGTATCGCGCGAGCCTGGAGTTCCTGCGTGATTCCGTGAAGCCCGAGCGACTGTACCTCGGGCATCCGTACCGCCGGGCGGATGGCTCGCCGTTCCCTGAGGTCCTGGGTGCCGCGGACGCCCTCGAGGCGATCCAGGGCAGCCTCGATAACGAGGCCCGCATTCGTTCGGCCGTGCTGCCCTACGTTTCGAACGGGCTGGTGTCCACCGATTCGCCGTACTCACCGTTCCAGCCGGTCGCCGAACAGCTCGGCTACACGGGCGACCCGACGCTCGAACCCGCGCCGTTCTTCACCACCATGAACGCGTACGTCACGCAGGCGCGTTCATAGCAGCTGCAGAGTGAGGGTGGCGATCCTCGCCTGCAGCAGGTCGTCAGGATTCCTGAGGTCAAGACGGCAGAGCTCTTCGAGCTGTCGGAGTCGGTACTTCACCGTGTTGACATGAACGAACAGCTGCTCCGCAGTGGCGGCGACGCTGCATGCTGAATCCAGGTACGTCGTGATTGTCTCGATGAGGGAAGCGGAGCGCTTTCGATCGTGGGTGATCGCTGCCCCGAGCACCCGGTGCGCATTGGCGGTGAGCTCATCAGGGTTGCGCGTATCGACGAAGAACGCGAGAAGTCCGAGATCGTCCCGAACGAGCGTGAGATCGATGCGCCCGAGCCGACGCGCCAGCTCGAGGCACAGCTCCGCTCCGCGATGAGACTCAGCGAAGTCCGCGATTTCAGCGGTGGGCATCCCGACACCGACGGTCAAGGAGGCTTCCAGCCCGAGGCTCTGACGCATGGCCTCGACTCGGACGCTGAACGGTGGACTCGTATCCGCCGGGACGAGTGCGGTGATCGTTGCACCGGTTCCGGAGACGATCGAGCCCGGGATCTGCGCCAGTTCACGTGCGATTCGTGGGCGGGACGAGGCATGCCCGCCGATTACGCGAGTGATCGACACTCGATAGCTGTGTTCGACGTCGACCCCATGCCGGAGCGCACGAGCATCGGCCTGGGGGTCTTGGTCAAGCCGTCCTTGTACCAGATCGGAGAGGAAGTCCGCCCTCAGCCGGTCTTCAGTGGCCTGAACGACGCGCTCCTTCACCGCCTCGAGAGCGAGTACGGTCGCCGCATGCTCGACAGCCCGCTGCCGGACATCATCGTGCTCTTCGGCAGTGCCGCTGGTTCGGACATGGCCCAGCAGCTCCCCGGGGATTCTGATCTCGGCGATGATCTCGGGTCCCGTCGGCTTCGCATCGGCCATGAATGCATCCGGATGTGAGGCGGATATCACCTGGCCATCCGGCGCGGTGAGGGCAACCGGGCTGTCGATGAGCGCCGACAGCGTGCGCGCGATCTCGGTGACTCCGTTGCCGGTGAGAGCGGCCTTCGTCAGCTGCTGGTGGATCTCATTCGCGCGCTCGAGAGACCACTGCTGTCTTTCGAGCGCGGAGTTCGCCGTCTGCAGCTCTGAGATGGTTGCCCGCCGAGCATCCATCAACAGGCTCACCTGCAGTGCGACGGCCGCCTGTGCAGCCAGGGTTTCGATCGATGCCAGTTCATCGGCTGCGAAGTCGCGTTGGCCCGATGAATAGCCGTTGAGTACGCCGATGACCTCGCCGGCGACGATAAGAGGCACGGAGGCCATCGAGCGATAGCCGAATCGCTGGGCGAGCTCTCGCCAGGGGGCGAAGTCTTCGGCGGTGCGCACGTCGGTGTTGACGATCGTCCGGCGCTGCTCGGCCGCCTGCCTAGTGGGTGAATCTCGCTGCTGTTCACCCACCGAAACGAGGAAGAGCTCATTGAGCCGGTCGATGTATTCAGGTGGGAAACCGTGCCCCCCGGCGAAGCGGAACGAACTCCACGATGCGTCCGGTATCAGTACGCCGCAGAAACGTAACTCTGCGAGTCTGCAGATGGTTCGGCAGACGAGGTCAACGGTCTGCTCCACGGGTGCTCCGCTGACCAGACTGTCGCTGAGGTCGGAGAGCAGTGCGAGCCCCGCGACCTCCCTGCGTCGACGAGTCTCTGATGGATCTTGCATCGAATCAGACTATCCACTGATTGTCGATCACGACAGTCTCTGAGGCAGATCATGTCGCTGTAGACATTGGGTTTGCGGCTCGACGCTGACAGGCTGAAGGCCAATTCACTGACCGCACCGCACTCACTGGAAGGCGTCGACGATGATCAAGCCGATTCTGCAGCTCTACCCCGTAATCCCCGCGGAGTCCGAGGAGGAGCGCGCCGCGCTGCGACCGATCGGACGCAACGTCGAGCGATACCACGAGGTCGTCCATGGACTCACCGAGTTGGTGAAGACGGCGGAACGGCTCGGTTTCTGGGGTGTCTCGACCATTGAGCATCACTTCCACTCGGAGGGCTATGAAGTCGGTCCGAGCCCGAGCGTGCTGAACGCCTACTGGGCGGCGATCGTCAAGGACATCCGTGTCGGGCAGATCGGTTACACGATGACGACGCAGAACCCTCTCCGGGTCGCTGAGGACACCGCGGTTCTCGATCATCTCACTCGGGGGAAGTCATTCGTCGGATTCTCCCGCGGCTACCAGCGTCGCTGGACGAACGTGCTGGGTCAGCACTACGGCGCCCGCTCGACGTCTTCGCCGCAGGATCGTGACTCCGATTACAACGCAGGCCTCGCGGCTCAGTCTCTGGAGCAGCAGATCGAGGACGATCGCCTGAACCGCGAGGTCTTCGAAGAACATGTCGATCTCGTACTCCGCGCCTGGACCGAAGAGAGCATCTCGCACCACTCGCCCCGCTGGCAGATCCCTGCAGGACCCGAGGGCATGCAGGGCTGGGAGATGGCCGATGCCACACGCCGACTCGGCGCACACGGCGAGATGGGTGAGAACGGGAACCTGCAACGGATCAGTGTGACTCCGGCGCCGTACACGAGCCCCCACCCGCCGGTGTTCGTCGCCGCGGCTGGAAGCCAGGAGACGATCGAGTTCGCCGGTTCTCGGGGCTTCATCCCCTCGTACTTCACTCCGTCCGGCAAGGCGGCAGCATACGCGCAGAAGTATGTCGAGGAAGGCGCGAAGGCAGGTCGGGACTACCGTTTCGGCGAGAACCAGAACATGGTCCGCTGGCTGCAGATCGGCGACACCAACGCGCAGGCTCATGAGATGCTCCGCGACTACGATCTCGAGCTCTACCGCAACCTGTACTACCCGCTCTCGCCGTACGGGCGTATGGACAAGGACAACCCGACGCAGTCGCTGATCGACTCGGGCCTGTACCTGGCAGGCACCCTGGACGAGGTCCGTGATCAATTCATCAAGCAGTGGACGCAGCTGCCGGCCGAGTACGTGACGATCGTCTCGCACTACGGGCAGCAGCCTCTCGAGAGTGCCATCCGCAACCTCGAGCAGTTCGCTGAGCACATCCTGCCTGTGCTGAACGAGATGACCGACGAAGCGCAGGTCGGCGACCCTGCTGCTGCGGCAGTGTGAACCTGGGAGTGAGAATGTCGAACCCTGTGAAGGTCCATCCCATCGTCTCCCCCTGGGGGCGGTTCGGGTTGTACAGCTTCTTCATCGATGCCCCGGAGCCGGCGATCATCGACACCGGGATCGCAGTATCTCCCCGTGACGGCATCGCGCCAGCGCTTGAGGATCTCGGGCGCAATCTCGAGGATGTCCGATGGATCCTGGTCACACATGGTCACCCCGACCATGTCGGCGGCGCAGTGGCCGCATGGGAGACGACAGGACGTCGCGCTCAGGTTGCGATCCACGAAGCCGACGCCGGGCTGCTGCGGCGTCGATCAGCTCACGTCGACAGCTATGTGCAGACGCGCGAGCGCTATCTGAACGACCCGGACGGGGTCGCGAAGCAGCAGGCGATGGCGGCAGAGGTGATCTCGGGAGAGATGGAGCCGTCGATTGAGCTGCACGGAGGCGAGACGCTCTCGCTGGGAGGCGACGTCACCATCTCGGTTCATCACACGCCGGGTCACACACCCGGATCGGTGACCTACGTCCTCGACCAGCAGAACGCCGCGTTCGTCGGTGATGCCGTGCAGGTGAACGGCGCCGCGAACGGGTTCCCGGGCTATGAAGACCCCACCGCTTATCGGCGCAGTCTGCAGTATCTCCACGACGAGGTTCAGCCGGCACGGGTCTACCTCGGCCACCATTTCCGCAATCCCGTCGGACACCCGTATGGCATCGAGCTCCATGGCGCCGATGGTCTGGGCGCGATCCGCACCAGTCTCGATGTCGAGGAGCGAATCGCGGATCGCGCTCGTGCACAGTTCCAGCGCGGGCTGTCACGCGAGGACAGCGCCTACGATCCATTCGCCCTGGTCGCCGCCGACATGGCGTACGCGGCCGACCCCACACTGGAACCGTCCCCCTTCTTCACCACTCTGAACGGTTATCGCAACGAATTCGAAAGGGCCGCATCATGACTCGTCCTCTGCACATCGTCGGACTCGGTGGAACGACCCGATCGGGATCGTCCAGCGAGCAGACTCTGCGCATCGCACTTGGACACGCGGAGCTCGCCGGGGCCACCACGCGCCTTTTCGGGGGGACCGAACTCGCGCAGCTGCCGATGTACTCGCCCGATGCCGCAGCATCCGATTCGATCGCTGACGATCTCGTCGCGGAACTGCGCCGCGCGGACGGTGTGATCGTCGCATCGCCGGGCTACCACGGTTCGATCTCAGGACTGGTCAAGAACGCGCTCGATCACATCGAGGATCTGCGCGACGATGAGCGCCCGTATCTCGCCGATCGCTCGGTGGGCCTCATCGTCACCGCCTATGGGTGGCAGGCGGCAGTCACAACGCTCGCGGGGCTGCGCGTGGTCGTCCATGCGCTCCGCGGATGGGTGACGCCGTACGGTGCCACCATCAATACAACCCACACCACGTTCGCGGATGGCCGTTGCGATGATCACAACGTTGATCGCCAACTCCGGAAGGTCGCCGAGGAGACGATGCGGTTCGCCCAGCTCATGGCCGCCGGCCGTGAGGCAGAGGCACTGTCTTCGGAAGGTGTTCTCGCGGGAGCCTGAATCGCGGTTGGCAGCACATTCGCCGTCAGCCGGTTTCCGGCAGGATGGATGGAGCGAGTTGCGGGTCGGGCTCACGCGATTGAATCGGAGGCGCACATGGTCGCGCAGGAGTTGGATCTCACCTCGGGCATCCCTATGTACCGTCAGATCAAGGACATTCTCCGGGCTGAGATCGTCGACGGCGCAGCCGACGCCGATAATCCGATGACCGAAGCGCAGCTGCTGGAACGATTCGATGTCAGTCGTGCGCCGATTCGCCAAGCGCTGAAGGAACTGACTCTCGAAGGATACGTC
The DNA here is from genome assembly GCF_052266675.1 of Microbacterium zouquanmingi. Taxonomy (NCBI): domain Bacteria; kingdom Bacillati; phylum Actinomycetota; class Actinomycetes; order Micrococcales; family Microbacteriaceae; genus Microbacterium; species Microbacterium zouquanmingi. The sequence continues at coordinate 462,252 of NZ_JBQPRA010000001.1, forward strand.
TACCGGCGCCAGGGGAGGGGGACGTTCCCCGTCGCAGGCGCGCGGATCGAGCGGCCGGTGGATACGCGCCCCGGAGATCTTCATCGCTACTTACTGGAGCGAGGGCTCGAACCGCGTTCCAGTGTTGCGGGGCTTACGTATGCCGTCCCACCCGTGGAGGTGGGACAGCGCTTGAGCGCACAGCCCGGGGAACGCCTTCTGCGCTTTACGCGCCTGATCACCGTCGAAGGCAAGCCGTTCGCGAGTAACCTGCTGTACTTCCGGGTTCCCGACGAATTCAGTCCGACCAGAACGGACCTCGATGACGGCGGATCCATGCTCGCGATCCTTGATCGGCGGTACGGGTTGGTTGTCGAGCGGTCGGAACATGATGCTCGGGCGATCGCTGCGAACGCGGAGCAGGCCGCAAGCCTCGACGTCCGACTGGGAAGCCCGCTTCTGGCAGTCGAAACGGTCTTCTTCGCGACGGGAGGCTTGCCGATCGGCTGGCGTCAGGCTGTGCATCGCGCCGAGGAGTTCGCGTTCCGTTTCGTCACCACGCCGTGAGCATCCGGGATGGTCCGATCTTTCGCTCACGCTTCTTGAGTTTAGTAGTTTATTATGCCAAACTTTAGTCGGAATGTGATGCTCGCTGACGAGCAGACCCTAAGACGAGGACGAAGATGCACGAAACGCGAACAATCCAGGCGGGAGGCCGCTCCTTCGGCGTCCACAAGGACCTGCGCGTCCCGATGCGCGACGGCGTAGGTCTCGTCGCTGACGCGTACGGCGCCTCTGCTGATGAGCCTCGCCCGGCACTGGTGGCGCTGAGCCCCTACGGCAAGGAGCTGCAGGCGCTCGCGCTGACGATGCCGCCGCAGCGCAGGCCCTCGCCGATGTGGGACGGCTGCATCGAGGCCGGCGACATCGCACGCGTCATCGACGAGGGCTACGTGCACGTCATCGGTGACCTGCGCGGCTCGGGCGGATCCGAGGGCGAGCACATCGGCAATTACAACGCCGGCGGCGTCTCGCTCGGCGAGGACGCCTACGACTTCATCGAGTGGGTCGCAGAGCAGCCCTGGTGCGACGGCCGGGTCGGCATGATCGGCATCTCGTACTTCGGATCGATGCAGCTGCTCGCCGCTGCCGAGCGCCCCCCGCACCTGAAGGCCCTGTTCATCTCGGGCGGCCACTACGACTTCTACGAGACCACGTATCACGGCGGCATCATGTGGTTCATGCCGCGCGCCGCTCGCGAGGGACGAGGCGGTGACAGCGGCTGGGCGTTCACCGATCGGGTCAAGAGCCGGATGCTGGAGACGCTGTCCGATGAAGACGTGAAGGCCCGCGTCGCCGAGCGGCTGGCGGACCCGGATGTGCAGGCGTGGCCGAACCTCGTGCACACGCTGCACTACCCGACCAATCACGAAGCCTGGTTCGACATCATCACGAACGAGCTCGACGGCGAATGGTACGAGGAGCGCAACCCCGTGAACCTCGCCTCGCAGGTCGAGGTGCCGGTGTGGCTGCAGATCGATCAGGGCCGCGGCTGGACTCTCGACGGCACGATCGAGGCCTACAACCAGCTGGGCGGGCCGAAGAAGCTGACGATCGGGTCGTACCCCCCGATGCAGTCCCGGCCGTGGGTCGAAGAGCACGACAAGATGTTCCGCTGGTACGACTACTGGATCAAGGGCATCGACAACGGCGTGATGGACGAGGCGCCGGTGAGTGTGTTCGTCGAGGGCACGCGCGAGTACGCGACCGGCGACCAGTTCCCCCCGAAGCCCGTTTCGCATCGCCCACTGTACCTGCGCACGCGGGGCCGGTTGTCGACGGAGCCCGAGACGATGGATGCCACGGCTGCCGCCCCCGACGGCTTCTATCAGGCGCCGCTCACCGTTACCGACAAGGTCGAGGTGCTGCGCTGGGCGACTCCGGTGTTCGAAGAGCCGACGGAGATGATCGGAACGGGTGCCGCGCATCTGTTCGTCGAGATCGATCAGCCCGACACGAACCTCATCATACGGTTCTGGGATGAGGCGCCCGGTGGCAAGCGCCAGTTGCTGACCTCGGCGTATCTGAAGGCATCGCACCGCGAGCTGGATCCTTCACGGACTTCGGAGGGAAATCCGATCCACCCGCACACGCGCGCGGTGCCGGTCGAGCCGGGTGCGATCGAGGAGTACGTGCTGCGGATCTACCCGTTCGCGGCCACGCTGCTGCCCGGTCACCGCTTCATCGCCGAGCTATCGAACGATGAGCCGCTGGCTGACGAGCACAACTCGCTGCTGCCGCCCGACGCATTCCACCTGCCTGTCGGCCGACCCGTGATGCACAAGGTCTACCGCGACGCGGAGCATCCGTCCCGCCTCGTGCTGCCCTTCACGACCGCGTAGCTCGTGGAGCTTGCATGGTCACGCAGCAGGCGATCGATGTGATGCGATACGAGAAGAGTTTCACGGCCTCCGGCGCCCCGGAAGGCGGGAAACCCTTCTCGCATCGGTGCTGCGCGCGAGACGACGCTCGGAGGCTGCTCCCGCGTAGGCTTTCGCTATGCACCTGAACGAGACGCGCGCCTGGAACAAGTTCTACGCACCGGGCACTCCGATCGACATCGAGCCGGTCACCGGTTCCCTCAGCGATCTGCTCGACGAACGCGTCGCCGAATGGAACGACCGACCGGCGATCGCGTTCTTCGATCGCACGGTCAGCTACCGCGAACTCGGCGACCGCGTCTCTCGCGTGGCGAACGCTCTGCGCGAGCGAGGAGTGAAGGCCGGCGACCGTGTCGCGCTGATCATGCCGAACGCGCCCCAGCACGTCATCGCGTTCTACGCCGTACTGCGCCTGGGTGCCGTCGTCGTCGAGCACAACCCGCTCTACACCCGCGACGAGCTCGAAGTACAGTTCCGTGACCACGGCGCGACCGTCGTCATCACCTGGGACAAGATCGTGCCGACGCTGCAGGCGCTTCCCGCCGACCTCGGCATCCGTGACATCATCGCCGTCGACATCACGCGCGCGATGCCGTTCGGGATGCGTCTTGCGCTGCGCCTGCCGATCGCAAAGGCTCGCGAATCGCGCGAGAAACTCACGGCTCCCGCTCCCGGGGCGACACCGTTCGCGCAACTCGAGAAGAGCGAGCCGCTGCCGTCGTCGCATCCTCGCCCTGAAGCATCCGATATCGCTTGCCTGCAGTACACGTCGGGCACGACCGGAACGCCCAAGGGCGCGATCATCACGCATTCGAACCTGTGGTCCAACGCCCGCCAGGGCAAGGCGTGGATGCCGGACTTTACCCGCGGCGACGGCCGCATCTACGGGCTGCTGCCGATGTTCCACTCCTTCGGCGTTCTGCTCTCGGTGATCTACTCGGTCGAGACCGGGTCGTGCGCGGTGCTGTTCCCGACCTTCGATCCTGCGCTCGTCGAGAAGGCGGCGAAGAAGTTCCCGCCGACGTTCGTGCCCGCCGTTCCGCCGATGTTCGATCGGCTCTCGCGCGTTTCCAAGGAGGGAAAGCTCGATCTCACCGGCGTCGTCTACGCGATCTCTGGCGCGATGACGCTGACCCCTGCGATCGTGAAGCGCTGGGAAGACCAGGCTGGCAGCATGCTCAACGAGGGGTACGGTCTCACCGAGACGAGCCCCGTCGCCCTGGCGAACCCCTTCACGGATGCTCGCCGCATCGGCGCGATCGGCCTGCCGTTCCCCTCCACCGACATCAAGGTCGTCGACCCGGATGAGCCCACTCGCGAGGTCGAGCTGGGCGAGGTCGGCGAGCTTCTCATCCACGGTCCGCAGGTGTTCCACGGGTACTGGAAGCGCCCGGAGGAGACCGCAGCCACGCTGCTCGATGGCGGATGGCTGCGCACCGGCGACCTCGTCGTGCAGGACGAAGACGGATTCGTGACCGTGGTCGACCGCAAGAAGGAGCTCATCATCACCGGTGGCTTCAACGTGTCGCCGAGCGAGGTGGAGCAGGTGATCACCTCGGTCTCTGGCGTGGCGGCCTGCGCTGTCGTCGGCATTCCGCGCGGCAGCGGAGCCGAGGTGGTGACGGCCGTCGTCGTCCTCGAAGAGGGTGCGTCCTTCGACGAGGATGCTGCGCGTGCCGCCGCCCGTGACAGCCTCGCCGAGTACAAGCGCCCGAGCGCCTACACGGTGTGGGAAGAGCTGCCGACCTCCCTCATCGGCAAGGTGCTGCGCCGCAAGGTGCGCGACACGCTCATCGCCGATCGCAAGGCGACGCGCGCCGCCGAGGACTGAGCGCCCAAACCCGCAAAACCACGCCGAGCCCGCAGCGAATCGACGCTCTTTGGGCGTGGTTTTGCAGGTTCACGAGGGTCACGGGCGCTCGAGCACATACCGGTCGCGTGCGGCGAAGGCGCCGAACACGCCCTGCAGCGTCATCGTCACCAGCAGGATGATCAGCGGAACCGTCCAGTTCCCGGTCATCGCGTGCACGGCTCCGAACAGCGCTGGTCCGATGGCCGCGATGGCATAGCCGACCGACTGCGACATCCCCGACAGTGCGGATGACGTGTGGTGATCGCGGGCACGCTGAGCCATCAGGGTCAACGAGACGCCGAGCGACAGCCCGGAGAAGACGCCGAGCGGCACGACCCAGATGCCGATGGCCTCCGGCCAGATCATCAGGCCGATGATGCCGACGAAGCCGAGCAGCGGCAGCGCGCCTGGAGTGATGCGCGCGCCGCGGCCGCGCATGGCGAAGGCGACGGTGAGGGCTCCCACCAGAGAGAACATCTGGTAGATCATCACGTCGACACCGGCGAGTGTGTCACTGCGACCGGTAGCGAGCGACATCGTCGCGAGCCAGGTGACCAGCACATAGAACGTCGTCGACTGCACGCCCATGTAGGCGGCGACCTGCCAGGCGATCGGGTCGCGCCAGATGCCGAGGCGGGATGCCGGAGCTGCAGTGCTTCCGCGCATCGCTCGCATCTCGTGCCGGCTGACGAACCACCACACGAAGAGTGCGAGCGGCGCGATGGCTGCACCCGTGAGAAGCAGTGCGACGCGCCATCCGGCCCCGACGTCGCTGCCGGTGAGATTCGCGATCGGCACGGCGAGTCCCGATGCCACGGCTCCTGCGCCGCCGAGCAGCGCGGAGTAGACGCCCATCATCATCGGCACGCGCAGCGGGAAGTCGCGTTTGATCACAGCCGGCAGCAACACGTTGCCAATCGCGAGGGCGACGCCGATGATCGCCGTGCCGACCCACAGCCAGGCCGTCGAACCAGGCAGCGAGCGCACGACCACGCCGACGGCGAGCAGCCCCATCGCCGCGAGTACGGCTCCGCCCAGTCCGAACCGACGGCCGACGCCGTGGGCGAACGGGGAGACGATCGCCCAGGTGATGAGCACGATCGTCGAGAGCGATCCGAGCAGCGCGAGCGGGATGCCGGTGTCCTGCGACATGCGGTCGATGACCGGCCCGACCGCGGTGATCGCCGGCCGCATCAGGGTGGCGACCAGGCACAGCGCGATGATCGCGAAGATCACAGGGCGACGGCTGCGCGGGGTCATGCACGGTCCTTTCGCGCTGGGTCCAGGTGCACACCGGCGTTGTGCTTAGTGCGCTGGATCTCACCGTAGATGTGATTGGCGCACTTCCACGAATCGCGACCCGAATCCGCGCAGCACGCGGGAAAGTTGCGGCAACGCCGCCGATGCTGTGGCTCAATGGCGCGCGTCGGCGTAGCTTGGATGCCATTCAATCGGCCCAGAAGGAGAACCCGATGCCCAGCCGAAAGAAAGCGATCACGCGCCGCAGGCGTCTCGAAGTCGACGATGTCCTCGTCGTCAAGAAGTCGAAGCTGAGAACAGCGATCACCGGCACCGTCGTCGGAAATTTCATGGAGTGGTTCGACTTCGGCATCTACGGCTACCTGGCGGTGACGCTGACCGCCGTGTTCACCAGTGATGCATCGGGCGGCCTCGGTCTGCTGCTGACACTCTTCGGTTTCGCGATCTCGTTCCTTGTGCGGCCTCTGGGTGGCTTCATCCTCGGACCGCTGGGGGATCGGATCGGCCGGCAGAAGGTGCTGTTCGTCACCATGGCGATGATGGCCACGGCGACCGCCCTCATCGGTCTTCTTCCCACATCAGAGGCGATCGGCCTCTGGGCGATCGTGCCGCTGTATCTGCTGAAGATGATCCAGGGCTTCTCCACTGGCGGCGAGTACGCCGGTGCCACGACCTACGTCTCGGAGTTCTCGCCCGACCGCTCACGCGGGTACTGGTCATCGTTCCTCGACGTCGGCTCGTACATCGGCTTCGCCGCCGGTGCCTCGACGGTCGCGGTGACCACGTGGATCGTCGAGGGGATCTCCGGCGACGGCGCCATGGTCGATTACGGATGGCGCATCCCATTCCTCGTCGCGATCCCGCTGGGGGCTGTGGCGATCTGGTTCCGATTGAAGATCCCCGAGACTCCGGCCTTCGAAGCAGAAGCAGAGGACGCTCGCGCCGGGCAGGAGGACGACCCGCTCGGACGCCACGGCATCCCGGGCATCTTCCGTCATCACTGGCGCGAGGTGCTCATCGGCATCGCGCTGGTGTCGGCGACCAACACGGCGGGGTACGCGCTGACCAGTTACATGCCGACCTACCTCGAGACCGAAGTCGGGGTGTCGAACCTCATGGCCGCCATCGCGACCGTGCCCGTGCTCATCGTGATGAGTGCGTGTCTGCCGTTGATAGGCAAGCTCTCTGACCGCATCGGACGCAAGCCCGTGTACGGCATCGCGGTCGGCGCGACGATCATCCTGATGGTGCCGGCGTTCTCGATCATGCAGATCGGCCAGGAATGGGCGGTGTTCATCGCGCTGGCGATGGTCGCGATCCCTGTCGCGTTCTACGTCGCGATCTCTGCATCCGCTCTGCCTGCGCTGTTCCCGACGGCATCCCGTTTCGGCGCGATGGCGGTCGCCTACAACCTTGCCGTGTCGCTGTTCGGCGGCACGACGCCGCTGTTCAGTCAGGCGCTGATCGATCTCACCGACAACACCTACATGCCCGCGTTCTACATCATGTTCTTCGCGGCTCTCGGGGGAATCGCGATGCTGACGATGAAGGAGACGGCAAAGCGCCCGCTGCTCGGTTCCTTCCCGACGGTGGAGACGAAGGCGGAGGCGAAAGAGCTCGTCGAGGGGCAGGAGGACAACGAGCTGCTCGACACCAGCACCATGCCGCTGGGCATCATCCTTCCCGTCGTCGAGGGCACCGTCGGCGGGGATGCCGATCCCGAGGCGTCCGGGAAGCAGGCCGAGCCGGTGTAGCGAGGCGGCATTCATCGCTCGGCGGAAGCTACTTCCGCCGTGTTCCTCGAATCGAGCGAGCGGGTGGCGGTGAGCCATTGCACTAGACCGAGTGCGATGGCCCCGCTGATCACAATCACCAGTGCGACGGGCAGGCTCTCGGTGGCGCCGCCCACACCGCCGAGCGGTGCGGCGATGCTGCCAAAGATGAACTGTCCGCAGCCGAGTAGCGCCATGGCGGTACCCGCCGTGCGCCGGGCGTTGCGGATGACGAGCGCCGTTCCCGGTCCGAAGACGGCGCCCATACCTGTCGGAATGAGAAACAGAGCGGGGAGCACGAGCCACGCCGTGAATGCGTCGAACACGGTCGCAAGCAGCAGGATGGTGCCGCCGAGCGTCAGAGCGGAGAGTCCGAAGCGGCAGAGCGTGGTCTCGCTGACCCGACCGACGGTCTTCGCGGCGATGGCGCCGCTGAGGGTCAGACCGATCCCGTTGATCGCGAAGATGATCGTGTAGGACATGGCGTCGAAGCCGAGAATCGTCTGGATGACGAAGGGGGATGCTGCGATATAAGCGAAAGTCGCGCCGACGGCGAAGCACATCATCAGGGTCGCGGAGAGGAACGTGCGGTCGTTGAGCAGGCCGGCCGTCGAGCGGAAGAAGGCCGGCAGTCCACCGCTGACGCGGTTCTGCGCCGGCAGAGTCTCGGGCACGAGCAGGATGACACCGAGAAGCGCGATGAGGCAGAGCGCGGCGAGAATCCAGAAGATGACCGGCCACGCGGCCCAGCCGAGGATCAGGCCGCCCACTGGAGGGCCGATGATGGGCCCGACGCCGCCGATCAGGCCGAGGATCGAGAAAGCGCGTGCGGTATTCTCCTCATCGGCGAGGTCGGATACGATGGCCCGGCCGATCACGACGCCTGCGGCTGAACCGATTCCCTGGAGCACCCGCCAGATGATGAGCATCTCGACGTTCGGCGCGAGCGCGACGAGCACTGTTGCGATGAGAGCGATGGCTGATCCGCCGATGAGCAGCCATCGGCGACCGACCGCGTCGGAGAGCGGGCCCAAGCAGAGTTGCCCCGCGGCCATGCCGAGGATGAATGCGCTCAGCGTCGTCTGGATCCATAAAGCGTCGGTCTGCAGATCGGCCGCCATGACCGGCATCGCCGGTAGGTAGATATCGGTCGCCAGAGTACTGATCGCGGTCAGCGTGCCGAGCACGAGCAGCAGCGCGGCGGGAACGCGGCGCGAGTCTTCCATGATGCCCATCTGATCGATTATTCCGTCGACGGATGACTTTGAGGTCGAATCATGTGCCCTATTGATACGGGTCCGGCGCCGATTGATACGAACCCCCATGATGACCGCGCTACGCATTGACACACTTCGAGCCATCTGGATACGGTGGTCGAAATAGTCAGTCAACGGACTATCCGTTGACGTTTCAATGGAGGCGACGTCATGGCGATCGACAAAGCAGTCAAGACCGATTACTACGAGCGGCTCAAGCAGGCCAACGTGGCCGCGCTCTGGACCATCCCCGGCACGATGGCAACCGAGCCGACGCTCGACGAGGTTCCGTACGTCTGGCGGGCGAAGGACATCTACCCGCTGCTGCACGAATCAGCGGATGTCATGACGGAGGATGACGACTACGATCGTCGGGCGCTCAACGCGTCGAACCCGAAGCGCGTCTTCGGCACGAGCCACAACATCGTCGCCGGCTATCAGCTCGTGCTCCCGGGTGAGGAGACCGGCGCGCATCGTCATTCGCCCAGTGCGATCCGCCTGCTGCTGCACGGCAGCGGCCACACCACGGTCGACGGCGAGCCGGTGCTCATGCATCGAGGCGACCTCGTGCTCACCCCGCAGTACGCGTGGCACGATCATCGCCTGCAGGCCGATGAGCCGATGATCTGGCTGGACGGACTCGACGTCCCATTCGTGCGAGGTCAGCACGCCCAGTTCGCGGAGGAGCATGAAGACGGGCTCCAGCCCCTCAACCAGCCCGAAGACGCCAGCGTCGCCCGCTATGGTGCGGGTCTGGTTCCCTCAGGTGTCAAGGAGACCTGGAAGAAGACCTACTCGCCGATCAACAAGTATCCGTACGACCGGGCGCGCAAGACCCTCTTCGCGCTGCACGAAGTCGAGGGATCACCGGCTGAGGGGGCATCGATCGACTACGTCAACCCGCTCACGGGTGGCCCGGTCATCGCAACGATCGGCTGCTCGCTGAGCATGGTGCCCGCGGGCAGCCACGGCCTCGCGCGTCGACACACCCCGAGCAAAGTGTTCTGCGTACTCGAGGGTCGCGGTCACAGCATCATCAACGGCGAGCGCTTCGACTGGGAAGAAGACGACTTCTTCGTCGTCCCTTCCTGGAACTGGTACCAGCACTTCGCTGAAGAGGGCAGTGACGTCGTCCTCTTCGAGATGACCGACCGTCCGATCTACGAGCCCTTCGGCCTGCTGCGCGAGCAGAGCGCCGACGCTGCACCGGAGAAGTGACATGGCACAGGAAGAACGAAGTGACGAAGTCCTCATCGTCGGCTGCGGCATCGGCGGCGCCACCGCCGCGCTCGCTCTCGGGCGAGCCGGGATCCCTGTAAGACTCCTTGAGCGTGCGGCCGTCATCGCCGAGGTCGGCGCCGGTCTTCAGGTCGGCCCCAACGCGATGCGCATCCTCCGTGACCTCGGAGTGCGTGAGCATCTCGCACAGAAGGAAGTGCTGCCCGGTCGTGCCGTCATGCGAGACGTGAACACCGATGAGGAGGTCGTCGCCTTCGAGTTCGACGATGAGTTCCGCGCGCTCTACGAGGAGCCGTACGCAGTGATGCACCGCGGCGATCTGCTCTCGGGCCTCATGAAGGCGGCCGAGTCGACCGGGAACGTCACGATCATCCCGGGGCAGACGATCGACGGCATCGAGGATCTGGGCGACCGGGTTCGCGTGACCACCGCCGAAGGCGCGGTCCATGAGGGTCGCGCGGTGATCGGCGCCGACGGCATCCGCTCGCGTGTTCGCCGACACGTCATCGACGACCAGGTCCCGCTGGCATCGCAGTACGTCATCTACCGCGGCACGATCGCGCGCACGGATGACGTCGAGAACGCCGTGACCCTGCGCACTGGCCCGCATCACCACGTGATGCACTATCCGATTCGCGGCGGCAGCGAGGTCAACGTCGTCGTCTCGTTCCGCAGCGACCGTGCCCCGGTGGGCTCGGAAGGCTGGGGCACCGAGGAAGAACTCGACGAGGCCTTCGCGGCCGCGAGTCCGTTCGTGAGGGGTCTTCTCTCGAAGATAGATCGTTCGCACAAGTGGGTGCAGTTCGACCGTGCCCCGCAGGCCGGCTGGTCGAAAGGCCGGGTCGTACTCACCGGCGACGCGGCTCACCCGACGCACCAGTACCTCGCGCAGGGTGCAGGTCAGGCGATGGAGGATGCAGTGGCGCTCGCCGCAGTCCTCACTGAGTTTCCCGACGACATCCCGGCTGCGTGGAACGAGTTCGAGAGGCGCCGCTTCGACCGCTCATCGGCGGTGCAGCGCGGTTCGCGCTTCTGGGGAGAGCTCAGCCATGTCGCGGGCAGCGAGGCCGATCAGCGCGATGCGCTGCTGCGCACGATCGCACCGGATGATCGACGCTTCATCGACTGGATCTACACGACCTCCGGCGACGTTCCGCTGCCGGTGATCCCGCCGCATCGCGACGTCTATGAACCACTCGAGTCCGAGCGGGTGCTGTCATGAGGATCGGTCTGTTCAACGGTGGCCGACTCGGCGTCGTGCAGGAGCCGGTGGTCCGAGACGTCACGGACCTCGTCGGATCGGATGCTCCGCAGGGACCGCTTCACGAGGTCATCCGTCGTGGCATCCGCATCGATGAAGGGATGCTGGCGTCTGCGCCGAGCGTGCCGATCGCCGACGTCGCGTGGGACGCTCCGCTGCTGCGACCGGGGAAGATCCTTGGGGCGCCGGCGAACTACTACGAGCATGTCGACGAGATGCCCGACTCGAACACGATCCTGGATTGGGGGGTGTTCCTGAAAGCCAGCACCTCGGTCACCGGACCCGGTGGAGTCATCGAGTTGCCATACACCGACAAGCGCACCGACTACGAGGGCGAGCTCGCCGTCGTGATCGGGCGCGGTGGCCGAGACATCCCTCTGGATGAGGCGCTCGATCATGTCTACGGATACACCGGCGTGCTGGATATCACCGTGCGATCCACCGAGGACCGCTCCACTCGCAAGTCATTCGACACCTTCACCCCTCTCGGCCCGGTGGTCGTCACGGCCGACGAGTTCGGCGATCCCGGCGATGTCGCGTTGCGCCTTGAGGTGAACGGCGAGCTCAAGCAGGACAGCACGACGGCCAAGCTGATCTACAGCGTGCCCGCGGTCATCGCCTATGCCAGTTCTGTGATGACATTGGAGCCAGGCGATGTGATCGCGACAGGGACTCCGGCAGGGGTCGGTCCGATCGTCGATGGTGACGTGGTGACGCTGCGGATCGACGGCATCGGCGAACTGTCCGTGACTGTCAGCGGCAGGCGGGCCATCGCCTATGTCGACCGCCCAGGACCCAGCGTCGCGCTCACGCGCGCGTGATGAGCCACCGAGTGAGAGGAACACCATGACCCGTGCATTCAGAGCCGCAGTTCTGCGGGGGCGGGCCGAGGACGGCACCGTGCAGTTCGGCGTCGAGGAGCTCGAGCATCTCGAGGAACTCGATCCCCAGTATGTGGAGGTGCGGGTGACCGCATCGAACGTATCGATATCGGACCAGCTCTTCATCCGGGACGAAAACCAGGGCGGCCCCGGTCCGCTGCCGCGGGTGCTCGGTCACGGCGGCGTGGGCATCGTCGAGCGCATCGGCGACGCGGTGACCGCCGTCAAGATCGGCGATCGTGTGCTGATCTATGGCACGCCCCAGTGCGATGACTGCTGGTACTGCCGCAATGGCCGACCGGACTGGTGCGCACAGATCCAGTTCGATGGTCCGGCGATCGCACGTACAAAGGACGGCCTCGGCGTGCACGCATCGAGCGCTGTCGGTTCGTTCGCCGAAGCGGCGATCGTGCCCCAGTCTCAGCTGGTCGCCGTCGACACGGAACTCGGCGACGACGTGCTGTCGTTCCTGACGATCAGTGGCAGTTCCGGTATCGGCCCGGCGCTCCGCATCGCGGCAATCAAGCCGACTGACACAGTCGCCGTGGTGGGCCTCGGGCCCTGCGGGCTCAGCTACGTGCAGGCGGCCAAGCTCGCCGGAGCCCGCACCGTCATCGGCATCGACCCTGTCGCCGCTCGCCGCGAGGTGGCGGCGGCCACCGGTGCTGACCTCGTCATCGACCCCACCGACGTCGACCCTGTCGCCGCTGTGCAGGCTGCGGGTCCCGATCGCGGCGGACCGCTGGGCCGGGGTGCCGATATGGTCTTCGAGGCTTCCGCTTCGACCGAGGGGATGCAGCAGGCATGGGCGATGGCTCCGGCCGGGGGCACTGTCGTGCTCTCCAGTGTGCCCCTGAACATGGGTGCGTCTGTGGAGTTCCCGGCCACGCCCCTGGCCTGCCAGGGCAAGACCGTGCACGGCAGCCAGCAGGGTGGCTTCGGCATCCGTCGCGACACTCCGGCTGCGATCGACCTGCTCGAGTCCGGTGCGCTCGACTTCGGGGCGATCCTTGACTCCGAAACGGATCTTTCGGGGATCGCAGCGATGCTGGATGCAGTCGCCGAGCGCCGTGTGATCGGAGCGACGCTCTACCCGGGTCGCTGAGACCGCTGACCCATTTACGGGACAGGGCTGTGCCGTAGTTCACAGCTCTGTCCCGTTTTCATTGGAATCGCTCAGAATGTCGGAGTTGTCTTTACGAGACGATAGCGTCTACTATGTAGAAAGGCGCACGAGGCAGTGCCCCATCGAAAAGCTGCGAAGGAGCATGATGACCATCACGACAGTCGACCGCACGGCCACCGCCGATGAGATCGTCGAAGCTGCACGTTCACTGCGCGGCCTGCTCCGCGAGCAGCAGGATACGGCAGAAGAACTCGGCTACTACACCGAAGAAGTCCACCAGCAGATGGTCGACCTCGGCCTCTACCACCTGCTCACACCCAAGCGCTTCGGTGGCCTCGAGCTGGGTCCCACCGCTTTCGCCCGCACGGTCATGGAGATCGCGCAGGGCGACCCGGGCAGCGGCTGGTGCTACTCACTCGGACACGGGCACGCGCTGTCGGTCGCCTCGTGGTGGCCGATCGAGGCACAGGAGCAGGTGTTCAACAATGACACGGGCTACTTCCGCTCTTCGCAGTCGATGCCGCCCGCCGGCACCGCGAAGAAGGTCGACGGCGGCTACATCATCAACGCCCGCTCGCCCTACCAGTCGGGCAACCCCTATGCGACGCACGCCATCGTCCGTGTGATGCTCGAGGGGCAGCCCGATGGGGCGCCGAAGAAGTTCCTGAACGCCATGGTCTCTGCCGAGCAGTTCTCGCGCATCGACGACTGGGGCGGCGACAAGATCCTCGGCATGCGTGCGAGCGGATCGAACAGCATCCTCGTCGAGAGCCAGTTCGTTCCGGAGAGCTGGGTCGTCGACGGCGATTGGCTCACCGTGCCGACGATCTCGACATCACCCGGGCTCGAGTACCACGGCAACCCGATCTACCTCGGGATTCCGCAGACCTTCCTGATGACCGAGCTCGTCTCGGTCATGGTGGGCACGGCGCGTGCCGCGATCGACGAATACCGCGAGATCATCACCTCACGCACGACGCTGCTGCCCCCGCAGCAGCAGCGGTCCAAGGATCCCCAGCACCAGCGCGAGTTCGGCACGGCTATCGTCAAGACCGACTCGGCCGAATCGATCCTCATCCATGTGAACGAGGTTTTCGAAGAGCGCAGCCGCATCACGGCGGAGACCGGCAGCCCGTACACCCGCGCGATGGACGTCGAAGGATTCGGCCAGCTCATCCAGGCCGGAGATATGGCGTGCGAGGTCGTCGAGATGCTCTACCGCTCGGCCGGTGCGAGCGCCGCGAAGAAGGGGCAGCGCATGCAGCGCTACCAGCGCGACGTGCAGATGTATCGCTCGCACAACGTCTCGCAGTACGGCCAGCTGATGCAGCGCATCGGCATGATCCATCTCGGCGAAGCCGAGTCCGTCTACTGAGCAGCGCAGAACCGCAGAGGAGTAACGAGATGTCAGATCTCAATGGAAAGACCGCGGTCGTCACCGGCGGAGCGCGCGGCATCGGCCGGGCCTTCGCGGAGCGGCTCGCAGCAGACGGCGCCGCCGTCGCCATTCTCGACCTCGGCGACGGCGCCGAAACGGTCGACGCGATCACCGCCGCCGGCGGTCGCGCGCTCGCCGTCAAGGTCGACATCTCCGATCCTGAAGCCGTATCCGCCGCCGCCGCGACCGTCGAGCGCGAGTTCGGGCCCGTGCAGATCCTGGTGAACAACGCCGCGATCCACCCCGACCCGCCGATCCCGTTCCTGGAGATGACGTTCGACCAGTGGCGCCGCATGATGACGATCAACCTCGACTCGATGTTCCTCGTCACCCGGGCGTTGGCGCCGGCGATGACCAAGACGGGGTGGGGGCGCATCGTCAACATGAGCTCTTCTTCGGCATGGGTCGCGGTGCCGAACGGATCGCACTACGGCACGTCGAAGTCGGCCGTCGTCGGACTCACCCGTGCGCTGGCGACCGAGTTCGGTCAGTTCGGGATCACCGTGAATGCGATCGCACCGAGCATGGTCCGCACCGACGGCCTCCTGAGCTTCGTCGATGAGGAGGTCTTCGGCGCTGTCGCCACCACGCAGAGCGTGCAGACGAAGATGCTTCCCGAGCATCTCGTCGGCACGCTGGCGTATCTCGTCTCGAACGAAGCCGAGTTGATGACTGCTCAGGTCATGCATGTGGATGGAGGAACGGTTCGTGTTGGCTGAAGTCGTAGAGTCGCCTCAGGTGACTCTGGATGCCGCGTCTCTGCGCAGCGTGTTCTCGTGCTTCCCCAGCGGTGTGGTCGCGATGTGCGCCACCGATCCGGATGGAGTTCCCGGCGCGCAGCCGCATGGGATGATCTGCAGCTCCTTCACATCAGTGTCGATCGACCCGCCGCTGGTCTCGGTCTACATCCTCGAGGGCTCCTCGACATGGGCGCACCTTCGGCGCGCAGCGCGCATCGGCATCAGCGTGCTGAGCGAGGAGCACAGCGTGGCGGCCCGTCAGCTAGCAGTGAAGGTGCCGGATCGGTTCGCCGGTCTCGAATGGCGGCTGACCCCTTCGGGGGCCATCCTGCTCGATGACGCATCGGCGACGTTCGAATGCTCCGTCGAGCTGGAGCAGGTCGTCGGCGATCACACACTCGTGGTCCTGCGTGTCCACAGCGTCGAGGAGGCACGAGACGTCTCGCCACTCGTGTTCCATCACAGCCGTTTCAAGAAGATCCCCACACCCTGAACGCGAACCTCGGAGGAATGCGGAAATGAAGATCGCCGTCACGGGAGCCAGCGGCCAGCTGGGCGCCCTCATCATCGAGTCTCTCCTGGAGCGCGGTGTCGCCGCGGCAGACATCGTCGCCATCGCTCGCACCCCGCAGAAGGTCGCAGCAGAGGGCGTCGCCATTCGTCAGGCGGACTACGACGATCCCTCATCTCTGGACACCGCATTGGACGGCGTCGAGAGACTGCTGCTCGTCTCGGGAAGCGAGATCGGTCAGCGCTTCGCACAGCACAGCAACGTCATCGACGCCGCCAAGCGAGCCGGTGTCTCGTTCATCGGCTACACCAGCCTCATCAACGCCGACTCGTCGACGCTCATCCTCGCTGATGAACACCGCGCGACCGAGGCGGCGCTGGCGGGCTCGGGTCTTCCGTACACGGTGCTCCGCAACGGCTGGTACACCGAGAACTACACCGCCGGTGCCGCAGGCACGGTGGCGCAGGGAATGCTGCTGGGCGGTGCAGGCGGAGCCCGCATCGCGGCGGCGACACGCAAGGACTACGCGGATGCGGCGGCGGTCGTGCTGCTCGAACCGAAGCCGGGCGAGACGTTCGAGCTCGGCGGCGAGGGGGTCACGCTCCAAGAATTCGCCTCGGCTCTCGCCGAGGTCTCAGGCAAGCCCGTCGAATACCGCGATCATGACGGCGATGAGCTCATCGCCGCGATCGTCGCCACGGGGGCACCGGAAGGATTCGCGCAGTGGACGGCTTCGGCAGACGCCGAGATCGCCAAGGGAGTGCTCGACACCGACTCGACCGCACTCGAGCAGCTGATCGGCCGACGCCCGACCTCTCTCGTGCAGGCCGCGCGCACAGCGCTCGCCGGCTGATCGACCAGGAGCGGAAGATGACGATCGCATTCGATCACACGACACTGCCACAGCGCGTGCTGTTCGGCACGGGCCAGGCCGTCGAGCTTCTCGAGCGCGTTGTCGAGGAACACGGCTTCCAACGAGTCCTGCTCATCGGGGATGCCTTCACCGTGGCGTTGACTGATGAGATCGTTGACCGCGTCTCCGTCGCGGCTCGCATCGACGACGTCGTGCAGCACGTTCCGGCCGAGAACGCCCGACAGGCGGTCGAGCTCGCGGGGAGCACAGCAGCGGATGCCGTGATCTCGGTCGGCGGAGGGTCTTCGACGGGGCTCGCAAAGATCGTCGCACGCGACACTGGGCTGCCGATCATCGCCGTGCCCACCACTTTCGCGGGCAGCGAGGCGACCGATGTGTGGGGGCTGACCGAAGACGATCGCAAAGTGACCGGAGTCGACCCGAAGGTGCTGCCGGCGGCCATCGTCTACGACGCATCCCTTTCAGCGACGCTGCCCGCGCACCTTGCCGCAGCCAGTGCGATGAACGCCATGGCGCACGCCGTCGATGGACTCTGGGCACCGCGCGCGGACCCGATCAATACCGCCATGGGTGCGGAGAGCCTGCGTACTCTCGTCGCCGGACTTCGCGGATTGAGTGCCGACGCGGCAGATCTCGAAGCGCGCGAGAAGACACTCTACGGTGCATACCTTGCAGCGGTCGCATTCGCGAGCGCCGGCAGCGGAATGCACCACAAGATCTGTCACGTGCTCGGCGGTGCCTACGGCCTCTCGCATTCTGAGATGCACGCGATCGTGCTGCCGTACGTGACGGCGTTCAACAGTCCCGCTGCTCCCGCTGCCGCGGACCGCATCCTCTCCGCGGTGGGCGGAACCTCAGCGGCCCGCGGACTGTTCGAGCTGCGTCGCGAATCGGGCATCGCGGGATCGCTCGCCGAGATCGGGCTGAAGGAGTCCGACCTCCCCGAGGCCGCTGAACTCTCGGCGAAGGCGATCCCGGCATCCAACCCCCGACCGGTCACGGCTGCAGATGTCGAACGCCTCCTGCGCGCAGCCTGGGCCGGTGAAGAAGTCCAATAGAAGCGGAGCAGAGTATGGCTCAGATCAGCGCAGAGCAGCAGCGGCGTGAACAGGATCTCATCGACACCGTCGTCGCATCGTTCGAGAAGACCGAGGACCCGCGTCTCAAGGAGGTCATGCAGTCACTCGTGAAGCATCTGCACGCCTTCGTCCGCGATGTCCGGCTCACGGAAGCGGAATGGAACGCCGCCATCGCGTTTCTCACCGCTTCCGGGCACATCACCTCGGAGAACCGTCAGGAATTCGTGCTCCTGTCGGACACCCTGGGCATCTCCATGCAGGTCGTGGCGATGAACAACGAGGCTCAAGGCGATGCCACCGAGGCGACCGTCTTCGGGCCCTTCTTCGTCGAGGATGCGCCGGAGATCCCTCTCGGCGGAGACATGTCGTTCGGCGCCGCAGGTGAACCCTGCTTCGTGACCGGTTCGGTGCGCGACACCGACGGAGATCCCATCCCGGGCGCTCGCATCGAGGTCTGGGAGGCCGATGAAGACGGCTTCTACGACGTGCAGTATGACGACGGCCGCACTGCCGCTCGAGCCCATCTCTTCTCCGACACGCGCGGCGACTACAACTTCTGGGGGCTGTTTCCGACTCCCTATCCGATTCCGTATGACGGACCCGTCGGCAAGATGCTCGCGGCGACCGGGCGCTCACCGGTGCGGGCATCGCACCTGCACTTCATGGTCACCGCGCCCGGCTATCGCACTCTCGTCACCCACATCTTCGTGCGCGGCGACGAGCAACTGGAGATCGGCGACAGCGTCTTCGGTGTCAAAGAATCGCTCATCATGGATTTCGCGCACCACGAGGGTGCCGTCGCGACCCCGGACGGACGCGATGTCGGGGGCCAATGCTGGGCGGATGTGCGCTTCGACATCGTGCTCGCTCCCGGCGAGAGCCAGGGCATGCGCGTCTCAGGCGCGTGATGCGCTGAACGCTTCGCGGATCAGCGCGCGCGAGAGCTTCCCCGCTGGAGTCCGCGGCAGGTCGCCGTCGACGACTTCGATCTGCAGCGGCAGCACGGCCAGCCGGCTGTCACTGCGCCACCAGGTCCGCAGTTCATCGGCGTCCGTGGCATCCGCCTCTCTGAGCGTCACGATCGCACGGGGCAACTGGCCGAGATCGTCATCATCCTGTCCGATCACGACGACTTCGCGCACCGCTGCGTGATCGAAGAGCGCATCCTCGACGGCGGAGGGGTAGACCGCGTGACCGTCGACGGTCAGAACGTCCTCGACGCGATCGCTGAGTACGAGGACGCCGTCGTGGCGTAACAGGCCGATGTCGCCGGTGCGAACCAGGCCGTCGGCCGTGAACTTATTCCGCGTTGCGTCTGGATTCGCCCAATAGGCGACCATCGCGCCTGCGGCGTCGGCGGCGATCTCGCCGACCTCGCCGCGAGGCACCTCCCGGCCATCGGCATCCACGATGACGATGCGCGAGCGCAGGGTCGGCAGGCCGCAGCTCTGCAGCAGCTCCGGCTCGCCCGCGAGTGCCCGACGGATCAGGGCTGGCGTCAGCGCGGCGATCGGCAGGCACTCGCTCTGGCCATAGACGAAAGTGAGAATGGGCCCGAAACGGGTGATGAACTCACGGATAGTGCGGCTGCGAAGGGGTGCGCCGGCCGAGATGACCATGCGCATCCCTTCGAAGTCGTCGGCGTCGAAGGACTCCGAGCCGGCGAGCTCCTCGATCAGCGGCGGCAGGGCGAGCATGACGGTCGCTCCGTGGGCGACAGCCAGCCGAGCTGCCGTGGCAGCCGTGCGATCGGGAGCGATCACAATCGGCATGGCACGGGCGAGAGCTGAGAAGACGTAGGACCCGGCAGCGCCGGAGATCGGGCCTGCCGCCAGGTAGACATCGTGCTCGGGGTCGGGCGGCCCCATGAGGAGCAGGTTCTCGACCGTGACGTCGAACCAACCACGGTGGCTCTGGATGGCGCCCTTGGGTAGACCGGTCGTTCCGCCCGTATAACCGATCTGGATCGAGTCACCAGGGCGGATCGCCACGCGCGGGTCGGCAGAGGATGCTTCGGCGAGCGCCTGCTCGTAAGCGCCCTGCTCATCGTCGACGAGAACAGCAGACAGTCCCGCCGTCGATGTCGTCTCACCGATCTCGTGGAGACCGCCGGCGTCGACGATCAGCGCGCGGGCTCCGCTGTGCTCGATCATGTGCCGGTGGCGGTCGGCAGAGTTGCCTTGATGCAGGGGGACTCGCACGAACCCTCCGATCGCGAGACCGACGAGCTCTTCGATGCTGCGCAGCGCATTGCCACCGAGTGTCGCGATGCGGTCGCCTGGTTCAAGACCCGAGGCTCGCAGAGCGTTGGCGAGCCGGAAAGAGCGATCGAGCAGCTCGGACGCCGTCAATGACCGGTCCTCGAAGATGACGGCGACATGATCCGGGCTGGTCTCTGCGAGCTTTCGGATGATCTGGCCAGAGTCCACGCGTTACCTCCTGATGGCTTGATCGCGACACCGCGACCCTGACTTACCAGATTGATGCCGAGAGTGCATGGAGAGAAGGACGAATCAGTGCACGATCCATATCAGTGCATGGATGAATCCTTGGTTCTCTCGTCTTGGCCGTCTCGCCGCCGCTTCCGTAGCGTTGCATTCACGTACCCAGTTCGACGAGGACGTCGACACCCGAGACACCGATGTCGTCACCTTCGACATCGCCGTCGACAGCCGTGAGGAGCCCCGCTCATGTCAACATCTGCTCAGCGAGAACGCGCAGACTTCGGTGGCGAGCCCCTGGCCGATGGAGTCCGCGTCCAGGGCATCGCAAAGGCGTTCGGACCCGTCCGCGCCATTCGCGAGTGCACACTGGAGATCGCCCCCGGCCAGGTGCACGTGCTCATGGGAGAAAACGGCTCCGGGAAGAGCACCCTCGTCAAGATCCTCAGCGGTGTGCAGCGCCCCGATTCGGGCACGATCACGATCGACGGTGTGGAGACGACCGGCTTCGCGAATCCAGCGGCCGCACGCGGGGCGGGCATCATCACCGTCTTCCAGGAGGTGCTCACCGCTGATGCTCGCAGCGTGCTCGAGAACGTCTGGCTCGGTGTCGAGGGACTGCTGACCGGGCAGGTCCCGCGAGACCGCAAGCGAGTGCTCGCGAGCGAGCGCCTGAACCGCCTCCTCGGCTATGTGCCCGACCTTGACACTCCGATCGGGGCACTGTCCCTGAGCGAACGGCAGGCCTGCGTGATCGCCCGCGCACTGGTCTCCCGTCCTCGCCTGCTGATCCTGGATGAGTCGACGTCGGCGCTGGACATCGCGGTGCGCGACCGACTGCTCGAGATCGTCGGCGAGCTCACCCAGACCGGTGTGAGCGTGCTCTTCATCAGTCACCGAATGGACGAGGTGGAGATCGTCGGAGATCGCATCACGGTGCTGCGCACAGGTGCGACGACGGCCGAGTTCAGACGTGGCGAATGGACTCCGGCCGAGCTGGTGCAGCACATGAGCGGACTGGCGGCTGTCGACGCCCGCAACCGGGAGACCCGCCTCAAGGGGAGCGCGGCGGATGCCGCAGAAGCCGTTCGAGTGACCGGGCTGTCACTGGCAGAGGGGTCTGCTCCCTTCGATGCCACGCTGCGACGAGGCGAGGTCGTCGGGCTCGCGGGCCTCGACGGACAGGGCCAAGAAGACTTCCTGCTCACGCTGGCAGGTCACCGCGCGCCCTATGCCGGGACCGTCGAGCGGTTCGGGAAGCAGAGGCGTGAAATCGACACCGCGCTCACGGCCAGGCGAGCCGGCATCGTATATCTGCCTCGTGACCGTCGCGCCGACGCGATCTTCGGCTGGATGCCTATCCATGACAACTTCGCCGTGGCCACACTCGAGCAGGACCGACGGTCGGGTTTCGTCAATGCCAAGCGCGCGACGAAGCGGCTGGAGAAGTGGCGCGATGCCCTGTCCATCAAGTACGGCGATGCCGGCGATGCGATCACGACTCTGTCGGGAGGAAACCAGCAGAAGGTGATCCTCGCCCGCTGGCTCGCCGCGAATCCCGAGGTGCTGCTGTTGAACGATCCCACCCGAGGCATTGACATCAACGCCAAGCGAGACCTGTACCGGGTGATCTCAGAGCTTGCCGCCGAGGGCATGTGCATCGTCATGCTCTCGTCCGAGGTCGATGAGCACCTCGACCTCATGGACCGCGTGATCGTGTTCCGCGAGAATGCGATCGCCGCGGAGATCTCTCACTCCGAGCTCGACCGCGAGCGGCTCGTCTCGGCGTACTTCGGACAGCAGGAGGAAGCCTCATGAGCACCATCGCACCCGACGTCAAGCCCTCGGCGGCGACGCCGACCGCTCGCCGTGCGGCGAAACTGGCAACCGCAGTGGCCCGCTTCTACTTCGTTCCGGCGCTCGTGCTCGCGCTCATCCTGCTGGTCGTCAACATGATCCTCCAGCCGAACATGAGCTGGACGCACACGATCCTCTACTTCGCGCCGTTCGCGCTCGTCGCCATGGCCAGTGGCATGGCTCCTCTCGCAGGAGGCGGCGGGATCGATCTCTCGCTCTCCGCGCTGATGACGATGTGCTGCGCCATCTACGTGGTGTGGCTGGTGCCGGCCGGGCTCGGTGGTGTCATCTCCATCCCGATCATCCTCCTGGTGGGAACACTGTTCGGCATGCTCAACGGTTTCATCGTCACGCGGCTGCGGATCTCGCCGCTCATCGCGACTCTGAGCATGAACTTCGTGCTGATCGGGCTGTGCCTGAAGATCGCTCCGGTGCCGGCGTTCGCGAAGACCGGTTGGGTGGCGGATCTCGGCGCCCGCTCGTCGGCTTTCCCCATCGGTCTGCTGTTCATCCTCGTACCGATCGCTCTGTGGCTGATCGTTCGCCAGACCCCCTTCATCCGTACGATGCTCGCGACCGGCAGCAATGACGCCGCGGCGTTCTCGAGCGGTGTGAACGTCGATCGCGTGCGCCTGAGCGCCTACGCGATGGGCGGTCTGGTCGCCGGCATCGGCGGATTCGCTCTCGTCGCAGTGTCAGGGGCGGTGGACGCGTCCACTGCTCAGAGCTATCTGATCCCGGGCCTGGTCGCCATCGCGCTCGGCGGAACCGCGATCGAGGGCGGCCGCGGCGGCATCGTCGGGCCGCTGGCCGGTGTCGCGTTCATCTACCTGCTGCAGAGCGCGCTCGGCGTCGCCGGCATCGGGCAGTCCTGGATGCAGATCGTCTACGGCGCCGCTCTCGTCGGCGCCATAATCTTCAGCCGCCAGCTGAGTGCTGCAGGAGGCACGAAATGACTCTCACGAAGGACTCCACGATAGAACCCACCGTCACGATTCGCACCGAGCAGACGCCGCGGCGCAAAGCGTGGCATCGGGCTGTGCAGGTGCAGCAGGAGTACCCGGTCCTGCAGGTCATCGCGATCATCATCATCCTCGCTGTGGGCAGTGCCACTCTGCCGGGGCTGCTGAACGTCGGCGGTATCACGCTCATGCTCGTGCTCGCGTCGCTGGTCGGCATCGCCGCGCTCGGACACACGCTCGTCATGATCATCGGCGGAATCGATCTCTCCGCCGCGTCGCTCATTCCCGCCGCGGGGCTCGCGGTCGTGGCGCTGCCCGCACGTCTGGGCATCGACTTCTGGATCGTCGCGGTTCTCACGCTCGTTGGCACGGGTCTCATCGGGGCGGGCGTGGGCTACATCTGCCACCGGTTTGATCTGAACCCGCTGATCGTCAGTCTCGGCTCCGGAGCGTTCGGACTCGGCATCGTGTACGTGCTCGCCGCCGGCAACCTCACCGGCAGTGTGCCGTCCTGGCTGTCGCAGCAGCTCTCGCCCGTGACGAAGACCTTCGGCTTCATCCCACTGCCCCCCATCGTCATCTTCTGGTTCGCGGTGATCATCGTCGTCACCGTCTTCCTGCGCTGGACAGCCGCGGGAAAGCGCACCTACGCCGTGGGAGCGAACCGGCGCGCTGCGAACCTGGCCCTCGTGCCCACTCGTCGGATCTGGGTCACCACATTCCTCATCTCGGGACTCTGCTGGGGCCTGGTCGGCATCCTCCTCGCCGGCTTTGCGGGCAGTGTCAGCCTCGACCAGGGTGCGCACTACATGTTCCAAGGCCTGGCAGCGGTCGTCGTCGGCGGAACCGTCGTCGGCGCTCGTGGCGATTACATCAAATCCACCGCCGGTGTGCTGCTGATCACGGTGCTCAACACCGTGCTCGCCGGACACGGATTCACCAAGGGTGATCAGCAGATCCTCTTCGGCCTCGTCATCCTGGTCTCCGTCATGCTCTATGGTCGCGAGCGCCGCGTTCGCGACCGCGTCTGAACCCGATCACATCCCTATCGAACGAACAAAGGAACGCACCATGATCACTCACAGCATCACCGGTCAGCGGTTTCGGCGCACATCGCTGTGCGCGCTGACAGTCGTGCTCGCCGGAAGCGCCCTCGTCGCCTGCTCCGCCGATAACGGCAATGCAGCAGGAGGCGAGGACACAGTCAACGCAGTCAGCACGGCACAGCTCGCGGCGTCCGGATGCGGTTCGCTCACCGGCCCGCTGCCCAATGACCCCGACGGCCTGTTGGCGGGATACCCAGAGGACATCCAGGCAGCGTTCCAGGGCGTCGGTATGGATCTCGGAAAGAGCGCGTGGGCAGACCTGCCCGAGAGCGAGGGACCGTGGAAGATCGGCCTGACGATGCTTCCGCTGGCGACCGCGATCAACCAGGCGTACCACGATCAGCTCCAGAAGCGATTCGACGAAGCCAAGGAGCAGGGCCTGGTCGAGGGCGACCTCGTCGTCAACCTGATGTCGGAGTTCAACCCCGCCCAGCAGCTGCAGACCTACCAGCAGCTCGTCGGAGCCGGGGTCGACGGCATCCTCATCCAGCCGATGTCGGGCCAGACGATGGCCTCGGCCGTCGATGCAGCAGGAGAAGACGGCATCGTCACCGCGTCGTTCGCGACTCTGCCCAGCACGTACGCCGTCACGGCGCATGACAACTTCTTCCATGATGCGGGTGCCGCGGCAGCCGCCACACTCGGTCAGCTGCCGGACGGCACTGGCAAGGTCCTGATCGTCAACGGCATCGAAGGCGTCGACCCGCAGGTGCAGGGTCGCGAGGGTGTGGATGCCGCACTCGAGGCCTGCCCGGACATCGAGGTCGTCGGTGAGGTCGCCGCGGCATTCAACGATCCGTCCGCCAAGGAAGGCGTGCAGACCTTCCTCGCCTCTTACCCTGGAGAGATCGACGCGGTTCTGCAGCTCGGCGGTATGGCGACCGGTTCGATCGCCGCCTTCCAGCAGGTCGGTCGGGAGGTGCCGCTCGTCTCGATGAACGGTGCCACGGCAGGAGCATTGTCGTACTGGATCGACAACAAGGACACGTACTCGGCCGCTGGAGTGGTCGGCGACCCCGTGCAGCAGGCCGATGCGGTCTGGGACACGCTGATGCGTACGCTCGCCGGCGCATCGCCCAAGAGCAACTACATCTCGTTGCCGCCGGTCCTCATCAACAACGACAACCTCGCTGAGATCGCCGAGCCCGGTGGAGACTACTCGTCAGAGGCTCTCGCCGGTACCGGCGTGCCGTACTTCACCGATGAGATTCTCGACCAGTACTTCGCAAAGGACATCAACCCGCTGAAATAGCCTGACACGAGCAAGAGGCGGGGGGGGGGGGGGGGGGGGGGGGGGGGGGTGGGGGGGGGGGGGGGGGAAGGGGGGGGGGGGGGGGAGGGGGGGGGGGGGGGGGGGGGGGGGGAGGGGAGGTGGGGGGAGGGGGGGGGGGGGGNCCCCCCCCCCCCCCCCCCCCCCCGCCTCTTGCTCGTGTCGTTCAGGCCTTCCGGAACTTCAGCACCACACGGGTAGGGATGCGGAAGTTGAAGCCGGGCAGCGGAGTGAGATCGCTGGCCTCCTCGTCGAGCTCGAAGCTCTTGGTGCGGCTCAGCAGCCTCGTAAAGGCGGCCTGGGCGTACAGACGCGCCAGCGGTGCACCGGGGCAGCGGTGCGGTCCGGCACCGAACGACAGGTGCTGGGCGACGTTCCGCCGCGAAGGGTCGAACGTGTACGGGTTCTCGAACTTGGCCGGGTCGTGGCTTCCCGCTGCGAACGAGACGAACACAACCGAGCCCTCGGGAACGTCAGTGCCCGCGACGTTCGTGTCCTTCATGGCGACGCGCGGGTGCCACTGCAGCGGACCTTCAAGGCGTACGGACTCCTCCACGAATTTGCGGAGCTTGGTGGGCTGCTCGCGAAGCTCCTGCTGGCTGTCGGGCATCTGCGCCATGTGCACCGTCGCCGCCGCGAGCATCGCTGCGGTCGTGTGATAAGCGGCGAGGAACATCGAGCGGATGTGCACGACGATGGCGTTCTTGTCGAGTTCGCCATCGCGCTCGACCTGTGCCTGGACTACGGCGGTCATGTAGTCGTCGCGAGGGTTCTCCAGGCGATCCACGGCTTGACGATAGGCGTACTCGCCGCTGTCCTCCAGCGCCTTCGTCGCCGCTTCGACCTCTGCCGGATCGGGGTCGGAGTTCATTCCGAGACGGGTGACGATGTCGGTCCAGCTCTTGAGGTCCTTGGCATCCTCGCGGGGGAGGCCCATGATGATCGTGAGCACCTCGAGCGGCAGCGCTTCGGCAAGGGCATCCGTGATGTTGACGGTGCCCTGATCGATGAACTCGTCGATCAGGCGGTCGGCGACCTCCTCGATGATGGGCAGATAGTTTTTCATGCGATCTGCTTCGAACAGCATGTTCGCCCACGAGCGCTTGACCGCGTGATCCTCACCGTAGGTGAACGCGATTCCGGGCGCCTCGTAGTGGCTGGGCACGTCCGGGTAAGGCGCGGCGGCGAGGTTGCCCATCTCGGGCAGGGCATCGCCGAGCTTCGAATCGAACTCCTCGACGTGGGACAGGACGTAGTTTGCGGCATCCCACCCGGTGGCGAAGAAGATGGGCCGACCGCTCAGCGGGTGCGGCTCGGGGTACCGGTACAGCGGAGACTTCTCGCGTGCTTCGTCGTAGAAGCTGAACGGGCACTTGCGGGTCTCGGCAGAGGGTGGCCATGCGGTGAGGTCCTCCGGCTTGTGGGCATAGGCCATTTCGAGCGTCATTGCATCTCCTTTGGGTGTTGAGGGATCTGGGATCAGAGGTCGAGTACGAGGCGGGGGCACTTGGCGCGCGAGACGCAGATCATCATGCAGGTGTTCTCCTCCTGCTCCGCCTCGCTCAGCACGGAGTCCCGGTGGTCTGCTTCGCCCTCGATGATGGGGGTCTCGCACGAGCCGCAGGTGCCTTCCTGGCAGGAGAAGAAGACATCGACCCCCGCGTCCATCGCGGCTTGGAGGATGCTCTGGTCCGCACCGACGTGCACCGTGAGGCCACTGGCGCTCAACTCGACCTCGAACTCGTCGACGGCGTCATCGGATGCTTCGACGATCTTGGGCACGAAGCGCTCGATATGCAGGGCTTCGCGAGCCCAGGTGGTGCACTGCTCTTCGACGGCGCCGAGCAGCGGAGCCGGTCCGCAGCAGTAGACTTTGGTGTCCTCGCGGGGCGTGCCGAGGAGTGAGGGCAGGTCGATGATGCCCTTCTCATCCTGCGGCCAGACCTGCAGGCGGTCGCCGTGTTCGGCGGCGAGCTCGTCGAGGAAGCCCATCGAGGCGCGCGAGCGTCCACCGTACACGAGCACGTACTCGCGTCCGAGGCGCTTGGCTTCGCGAGCCTGGGCGAGGACTGGAGTGACTCCGATGCCGCCGGCGATGAAGATGTAGGACGAAGCATCGGTGAGCGCGAAATTGTTGCGTGGGCCGGTGATCTCGATCTGGTCCCCGAGCGCGAGCTCGGTGAAGACGTACTCGCTCCCGCCCCGGCTGGCGGGCTCCCGCAGCACGCCGATGCGGTACGAAGAGAGGTCATAGGGGTCGGAGCTCAACGAGTACTGGCGGACGATGCCGTTGCCCAGCAGGACGTCGATGTGCGCACCGGGTGTCCACGCCGGCAAGTCTGAGCCATCGACGGCGGCCAGCGTGACGGCGCGTACGCCGTCTGCGACTTCGTCGATGCGGGCGACGCTCAGCGTGCGAGTCAGCTCTTGGTCGGGCTTGGACAGAGTGGCGGTTGGCGTGCTCATCGTGCATCTCCTTCGATGGTCGACATGTCTCGGCGGTTCATCGATGGTGATTTCCCGCATCTGTATGGAATGATCATTACATATAGACGCAGTGGCGTCCACTACCTATCCTGGGAACGACATGACTGAACTTATCGAGCAAGAGCCGACGATGACGTCGCGGCAGCAGCAAGGCCTTGAGTCGCGTGATCGCATCCTCGATGCCGCCGCCGAGATCATCTACGAGCGCGGTTACTCGGGCGCGAGCGTCTCCGAGATCCGAAAGCGCTCGGGCTTGCCGGCGAGCTCGATCTACTGGCACTTCGGCAACAAGGACGGCGTCATCGCCGCAGTTCTCCAGCGATACGCAGACCAGTTCTTCCAGGGGCTGCCCGCATTCGTGCAGCCGGACGACGCCGACCCCATCGACGCGTTCACGGCGTTCATGGTTCACGTCGGCGACGCCGCCACGGATGACGACCGGCTCTTCCGCGTGCTCGACATCCTGGCGCTGGAGACACCGGATGACAGCAGCGAGGTGCACGCCTCGGTCCGTCGCATCCGCGGTGAAGGGCTCGGATTCCTACTGGGGCCGATCCGGCGCATGTGCGAGGCGATCGGCAGCGAGAGGGACCCGGCGGAGATCGCGACCTTCTGCCTGGCGGTCCTCGACGGCTACGTCATCGCGCGTCGCGTCAATCCCGAGTCGGCTCAGACCTCGGTCACCTGGCGCCAGCTGGCGGTGGCTGCGGTGGCGCTGGCGCGCAGCTGATCAGTGCCGTGCCGGCGTGGGCACGACAGCACGATCCAGGCGCTCGATGGCCTGAGCGGAGAGGTGCAGGTCAGCCGCGGCTGCGTTCGACTGCGCGTGGCGGACGCGGCGTGTTCCCGGAATCGGAATGACGTGCGCGCCCTGTGCGAGCAGCCAGGCCAGGGCCACCTGCGGTGCCGTCGCTCCGTGCTCGGCGGCGACCTCGCGCACGGCATCCGTCAGCGGTTCCGCATCGCGTGCGGCCGCTGCGGTGAAGCGGGGGCTGCTGGTGCGGGCATCCCCTTCGTCGAGGTCCTCGGCGCGCGTCGCGCTCCCCGTCAGGAACCCCTGCCCTAATGGAGAGAACGGCACGAACGCGGCGCCCTGAGCGGCGCACCATGCCACGACGCTACTCGTGAGCGCTTCCCGGGCCCAGAGCGAGAATTCCGATTGGATCGCCGCGACGGGATGGATGCGGTGCGCGCGCTCCGCCTGCTCGACGGTGACCTCGCTCAGCCCCAGGCGAGCGACCTTACCTGCTGTCACGAGTTCAGCCAGGGCTCCCCAGCTGTCCTCGAGTGGAACCTTCGGATCGATGCGGTGCAGATACTGGATGTCGATGCGGTCGACGTCGAGCCTGCTCAGGCTCTCGTCAACCTGCGCGCGCAGCAATTCCGGACGGCCGTCGAGGTCGAGGACATGCGCGCCACCACCTGGAGACGGCACCAGGCCCGCCTTCGTGGCGACCGCGACCCGACTGCGGATGCCGTCAAGAGCACTGCCCAACAGTCGCTCGTTGTGCCCGCCGCCGTAGGCGTGCGCCGTGTCGATCAGAGTCGTACCGGCATCGACGGCACCGTGGATGACCGTGCGTGCTTCATCCGCACTCAGTGGCTGACCGGAGTAGATGCCGCTCAGGCTCATGCAGCCGAAGCCGATGGCACCGACGGCGAGATCGCCCTCTCCGAGAGCGCGACGCTGCATGTCAGGCGGCCGTCTGTCCGCCGTCGATCACGAAGCCCTGGCCAGTGATGAAGCCGGCCTCATCGCTGGCGAGGAAAGCGGCGAGGGCCGCAACCTCCTCGGGCTCGCCGAGCCGGCCCATCGGCACCTGCTGAGCGAGCACATCGTGAGAGACCGGGGCGCCGTCGAGAATGGGAGTGCGAATCAGGCCGGGGCACACGGCGTTCACGCGGACGCCCGTGGCGGCGTACTCGATCCCCGCCTGCTTGGTGAGCATGAGCACTGCCCCTTTAGAGGGCGGGTAGACCAGCGATCCGGGTGCGGCGATGTAGGAGGCGACCGACCCGGTATTCACGATCGCACCGTGCTTCTGGGCGAGCATCGTCGGCAAAACGGCACGCATCATGAGGAACGCGCCGCGCACGTTGACGTCCATCACGCGGTCCCAGTCCTCAAGGCGGTACTCGTGGCCAGGGGCGACGGGACCGGTGATTCCGGCGTTGTTCATCAGGACGTCGATGCGCCCGAACCTCGTCAGCGTCGTGTCGACGACCGACTGGACGTCTGAGGGCTCGGAGACGTCACAGGCTACCGCGGTAATCGCATCGGGCCGGCTGGCGGCAGTCTCGTCGCGGCCATCGCTGAGATCAGCGGCGATCACCTGAGCGCCTTCATCGGCAAGTCGTTCGGCCATGGCCCGCCCGATGCCGGAACCGGCTCCCGTGATGATGGCCACACGGCCGTCGAATCGCTGACTCATGTGGTCTCCTTGGGGGCTGACGCGTGCAGAAGGGGAATGAGGATCGTGTCCACCAACTCGGTCTGGAACTGCTCGTCGATCGGGTCGAGAGTGAGGAGCAGGCGCCCGATCGTGAGGGAGGGGGCAAGGTCGTGGAAGAGCCGGATGCCGCGGGCCTCCGCGCTGATCTCACCGCGCGCGATGGCGCGTTCGAGCACGATCTCGCTGGCGTGGCGGACATCGGAGGTGAATCGTGCCCGCATGTAGTCGGCGATCTTCTCATCGCTCTGCATGGCCTGAGCCATTCCGAGGATGATCGGCGCCTGAGAGGGGCCGAAGGTGCTGAACACGGTGAACTGCGGGATGACGGCGATCAGATCGTCGCGCAGGTTTCCCGTATCGGGGGGCGTGGAGGTGAACGACTCCTCCAGCAGTCGAACCGCGTCCAGGATCAGCTCGGGCTTGCCGGTCCATCGGCGATAGATCGAGGCTTTGCCCGTTCCTGAGCGCGCGGCGACGCCTTCGATGGTCAATCGGTCGTAACCGAGTTCGCCGAGCAGCTCGAGCGCGGCGAAGAGGATCGATCGGTCGACCTCGGGATCACGCGGTCGACCGCGTTGTGGGAAAGATGCCACTGCAGACCTCCATCGGCTCAGCGGTGTTAACTATACGTGATCGTATCGTAATTGCGATCGAGGCGCGCGAAGCGCATACACTCATGCCATGGCAGGCCACGCGAACGACGACATGCTCCGGCGTCCCGGGCACCTCGTGCGACGAGCGCAGCAGGTGCACTCGTCGCTGTGGTCGGCGATGGTGTCGAAGGATGTGACGCCCACTCAGTACTCCGCGATCAGCGTGATCGCGGCCTCTGAAGGCGTCGACCAGGTCACCGTTTCGCGAGGGGCCTCGCTGGACACCTCCACCACGGGGGCGGTGATCGAGCGTCTCGTCCAGCGCGGCTGGGTGCGTGCCGCGCCCGATCCCTCCGACCGACGGCGCCGCATCCTCAGCCTGACCGATGATGGGCGCAGGATCCACCGCGAGGTGGGAACCTCCGCCGATGCCATGACGGTGTGGATGACCGAGTGCTTCGATGCCGCCGAACGGGACCAGTTCGTCGGTCTGCTGCGGCGCTTCGTCGATCACGGTGAGAGCTTCGGCTCGGTCGGTGTTTCAGCGGTGTGAGAACGGCACGAGTCCGGGGGCGAGAGCCTCGAACTCGAAGACCGCGATGCCCGTTCGTCCACCCGCGACGAGGATGCCGCGCGTGCTACCGGGCTCGATCGCCACGTGAGTCGTACGCGGATACTCGCGAAGCGGATCGTCTCCCGGAGTGATGACCGCGATCGGGTTCGCCTCGCCATCGAGCACTTCGACGCGACCGCCGTCGTAGAAGGCCTGATAGACGTTATCGGCCGAGTCGACCGTGGTCGAATCCGCCAGGCCGCCCGTGAAGTATCCGTAGACGCGGGTTTCCGGAACAGCTCGACCATCGAGTTGGATGCCCACGAGAGTGTTGCGCAGATGCTCGCTGACCCACAGGCGCGATTCGTCTGCCGAGAGCGCGATGCCGTTGGGCATCGCGAGCCCGTCCACGAGCAGCGACTGCGTGCCATCGGGGTCGACGCGGATCACCCGGCCCGTGGGATGCAGCGCGGTGCCCTGGAAGTCGTTGTAGTACATCGTGCCGTCCGCGGCGAAGACCATGTCGTCCGGGACGATCGCCGTTCCCTCGAATTCGTCGATGAGGGTGCGATATCCGCTGCCATCGGGCTCAGATACGGCGATGCGCCCGCCGCCTGTTCGCCCGCCTCGGAAGTCAGCGTAGAAGAGCCTGCCATCTCGATGGATCACCAATGATGCCAGCGCTATCTGATCGCTGCCGAAGACGCCGGTGACCTCACGCGTGTCCAGATCGAAGCGGAACACCTTGAAGCCGTCGGGGTCGGGGAACGCACTGATGAACAGCAGGCCGTCGTCGCGCGTGAACGCCGGACCCTCGGGGATCGGGGTGATGCCGCCGGGGGTGTTCGTGCCGACCAGTCTCTCTCGAAGAGCGCGTGCTGTGATGCGCCGCACGGGCTGAGCCGATCGTCCGTGATGGCGGTCCGCGAGTGTCACCTGAGCTCCTTCATTCGATGGGTCGTGCCTCACGCTAACAGCGCCGTGGCGCGGGAATGAGACGAGACCGAGCCCAGTCATAACGCCAGCACTATCAGTCCCCATCGCTCCTGTCTTTCCCCTGCTCAGGGGCGCCTGCATAGGTTTGGCTCGCGACCACACTCGACTTCGACAGGAGCAGAAGACATGACCGTTGAGAAGACACTGGTGCGTCCGGAGAACTGGGACTGCATCATCGCGCCGACATCGCTGCTTGCGATCATCACGACGGTCGATGCCGATGGCAACGTGAATGCCGCGTCGTACGGATCGACCGTGCGGGTGTGCCATGACCCCGTGCAGCTGTCGTTCACCTGCACCAAGGGCAGCGACACTCATGCGAACATTCTTGCCAACGGCGAGTTCGTCATCAACTTCGTCCCGTTCGACAAGGAGCTCCTCGAGAAGGTGCTCATCTGCGGTCTGCCGTGGAAGCGTGGGATCAACGAACTCGAGAAGGCCGGATTCACGACCGTGCCGTCGACGAAGGTTGCGCCTCCCCGCATCGCCGAGTGCTATGCCCACTTCGAGATGAAGGTCGAGTGGACTCACCCGTGGATCCACCGGATGACCGTCAACGGCCAGACCCAGGCTGTCAGCGCCAACGCGGATGTCATCGACGAGAACCAGATGATCATCTGGGACAAGGCGAAGCCGGCGCACTTCTGCGGGGGTCGTTACATGGACCAGTTCGTGCCGGCCAATGAGCCGATGCGAGTGGAGTGGGACTACCGTCCGCTCGAAGCCGCAGGCGTGTCGCAGCTGGACTTCCGAGGTGCCGACGCCGGCGTCGAGGACCCGGTGCTCACCCCGGTCGAGGACTGGCGCGACATGATGCGCAGCGCAGAGCGCACGTTCTGAGAAGCCGGATGCCGAGATGACAGGTCAGTCGGCATCCGCCTCATCTTGGGAGAGCACGGCTCGGACCGCTTTGAACAGCGGTCCGAGCCGTCGGCCGTCCCCATCCGCCTGAGCGACCAGGTAGATCGGCAGCGTCACGGTGCTCACGGGTACGAAAGTCACCCCGGGCACCGCGCCAGGACGCGTGAACACATCGGGCACGACCTCGATGCCGCTGCCTTCGCTGACGCCGATGAAATCATCGTCGTAGTTGCTGGTCGCCGCTGTCGATACCCGCAGGCGGAATCCCGCTTCCAGGCACATCGCGTGCATCAACGAGTTCGAAGCGAACACGTCGGAGCTCGGCATGATCCACAGCTCGTCCCGCAGATCCCACAGAGTGATCTCGCTCCGATCCGCGAGTTCGTGCCCGGCGGGCAGCGCAGCGATCAGTGGAGCATCCCGAACCCGCACCGACCGCAGCGAGGCGGTCTGCGAAGGGGCGACGACGAGCGCGGCATCCACGCGCCGTGCGGTGACGGCCTGCACGAGACGCACGGTGCTCTCCGAGACGAAATCGATCGAGAGGCGAGGTGCGAGCCGCCCGAGCTCACCGGTGAATTCTCGGCGCAGCGCCGGTCGCAGACGAGAAGAGACTCCGAGACTGACGTGTCCTCCGCCTCCTCGGCGCAGCTGTGCGGCCGCGGCGAGAGTCGCGTCGTAGCTTTCGACGGTGTGACGGGCCCTGGCGGCGAACTCCGCGCCGGACGGAGTCAGCTCGACGGCGCGCGTGCTCCGCACGAGCAGCTGCACCTCGAGCTCCTGCTCGAGCTTCTTGATCTGAGCACTGAGCGCAGGTTGGGCGAGATGGAGCCGCTCTGCGGCACGTGTGAAGTGCAGCTCCTCGGCGACTGCGAGGAACTGGCGCAGGTGTCGGATCTCGATCGACATCGGTGGCTGCCTCCAATGGGACGGGTAGCTGCATTTATAACACAATCATGATGAGTGCCCCGGCCTTCGGTCTTTCCCTCGGCATGCCTCTCCTGCCTAGCCTGGTGCCGCGGCACACAGAGCGTGTGCGCCCCTCAAGGATTCGAAGACGAAGATGACTCAGAGCCGCCTTTACACCACACCCACCCGCGTCCATGCAGGCTGGGGTTCCACCGCCGAACTGGCAGAGCACGTGCGCACTCTGGGTGGCACCCGTGTCGCCCTGATCGGCGATGCCGGCCTCAAGCGCATCGGCTTGCTAGACCGCATCGCAGAGCTCCTCGGCGATACGGTGGTCATGGAGTCGCTCGCCGAGGTCGATCCGACGATCCAGGCAGCCGAGGCCGCAGCATCCGTCGCCCGTGACGCACAGGCGGATCTCGTCGTCGGCGTCGGCGGCGGCAGTGCGCTCAGCCAGGCGAAGGCCGTGGCTCTCCTGCTGACCAACGCCAGCCCGGTGACCGCGTACGTCGGCATCGATGTGGCTCCGAATCGTCCCGCGCCGTTCATCGCGATCCCGACCACGGCAGGCTCCGGCTCCGAGGTCTCCAATGCCTTCGTGCTTTACGACACCGAGAGCGACGCCAACGTGGGCATGCGCGGCTGGGGCTACGAGCCCGATCTCGCGATCCTCGACGGAGAGCACCTCCTGGGCCTTCCGGAGGTGCCGATGCGCGACGCCGCCGCAGACGCGCTCAGCCATGGCTTCGAGGCGCTGTGGGCAAACGGCGCGACATCCTTCACCGATACCGTCGCTCTGCAAGCGGTGCGCACCATACGCGCGGTCATGGCGGCGGCGATCCGAGAGCGCCGGCCAGAAGACCTGCAGGCTCTGCTCGAGGCATCGACCATGGCGAACTTCGCCTGTGGCAATGCCGGACTCAGCCTGGTACACGCGATCACCGGCTCCTCGCGGATCCGCGTCGCACACGGTCGTCAGAACAGCGTGCTGCTGCCCATCGTCGCGGAGTTCAACCGCTCCGTCGTCAGCGACGACGTCATCCGCGAGATCGATGCCCTGCCGGAGCTGTATCGCAACGCCGGCATCCCCACGGCGTTCGATGCCGATGAGCTCATCGCCGACGCCGAAGACGAGTTCTTCCTCGCCGGCGCGAACAGCCCGTTCCGCTTCAACAACCGACGCCCCAGCACCGACGACGAGCTGCGCGATCTTGCGCGCCGAGCCGTCGCCACGAACGTCGCCGTCGCCACGGCCTGATCTCGGAGGACAACATGAGCACAATGGCTGCACCCGCCACGCACACGGAAATCTCGAACCTCGCTCTCATCGGCGGCGAGCGTCGAGGAGCCCGCGACGGCCGCACGATCGACGTCACCAATCCGTCGACCGGCGAGCTCATCACGACCATCCCCCGCTTGAGCGCGGCCGACGTCGATGATGCCGTCCAGGCCGCCAAGCAGGCCTTTCCTGCGTGGTCCGCGCTCGAACCGCTGCAGCGCGCCCGCTACCTCGATCAGCTCGCCGACGCGATCGAGGCAGGCGCCGAGCGTCTCGCATACCTCGACTCGCTCGACAACGGCAGCCCGATGCATGAGATGCGCTTCGACAGCAAGGTCGCGGCCTCTCAGCTGCGCTACTTCGCCGGTCTCGTGCTCGAGGCGCAGGGCTCCACGATTCCCGCCGGTAACGAGCGACTGATGTACTCGCTGCGCCAGCCGTACGGCGTCGTCGGACGAATCAGCGCTTTCAACCACCCGCTTCTGTTCACCGTCGGCAAGATGGCCGGTGCGCTCGCCGCCGGCAACACCGTGGTCACCAAGCCCAGCGAACACACCTCGCTCTCTTCGCTGGCGGCGGCCGACATCATCAGCGACGTGCTGCCCCAGGGCGTGGTGAACATCATCACCGGTCTCGGCCAGGAAGCCGGCGATGCGCTGGTCGTGCATCCCGACGTCGCACGTCTCGCATTCATCGGCGCCGATGAGACGGGCAGGATGATCCAGCGCCGCGCCGCCGAGGTCAGCGTCAAGCACGTCACGCTCGAACTGGGTGGCAAGAACCCGCTGGTCATCTTCCCCGACGCAGACGTCGACACGGCCGTCGCCGGTGCGCTCAAAGGCATGAACTTCACGTGGCAGGGGCAGTCCTGCGGATCGACATCGCGGCTCATCGTGCATCGCAGCATCCACCGTCAGGTCGTCGACGCGCTGGCCGAGAAGATGGAGGCGCTCCGCTCAGGGCTGCCGCACGACGACAGCACGGACACCGCCGCGATCGTCAATCAGCAGCAGTTCGACAAGGTCACCCGCTACATCGAGCTCGGCAAGTCGCTCGGCTACGACGTGGCCGCCGGCGGTCATCGGGTGACCGACGGCGCACTCGCGGACGGACTTTTCGTACGCCCGACCCTGTTCGACAACGTCGATCCGTACGGACCCCTCGCGCAGGAGGAGATCTTCGGTCCGGTGCTTGTGGCCATGCCGTTCGACGACTACGACGAGGCGCTCACGATCGCGAACAGCGTGCGTTACGGTCTCACTGCCAGCGCCTACACGAACAACCTCCGTACCGCGCATTCCTTCGCCCGCGACATCCAGGCCGGCTATGTCTGGATCAACGAGACCAGCCGGCACTTCCTCGGCTCCGGCTTCGGCGGGTACAAGGACTCCGGCATCGGCCGGGAGGAGAACCACGACGAGCTGCTGAGCTGGACGCAGGCGAAGAACGTCAGTGTGCTGTTCGGCGATGCGCCCCAGCGGGCCGGCCATTGACCGCTCCGACTGACGGGTTCGCGGTCGCACCCGCGACGGATGCCGAATGCGCGCTGCTGATCTCGAGGGCCAGCCGTGTGCTCGCCGCTGGCGGGCTGCGCGACCTCGTGTGGGGGCACGTCTCTGTACGTGACCACGCGGGTCGTGGCCTGTGGATGAAACGCTCCGGCCTGGGTTTCGAAGAGATCGAGCCCGACGACGTGCAGCTCATCGACTGGAGCGGCGAGGTCGTGGTCGGTCAGGGCGACCGGCACATCGAATGGCATATTCACGCCGGCGTCTATCACGCGCGGACCGAAGTCACCTCAATCGTGCACGCGCACAGCGACGCGGTCAATGCGTGGTGCGCGACCGGTGAACCGATGCGGGCGCTCAGTCATGCCGGTATCGACTTCACGCTCGAGCAGCTTCCGCGCTTCACCGAGACCGCATCGCTCATCCGCAATGCCGAACTGCGCGAGCGCCTTGCGCAGACACTCGGCGGCGCCGTCGGCGTCGTCATCCCGCGGCACGGGTTCGTGACGGTCGGCGAAGATGTCGCCGTGGCGGTGATGCGGGCGGTGCAGCTCGAGCGCGCAGTCGGTGTGCTGCTGACCGCGCTCGCCGCGGGAAATGTCGATGAGGGCATGTCGGAAGAAGACATCCGCGCCCTGGGCTGGCCGCTTCGACAGGTGCACGCGGGGTTCGACTACCTCGTGCGCGAAAGCGAGCGGATGCTGCGCTGAGGTTCAGCGCCCGGTGAAGATGCGCGCCGCGCTCTCGCCGCGCACCAGACGAAGTTCGTCCGCATCCAGTCCGCTCTCGAGCATCCACTGCACTCCCGCCGCATAGTCGGCGAACTCGTGCACGCGGGTCCAGTCGGTGCCCCACATGACACGTTCCGCGCCGAACGCGTCCACTGTGCGATGCATGGCGTCATGCAGATCGGCGAATGGGTAGCGCTCATGCGAGAGCGCGGGCATGCCGGTGATCTTCACGGCGATGTTCGGCAGAGGCGCGAGCTGCAGAATCGTCCCGAGGAGGGTGAAGGGGTTCTCCGGTGCGGGCGGGGTCGGGCTGCTGGGCAATCCCAGATGATCGATGACGATCGTGAGTTCGGGAAAGCGGCCGGCGAGCTCGGCGATCTCCGCTGTCTCCCCGCGCGTCGCGACGCACAACGGCAGGCCTGCGCGGACCATGCCGCGCCAGAGGGCATCGAGCCGGAGCGAGTTCAGTGCGGCGCGCTGCTCTGGCGTCCACAGCATGTGGCGAAGTCCCGCCACGTATTTCCGGTCGGAGATCTCATCCAGCAGGTCTTCCGGATGCTGTCGTGCGAGATCGATGGGCACGATGACGGCGAATCGACCGGGGTGCGCCTCGGCGGCCTCGAACGCGTAGGTCGCGTCGGTCCCGTAGTTCAGCGAGGGCGAGACGAGCACCGCGCTGTCGACCCCGTTCTCATCCATGAGGTCGACGTTCGTCTGCGCGGTTGCGTGAGGAAGACCCGCACCTGGTCCTGTCCACGGCCGTGCGGGCGTGTTCGCCTCGAAGCAGTGCACCTGCGCGTCGATGACCGGCATGGCTCAGATGACGAAGTCGGTCATCGTCTCAGGAGCGAACAGCTCCTCCGGTTCCCAGTGCTTGGTGATGAGACCTTGATCGAGGGAGTAGCGCAGGAATGTTGAAAGCGTCTTGCGGTTCGGTTCGACGCCGTACGACCAGTAGTCATCGCCGAGTTTCTCACGTGCATCGCGTGCCGCGAGGTAGCTCCACGGAAGCATCGAATGCAGGGCCGCGGTCTCTTCGGCACGGCCGGTGACGATGTCCTTGGCCTCCGTGAATGCCTTATAGAGCGAGCGAGCGATCCAGCGGTTCTGTTCGTAGATCTCCCGGCGGATGACCACGACATGCATGATGGGAAACACTCCCGTGCGCTGGAAGTAGGCGAGCTCCTCCTCCTCGGTGTTCTCCCAGAGTCGACGCACGTTCGGGTTGCGGTCGAGGTATGACCGAGGTGCGCGGGGGGTGTGCAGAGCATCGATCTCGCCCGAGACGAGCATGTCGTCGAGTGTGCGGTCGATCGGGATCGGGGCGATGTCGATGCCGGGGATCTGCAACGGGATCTTCTCGACGCGACCGGGCTTGAGCAGCCCGCCGGTGCGATAGATGACCGAATCGACAGGCACACCGTAGTCTTCCGCGAGGAAGCCGCGGATCCAGACGACCGCGGTCATCTGGTATTCGGCGGTGCCGACGGTGCGTCCGATGAGATCCTTCGGCTCGTCGATTCCGCTCGACGCGTTGACGTACACGCCGTTGTGGCGGAACGCGCGCGAGGGGAACACGGGGATGGCGACGAAGCGGCGATCTCGCTCCATCGTCAGCGTGTACGACGACAGCGACATCTCTGCGGCATCGAATTCGCCGTACACGGCGTTGCGGTAGAAGATCTCCTCGACGGGCAGATTCAGCACATTCAGATCGAGGCCCTCCGCGCGGACTCGACCATTCGCGAGGGAAGAAGTGCGGTCGTAGTCGCCGCAGGCGAGCAGCAGGGGGCGGGTGGTCATGCGGTCACTCCTCCGTCGGCGGTGAACACGGCTCCGGTGACGTACGACGACTCGTCGCTGAGGAGCCAGAAGGCGAGGGCGGCGATCTCATCCGGTGTGCCGAAACGGCCGAGCGGAACATCCGCGAGGAACTGCGACTTGCGCTCTGGAGAAGCGGCGAGCAGCGTCGGGGTCTCGGTCGGGCCGGGGAGTATCGCGTTGACCCTGATATGCGGGGCGGCCTCTACGGCCGCAGTGCGGGTGAGGGAGATGATCGCGGCCTTCGTCGCCGAGTAGAACCCGGTGTTGGGGGCGGCCTGGAGCGCGGTGCCGGAGGAGTTGTTGAGAATGACGGAGGGGCGATCGGCCGCGTGGCGCAGCATGTGCTGCATCATGCGGAACGTGCCGAGCAGGTTGACAGATGCTACACGCTCGGCGATCGCGGGATCAAGATCCGCCAGCGGCACCCGCGGTGCGGTGATGCCGGCGTTGTTGAACAATCCGTCGAGGCCGCCCCAGTGCGCGGACGCAGACGCGAAGCAGCCGTCGATCTGTTCGGGGTCGCCGGAATCCGCGACGATCCCGAATACCGCGTCTGCGCCGAACTCGACGGCCACCGCATCCACGCGGTCGGGGTCGATGTCGCTGACGGCGACGCGGGCGCCGGCCTTCACAAGCCGGCGGACGGTCGCCAGCCCGATACCGGAGCCGCCTGCGGTGACGAGGAAGCGGCGGCTCGCGAGGGCGGCACTCACCCGGTGACCTCGACGCCGATCCATTGCGGACACTCCGCGGAGTCGGCGAGGAAGAGCGGGTAGTCGTCGGCGACTTCTTTTTTGATGTTCTTCAGCCCGCCTTCGTGCTCCTCGAACGCCGAGTGCGAAGGGAACCACTCCTGCAGCACGCCGTCCCACTCGGAGTCAGGATCGGTGGAGATGTTCGTGACGTAGTAGTCGTAGTGCGGGTTCATGCCGATCGCGAGAGGCGCGTGCACGTCGCGCCAGTGGCTCGCGAACTGATCGCGGGTGAGGCCGGGTTTGCGCACGTTCAGCAAGAGGCGCACGACCCCTCCGCGTCCTGGGCCGGAGCCATCCCGTTCGAACATCAGCTGGTCCTGGGCCGGGATGACCAGCGAGGCGCCGTCGATCGCTTTCGGACCGTCGGCCATGTACGTCAATCCGTCGAGCGATGCGGGCAAAGGGTTCTTCTGGGTCGCGTGCGGGCGTTTCGTCAACTCGTAGAGGCGGGTGCCCGCGGGGAGACTGGCCGGGCGCGTATCGAGGAAGCTGAAGACAGGCATACGACCACTATCGGCGTTGGCTCTCGTGCGGGCAAAGACGGATCGCGAAAGATTGATATCCCCTTGGGTATGGATTCGTCGTTGCGTGGGCGCCTGCATGGGTGTTGCCTGGGGGCATGGACATGATCACCTCCGCAGACGGCACCCCGATCGCCACGCACTCGACGGGCGCGGGCCCCGCGATCGTCATTGTGAACGGCGCGCTCTCGCGTGCAGAGGATGCCGCCGATATCGCGCAAGCGATGGCGGATGCCGGCCTGCGAGCCATCACCTACGATCGGCGTGCACGCGGCGACAGCGGCGACACCCCGCCCGCAGCTCCCGAGCGGGAGGTCGAGGATCTGGCGGCGGTGGTCGCCGCAGCAGGTGCGGATACCGCGGTTCTCGGACATTCGTCCGGCGCAGTGCTGGCACTGTATGCCGCGGGTGAGGGCATGCCGATGACGCACCTGTTCCTCTCCGAGCCTCCATTCGGCTTCGGTGAGGACGACCCGGCGCCCGATCTCGCGGAGCGGCTGCAGGCGTTCGTGGACGACGGGCATCCGGATGAGGCCGTGATCACGTTCCAGCGCGAGGGCGTCGGCCTGCCGGAGGAGTTCATCGAGCAGTTCCGTGCGTCGCCGGCGTTCGCCGCGACAGCGCCGCTCGGGCAGTCCACTGTCTACGACACGATGGTGACGCAGCGGGTGTCGACGCCGACGGACGCGATGCTCGGGGTGCGGATGCCGGTGACGATCCTGTGCGGCGTCGAGACGATGCCGTTCCTGGCAGGCGCGGCGAAGCGGCTGGCAGACGCGATGCCGGATGCCGAGTTCGTGAAGGTTCCGGAATCCGTCGGCCACCGCGTCCACCCGGATGCGACGGCCCGCATCGTCGCGAATCGCCTCGGGTGAGTTCTGCTCCAGGAGAATAGAGAGACGATCCGAAGGAGCAGCATGACCGAGCATCCGTTCGACACCATCACCGAGGCAGGCCTCCGGGCGGCAGGCAGCCTGAAGTGGACGATGTTCCCCG
The DNA here is from genome assembly GCF_052266675.1 of Microbacterium zouquanmingi. Lineage (NCBI taxonomy): Bacteria > Bacillati > Actinomycetota > Actinomycetes > Micrococcales > Microbacteriaceae > Microbacterium > Microbacterium zouquanmingi. The sequence continues at coordinate 504,063 of NZ_JBQPRA010000001.1, forward strand.
AAGCGATCGGCGCCTTCGTTGCCGAGATGGACTTCGGAGTCGCCCCCGCGATCGCCGAGGCGATCGGCGCATCGCTGAGCTCGGGACTGACCGGTTACCTTCCGCAGCACCTCGCCACCGACCTGCAGCAGGCCACCGCGCAGCGCTACGCGGATCATTACGGCTGGCCGCTCGAAGCCGATCAGGTTCGCCTCGTGCCGGACGTCATTGTCGCGTTCGAATTCGCGATCAAGAACTTCACATCGCCGGATGCCGCGATCATCGTGCCCACGCCGGCATATATGCCGTTCCTCTCGGTGCCGCCGCGGCTCGGCCGCCGGGTGATCGAGGTGCCCAGCATCCTGTCGGATGGCCGCTGGACGATGGATCTGGATGGCGTCGCCGCCGCATTCGCGGACGGCGGCGAGATGCTCGTGCTGTGCAACCCGCACAACCCGCTCGGCACGGTCGCGACCCGTGACGAGCTGCTCGCGATCGCCGAGATCGTGGCGGATGCTGAGGGCCGAGTGTTCTCAGACGAGATCCACGCGCCGCTCGTCTACGCGCCTGCGGCGCACATTCCCTATGCTTCGCTGTCGCCGGTTACTGCGGCACACACGGTCACTGCGGCATCCGCGTCGAAGGCATGGAATCTCGCGGGCCTGAAGTGCGCGCAGATCATCTTCTCCGATGCGAAGTCGGCGGAGGTGTGGGAAGCCGATGGGGGGTGGACCGGTCACGGCACGTCGACGACCGGCGCGATCGCGAACCTCGCCGCCTACACCTCTGGCGGCGACTGGCTGGCGGACGTGACGGAGTACCTCGATGCCAACAGGCGGCTGCTTGTCGAACTCGTCGACGAGATTCCCGGCGTGACCATGACCATGCCGGAGGGGACGTACATCGCGCTGCTCGATTTCCGTGAGGCGGGGCTGACCGGTGACCTCGGTGAATGGTTCCGTGAGAACGCCGGCGTCGCGATGACTGACGGTGCAGCCTGCGGTGAGGCCGGGATCGGCTTCACCCGGTTCGTGTTCGCCACTCCGCGACCCGTCATGCGCGAGGCTGTAGAGCGGATCAGGAAGGCGCTTGCGGCGCGGTCTTCGTGATGATCCTCCGACGCTGAGTTGGTGTTGGCAGGGTGCATCTACGAAGATGTCCCCATGACAAAAATGGATAGCGTCCAATCGCTGCGCGCTCTCTCTCATCTCCGACGTGCGCTGAGTGCGATTGTGGTCGGCGTCCTCGCGGCAGCGATGGTGCTGTTCGCGACGCCGTCGTACGCCGCCGTCGTGGCTGCGGAGCCGATCGCCCCGCCGGTGTCTACGACGACCAGTCTCGAGGTGATCACGGTGCCAGCGCAGTACGGATCAGGTCCGTCCATCGTCATGGCAACCGTCGCCCTCGACGGACCGTCTAACCTTTCCGGGCAGCAGGTGACGATCCTCCTGGATGGGGTCGTTGTCGGTAGTGCGCCGCTTGTCTATACCGGAAGCGGCACATTCATAGGGTTCTTCGGGTTCTCGAACTTCATCCCCGCGGGAACGCACGAGCTGTCGGCGCGGTTCGACGGGTACGCGCCGGACACCGGCCAGGGGGCCGCTCCGTCGACGAGCGCACCTGTGACCGTCACTGTGGCGAAGGCTCCGACAACGACTGAGATCGTCAGTGCACCAGCATCCGTCTCAGCATTCCAGCCGATCGACGTGCACGCGCGTGTCGCTCCTGCGACAGCCGAGCTCGACGGCACCGCCACGCTGTTCGCCGACGCCGCTCTTCTGGCAACCGTGACACTCGGCGCCAACGGGGAGGCGATGTTCAACGACGTCGTCGTTCCGATGGGCGCGATCGGGCTGAGTGTCGTCTACAACGGTGACAGCGCGGGCAACTATGCATCCTCGACGTCGCTTGCTTCGCCGATCAGCGTCACGGCGGTCGAGACGTCCACCGATCTGCGTCTCTCTGCGTCCGAGGCATGGGCAGATGAGAAGGTGACCGCGACTGTTGATGTGGTGACTCTGCCGGCGCAGTTCGGGGCGCCGCAGGTGGACGCGCGCGGAGAGATCGAAGTTCTCGTGGACGGCGCTGTCATCGCGTCTGCACTCCTGCCGGTTGCCGCTCCTGCGACCGGCACGGTTTCAGTGCAGGTGCCGCTGAGTGCGGCAGATATCGCCATCGGCGACCATGACGTGTCCGCTCGATTTGTGCCGGAGATCGGCTTCCAGCCTTCTGCCTCGGCGGACCTCGGCCTGCGGGTGAAGGCGATCGATACTTCGGTGCGGCCGCTCCAGCAGTCAGTGACTGGAACCCCGTCGCACCCGGCGTCGGTGGAGGTCGAGGTCGTCGAAGTGCGTGACGCCTCGCCCGCAGCTCCTGCCGCCACCGGCACAGTGCAGGCGTTCATCGACGGCGATCCGTTCGGCGACCCGATCGCTCTTGTCGCGGGGGCTGCGACCGTGCCCTTCGCCGGTCTCGCAGTGGGTTCGTACAACGTCGAGCTGCGCTTCACGCCCGATATCGCTGACCGTCTGCCGAGTTCTGCACTGGTGGACGTGGTCGTCACCGCTGATATCGTGCCGCCTGTGCCGACACCGGATGCTGCTCCCGCTGAGCACGGGAGTGCGAAGCTGCCCGCGACGGGGCTTTCGGCGTCTGACGTGTCGGGTGCGCTCGGCGTGGGCGCATTGCTCCTCGGTCTCGGGGCGATGCTGATCAGAGCGAGCGCGTCTCTCCGCCGTCGGCACGCAGGTTCTGACCGGTGATGTACGCAGACTCGTCGCTGGCGAGAAACCGAATGACGCGGGCCAGTTCCGCGGTGCTCTGCGCGCGACGGAGCGGGATGTTCTGAGTCCACTCCGCGGGCACGATCGACGGGTCGTCCTTCGTGAATCCCGGGAGGGCATTGTTCATACGGATGCCCAGGGGGCCGTACTCGGCGGCGTAGAGCTTCGTGTATGACGCAAGGGCGGCGCGCAGTGGACCGACCTTCCTGCGCTGCTCGCTGCGCTCGCCGCGGCGCTCGGCGACACCTCGATCCTCGAACCGGACCTGCGCCCCCCGCTCACCCTGGAATGGGGCGCGTCCAGCCCCGACCGGATTGCCCAGCGCAACGGCTACCGGCACCGAGACCTCGACACCCGCGTCGGGACAATTGATGTCGCTGTTCCGAAGTTGCGCCAAGGGACCTACTTCCCGGAGTGGCTCATGGAGCGCCGCAAACGCGCAGAGACAGCGATGATCACCGTGATCGCGGACTGCTACCTCGCCGGAGTCTCGACCCGGCGGATGGACAAGCTCGTGAAGACCCTCGGGATCCACTCGCTGTCGAAGTCGCAGGTCTCGAGGAAGGCCGCGGAGCTCGATGAGCACGTTGAGCAGTTCCGCCACCGGCCTCTCGGAGATGCCGGCCCGTTCACGTTCGTCGCCGCTGACGCGCTCACGATGAAGGTCCGTGAGGGCGGCCGGGTGATCAATGCGGTCGTCCTCGTCGCGACCGGGGTGGACGCGGACGGCCGCCGTGAAGTTCTCGGCGTCCGCGTCGTGACAAGTGAGACCGGCGCGGCGTCGTGACAAGTGAGACCGGCGCGGCGTGGTCGAGTTTCTTCGCCGACCTCGTCGCCCGCGGCCTGGCCGGCGTTCACCTCGTCACCAGCGACGCCCACGCGGGACTCGTGGAGGCGATCGCCGCGAACCTTCCCGGCGCGAGCTGGCAACGATGCAGGACCCATTACGCCGCGAACCTGATGTCCGTCTGCCCGAAGAGCATGTGGCCGGCGGTCAAAGCGATGCTGCACTCCGTTTATGACCAGCCGGATGCTGACAGCGTTCACGTCCAGTTCGACCGGCTTCTGGACTACGTCGAGGACAAGCTCCCCGCCGCGCACGCTCACCTGGACGCCGCCCGGGCAGACATCCTCGCGTTCACACAGTTCCCCGACGGGCTCTGGGCGCAGATCTGGTCTAACAACCCGAACGAAAGATTGAACCGGGAGATCCGTCGCCGCACCGATAGCGTCGGCATCTTCCCCAACCGCGACGCGATCATCCGCCTCGTCGGCGCTGTTCTCGCCGAGCAGACCGACGAATGGGCCGAAGGACGCCGCTACCTCGGCCTCGAAATTCTCACCAAGAGCCGCCTCACCCTCGTCCCCGACACCGGAAGCGAGGTGAACGACCAGGCCGTCCTCGAACTCAGCGCCTAACCCTCACACCGAAGGACCGCGCTACACCACTCCTCGGGACTTGACCGCGAGGCCTCGCCACCCGCTATGACAAACAGGCGGTGATCTACCGCGCAGCCGTCGTCCTCAGCACCTTCACCGCCTGGACCAGGCTTTGTCACACGCCCTAGGAGCAGGGCAGCGCAGAGCTTGCAGGTGAGATGGTCGTCGATTGTGATCGTGAGGCACGGCGTACGTATGTCCGCGTGAGCGTTTGGACAAAATGTATGCAAAAAGCTGTAGTATGGATCCAATCACGGAGTCTATGCCGTGAATCAGTCTGGAGGCCTCGTGCGTGATGCCTTCGTTGATCTCCTTGATGCACGCCTCGATATCGTCCGCGATCAGCGCGACGGCGAGGTATCGAGACACATCCCTGCGCTCGCGGAAGTCGATCGGGAACTGTTCGGAATCGCTATGGGCGGCGCGCACGGCGAGGTGATGGCGGCTGGCGATGACAGTGCGTCCTTCACAATCCAGTCGGTGTCGAAGCCCTTCGTGCTGGCGTTGGCGCTGGAGCGGTTGGGTCGGGATGAGGTTCTGGGCATGGTGGGCGTGGAGCCCAGTGGTGAAGCATTCAACGCGATCAGCCTCGAGGCCGGCACCGGAAGACCGGCCAATCCGATGCAGAATGCGGGCGCGATCGCCACCACTGCGCTGGTGGAACGAGGATGCGGCAGCGCGGCGATCGTCGAGGGGCTCGCGGCCTTCGCCGGACGACCTCTCGCTGTGAGTGAGGCCGTGTACGAGTCGGAGCGGGCGACGGGCCACCGCAATCGAGCCCTTGGCCACCTGCTGCGTTCACACGCCGTCTTCGATGGCGACGTCGACGAGGTGCTCTCGACGTACTTCCGGCAGTGCTCGCTGCTGGTCACTGTGCGAGATCTTGCACGGATGGCGGCGACACTCGCCTTCGGCGGTCGCAACCCGGTCACGGGGGTGCAGGTCGTTTCCGCGATCGTGGCGAGGGATGTGATGTCGATCATGGCCAGTTGCGGCATGTACGCATACTCGGGGGAGTGGATGCTGCGGGTCGGTCTGCCGGCCAAGAGCGGCATCAGCGGTGCGGTGCTGGCGGTGGCACCATCCCAGTTCGGGGTGGCTGCGTACAGTCCACGTCTCGATCGCCACGGCAACAGTGTGCGGGGCACGGCGCTCGTCGAGCTCCTGTCGCGAGACCTCGGCCTGCACATGTTCGAGAAGCAGGATGGCATCGCTGATCTTCGCGTGCGTACGCGCGAAAGCGCGGAGGCGCTCGTGGTCAGCGTTGCCGGACAGCTGAATGTGAGTGGGGTAGGGGGCGTCTTGACGGCGGTCGAAGAGGCGCTGGCATCGAATCCGCGGGTCGTTGTCGAACTGCGCTCGCCGAAACGGGTGCATGCGGCGGCGCTCGAGGTGCTCACCGCACGTGCGCAGCGAGCGCCGGATCGTGTGCAGGTCGTGAACGCAGCTGGAGCGCGCACCGCGGGGCGAGATCTGAGCTGACGACTACAGCGCCGTATGTGACACCTCGGCCGCGGTCATTAGAGTTAGCGAATCCTGCGGGAGCGCCTGCCAGCCGTCCTGTGCAATCCCCGTCGTCGACACGATGCGCGTTCCTGATTCCGTCGTCGTCATGCGCATCACGTTGTACTCTTCGTCGTGGCCAGGGGGCAGCCGCTCCAGATCGGCACCGCTGCTCGCGAACGCGGCGAGCGGAGCGGCAGCTGTTCCAGGCGAGTGCACCACCCAGAGTCCATCTGCGGTGAGGAGCATGGCATTGAGGCATGCGTCGGGAAAGTGTGCACGCATCATGCGCACGGTTGAGGCGATCGAGTCCGCCGCTGCTCCCCGCTCCTGTGCCTCCCGCGGCGCACGCAGGACAAGGGCAAAGTATACTTCGCTGTCGGTTGTCCCCTGCAGCTCACTACGTTCGTCGGTCGACAACAGCGCGAGTGCGCGATCGCGCGGCGCGATGAGGCCGTTGTGCTGGAACGCCGCGCCATGGCGCCGGAAGGGCTGCGAGTTGGCGCGGGATGCGGGTGCGCCTGTGCTCGCGAAGCGCAGGTAAATGATGCGCGCGGATGCAGGGTTCGCCGACTGCTCGATGAGGTGCCGAGCGGACTGCGGCGGCCGGCGGTCGCCAGTGGAGCGGATGGCGCCGGTATCGCGTCGCCACGCAGTGCCCCACCCGTCGGCGTGTAACCGTGATAGTTCGGCGAATTGCGTTATCGACTCCGGGCCCAGCGCGTCGGCGGAGCTCAGTGGCTTCGGCGCGACAAAGGCGATCATTCGTGACATGGCGCTCCCTGGTGGTGCTCACTCTATCCAAAGTGGATCCATATATGTTACTTTTGGATCCTGTTAATAGACCTGGAGGGGCATGAACTCGATGCCGGCGGCGAACGCCGCAGAAAATGATGTTGCACCTTCGACAATCGAAGGAGCAATCGATGTGGCGCGCGAGCGCGGCCGCACCCTCGGCGCTGCCGAGTCGCACCACTTCAATGCGGCCGGCGCTGCGTTGCCCTCGGCGGCGGTCGTCACCACGGTGGTTGACCACCTTCGTCTCGAGGAGACAATCGGTGGGTACGAAGCGGCGGCACTTGTCAAGGATGAGTACGAGGGAATCTACGCGGCGGCGGCGGCGGTGCTCGGCTGTGATCCAGACGAGATCGCGCTCTTCGACAGTGCGTCGACAGCCTTGCGTGTCATCATCGATGCCCTGCGGCCAGCGCCTGGAACGCGCATCATCGCCTCGCGCAGCACCTATGTCAGCCACGCCCTTCATCTAATGACTCTCGTGCGAGAAGGCGGCGTCGAGTTGCTTATCGCGCCGACCGACGCGTCGCGATGTGTCGACCTCGCGGCTCTGGCCGACGTGCTCGCCGACGGACGGCCGACGATCCTGAGCGTGGCACATGTTCCCACGTCATCCGGGCTCGTCGAGCCGGTCGTCGAAATCGGCGACCTCGCCCGACAGTATGGAGCGACGTACCTGCTCGACGCCACCCAGTCAGTCGGCCAACTCTGCGTCGACGTGCGGCAGATCGGCTGCCACGCGCTGGTCACGACGGGCCGCAAATTCCTGCGCGCACCGCGCGGCACGGCGCTCGCCTACGTCGACCGGGCATTCGGCGCATCGCTCGCGCCGGCGGCACCGGATGTGCGCGGCTCGCGCTGGTCGGCTGAAAGAGACTGGGAGGTCGTCCCCGGTGCCCGGCGGTTCGAGACCTGGGAATCAGGCGTCGCCGCGCGGCTAGGGCTCGGCGAGGCGCTACGCGAAGTCATCGAGCGCGGCATGCCGGCCACCGCCGTGTGGCTGAGCGAGACGGCCGCGACCGTGCGCACGGCACTTCGCCGGCTTCCCGGCGTCGTCGTTGTGGATCCAGACGGATGTACTTCCGGCATCGTGACCTTCGTCGTGGGCGGCATCGCGTCCGATCAGGTCGTGGCGCGGCTGGCAGAGCGGATGGTCCGGGTAGTCTCGGTGCCGGCATCGCACGGGCAGTGGGATCTCGGGGACCGCGCGATCGAATCCGTCGTGCGCGCGTCGCCGCACGTGTATAACGATGAACAGGACATCGCTGCACTCATCGAGGGTGTCGCAGCCCTCGCGCAGGAGGTGAATCGGTCGTGAGCACGTTGGATGCCGAGGTTCTCATCCTCGGACTGGGCGTTCACGGCAGTGCGGCCGCGGCAAGCCTCGCGCGGCGCGGCATCGACGTGATCGGCGTCGACCAGTTCACGCCGGGCCACGTGCGCGGCTCGTCTCATGGGCGCACGCGCATGATCCGTCACGCCTACCCCAATCCGGTATGGAACGACCTGGTCGATCGCGCATTTGAGGGGTGGGCCGGCCTGGAGCAGGAGTCGGGTCTCACACTCATCCACCGCACCGGCGGAATGTACGCACATCGCGGTGAGGCGCAGTTGCAGGGGCCGGGATGCATCACGCTCGACGATCGTCGGGAGATGCACGACCTCATGCCGGGCTTCGCCGTGCCCGACGGCTACCGCGCCGTCTACGACCCGACGGCCGGTGTCATTGAGGCCGAGCGTGCGCTGCGCGCCTTCCAGAACTCGGCCTCATCGCACGGCGCGGACCTGCGCTGGGGCGTCCGCGTGGACGGCTGGGAGACGGACGCGCGCTCCGTCGTCGTGCGCACGGATACCGGACTTTTGCGTGCGCGACGCCTCGTGATCGCCGGGGGAAGCTGGATGAGTACCCTCGTGCCCGAACTCGCGGATCTTCTCGAGGTGTGGCGGATCCTGACTCTGACGGTCGCGCCGGGGCAGGAAGTCGGCGTACCGCCCTCGCTCGGTGCGTTCTCGGTCGACCGCGACGCCGGGCTCACCTTCGGAATCCCTGATGTCGACGGCAACGGCGTCAAGGTGGGTGTCGATGCTGGAGCGATCTGGAACCCCGCCGTCCCCGTGACTCCACCCACGGAGGAGGAGACCGGCGAGCTGCAGGCACTGCTCAGCGCCTTCGTCCCGGGCATCGACACCACGCCTCTCGAACTCACCGCGTGCCTCTACACGATGACCGCAGACATGAGATTTACCATCGGCGCTCTGCGTCGCGCGCCCGAAGTCGTGATCGCCTCAGCCTGCTCGGGGCACGGGTTCAAGTTCGCGCCCGCGGTCGGCGATGCACTCGCCGACCTCGCGACGGACATCGTCCGCGAAGACCTCGCATTCGTCTCTACCGCCCGACGGGAGCTGTAACATGCCGATCGCCCTCGCCGCTCCGCACCCCGAGGCCGTTGCCGCGGGAGAGCGCGCCGCCCAACGGGGTGGCAACGCCCTCGATGCAGCCCTCGCCGCCGCAGCGATGCTGACCGTCGTCTATCCTCACCAGTGCGCCCTCGGAGGTGACCTCATCGCTCTCGTCCGCTCACCCGACGGCGAGACCACGGCCGTACTGGCGGCGGGCACCGCGCCCGCCGCGGTCGAAGCCATCGCATCCACCTGGAGCGAGGTGCCCCGGCAGGGCGCCCACTCAGTGACGGTGCCCGGGACGGTCGCCGGCTGGCATGCCATCGCAGGCCTCGGCGCCCGCTACGGACTGTCCCCGGCGTTCCGGGATGCGGCTGAGGCGGCAGAGCGGGGAACGCTCGTCAGCGCGGGACTCGCGCGGGCGCTGGCTTCCCGCGCGGACGCCGTGCTGGCGAATCCCGGGATGCGAGGTGTCTTCGCCGGTGCGGGCGCACTGCTTGCCGAGGGCGACGTCCTGCGGCAGCCTGCCCTCGCCGCGACGATGAGTCGCCTCGAAGTAGACCCGGGCGACTTCTACGAGGGACGGACGGCTGAATCTCTCGTACGGACGCTGCGGGAGGCGGGCGGACTGCACACGGCGGAGGACTTCCGCGGCTACAAACCGGAGGTCACCCCCGCCCTGACGCGGCAGGTAGGGCGTCGGACATGGCACGTCGCCCCGCCGCCGTCGGTGGGCCCGGTGCTGATCGGAGTGGTGAGCGCCGCGGAAGACGGCGAGTCCCTCATTCCCTCCGCTCCGCGCCTGGTGGATGCCGCGCTCAAGGGCGTGCACGCACGATCCGCGCACCTCGCCGATCCGCGAGCGGTACCGGTAGATGTCGAGGCGCTGCTGCGGCTCGATTCCAGTCAGTCCCGCTTGTTCACCGAGCCGCCGCCGCTCGGCGACACGGCCGCCGTAGTGGCGCTGGATGACGAGGGATGGGGCGTGACCATCGTACAGAGCGTGTATCAGACGTTCGGGTCTGGGCTGCTCGATCCCGATACGGGGGTACTCTTCCACAATCGCGGCAGTGCGTTCAGCGCTGACCCGTCCTCGCCCGCCTTTATCCGCCCCGGCGCTCGGCCGCCGCATACGCTGTGCCCGGCGATCGTCGACGCAGAGGAGTCTCTGGTGGCCGCCGGATGCCAGGGCGGCCGCGCGCAAGCATGGATCCTGTCGCAGTTGCTTCCCGCGGCGGCTTCGTCGTCAAACCGGCTGGAAGAGGTGCTGGAGCGCCCTCGCTGGGTCGTCGGAGACCGGGATCTCGGGCAGCCGCAGCTCACTCTCGTGGCAGAGCCGGGCGTGGCGGAAGACGCCGTTGCCCGGGCTCGGGAGCTGGACATCCCCGTCGTATGGTTTCCCGGGCGCGCAGACGAGGCTGGACACGTTCAGCTGGTCCGTCGGATCAACGGCTCGTTGGAAGCGGCCAGCGACCCGCGGGCCGACGGCATCGGAACAGTTTTCGGTTGAGACAATTCGCCGCGAGCATCGCGGCGTTCGAAGGAAGGAAGATGTGATGGAGGCCAACAGGTTGCCTGATGTCGCAAGTGCTGAGATGGGAGAAACCGTGGGTGCTGCCCGGCATTGGACTGAGCCGCTGGTTCCGGCGGAGATCGGCGAAGTGGCCGCGCTCGTCCGTGCGGATGCCAGGATCGGCGAGAACCCGCGATTCTGGGGCATGGCCGTGGAGGAGGCGCTCGCTCGCTCCCTCATGCCTGGCCAGGGTAGGCCCGTGCGTCTCGTGGTCATGAATCCCGACGACCGCGCAGCGTGGGAGGTCACCGGCTGGACGAGCGGAACGGACCGAGAGGCATCCCTCGGTTCCTGGTCGCCCATCGACTCGAAGCGCCCCGGCGTGTCCTCCGAAGAAGCGCGCATGATCGCACAGGCTGCACGCAACCACCCGCTGCTCAAGGAAGCGCTCGCCAAGCGGGGGATCACCGACACATCCCTCGTCTGGGTCGACCCGGAGTCGATGACCGGCTTCGAGCCAGAGGGGCTCGAGGACCGCCGGCTGTCATGGGGGTCGGTCTGGTATCGCGAGAGCGCGGACGACAACGGCTATGCGCGGCCCATCGCCGGGCTCGTGCCGATCCTTGATCTCGAGACGCTGGACATCATCCGGCTCGAGGACCACGGCATCATCCCCCTCACCACAGAAGGTGGCAACTACCGTTCTGGAACGTGGGGACCCGACCGTGAAGTCGCGCCTCTCGATATCACCCAGCCAGACGGTCCCGGCTACCAGGTGGATGGCAACCGCGTGACGTGGCAGAACTGGTCATTCCGGGTGGGATTTACCCACCGCGAAGGACTCGTCCTGCACGACATCGAGTATGCCGATGGGGATGCCGTGCGCACAGTGCTGCGCCGCGCCTCGATCAACGAGATGTACGTCCCATACCTCGACCCCGACCCCACGGCGTATCGGAAGAACTTCTTCGACTGGGGTGAGTACGGCGCGGGCCCGCTGACGGCGTCGCTGGAACTCGGCTGTGACTGCCTGGGTGAGATCCGCTATTTCGACGCCCATGTGCTCGACGGGTTCGGCGTGCCCCAGACCATCACGAACGGCGTCTGCCTGCACGAGGAGGACAACTCGATCCTTTGGAAGCATGTGAACACCCGAATCGGCGAGGGGGATACGCGGCGCTCGAGACGGCTCGTTGTCTCGTTCTTCGCCACTGTCGCCAACTACGACTACGGCTTCTACTGGAGCTTCTACCAGGACGGTGCGATCGAGCTGGAGGTGAAGCTCACGGGCATCCTGTCCGTCTCGGGCATCGCCGACGGCGAGATGCCGAGGACCGGTCGTATGGTGAGCCCGAATGTGCAGGCACCCACGCACCAACACTATTTCGCCATGCGTCTCGATACGGCCGTCGATGGGCCGCTGAACCGGCTCGTCGAGGTGCACGCCGAGGTCGAGGAGGATGAGGAGCTCAACCCGTACGGCAACGCCTGCAAGATGGTGTCGACCACCATCGCGTCGGAGCGGGATGGAGGGCGCAGCGCCGATAACACGCGAGCCGTGCACTGGCGCATTGAGAACACGGAGAAGAAGAACCGCTTCGGCGAGTCGACCTCCTACCGCCTTATGATGCCGAACACGACACGCCTCTTCGCCAAGCCGGGAAGTATCGCCGAGCGAAAGGCGCCCTTCGTGTCGAAGCAGGTCTGGGCGAGTGCCTACGACTCGCGGCAGCGCTACATCACGGGTGATTACCCGAACCAGGCTGAGCTCGAGGCGGAGGGTATTACCGACTGGCTGAAGGCCGATCGTCCTCTCGACGGCGCTGAGCTGGTCGTGTGGCCGGTCGTGGGGGTTCACCACTACCCGCGACCGGAGGAGTGGCCGGTCATGCCAGTCGCCCGGATCGGGTTCCGACTCGAACCCGACGGGTTCTTCACGAGGAATCCGGCGCTCGATGTCCCGCCGTCCGAAAGCGGTGCGAGTTGCCATTCTCCCGCTGAGGCGGCTGCCCCCTGCGACCATCATGGTCATGATGCGCACGGTAGCGACGGGCACCACGGGCACTGATGTTGGGCCAACTCCTGCATGCGGGTGCCCTGGCCGCGGCCGCTATCGGCGCATGCTGCGTCGTGGCGGGCCGCCCGGGTGCTCGCTTGCAGGAGTTTGGAGTTGCGGCTCTCATGGTCGTCGCGATGGCCGATGTCGTCTTCAGTTGGGGGCTTTTGGCTCCGGTGTGGTGGGCCGCCCTGATGGGTGCGGTTGCTCTGCTCTCCCTGTTGTTGCCTCTGCCTCGGGTGGTCGGCCCCGCGGGTCGAGTGTCAGTCCGTGACGAACGGGCGCTTGACGCCTTGGGAGGCGTCCTCATGGGGGCGATGCTGCTGGTCATGACGGGCGGTGAGCCGGTGGCTGGCGGTGAGCCGGTGGCTGGCGGCGGTCACGCGGGCCACGGCAGTTTGTCAGGGATGCTGGCCGCGGTTCTCGTGGCCGCCAGCATCGTGTTCCTTGCGGCATCCGTGTACATGGCGCGGGCGATGCCGCGGGCAGATTCGCCTGTCGCGGTAATCCGTCGGATTCCGTCGCTCGCGATGGCGTCGTCGACGGCGCTGATGGCGGGCGCGCTCGTCTTTTAATGCCCTTGTTCAGCCGTTGAAGACTGTCGAGGATCGGCGTTCGTACCAGCGTGCGAGCTGTTCTCCGGCCTTCTGAACGTGGTCCCGCATCTCGGCCCGAGCCGCTTCCGCGTCCCCTCGGCCGAGGGCATCGAGGATGCGTTCGTGTTCATGGAAATTCGCTTCGCGGTGTCGGTTGTCGTTGGTGAGTACCTGTGCGGACACGTTGCGGGGAAAGGTCTCGTTTATCTCGTCGATAGATCGGGCGAGGCGGAAATTGCCGGAGAGATCGGCGATGGTGCTATGGAAGATGTCGTTCTCCTGGCGGCTACCGAGTGCCGTTTCGTCGTCTCGCTCGCTTTCAGCGACGGAACGCTCGTACATGGCGCGATTTGCTGTACGAAGTCGCTCGATGTCGCTCTTCGCGACGTGGTCCACGGACAGCGCGGCGGCGAGCCCCTCTAGTTCGGCGCGCACCTGGTACGCCTCGCGGACCTCCCACGGTACCGGCACCCTGACGAGCGCCCCGCGATTGGGTACGACGTCGATGAGCCCGCCGGTCTGCAGTTGCCGCAGCGCCTCGCGCACCGGTGTGCGGCTGACACCGAAGTCATTAGCCAACTCCGCCTGCCGCAGTTGCGATCCGATCGGTATCTCACCGGACATAATTCGCGCGCGAATCCGTGCTGCGATGCCGTCGACGAGCGCGTGGCCCGAATTGTCGGCCGGTGGATTCTCCTGACTCACTGTCTCTCCTCTGCGTCCGCTTGCGAGCACGACGCGATTGAACGTTATCAGAATGCCCCTGCCGGACGATACAACCCTTCGCGCGGTGTCCACAATTCCACAATATTGGATCCATATATCCTGTGTTAGGATCCAACCATGGTCACGGTAGACAGTCGGCAGGAATTCTCGGCTCGCGTACGGTCGATGACTCTCGAGTCGGACGACATCCTGTCGCTTGAGTTCGAACCGCTCGACGGTGTCGTGCGGTCGTGGACGCCGGGCTCGCATATCGACCTCGTCCTCCCTGGTGCTCCGGTGCGCCAATATTCGCTCTGCGGCGATCCTGAGTCCGGCCGGTTGCGGATCGCGGTTCTGCGCGAGCAGCACAGTCGAGGCGGGTCGAAGGCGGTGCATGAGGCGGTTCGGCCCGGGGATGAGGTCGTCGTCCGAGGGCCGCACAATCACTTCGAGCTCGAGCCCGCGGCGGATTACCTCTTCATCGCTGGTGGCATCGGGATAACTCCGATCCTGCCGATGGTGCGGGCGGCGCACGCGCAGGGCGTGCCGTGGCGCCTCGTCTACCTCGGGTCGACTCGACGTCGGATGGCGTTCCTTGAAGAGCTCGCGCGCCTGGAGTGTGGCGAGGTGACAATCGGGGCACGGGACGAGGGATCGCGAACGGATCTGGTGAGCGTTGTGGCTGCCCACCCCCACTCCGCCGTCTACGCATGTGGTCCTGAGCGCATGCTGAGCGCGCTGCAAGAGCTCCTGCAGGCAGAGCCGGAGCGGCTGCACCTCGAGTACTTCGTTGCGCCGGAGGTTAAGTACGCGCCAGGCGGCGCCTTCTCGATCCGTCTCGCGCACACGGGCGTGGAGCTGAGCGTGGAGCCCGACCAGAGCGTGCTTGAGGTGATGCGCGACGCGGGCGTGGAGGTACTCACCGACTGCGAAGAGGGCATCTGTGGCAGCTGCGAGACCCGCGTCCTGGAGGGAGAGATCGAGCATCGAGACTTCGTGCTGACGTCTCAGGAGCGCGCACACATGGACTGCATGATGGTCTGCGTTTCGCGCGCCAACTGTTCACTGCTGGTGCTCGACACGTGAACATCGGTGGATACAATCACCAATTAATCGGATCCTGAAGGGAATATTGCGATGCTGAAGCAGGAAGATAACGAGAAGGTCACCAAGTCGGGACCCGGTACGCCGCTAGGAAATCTGTTGCGGTCGTACTGGCAGCCGGCGGCGCTTGTGTCCGAGATGCCCGGTGAACGCCCTGTCAAGGCCGTCCGCATCATGAGCGAGGATCTCGTCCTGTTCAAGAAGCGCGAGGGCTGGGGGCTCATTAGTCGCCACTGCGCCCACCGTGGTGTCGATCTCTCCTTCGGGCGACTGGAGGAGGACGGCATCCGCTGCCTCTACCACGGATGGCTGTATGACGGTCAGGGGCGATGTGTTGAGCAGCCCGCCGAGGCCGACCACAGTCAGTTCCTCGGCAAGATCCGGATCGCGAACTACCCCTGCGTTGAGAAGAACGGCATCATCTTCACTTACATGGGAGCCGGCGACCCGCCCCCGTTCCCCCACTACGACTGCTTCGTGGCGCCCGACGAGTACACCTTCGCCTTCAAGGGCCTGTGGGAGTGCAATTGGCTGCAGGGGCTCGAGGGCGGCATCGACCCGAGCCACGTGTCGTTCCTCCACCGTTTCATGGAGGAGGATCCTCGCGACACCTACGGTCAGCAGTTCGCCGAGGAGGTCGAGGGCACAGGCAAGAAGCTCTCGATGCTCGTGGGCGAGAGCTACCGCCCGGACATTGAAGTCGAGAGCGCGGATCACGGGCTCCGCGTGTACGCAGTGCGTCAGCTCACCGAGGAAATCAAGCACGTCCGCGTGACCAACCTGATGTTCCCCAACGCGTTCGTCGTCCCGTTCGGTAACACGAAGGTGTTCACGCAGTGGCACGTCCCCATCGACGACGAGCACCACTACTGGTACATGATCTGGTACGACTTTGCCGAGACGACCGACAAGGACACACTGCTGCAGCAGCGACTCCAGGGAGTGTCGCTTCCGGACTACCGGCCCGTGCGCAATCGCAGCAATAACTGGGGCTTCGATCCCCAGGAGCAGAAGGAGCTCACTTACACCGGCATGGGGTTGGACATCAACGTCCACGATCAGTGGGCGGTGGAGAGCATGGGACCGGTCCAGGACCGCACGGTGGAGCGGCTCGGAATCTCCGACCGCGCAGTCACCGCGAACCGCAGGCTCCTGCTGCGCGCGATCGACTCCTTTGCGGCCGGTGGGGAGACCCCGTCGCACCCCGTGAGCGAGGAGGAGGCGGCGCAGCTGACGGGGCCGGTTGCGATGGACACGATCGCCGCGAACGACGCGTGGCAAAAGCGCTGGCTCGAGCGGGAGCAGGAACGACGGGATGCCTCGCCGTGGGCGGGACCGCATGCGAACGTCGAGGAGCAGATCGATGCGTGAACGCAACGTCGACGAACGCCCGTTCGCGGAGAGCGGGGGCGGCGTCTCGGCCCGCCCCATGCTGGCGACCGACCGCGGCGGCTTCATCGGCCGCCACGAGCTGTGGGATGAGGCGGCCTACGCCGCCGCCGGGCAGATGCGCCGCGTCGTGGACGAGCTCGGGATCGAGATGGTGCGATTCTCGTGCGTTGACCAGCACGGTATCTTGCGGAGCAAGACGATCGCTCGCGGCGCACTGTCTGCAGCGATGCGCGCCGGGGTCACGGCGCCGAGCTCCCTCCTGCTGAAGGACACCTCGGGTGAGTCGGTCTTCTCCGTGTTCTCGCCCGACACAGGCGTAGGCGCGATGGGATTCAGCGGGGCGGGCGACATGGTCCTGGTCCCGGACCCGGCCTCCTTCCGCGTGCTGCCGTGGGCGCCGCACACAGGCTGGATCCTGTGTGACCTCCACTTTCCTGACGGTTCGCCAGTGCCGTTCTGCTCCCGTACGATCCTGCGCAACGAGCTGACCACGCTTGCGGCGAAGGGCTACGGCATGACTGTGGGCGCTGAGCTCGAGTTCCACCTGTTCCGCTCCGACGACGACGCTCTGGACACCGAGCACATCGGCGCCCCGGGTCGTCCGGGAGCGGCATTGCCCTCAGCTCCGACGACGCGCGGATCGCAGCTGCTGCACGAGGAGGGCCTCGATCGCATGCAGCCGTTCGTCGACGCCCTCTACCGTGGCCTCACGATGCTCGACCTGCCGTTGCGCTCGATCGAACTCGAGTTCGGTCCCAGTCAGTTCGAGATCACTATGGAGGCGGGCGCCGCCACCGCCACCGCCGACGCCATCGTCCTGTGCCGCTCGGCCGTCCGGCGTATCGCCGCCGGACTCGGCTACCACGCGACCTTCATGTCAAGACCCCAGGGAACCGAGGGCGCCTCCACGGGGTGGCACCTTCATCAATCGCTGACGCGACTGGGGACCGGTGAGAACGTGTTCATGCCCGACACGCCGGATGCCGCGATGTCGCTGACCGCGTCGTCCTACCTCGCCGGCCTGCTGGAGCACGCCCCTGCGGCATCGGTGTTCGCAACCCCGACCGTCAACGGTTACAAGCGGTATCAGCCGAACTCGCTGGCGCCCGACCGCATTGCTTGGGGTATCGACAACAAGGGCGCCATGGTCCGCGCGGTCGGCGGTTACGGAGATGCCGCGACCCGGCTGGAGAACCGTTCCGGAGAGCCTGCCGCCAACCCGTACCTGTACATCGCTTCGCAGCTCATCAGCGGCATGGACGGTGTCGAGCGCGGCCTCGTGCCGCCGGCTCCGACGAACGACCCTTATCGCACTGACGCTCCTGAGCTGCCGTCCAACCTCGGTGAGGCGGTCGACGCGCTCGAAGCGGATGGCACCTTCCGGTCGGCGCTCGGCGATGTCGTGGTGGACTGGTTCGCGACGATCAAACGCGCGGAGTTCATCCGCTACCAGCGCCATGTCTCCGATTGGGAGCAGCGCGAATACTTCGACATCTTCTGAATGAAAGGCGAACCAATGAGCATCCGAGCCTCCGTTCCCACCCTGCCCGACTTCGAGCCCTTCTTCTGTGCAGGAGAGTGGGTGCAGGCGGGAGATCGTCAGCGCCACGAGGTCACTGACCCCGCGACGGGCGAGGTGCTGACCAGTGTCGCCCAGGCGACCGACGCTGACGTCGACCGTGCGGTGAACGCTGCCGTAGAAGCGCACGCCGACAAGCGGTGGCGTGGGATAGATCCGCTCGAGCGGACGCGCATCCTGAACCGCGTCGCGGATCTCATCGAGGAAGAGCTCGAGGACATCGCCATCCTCGAGACGCGCGACAACGGCAAGCCGATCGAGCGGTCGCGTGCCGATGTCGGCAACGCCGCCCGCACCTTCCGCCACTTCGCGGGGGCGCCGTCTCGCATCGATGGGAAGGTCATACCTATCGACGGGGGCGCGCACCATGTCTACACGACGCTGGAGCCCGTCGGCCCGGTCGCGATCATCCTGCCGTGGAACTTCCCGTTCATGACGGCGGCGTTCAAGATCGCCCCGGCACTGGCGGCCGGATGCCCGCTGGTTGCCAAGCCGGCCTCGTACACTCCGCTGTCTCTCCTGCGCATGGGGCGCATCCTCGAGCGCGCCGGAGTGCCGGCGGGAGTCGTCAGCATCCTGACCGGTGACCGCAGGGTCGGAGAGGCGCTCACGACGCATCCGGGCATCGCGAAGATCACGTTCACTGGTTCCACCGAGGTCGGGCGCACGGTGGCGCACGCCGCCGCGGAGGACTTCACTCGCGTGACACTCGAGCTCGGGGGCAAGAACCCGAACATTGTGTTCGAGGACGCCGATCTCGACGCTGTGGTGGTCACGGCGATGCGAGCATCGTTCGGTCACTCCGGGCAGATGTGCACGGCGGGGAGCCGCCTGCTCGTGCAGCGCTCCATCCTGACCGAGATGAACGAGCGCATGGCCGCGGCTGTGCGCAAGGTCACGATGGGTGACGGCCTCGATGGCGGCATCACCGTCGGCCCGGTGGTTTCGGCGCAGCAGCGCGACAGTGTGCTCGCCTACGTCCGGAAGGGCGTCGATGAGGGGGCCACCCTCGTGGCGGGCGGTGGGACACGCGAGCCGGGCTACTACGTCGAGCCGACCCTCTTCACGAACGTGACCAACGACATGACGATCGCCCGTGAGGAGATCTTCGGACCAGTGGTCGGCATCATTGCGTTCGAGGACGAAGCCGACGCCGTGCGGATCGCGAACGACACCCCGTACGGGCTGGCGGCGGGCGTGTGGACGAAGGATGTAGGACGGGCACACCGCATGACGCGGGCACTGGATGTCGGCACGGTGTGGGTGAACACCTACAACATCTTCGATCCGGCGCTCTCGTTTGGCGGCGTCGGGGGCTCCGGCGTGGGACGCGATCTGGGGGATGAAGGCCTGCGCGGCTTCCTCGAACCCAAGAGCGTCGTCATCGCGGTGCCCGAGGCCTGAGAGGTGCGCACCGTCGAGAGCGTGACAGGCCCGCTGCGGCCCGAGCAGCTCGGAGTCACCCTTCCCCACGAGCACGTCTACATCAACATGACGCGCACAACGCCGCAGGACGGGTATCTCAACGTCGCCGAGGAGATGGCCGAGGAACTCGCGCTGTTCTCCGATGCCGGCGGCCAGACGCTGATCGACATGACGAACGGCGAGCTGAGCGACTACGCCGCGCCCGTCGGGTGGAGCGACGACCTCCGTGTGATGCAGCAGAACCCCGACACCGGATCCCGTTCGATCGCGAACGTGCTGGCCACGAAGGAGCTGTCCGAGAGCAGCGGCATCCAGGTCGTTCTGGGCACGGGCCACTACTACAACACCTACCTCAACAAGGAGTGGTTCGATCGCAACTCCACGAACAAGATCGCCGATTTCCTGATCGGCGATCTGCTCGACGAAATCCCTGGTACAGGGGTGCGGGCCGGCATCATCGGCGAGATAGCATCCGACCTGTCGCATATCACCGCGGCGGAGGAGCGCTCCTTCCGTGCAGCCGCCCGCGCGAGCCGGGAGACGGGAGCGATGGTATCGACCCACGCCGCGTCGTTCCCGACGGGTCTCGCCCAGCTGGACATCATGGTGGAGGAGGGCGTTGACCCCTCCCGCGTCGTGATCGGACACGCCGACACCGTCAAGAGCGTGGGCTATTCGCTCGAACTGCTTCGCCGCGGCGCCTTCGTCGAGTTCGACTGCTTGATGACCTGCCGCATCGGCGGGAACCTTGTTCTGGGTCAGATCCAGCGTCGGGTGGAGTATCTGCAGACGATGATCGACGCAGGGTACGCCGACCGCATCCTACTCTCGCAGGATGTCTGCCAGCGCTCGCATTTGCGGGCGCTCGGCGGGCCTGGCTACGTCTTTCTCTTCCGTGAGTTCCGGGACCTCGCGATCGAGGCGGGCATCGACCGCGAGGTCCTGGACGGCATCCATCGCGACAACCCGCGCCGCGCGGTCTTCGGCGAGTGACGACAACCGACGAAACGACAGGAGCACGATGCCCATCCACACCGTTCTCGGGCCGATCGAACCCGAGCAGCTTGGCCAGACCTCGATTCACGAACACCTGCTCAGTGATCTGAAGCTGTGGGCCAAGCCTCCGCGCGAAGAGCCCCCAGTGGGGGAGATCGGTCCTGAGACGGCCGGCTATCTCCGCTGGAACGCGCTCTCCATCCCGGACAACCTGGTGCTCGATGACCCCGAGCTCGCCGCGGCGGAATTGGCGCACGTCGCGGACGCGGGCGGGTCTGCTGTCGTCGAGCTCACCCTGGAGGGGATGGGCCGCCGGCTGGAGGAGTTACCTGCGATCTCGCGCGCTTCCGGCGTGCACATCCTCGTCGGCGGTGGGTTCTACGTCGAGGAGACCATGACCGACCACGTGCGGACAGCGGATGTCGATACGCTCGCCGAGCTGCTCATCGCTCAGCTGTGCGACGGCATCGGACCCACGGGCATTCGTCCGGCCATCCTCGGCGAGATCGGCACGAGCTGGCCCATCACCGACGCCGAGTGGCGATCGCTGCGGGCGGCCGCGCGTGCCGGCATCGAGACCGGCGCCGCCGTGTACACGCACCAGTCCTTCCGGGGTCAGGGCGGAGTCTCCGTGCTGGAGGTGCTGCTGGATGAGGGCGTGCCGGTCGACCGCATCGTCATCGGCCACCTCGACGAGCTGTGGGATCCGGGCTACCACCGCGAGATCGCGCAGACCGGTGCGATGCTCGCGTACGACACGTTCGGGACCGACCCCTACTACGGGAGCTGGAAGCAGCGAGGCCCGAGCGACGCTGAGCGGCTCGCGATGGTCGAGTGGCTGCTCTCCGAGGGATTCCTCGACCAGCTCGTCATCGGCGGCGACCTGTGGATGAAGACGCACATGCATCGTAACGGTGGGCACGGCTACGACCACCTGTTCCGCCGCATCGGCCCCGCGATCGCGGAGATCGCGGGCGACCAGGCCGCGGCAGACCGCATCCTGATCGACAACCCCCGGCGGTTGCTCAACCGCCCCTGAACCGACCCGCTGCCGGCGGGGACGTGCGGCCATCCCGTCATCAACGAAATGGAGACACGCATGAAGAAATCCGTGAACGCGATCGTGGTCGGCGCAGGCGTGATGGGCGTGAGCGCCGCGCTACATCTGCTCAGGGCCGGAGCGTCTGTGATACTCCTCGAGCGTGACAGCGTCGCCGACGGGACCTCTGGCGCCGGCGCGGGCTTCGTGGACCCGTGGACGCTGGGCGCCCCGGGAGGTGAGGGCGGCTTCGAAGAAGCGGCGATCGCCGACTACGGCATCGAGTTCTATCGCTCGCTGCACGACCTCGTGCCGGAGTCGCCCTTCCGTCAGCGTGGACTCATCTGGATGGCGGCGACCGAGGCGGACTGGTCGTACGTCGAGCCGCGGCTGACACGCGGACCGGCTGATGCGCGGGGCATCGAGCCGTCCGAGATCGAAGAGGTCACGCGCGGCTTCGTGAAGGCGCGAGGCGTCTTCCGCGGCGTTCTTCGACCCCGCAGCGCACAGATCTCCGCCGAGCGGGCTACTCGCGCCGCCGCCCAGGTCTTCGTGAACGAGGGCGGGGATCTGCGCGAACGCACGCCCGCGCTCGAACTCGTGGTCAAGGGCGGTCGCATCGCCGGGGTGCGGACGAGCGATGAGGTGATCGAGGCCGACGTCGTGGTCGTCGCCGCCGGCGCATGGACCAACCGGCTACTCGAGCCGATTGGCGAGTCGCTACCTATCGCACCGCTTGTCGTGTCGCGCATCGTCACCGAGCCGCTGGGTGTGCCCAGCGACCTGCCGCTTCTCTTCATCCGCGCCCAGGCCACCGGCCTGCCGCGCTCGTACTGGCTCCGCGAGGAGGACGGGCGTCTGATGTTCGGCACCGTCTATCCGACGGCCGCGCGCTACTCCTTTGTGGATCAGCCGATGCCAGACCGTCTCGATCAGGTCGACCTCGACGGCGTACTCGAGGTGCGCCGTGGCGCCGAGGCACTCGCAGAGGCGATTCCTGCTGTCGCGGCGTACCGTAACATGCGACTGAAGCACGGCACGCCGGGGCACACCCCGGATGGCCGCGCCCTCGTCGGTGCTCTCCCGGGCAACGAGAACCTTTACGTGCTCGCGGGATGCAATGAGCAGGGCGTCACGAACGGACCCGGCTTCGGTCGCGTCATCGCTGATCTGGTGATGACCGGTTCGACGGAACTGGCCGACGCATCGGTCTGGAACCCCGCGAGGTTCGGCGACGCGCCGCGTACCGCACGTGACGTGGTGACGGACATGGGGCCGCTCTGACGCCGCGGCGGTCGCGGTGACGGCTCAGCAGTCCACAACCACGAGGCGACGCGGGAGTACGGACAGTGACTGGAGTCCGTCTTGCGTCATCATGACGGTGTCGATCGCGGCCGCCTCGCACGAGGCGGCACGGTCGCTCATGATCGACTCGAAGTTCGACGTGTAGCCGTCGGCGAGCACGATCCGCTCCGGGCCGTCGTTGGCGAGGTAGGTGTGGCCGACCCAGCTGGGTGGGAAGGAGATGCCGATCGCATAGCCGCCCGTCCACCAGATGTTCTCATCCGGGATCAGGGCACGCAGCGCCGCCTCCGCGGCATCCATCGCGGGAGCGGGATCCTCGCCACGGCGCGCGGTGGAACACAGCACGCGCAGGCTCACCGCCGCGGCATCCATCATCGCTTCGGCCGGCGGATTGTCCGTACCCATCGAGAACACGCGGGAGAGATTCACGTGGTAGCGGTCCACGACCGCCGACGCGTCCACCGAGACGATGTCGCCTCTTTCGAGGCGTCTGCCCGACGGGAAGCCGTGCACCTCGCGCCAGGCGGACGGCCCGGATGCGACGAGCGGATGCTGCGCCGGGACTTCGCCGCGCTGTTCTGACATGAGAGTCGTCACCACGGCGGCGACCTCGAGCTCGGTCATCCCCGGTCGAAGTCGGCTGGGGAGTTCCTCGAATGTCGTATCGGCGATCCGGGCGGCGGCCCGCATCCGCTTCTGCTCCTCCGGGGACTTGTAGAGGCGTAGTGTGTCTACGATCCAGTCGCCTGTCGCGACCTGCATGCCGCGGGCGCGCAGCTCCTCACCCATCGCAACGGCGACCGAGGAGACGGGAGTGGGCGATGACCACTCGATCGCGATCCGCGCGCCGGGGCTCCGTCTGGCGAGTTGCTCGGCGACCTCGACCGGTGCCGAGCCGTAGTCGAGGAACTCCGCTTCGTCGTACAGGGCACCGTACGGAAGGAACTCGCGGTGGCGGGTCCAGTCGAAGAAGACACAACGTCCATCGTCCGCCCAGATCGCGACGCCGACGGGAAGTCGGGGGGGATACCAGGACGCGACGTAGTCGGTGAGCCAGAACAGGTTCGCCGGTGACGTGACGATGAGCACATCGATGTCACGCTCGCGGAGAGCCGCCTGCACCCTCCCGCGGCGAGTTCGGTATTCCACAAGGTCGAACGTGAGATCGTCGGGGATGTTCATCCTGCCTCCTTTGAGCAGAAACGGCGTCGAGGGACGCCGCCGCTCTTACATGATGTGTACAATCTCTCCTATATCGGATCCAATTGCAATGCCCAGAACTTCGGAGGAACAGACATGACCCCTATCGCGATCGCTGACGATGCGCACATCGTCGGAAATCCCGTCCTGATCGTCGTGGACATCCAGGGTGGGGCGGCGGAGGCCGACGCCGGTAACGAAGGCATCCCCTCGATGACCGGACGGCAGGAGCGGCGCCCGCGCGTGCGGCGACTCGTTGACCGCTGCCGCGAGGCCGGCATTCCAGTGGTGTGGATCCAGGAAGTGCACAAACCCTCGATGATCGACATCGGCCGCGAACTCGACGGCGCCGAAGGCGCGCACTGCGCCGAGGACGACCCCGAGACAGCCATTGCGGCCTGGCTCGACCCGCAGCCTGAGGAGTTCGTCATCCGCAAGCGCCGGTACTCGGCGTTCTTCGGCACGGAACTCGAGATCGTTCTCAAGGCGTACAAGGCCGACACGGTGCTTCTCATCGGCGGACTGACGGATGTCTGCATCCACTACACCGCCATCGACGCGCATCAGCACGACTACCACGTGCGGGTGCTGACGGACTGCGTGGGCGGATCGACCGAACGGGCACACCAATACTCGCTCGAGGCTGTCGAATACCTGCAGCGTGACGCGCTCATCACCGCCGACGCTGTGCAGGCCTACATCGAGGAGCGCCTCGGCACCGTGGTCCTGGCATGACGACTATGTCGCTGCCGGGTGAGGCGGAGTACATCGTCGTCGGCGGCGGCACGGCGGGCAACGTCGTGGCAGCCCGGCTGGCGGAGGCCGGCCAGGACGTGCTCATCCTGGAGGCGGGCCCCGATTTCGGCGCGGAGGGCGACGCCGCATGGCCGAGCGACATCGTTGACGCGACCAGGCTGGGCACGTCGCACGACTGGGGCTACGACTCCGGCGACGCCTACCCGTGGCGGATTGGGTTCGAGCGGGCCCGTGCGATCGGCGGATCCAGCGACTTCAACGGCTGCACGCAGACGTGGGGTCATCGCCGCGACTATGACGCGTGGGCCGAGGCTGGACTCGACGGCTGGGCGACCGATGACCTCGCCCCGTTGTTCCGCACGGGCATGGAGCGCATGCGGGTGCGTCTGTACACCGCCGCGGAGCTGACTCCCTGGCAGCACGCGTGGTACGACGCTGCCCCGGTCGTCGGGATGCCGCACCTGCGCGACCTCAACGATCTCGACGAGAGCGCCGGCTTCGCTCCGGAAGCAGTCAACATCCAGAACGGCGTCCGGGTGAACACGGCGTTCGCGTACCTCGACCCAGTGCGGCGGCTTCCGAACCTCAGGATTATCGGCGACGCACTCGTCGACCGAGTCGTCGTCGAGAAGGGCGTCGCCACCGGCGTCATCGTGCAGCGCCACGGGGAGCGGGTGTTCGTTCGGGGAGGCGCGATCGTGCTCGCCGGAGGCGCCTACAACTCGCCAACGATCCTGCAGCGGTCCGGCATCGGTGCGTTCGATCAGCTCGCGCCGCTCGGCACCCCGCTGGTGCACCACCTGCCGGGAGTGGGGGAGAACCTGCACGATCAGCCCTTCCTGCTGATGAGCTGGACAGGCAGTGAGGCGATGTCGCACGCGATGGCAGAAGCGCGCGGCGCAGGCTGGGCGCCGGATGAGCAGGCGATGGGCAAGGCCGCCTCGAGCTTCGAGTCGGAGGCCTTCGACCTGCACTTCCTCCCGTACAGCCCCACCCACGCGACCGAGCGCAAGCGGTGGAGCGTGGGGACATCTGCGCTCCTGCCCCGGTCGCGGGGCTTCGTCCGTCTGCGCAGCGCCGACCCGGAGGCCGCGCCGGTCATCGATCATCGGTTCCTCAGTGACCCCGAGGGCATCGATGTGCGGATCCTGGCCGAGGGTGCACAGATCCTCCGCGAGCTGGCCGCCGCACCGGCGCTCGCGGCGCTCGTCGGAGAAGAGATCCACCCCGGCCCCGATACGCTCGAGCCCGCTGCGCTGCGCGCCCACCTCTATGCCCATCCGGACAACTACTGGCACCCCGTAGGCACCTGTCGGATGGGCGTGGACACCGATCCGCTCGCCGTGGTCGACGCTCGTGCGCGCGTGCACGGGATCGAGGGCCTCCGGATCGCGGACTGCTCGATCATGCCGCGGGCTCCGCGCGCGACGACGGCGATGCCCGCCGTGGTCATAGGCGAGAAGGTTTCGCACATGCTCATCGAGGAGTCGAGGAGCCGATGAGCGCACTCACCACTATGTCAGCCGTAGCCCTGGCGGATGCGACTCGCACGCGAAGCGTGTCGGCGGAAGAGGTCGTCGAGGAGCACGTCGCTCGCATCGACGCAATGAATCCGTCGCCAAGCTCGGGGCGCCGGCCGCGTTCTCGGACGAGGGTTTGCCGACCGGCCCGGTTCGTCGGGCCTTGTCGCGGTGACCGTGCGCTGCTCGAGTACGGCCTCGCCTGGGAAGCTGCGGTCGGCGACATGATGCGTCGTCGACCGCAGCTGTGACCCGCGTCATCCCCAGGTCGTGAGCCACTCCATGTAGAGGTCGTTGAGCGATTCGTAGAGATCGGCACGGGCCTCGGCATCCGGCCAGACGACCTTCGTGTTCGCCGGCGAGTTGGGTAGATTGGCCGCCTCCTCGGGGGTGAGCAGGTCGAATGCCGCAGAGCTCCATGGTCCGTAATTGGTGCGACGTGCGAACTCGGCCTGCAGCTTCGGATCAGCCAGCACCTCGGCAAGAGCGAACGTCGCTTCGGGGTTGGACGCCTTGATCGGGACGATGAAGGGGTTCGCCTCCACGAATGCCTGGTTCCACGAAACGACGACGTCGACGCCGCCGTTCGAGAGCGCGGCGAACTGGCCGTTCGGCGCGAAGGCGACTGCCGCGCCGCCTGCGACAAGCAGTGCGGGCACCTGCGGGTACTCGGTGTAGAAGACCATGTCGGGCTTGAGCTCATCGAGCTTCGCGAACGCGCGGTCCACATCGAGCGGATAGAGGTCGTCGACGGGCACTCCGTCGGCCAGCAGCGCGGCCTCGATCATGAAATCGAAGTACTCGCCGGGCACCGCGCGCTTGCCGGGGAACTGCTCGACATCCCAGAAGTCTGCCCATGTCTGCGGGCCGCCGTTCGGGAACGTCTCGGCGAGGTAGCCCTGTGCGTAGCCCACGAACGGGGTCGCGATCGCGTACTTCGCGATGTCGTCGGGGAGCTGATCCGAGCGCGGAAGCGAATCGGGGACCGGGAGGAGGCTGTCGGCGTAGAGGACGACTTCGGCCATACCCGTCATCATCGTGTCGTAGTCGCCCTCCTCGCCGTCGAACATCGAGTACTGCACCGCCGCGGACATGATGGTCGTCGTGACCTCGACGCCGGACTCCTTCGTGAACGGCTCGAAGAAGATCTCGGTGAAGGCTTCGGTCGTCGGCCCGCCGTAGTCGGCCCAGACGATGCTTCCGGACGGGCCGCTGTCGGTGTTCGGTGCCGTGGTGGCGCATCCGACCAGCATCGTGGCCATGGCTACCGCCCCGACTGTGACAGTTCGCTTGTATCGCATACCCTGTGCTCCCATCGTCGTTTGCCCGATCTTGGCATAAGGTATCCATGTTGGCTAGATGCGGATCCAATTGATCTCGCGCACGCAGATGGATGGAGCGAACCTATGACCACTCCCGAACACCGCGCCGCTGAGCTCGGACTCGTCATGCCCGACTACGCGAACCCTCCCTTCGGGCTCCGATATGGGCCGCTCAAGGCGTTCCACCACACCGGGAACACCCTTACGCTGGCGGGCATGACGCCCGAGGATCGTGCAGGCAACAAGCTGCATCCCGGCCGCGTCGGTGCGAACGTCACGCCGGAACAGGGGAGGGCGGCCGCGCGGATGGCGGGATGCAACGTGCTCGGCCTCATCCGCCATGCGGTCGGATCGCTCGATGAGGTCACCTCGTTCGTGCAGACGCTGTGTTACGTTGTCACGACTGAGGAGTTCACCGAGGTGCACGAGGTGAGCAACGGCGCGAACGACCTCTTCCTGGAGGTGTTCGGAGACAGGGTCGGACGGATGACGTCGGCCACCTTCGGGGTTGTGAACCTCTCGGGCGGCAACGTTTTCGAGATCGTCACGACGGTCGAGACTCGCTCGCCTGCGTCATGACTCCCACAGCCACGACAGCTCTGCATGAAGAGGGAATGACGCAGACGTCCTCGACCGTCTTTGTGGCCCCCGTAGTGACGATGGACTCGGAGGCGCCGCGCGCCGAAGCGTTCGCGGTCTCCGGAGGCCGGATTGTCGCTGTGGGCACCGTCGACCACGTGCGCTCGGTCGTGCGTGGTGCCCCCGTCTGCCAGCTGCCCGGGGTCGTGCTCCCTGGTCTCATCGACGCGCACATGCACATGCAGCGCGGCGGCCTTAAGTCGCTCGACCACGTCGAGGATGGCGACGACGTCGAGGTGTACATCCAGCGCATGCGCGACAGCTTCGACGATGATGGCCCCGAGCATCCCCCGTTCGAGGACCGTATCCGCGGGCTCGTGCGTGTCCAGCCGCTGCTTCACTCACTCGGCATCACCGGCATCGTGGATCCCGCGGTGACCACCGCCGAGATGCGAGGGTATCAGGCAGCGCGCCGAAGGGGCCTGCTGACCATGCGCACCGTGGCGATGCCCTACCTCGAGATCGGATCGGCTGCGACCCCCGATGTGGATGCCGTCATCGCACATCTGGACGGCACAGGCGTGTCGACCGGCTTCGGTGACGATACGCTGCGCCTCGGCCCGATCAAGGTCTACTCCGACGGCGAGGCGCTCAAGGGTCAGGCACTTCTCGAGCAGCCGTGGACTGCTGATGGATACACAGGCCTCCAGCGCATCTCCGACGAGGAGTTCACTCGCCTCGTCCGGTGGTGCGGCGAGCACGGCTGGGGCGTCGGCACGCACGCTGTGGGCGGTGGTGCGGTGGCTCTCCTCGCCCGCGCTTACGCGCAGGCAGGCGATGCCGTCAGCCTGCACCGGTTCCAGGCCATTCACGCGTATCTCGAGGCGAGCGACGAGAGCATCCGCGTGCTCGCTGAGTTGGGGACGATAGCGTCCCTGCAGCCATCGATCATCTGGCACAACGGCCGCGGCCTCCGTGCGGCGCTCGGCGAGAGGGCGGAACGCGCGAACCCAGTCCGGACGTGGCTCGATGCCGGCGCGACTGTGGCATTCGGCTCGGACGGCCCCTTCTTCGCATTCGACCCCCGCCATCTCATGTGGCAGGCGATCACGCGTCGCGTCGCGGGGGAGGAAGAGCGGTTGAGTGCCACCGAGGCGATCACGATCCAGGAAGCGCTCGCGGCCTACACGACCGGTGCCGCACGGGCGGCGCTCGCGGAGAACGACAGGGGCATGATCCGCCCTGGGATGTGCGCAGACTGGGCGCTCTGGTCGGCGGACCCCACGGCCGTCGAGGTTGACGAACTTCGGGCCCTCACTGTTCGCCGCACTGACATCGGCGGCGTGACCGTCTACGACAGGACGATCTCGTCAACGCGCCCTCACACAAGGATGTGATCCTGCGCGACTCGAAGTGGCACGCCGAGAACCGGGGCGAATATCTCGACTTCTACACCGAGTGGCTCGCGC
This sequence comes from Microbacterium zouquanmingi, assembly GCF_052266675.1. Taxonomy (NCBI): domain Bacteria; kingdom Bacillati; phylum Actinomycetota; class Actinomycetes; order Micrococcales; family Microbacteriaceae; genus Microbacterium; species Microbacterium zouquanmingi. Next base: position 533,519 of record NZ_JBQPRA010000001.1, read on the forward strand.
AGTGATGTGAGGATTCCGCGGCCGTGACGCTGGGGTTCCCACCATGGCCGGGTCTCAGGGCGTCTCGGCCTCGGTGTTGCTCTCGAAGCCGGCGCCGGCGATCGGTGTCTACACAGGTACCCTCTGGTGTGGCTACTGCTCCCCCCTGATGGCTTGGGGTGAGCAATACAAGAAAAGTCTCGACATCCGAACGGATCCATAACATAATGAATTGGATCCACAATGATGAGGAGAGCCACCATGCACATCACCGCACCTCACCGTCGCCGCGTGCTCGCGGGCATCGCGGCGGCCTCAGCAGTCGCGTTGCTCGCTGGTTGCGCGGGCGGCGGCTCGCCGTCCGAGTCCGGAGGATCGGACCAGATCAGCGGCCAGATCATCTGGGCAGACTACGGTGGCCCGACCAACGAGAGCCGTCAGGTTGCGTATTTCGAAGGCTTCTTTGACGAGACCGATGTCGAGGTTGTCTCGGTCAGCATCGAGGACGCCGTGTACTACGGGATGCTCGAGGGTGAAGACGGTGACTACGACGTCCTCCAGGTCGACATGCGCGATGTCGTCAACTACGCGGACAGTGTGCAGGAGATCCCGAAGGCGGCGCAGGGCGACCTCATCGCCGAGGAATTCCGCCCGTACATTCTGGGTGGGTTCTACGTCGGCCTCGCGCAGGGCTGGCTGACTGAGACCTTCGATGACGGCGGACCGACGAACTGGGCCGACCTCTTCGACACAGAGAAGTACCCCGGCAAGCGCGCCTGGCCGGGCGCCCCTGGTTCGTTCGACGCCTCCTTTGAGATCGCGCTCCTCGCCGATGGCGTTGCGCCTGAAGATTTGTACCCGCTCGATCTGGATCGTGCCACGAAGAAGCTCGACTCGATTCGCGACGATATGGTGTTCTACCAGTCGTACCCCGAGGTGCAGCAGCTCCTCTCGAGCGGAAGCGCCGCGATCGCCGTCAGCGTGACCGGTCAGTTCACCGCCCTGCAGAATGCCGGGCTCGATGTCACTGTGCAGTGGAACGAGGCGTTCGGCACGCTGAACGGGTTCGTGATTCCTGAGAAGGCGGGCAACCCCGATGCTGTCGCCGCTCTTGGAGAATGGTTGAATGTCCCGGAGAACCAGGCCGTCTTCACGGAGCGCACGCTGTACGGTCCGGTTAATCCCGCCGTTTTCGACCTACTGAGCGATGACGTCAAAACGCATGTCGTGAACGCGCCGGAGCACGACAACATGCTCGAGTGGGACGACAACTGGCGCGGCAAGAACTCGCAGCTGCTGATGGACACATATGGCGAATGGCTGGCGGGATGATCAGTGCGACCATAACTGCAATGGCGGCACACTCACGCAGAGTCCACCCGAGAGGATGACGCAATGGCGATGACAGGCCTGATCCATACGCCGGCGGCGCGCATTCGCGTGCGCTCGCTCGGCACGACGCAAGCAGAGCTGGGGTGGCTCCTGTGGCCGCCGCTGATCTTCTTCGTATTCGCGCTCGGTCTCCCGATGATCGCGCTGCTCACGCAGTCGTTCGAGACCGGCGGTGCGGCTTATCCGGGAATGTTCTCGGTGCCAACTTTCGCCGATTCGCTGCTGCGGACAATCATCATGGCTGTGGTAGTGACCATTCTCACCACCATCCTCGGTGGGGCGTACAGCCTGGCGATCGCGGCATCGCCCACGGCCCTGAGGATCGCTCTTCTCGGGGCACTCCTGCTGTCATTGTGGACGTCCGTCATGGTGCGTTCCTTCGGATGGATGCTGCTGGAGCTGCCGAAGGGCGCAATTTACTGGTTCCTGGGCATCTTCGGTCTGGCCGACGAGCCGATCGAGCTCTACCAGACGACGATCGGAATGTACCCGGCGATGGTCGCTATTATGCTTCCGTTCGCGGTGCTGCCCATCATGTCCTCTCTCCAGTCGATCGATAATGAGCAGCTGAACGCGGCGCGCATCTTCGGAGCGGGTCCGATGCTCACCTTCCGGGCCGTGACCTGGCCGCAGATCGTTCCCTCCCTGCTCGCTGGCGGTGTGCTCGTCTTCGTGATGTCGCTCGGCTTCTATGTGACGCCGCTTCTTCTGGGTGGACCGGCCAACATGACGATCTCCGGCGTGATCAATTCGCAGATGAATCAGGCGAACCGTCCGGAACTCGGCGCCGCCATGAGCATCCTGTTGGTCGGCGGGACCATCCTCGTATATCTCGTCGCCGATCGGCTGTTCAAAGTCAGCGAGAAGTGGGGCTGAAGACATGACCACAATCGTCGCTCGTTCTCTCGGCTGGTACCGCCTGCCGATCTTCCTCGTCGCCATCGCGGCGAGCCTCCTGCTCATCGTGCCGTTCCTCATCCTCGTCGCCACGAGCTGGACCAGCGGAAGCTTCATTCTGTTCCCGCCCGACGGGTTCTCGCTGCAGTGGTACGCCGAAGTCCTCACCGATCGCCGGTGGATGGGCTCGTTCACGCTGTCACTGTGGACTGCGGCCATCTCGACGGTGCTCGCGACGCTCCTGGGGGTGCTGGGTGCAGTAGGCATCACGCGCGTGCGCAGTCGAAACGCCCAGCGGTGGATCCGAACGCTCTTCATCGTGCCGATCGCCCTGCCGCCGATCGCATACGCAGTGGGCTTGTACGGGGTCAACATGGACCTCGGCTTCCTCCGCGGCACGCTCGTGACGCTCATCGTCGGCCATGCCCTCATCGCGTTGCCGTATGTCTTCGTCATCGTCTCGGGCGGCCTCACCCGTATCGATCCCGCGCTTCGGCCTGCGGCGAACACCTTGGGCGCCAAATGGCCGCTCGTTCTGTGGAAGATCGAGCTCCCCGCGCTACTGCCGTTTATTCTTTCAGGAATGCTGTTCGCGTTCATCATCGTCTTCGATGAGGTGGTGCTCGCCGTGTTCCTCGTGCCAGCGGGACTGCAGACGCTGCCTCTGCGCATGCTGAACGCGTCACAGGAGGCGTTCTCCCCCGAGCTGACCGCGGCGTCGACGCTCGTCTCACTGCTCGCCATCGTAGTCCTCGCCCTCATCCCCCTCGCCAACATCCTGCGCAGCCGACGCGCTAGTGCCCGTCGCAGGCGCAATGCCCCAATCGCTCTGGAAGGAGTCGTCGAATGACGATCGCGCTGTCCATCAAAGACATCAACGTTAGCCTCGGTCAGAACCACGTACTCAAGGGGGTGAGCCTCGACGTCCAGCCGGGCGAGTTCGTCACGCTGCTTGGAGCGAGCGGCTCGGGCAAGTCGACACTGCTCAACGTGATCGCCGGCCTGCAGGAGCCAGACTCGGGAACCGTGTCGTTCGATGGTGTGGACGTGAGCAACCGCGCGCCGCAGAAGCGGAACGTCGGTGTCGTGTTCCAGTCGTACGCGCTGTTCCCGCACATGACCGTCGGAGAGAACGTAGGCTTTCCGTTGCGTGCGCGCCGTCGACCGCTCACAGAGCGTCACGCCGTCGCAGACGAGATGCTGTCGCTCGTCCAGCTCTCGGATATGGCAGACCGGCTGCCGTCGCAGCTTTCCGGTGGGCAGCGTCAACGCGTCGCGCTTGCGCGGGCTCTCGCATCGAGCCCGGGCATCCTGCTGCTCGACGAGCCCATGGCGGCATTGGACAAGCAACTGCGTGAGCAGATGCAGGTCGAAGTTGCACGCATCCAGCACCAGGTGGGCATCACCACAGTGTCGGTGACGCACGACCAGACGGAGGCACTCACCATGTCGGATCGCGTCGCCATAATGCGCGACGGAGTTCTCGTCCAGGTCTCGTCGCCGGAGGCTCTCTACCGTCACCCGGTCGACGAGTACGTCGCCGGCTTCCTAGGTGAGGCGAATCTCCTGCCGACGCAGGGCGGTCAGATCGTCGACGATCCCACCGGAGCGGGCATGGACGGAACGGCCGTCATTCGCCCCGAGGACCTGGCGATCATCGATCCTGCGGCGCCGACCCCTGCGTGGTGTGTCGAAGGCACCATCCGGTTGCTCAGCTTTCAGGGTTCTCGCTTCCGGCTCGAGGTGCGCTCCGGCGTGGATCGCCGCATCGTGTGCTCGCTGCCGCCCGGTGCTGACGTCTCTGCTCTCACTGTGGGGAGTCGTGTCCGCCTCGGGTGCGTCGATCCGACCCGCGTGCACATCATCCAAAGCAGTCCTCTCACGCGCGTTCCTGTCACGGCGTGAGCACCGAACAACCAGAAGGGTCCACAGTGTCTACACCGATCGATCTAAACATCCCGATTCACCCCGAGATGCTGCATTGGGGGCGTCGTCCCACCTACGACATGGTCGAGGAGATCACCGAGACCAACCCGTCGGAGGTGTCGCGCTGGATCATCGGCGCACATACGGGCACCCACATCGATGCGCCCAGCCACTTCGTCAAGGGGGGAACCTCGGTGGAGAAGATTCCGCAGGACCACACGGTGGGCCCGGTGCGTGTCCTCGATCTGCGGGGCATCGAGAAGGAGATCACCGCGGAGGATCTGGTCGCGGCCGGCGCAGAAGGCGCGAAGCGCGTCCTGTTCAAGACACGCAACTCCACCGACGCGCTCACGCGCAACGAGCGCAGCGAGACGTGGGTGGGTCTCGGCCCGACCGGTGCGCATTGGCTCGTCGACCGCGGTGTGGTGTTCGCAGGCATTGACTACATGACGATGGAGGCGCCCGACCACACGGTCGAATGGCCGAGCCACGTCATTCTCTGCAACGCGGGAACTGTCATTCTGGAGAACGCCAACCTTGCTGACGTCGAAGCGGGCGATTACTATCTCGTGTGCCAGCCGCTGCCGTTCGCAGGGCGTGAGGCGGCACCAGCGCCGACGATGCTCTTGGCGCTGCCGGCCTGATCTCTCGGCCCAGGCACGGAAGAGCCCCGTCAGCCCGCCCTCAGAGCACGGGTTGACGAGGCTCTTCCGGATTGAGATGCGGTCGTGCGGACTCGTCAGGCGTGAAGATCGTAATGACTGCAAGTGCCACCAGTTGAAGCCCTGCCACTATAAGGAACGCCCACATCGATGAAGCGATGGAGAGCACCAGGCCGCCCAGGAGAGCCCCACCCGCGAAGCCAACGCTCGTGAAGCTGCCGAACATGCCCAGTCCCAGCGCACGATTGTTCGTGCGCAGTCCGCGGGCGGCCAGCATCGTGAGGGAGGGGTAGAGCGGCGAGAAGCCGACGCCCATGAGCCCGGCTCCCAGGGCTGCGACGACGAAGTCGCCCGAGAACGCGAGGACGGTGAGCCCTGCGCACAGCAGCACGAGTGAGATCGCCGCCGATCGCAGCGGGCCGAGTCGGTCGGGCATTCGCGCGAGCACGATGCGCGCGATGACGACGCTGAACGCGAAGACGGCGAAGACCGAGGCGGCACCGAAGATCCCCGTGGCAGGGATGCCGGCGCCACCGAGGTGGATGATGAGGAACCCGAGAATCAGGCCTTCTCCGCACCATGCCGCGGCCGCGGCCGAGCCGGGTACCCAGACGGCGCGGAACACCTCCCAGAGTGCGCGCATCCCTCGTCCTGCGGGGGAACCGGTCGGCGACGCCGCGTCGAATGAAGCTGCACTCGATGTCAGGGCTTTGGCCAGCGAGGGAAGCGGAACAAACAGGAGACACACGACGAGCTCGAGTGCGACACAGGTGAGGAAGACGGCCTGCGGGCCGGCGAGATCGTTGACCCCTGCCGCCACCTGTGGGCCGAGCGCGAGGCCGAGCCACACGCTCAGCCCGAAGATGCTGAGCCCCTTGCCGCGCTGTGCAGACGTGGTGAGCCCGACGAGCCACGTGAGTGTGAGGCTCATCGCGGCGGCGTTGCCCAGCCCGAACAGGAGACGACTGATGATCGCACCCGAGAGCGTCGGGATGGTCGCGAGCAGCGCGAGGCCCGCCGCCGAGAGCAGGATGGAGGTGATTGCGACAGCACGATAGCCGTAGCGATCCGCCAGGAACCCGCCTAGCGGCATCGCGACGATCGCGGTGATCGATGCGATCGAAATCAGCATCCCGGAGATATCGGAGCCCCCGCCGAGCACCTCAGCGACGTACAGCGGGATTGTCGGCGTGGTGGCCGAGTTCGAGACTCCGCCGAGCATCGAGATCATGAACATCAACCAGAACGGGAGGGTTCTGGTGATGTCGCGTCCCGACCTGATCACGCGGTCTGCTCAGGCACACACTCCAGGCTGAGCCACAGTTCGAAGCAGTGGTCGTTCGACAGTGTTGTCGCACCGATCGACGCGCGGCCCATGCTGCCGACGTCTTCGCCGAAGACGTCGAGGAAGAGCTCGTTGACGCCGTTGGACACCTCGTGCAGTTGGGTAAACCCCGGCTCGCACACGACGAAGCACAGGGCGCGTGACATACTCGCGACTCTGTCCAGCGAGCCCAGAGCGTATCGGATCATGCCCAGCATGTTGATCGCAGTGTAGCGAGCCGCATACTTCGCCTCTTCGACCGTCACATCCTTGCCCACGATGCCGGGGTGAACGCGATCACCGGAACGGCTCTCGGGGCACATCCCACTCATTTCGAGCAGGTTCCCGATGCGATGGAAGGGTTTCATTCGGCCGAACCGGCGACCGTACGGGGGGTTGGCGTAGTCCGGGATGTCCAGATCCAACTCACGCACTCGCTGCTCTGCGCTCGACATATCAGCGCCCGATCACTTGTAGACGACGTAGAACTTGCGGAGCGGCTCGGTCACTGTCCACACGCCTGTCCACCCGAGGGGGAAGTAGGCGACGCTGCCAGCGGTGAGATCGACCGGCTCCTCGTCGTCGCGCTGCACCGTCATCGCGCCGGAGAGGATGTGAACGATCTCGGCGCGCGTGAGGAACTCCCAGCGCGAGGTGCCGGGGTCACTCTCCCACGTGCCGGAGATGATCGTGCGCTCGTCATTGACGAACTCAACCCTCGCACGCGTCATAATGTCGCCCGAGAGCGGTTCGGCATTGGGCTGTGCGAGGAGCTTGGACTCGAGCTCGGTGGCGGGGACGTCGATGGGACGATAGGTTTTAGTCATGATTGGATCCTAATCGGTAAAGAATGGATCCTCAATGGAGGTTTGCTGTGATTCAGACTGTGCGTGGTCCGATCGCCGCCGACGAACTCGGCACCACATCCATGCACGACCACGTGCTGAGTGACTCTTCGCGATTGCGGCGCGCGGGATCAGAGCCCGCCCCGGACGACGCGGGAGTCCGGATGGAGACCCTCGGTTACCTGCGCTGGAACGCGCTCGCATCGGCAGACAACCTGCGATTGGACGATCCCCGGCTGGCGGCCGAGGAGCTAGCGGCCGCAAGCGTTCTCGGCTTGTCCACCGTCGTCGAATGCACATCATGGGGGCTCGGTCCCGATCACGCGGGCCTCCCGGAGGTGTCGCGGGTTGCAGGTGTCCAGGTCGTGAGCGCCTACGGTGCCTACGTGCACTACTCCCTGCCGGACTGGGTCGCGGCGCTGTCGGCGGTCGCGTTCGAGGACCATCTCGTGGAGGCGCTGCAGGTCGCCGTGCCCGGCACGGAATTTCGCGCAGGGCTCGTCGGGATCATGGGTACGACCGCCGAATTCGGACCGTGGGAACGCGACATGCTGCGTGCGGCTGCGCGCGCAGGTGCGCGCACGGATGCTGCCGTGTCCGTGCGGCTCGACCCGGATGCGCGGAATGGACTCGAGATCATCGAGGCCATGACCGCGGAGGGATTGCCGTCGGAGCGCATCCTTCTCACGAACGCCGACGAATACATGGATGCGCCGTATTGGGATGAGTTGGCGGACGCGGGCGCCGTGCTCGAGATGTGCTTCGGCACCGAGGCTGTACACGTCGGTCGAGTCGACAACCCGTCCGATCGCGAGCGGCTCGCGTTCTTCACCGGTTTCACAGCGACGCACCCGCACGCACGTCATGTGCTCGGTCAGTCGACCTGGACCAAGGCGCAACTGCGCGCCTATGGGGGCTATGGGTACGGCTACCTCCTCGCACGCATCGTTCCGGAGCTGCGCGCGCGGGGTCTGTCAGGCGAAAGGCTGGATGCCATGCTCGCTGGCGAACCCCGGCGCCTTCTGGATCGCCCCGAGAGGTCGCGTCGATGACTCGCGTGGCAGATTGGACCGACGCCAGTCGCCTCGCGGTGGCGGGTCATCCACGGCGGCTGGTCCCCTTCGTCGTTGGGTATGAACCAATCAGCGAAGCCATCTCGATTCGCGGCGGCAGTAGCTTCCGCTACCTGATGGAGCCGGTCACTGCTGTGGCCGTCGTCTACGACGAGGGCTGGATCCTGATCGACGGCGGATTCGATCCCGCGCGAGTGCGTGACCCGGCGCGACGCACAGCGGTATTCGATTACGAGGGCTATACGCCCGTCATCCCCCCGGGCGATCCGCTCATCGATCAGGTTGCGGAGGCTGGGCTGGACTGGTCGCAGCTGGCCGCGGCGACCATCTCGCATGCGCACTTCGACCACACCGGGGCCGCGCGCCTCCTCACCGCGACACAGCCCCTCGTGATGCAGCGTCGTGAGTGGAAGCACGTGTGCGAGGTCCGTTCCGAACGGGATGCCTTCCTGTTCCAAGCCGACTTCGAGCATCCGGATCTTCGCATCCTGCTGCTGGACGGCGACACTAGCCTCGCGCCGGGACTCGACGCCATCGACACGGCGGGTCATACCCCTGGCCACCAGTCCTTCGTCGTCACGCTCGGAGACAGGACGGTCGTCCTCGCGGGAGATGCCGCTGACCTGCGTGCCAACATCGAACAGCGCCTTCCCACAGGCTCAACTGCCGACCCCCGCGCCGGTGACGATGCGGTCCGGGCGATCGAGCGTCTGGCCGATCTTGACGCGGGGCTCGGCACCGTGGTCTGGCCCTCGCATGACCCCGAGTGGGAGCCCTGGCGACACGTCATTAGCGGCCGATAGACCGGCTGCAGAGAACTCGAACCCGAACCCAACCGGAGAGAAATGCCATCCACCTTTGTCGTTGTGCAGCGTAACCGCCGCTTCTATCTCATCTGCGTGGGCATCGGCCTGCTCGCAGGCCTGCTCTCCGGCTTGTTCGGCGTGGGCGGTGGCACCGTCATCGTGCCCCTTCTGGTACTGCTGCTCGTATTCGATCAGCGTCTCGCCGCCGGGACGTCGCTCGCGGCGATCGTCCCCGTGGCCTCGGTCGGGGTCATCTCGTACGCGCTGAACAACGCGGTTGCCTGGCTCCCTGCGCTCCTTCTTGCTGCTGGGGCGGTCGTGGGGGCACAGATCGGCACGTGGTTGCTGCCCCGTGTCTCTCAGCGCGCGCTGCGATGGGGCTTCGTCGGCTTTCTGGTCGCGGTTATCGTCATGCTCTTCATCGTCATCCCGTCACGCGAGGCGGTGCTGGAGCTGACCTGGCTGAGTGGCGTGCTTCTCGTGCTCGTGGGGCTGGCGACCGGCGTCGTCTCTGGTCTCGTCGGCGTGGGCGGGGGAATCATCGTCGTGCCGGTGCTGATGTTAGCCTTCGGCACGAGCGACCTCGTCGCGAAGGGCACGTCACTGCTCATGATGATCCCGGCGGCCATCTCCGGCACGGTCGGCAACTTCCGCCGGGGCAACGTCGACTTCGTTGCCGCAGGGATTATTGGGGTCTCGGCATGTGCCACGACGGCACTGGGCGCGTGGCTCGCAACGATCGTAGATCCGTTCCTCGGGAACATCCTGTTCGCCGTCTTCCTCGTATTTATCGCCGTGCAGATGGCGATCAAGGCGATCCGCGGACGGAGCCGCTGACGCGACGCAGGGTTCGTTACTCGATCGAGACCTTCGATCCCTTCGTATTGGATCCAATCATGCATAAAGTGGATCCTCGCAACGCAATCTGCCTACATTAGTGAGAAAGGTGCGACCCATGAACAGAAACATGCCCACGCCCCATCGAAGCCGAGTGCTGTCGGTCGCCGTCCTCGCGATCATCGCAATGACGGCCGTTTCCTGTAGTTCCCCGACCCCGAACGCATCGCCCTCGGATGCGGGCGGTTCGTCTCCCATCTCCGGCGAGATCGTCTGGGCGGACTTTGGAGGGCCGACCAACGAAGCGCGCCAGGAGGCCTACTTCGACGGATTTGAAGCTGAGACCGGCGTCCGTGTGATCTCGGCTACGCTTCAGGACGCAGTACTCCTGTCGATGCTCGACGGTGAGGATGGGGAGTACGACTCCATGCAGGGGGATGCTGCGCTCTACTCGACCCAAGCGGAGAACCTGATCGAGATTCCCGAATCCGCGCAGGGCGACCTGCTGCCAGCGGCGATGCGGCCGCACGTGCTCGGCGGATTCGTGTTCGGCATCGCGCAAGCATGGCTCTCCGAGACCTATGCGGATGGCGGTCCGCAGGATTGGGCGGACTTCTTCGACGTGAAGAAGTTCCCGGGAAAGCGCGCCTGGCCGGGAGCAGCTGGAAGCTTCGACGCGTCCTATGAGATCGCGCTGATCGCCGACGGCGTTTCCATCGAAGAGTTGTATCCTCTGGACGTCGAACGAGCCCAGGCGAAGCTCGACACCATCCGTGAGGACCTTGTGTTCTACACGGCCTACCCCGAAGTTCAGCAGCTTCTGGTCAGTGGCAGTGTCGCCATCGCCGTGACCGTGAACGGCCAGTTCACCGCGTTGATGAACCAGGGTGTGGATGTGACGGTTCAGTGGAACCAGGCTTTCGTGGTTCCCACGGGATTCGGTATCCCGATCAAGGCTTCGAATCCGGCGGCGACCGCCGCGCTTGCGGAATGGATGAACGACCCCGAGCGTCAGGCCGCGTTCACCGAAGCGACCAACTACGGTCCGTCGAACTCTGCTGTCTTCGACTATCTGTCCGATGAGGTCGCGAATAATCTGGTCAACGCGCCTCAGCACGCCGACATCGTGTTGGAGTGGGACAACGAGTGGCGTGGAGAGAACTACGAGATGTTGCTCAACTCCTATACTGAGTGGCTCGCTGGGTAGAAGCAGCCGACTGCGATGGCAGCGGGATAGGGCTCAGAGCCCTATCCCGCCGCCATCCCTTCTCAGTGTGAGGTCAGCGGTCATCCTTCAACGCGAACACTGTCTCACCGCCGATCACAGTTCGTGTCACCCGGCAGCCGAGGAGCTCCGAATCGGAGATGCTGGTGGGGTCCGCAGAAAGCTCAACCCAATCGGCGAGCTTTCCTGCTTGCAGGGATCCGCGCGAATCCTCGACGCCGGCCAAGTAAGCCGCATCGATCGTCAGCGAACGCAATGCCTCCTGCGGGTCCAGCCGCTGAGATTCCCCCAGTGGCCGTTCCAGAGATCGTGCTGCCCTGGTGCGGGCGAACCACATGAGGCGCAGCGGTTCGAAGGGGAAATATGGGCCGTCGGATCCCACGACGACTCGGACGCCGGCATCGAGCCATCGGCGCAGCGGGTTGGCCGTCGCTCCAGACTCCGGGAGCATCTGTTCCAGCCACGCGCCATTCGCCCACTGGATCGCGGGCTGTGAGGAGACGAGAACGCCGAGCTGTCGCGCACGACGCATTGTTGCGTCATCTGGCTCCAAGTAGGCATGGATGATTCTGAAACGCCGCTCTCGGAGCTCGGGCAATCGAGTCGCGACCTCTTCGAACGCTTCCAACGCCAACCGCATTGCTCTCCCGCCGATGGCATGTACGGCGAGCGACCAGTCATTCACGACGCAGAACTCCGCGATCCGAATGAGATCGGCTATCTCTATCGCCTGCACTCCGCGGTCTCCGGTTTCGGGCCAGTCCTGCTCACGCAGAGCCTGCTGCCGGCGTCCTTCTCCGTCAACGTAGATCTTGAACGCGCCGATCCTGAGGAAATCGTCACCGAACCCCGTCGACACGCCCAGCCCCGCCAGCCCGTGAAGCACTTCATCAACTGTCACGCCATGATCCCGCAGCTCTTCGACGTAAGCCATGGCGGTCACACGCATCGTCAGCTCGCCGTTGCGTCTAGCCCGCTGGTATTCACGCATAGTTTCCGGTGTCGACCATGGATCGGTTACTCCGGTGATACCCACTGCGTGAAGGAGCGGCTGTACCCGGCGAAGTCCTTCGGCGCGGACGGCGCGGGGAGCGATTCCTCCGGCCCAATCCGGATCCCCAGAGGTCGCTTCCATGACCCGCAGATACTCGTCGAGGCGGGGTTGAGCGTCAGGGAATCTGTCCATCAATTTGATACCCGCGCGCTGCATGTAGAAGTGCGAATCGATGAACCCTGGCGCCACGCAGCCTGTTACTTTTCGTGTCCTGACATGCTCGGGGCAGGCAGCGCGTACGTCTTCCAAACTCCCCACCGCTCGCAGGTGTCCAGCGTGATCCACCGCCATCGCCTCGGCCCGGGGACTGTTCGAATCCATCGTGACGATGTCTCCGATGATCAGCTGCCACTCAGATGGCCTGTTCTCTCTTATTGGATCCATATGGTGTATCTTAGGATCCATTACCTCGTTGTGCTACCGAGAGAGGTCGGAGGGGAAATGCGATCGGAAACCGTGACTGTCATCGGAGCGGGCATTATCGGACTCACGTGCGCCTCATTGCTCGTGGAAAGGGGCCACCGGGTTTCGATTATCGCTGAGCACATCGAGCAGACCACTTCTACGGTTGCCGCCTCCGTGTGGTCACTGCCGTTCGTGGAACAAAGTGCCCGGGTGAGGGCGTGGGCGACCGCGACAAGAGATCGGTTCCGTATGGAGACGGATCCAGCGGCCGGCATGCGCGAGGTCGAGATGGTGACGTTTGCCGTGTCGCCGTACGCGCCCGATCCTTGGGTTAACAGCTTCACTCCTCGACTCCGCATTGCAGATGAGGCGTTGCTGCCTGAGGGATACCGCTTTGGGTCGATCACGAGGACCACTCTCATTGACACAAGTCGTTATCTGACATGGTTGCGGGGGCGGCTGGAATCGCTGGGGGTCATCCTGCAAAAGAAGTTCGTGTCGTCTCTCTCCGACCTACCCGGCAAGGGGACGGTGGTGGTCGCAACCGGGCACGGATCTCGCGCGTTGGCTGGCGACGAACTGGTTACCGGCATGGGCACGACGGTCATTCGCCTCGCCAACCCGGGTCTTGATCGCGTCACTGTCGTCCGCGACGGTGAGCAATCTCCGCTCTTCATCGTTCCGCGCTTCGACGACGTCATCGTCGGCGGTCACAGCTCAGCGGGACGCGCGTCGACGATGGATATCGATCGTGTGCTTCGCCGAGCAGCGATCGTGGAGCCGCGTCTCGGAGGGGCCCACATACAGTCCGTAGAGCATGGCGTGCGGCCGCTTCGGCCGACGATCCGCGTTGAGGCGGACATGTTGGGTGACCGTAGAGTCGTCTACTGCTACGGGCACGGCGGCGCAGGAGTCGCGACGAGCTGGGGCAGCGCGATGGCTGCCATCGATCTGGTAGAGGGAGACTGAGTGACTCACGTTGTCGCCGTCGATATTGGCGGAACCCACACGGATTCGGTACTGCTCCGCTCAGACGGAGCGCTATTCATCAGCAAGGTCAAATCGACGCCGCAGGATCCTGGGCTCGCGATGATGACTGCACTTGACGGCCTGATCGATCAGTCGGGCGTGGAAATAGAGGACATCGGGACGCTCGTGCACGGCACCACGGTCGTGACGAATGCCGTGATCCTGGGCAGCTACGCCCGCGTCGGACTCATCGTGACAGAAGGATTCGAAGACATCCTTGAGATCGGAACGCAACAACGATCCGACCTCTACGACCCCTGGCGACCGAAGACGAAACCCCTTGTTTCGCGGGGCTTGGTGATGGGCTGCGGCGGACGAATTTCTTCCGAGGGGCTGATCATCGATGACCTTGACGAAGAGGCGATTCGCGCAGCCGCGCAGATGTTCCGAGGTAATGTCGATGCTGTTGCGGTTGCCTTCCTGTTCTCCTTCGCCAACCCGGCACATGAGAAACGCGTCGCTGAGATTCTGAGTGAGAATCTTCCGGGTGTGCCCGTCTCGCTCTCTTGTGAGGTGGCTCCCGAATTCCGTGAATACCCCCGCACGTCGACGACTGTCTTGAACGCCGCGCTGCTCCCACACGCCGGCGGATACATCCAAAGACTCGATCGTCGCTTGAATGATCGCGGGTTTCGCGGAGCGTTTCAGCTCATGACATCTACCGGTGGGGTCATTCCCGCGAAGTCCGCGATGAAGTTCCCCGTCACGCTCCTGGTCTCGGGGCCGGCGGGAGCGGCGGTGGCGGCGGCCGAGATCGGGACGCGAATCGGCCACACCGATCTGGTCATGCTCGATGTCGGTGGTACAAGTTCAGATATAGCTTTGATCACTCCGGCCGGCCCCAAGCGGCGCTATCGGGGAGAGGTTGCGGGAATGCCTGTGGCGCTGCCACAGATCGATGTGATTCCTATCGGTGCTGGCGGAGGTTCGATTGCTCGCGTCGATGAGTTCGGCTCACTCTCGGTAGGGCCGGAGAGCGTTGGCGCCGATCCCGGACCCGCCGCGTATGGCACTGGTAAGCGCCCCGCGCTCACCGATGCACACCTCGTTCGAGGCTCCCTGGACTCTGCCGGCCTCCTCGGCGGCGCTCTCCCTTTGGATGTCGAGAACGCGCGGCTGGCAATCGATACAGAGGTGGCGGCGGCCCTCACATTGACACCCGAACAGGCTGCGGTGGCGAGCATCCGAATTGCGAATGGAAAGATGGCAGACACAATTCGAGCCGTCACCTTCGCGCAGGGCATCGATATTCGTGCACTCTCGCTCATGGCTTTTGGTGGCGCTGGGCCTCTGCATGCCTGCGAGCTTGCCGAAGAGCTCGGAGTTGACTGCGTTATCGTTCCTCGCTACCCCGGCCTGACCTCGGCGCTAGGGCTCTTAATGGGTGAGGGGCGATATGAAGTGAGCCGAACGTACATTGCGCCGCTGGAGACGATGGATGCTGGAGAGCTCAGGCCGATTCTCGATGTGATGGCAGCCGATGCCTCTGCTCAGCTGAGGGGAACGGACTACGAGATGGTCCTCACCACGCATCTGGATGTCGATATGAGATACCAGGGCCAGGCATACGAACTGACAATTCCTGCGCGTGAGGGAATCGCGCTCTCCGCGGACAGCAGAAACGAGCTGGAGGCCAGCTTCGTAGCCGCTCACCAAGCCGCCTTCGGACACTCGTGGAACGACGAGCCCATTGAACTCGTCACCCTTCGCGTCCGCGCTATCTCGGGCCGTTCGGGCATCGGCTGGAGCGGGGACTCGCGTACGGTGCATGAATCGGTGCCACCGCGCACCCGCCTCGGCACCGACCAGTTCGGAAAGCCGACTGCATACGCAGTCCTTGCCCGTGAAGACGTGCAAGCCGGCCTTCATGGGCCAGCCCTCATTGAACAGACGGACGCTACAACCCTTCTGCCCGAAGGGTGGCACGTCGAGCGCAACCACGGGCTTGCGATGATCATTCGAAGGAGTTCATGATGCGTGTCAAGGATCCCGTACTCCGGGAACTGCTCTGGAACGGGTTCGAGACCATCGTCGGCGAGATGTCCTCGGTTCTGCAGCGGAGCGCGTTTTCGCCGATGATCCGCGAAATGCTCGACTTCTCCTGCGGCTTCCTCGACCCCCGGGGGCGGCTGATCGCGGATTCCCACCTGATCCCGGCGCAAGCAGGGACGCTCGAGTTTGCGTTGCAGGGAGCGCTAGCGCGCTTCCCGGAAGTGAGCGAAGGTGACGTCGTCGTCACCAATGACCCCTACTCTGGCGCAACCCATCTTCCTGACGTTGAGGTCTTTTCGCCCGTATTCCTGGACGGAGTGCTTCTGGGCTACGTCGCGACGGTTGCCCATCACGTCGACATCGGCGGCCTCTCGGCTCGAAATCGAGGGAACATCGGCTTGGCGGGCTCTGCTAGCCGAGACCTATTCGAAGAGGGCCTTCAGATCCCCCCGGTCAAGCTGGTGGATGCAGGGGTCCCGAATGCCGCTCTCTGGGACATGATCCTGCGCAATGTCCGCGACCCGGCCTCTGTGAAGGCCGACCTGACAGCGCAGATATCCTCGTGCAGTCGCGGAGCGGAACGCATCCAGGAGTTGGCACAGAGGTACTCACGGGAGGCATTCCTCGACAGTTGTTCGGATCTGATTGACGACACCTCTGCTCGTGCCGAGGCTCTGCTGCGAACCTGGCCGGGCCATACCGTAACTGCGGCCGTAGACCTGGATGGCGATGGGCTCAACTACGGCCAGCCGCTCCACGTGGAAGCCGCCGTGACCGTTCAAGACGGACGACTGCTGGTAGATCTGTCCGAATCTTCACTCGAGACGGCGGGCACGTTCAACGTGCCCTGGTCGAGCACGTACTCAAGCCTCTACTATGCACTTCGCTGCTTCCTGGGGCCAACGATTCGGCAGAACCACGGGTACATGAAGCACGTGCAGGCGATCGCCCCCGAAGGCTCACTGTTCCGTCCACATCGCCCGGCCGCGGTCCTGTCACGGCACATGCCAGTTCAAGCACTCACCGATGCGGTCTTCCGTGCTTTGAGCGAACTCATTCCTGAGCGAGCAATCGCGGCGAGCCATGTCTCGTTTCCCGTCCTCCTCGCACGTGCCGTGGACCCTCGAAACGGCAGGCAGAAGACCTTGATGGATACCGTCGGCGGAGGTGGGGGCGCCAGAGCCCACTCCAGCGGGGATGACGGCATCGATTCCTATACATCCAACTGTGCGCTCATCCCTGCGGAAGTCATCGAAATCGAGTATCCGTGGCGCGTGCGGAGCTCTGCGTTGATCGAGGGCAGCGGAGGGGCGGGACGTCATCCGGGAGGCCGGGCGGTCAGCCGTGAGTATGAACTTCTCTCGGACAACGCCAGTGGTCGGGTATCCGCTGAACAGCGTCAGCAGTCCCATACGCCCAAGGGGATTCTGGGCGGCGAGAACGGCGAGCCCGCAGATATATCGATCAAGCGCATCGGTGATGGCGGCTGGGAGTCGCTACCTTTCGGCGTCACCACATTCACACTCGCGCGAGGCGACCGAATCCGACTTACGGCGGCTGGGGGCGGGGGCCTCGGCGAATCGCATTAGGGTGCGCGGCGTCGGTTGCGGGCTGAGACCTATGAGCAGAGCGGTCATAAGCCCGGCCTTGCGGCGGATGCTGCGGCAACGAACTCGGCTAGGTCGACGAACTGGTCAGCGTCGTCAATTGGCGCGGTGATACGGTGCTCGGTCTCGCTCGTCGCTTGAAACCAGCCCGATCATAGATGTTGCTCCTCAGCGAGACAGCGCCAGTGCGGTGAGCTCTGCGCGCGTGCTGGCGCCGACCTTCCGCAGCAGATTAGACACGTGGAACTTAACCGTGTTGGCACTGATTCCGAGTTGAACGGCTATGGCCTGGTTTCTCTCTCCGGTGGTGACAAGACGCAGCACCTCATACTCGCGTGCAGTGAGGGACGCCCCGTCAGCGAGCAGTTTGATGTCAGAACGAGGGTTCAGAGGAAGTCGCACATCCACCGAGGAGCCCCACCCTGGGGTGGCGTCGACGCTCAGAACACCATCCAATTCGGTGACGCGCTCAGCGATCGGCCGGAGTGAATCATCGTGCACGGTCAGCGTGCCTCGCCCGTCATCGCGGATGCTGACCAGAAGGTTCAGCCCGTCGCAGTCCCACTGGACTCGAACACGGTGCGCATCGCCACCGTCGACCAGCCCCAGGATGGTGTTTCGCACGATTGCTCGCGCTGCGTGGGCGACCTCGCTGGGCAGCGCCCTTCCGGTGGCTGGCGGTTCGATGAACTGAATCTCCAGCGAGCCGAAACGCTCCAGCGGGCGAAGGTCACTCCGCAGCCGAGCGAATGCTCCGACAACCGGTTCGAGGATGGAACTTCGCTGTTCGTCAGCCTCGGTCCGAAGTCGCACCAACGCGGACGCAGCCGTGTCTATCGCGGATGACCGCGCCGAGCGGTCGTCAAGGCGGGAAGACCGCAGGATCGCCAGAAGCGATTCGAGCTCGAGGGCATGGCGATCGGCCTGATCCGCCACCGTCCGATCGAGATCGACTAGTAGCCTGCGTGACCCGGGGGAAGCATCTTCGCTGTCCATAACGCCAACCTACCCGAGAGCTCCCCACCCGTCCGGGCGGGGAGCTCTCGGCATAGCGTTTACAGCGCTGCCGCACCTGCTTCGGCGACCGAGTGGTCCTGCTCACCGGAGCCGCCGCTGACGCCCACCGCGCCCACGACTTCGCCATCGCGCAGGAGCGGAATGCCGCCCGCGAAGATCGCCACCTTTCCGCCGTTCGTGTTCTGGATGCCGAAGAACTGCTGGGTCGGCTGGGAGTTATCGCCCAGGTCCTTGGTCGTGATGTCGAAGGCCCTCGAGGTCCAGGCCTTGTTGATTGAGATGTTCACGCTGCCGAGCCAGGCGCCGTCCTGTCGGACGTGCGCGACGAGATTGCCGCCGGAGTCGACGACGGCGACGTTCATGGGCTGGCCGATCTCGGTGGCCTTCTTCTCAGCGGCTGCGATGACGCGACGTGCGTCTTCAAGGTTGACAGTGGTCATGATTACTCCTTGCTTCTTCCCGGCTCTGCCGGGACTTGATCAGAACTTGGTCAGAACTCGGTCAGGCAGTGATGTACCCGTTGGGGTTCAGCACGTACTTCGTGGCGGCCCCCGCATCGAACTCGGCGTAGCCCCGGGGCGCCTCATCCAGCGTGATCGGCTTGGCATTGACTGCGGTGGCGATGTGCGCCTTGTCATGCAGGATCGCCATCATGAGCTGTCGGTTGTATTTCATAACCGGGCACTGTCCGGTGGTGAACGACAGCGACTTCGCCCAGCCGGTACCGAGGCTGATTGAGAGCGATCCGACTTTGGCGGCGTCGTCGACGGCGCCGGGATCTCCTGTGACATAGAGACCGGGGATGCCGATCGCGCCGCCAGCGCCCGTCACATCCATGAGCGAGTTGAGCACGGTGGCCGGAGCTTCCTTCGCCTTTGCGCCATGGCCTTCGCTGCGCGCCTCGAAGCCGACGGCATCGACCGCGGCATCCACCTCTGGCACGCCCAAGAGTTGGTCGAGCTGATCGGGCACGGACTCTGCACCAACATTGATCGTCTCGCAACCGAAACTGCGCGCCTGCGCGAGGCGCTCCTCGTTCAGATCGCCGACGACCACCACCGCCGCGCCGAGAAGCTGTGCACCGACCGCGGCCGCGAGGCCGACCGGGCCGGCACCCGCGATGTACACCGTGGAACCCACGCCCACTCCGGCGGTGACAGCGCCGTGAAAGCCCGTCGGGAAGATGTCGGACAGCATCGTCAGGTCGAGGATCTTCTCCAGAGCCTGGTCGCGGTCCGGGAACTTCAACAGGTTCCAGTCTGCGTACGGCACGAGCACGAATTCTGCCTGACCGCCGACCCATCCGCCCATGTCGACGTAACCGTAGGCGCTGCCGGGCCGATCGGGATTGACATTCAGGCAGATGCCGGTCTTCCCCTCCTTGCAGTTGCGACAGCGACCACACGAGATGTTGAAGGGCACCGAGACGATATCGCCGACCTTGATGAACTCCACATCTGGGCCTGTCTCCACCACCTCGCCGGTGATCTCGTGGCCGAGCACCAGGCCTGCGGGAGCCGTTGTGCGCCCACGCACCATGTGCTGATCCGACCCGCAGATGTTCGTCGCGACGGTGCGGAGGATGACGCCGTGCGGAATCTTTCGGCCAATATTCGCCGGGTTCACCCCTGGGCCGTCATGAAGCTCGAAGTCAGGGTAATCCGTATTGATCACCTTCACGACGCCGGGACCTTCATAGGCGACCGCTCTGTTTCCAGACATCTTCGTCCTTCCTCTCGGGCGGAGGATCTCCGCACTTCCCAGACTGGCCCGGCCGCGCAGTCGGCGATACTCCCTCTCGAGCTGTTTGTGCCTACCCGATCAGGTAGGGTCCGACGTTTGTCACGCGTACGACGACGCCAGCGGTGCTGCGAACAGTTCTTCGGCATCGCGCTCGACTCGTTGCCGTATGAATCAGTCGCAGACGTTGACGCAGTCTCGATGCAGCAGCTCGATGCCCTGCGGGTTCGCGAAGATGTCGACGATCTGCGGCAGATCCTCGTGGCGTTTAATCTGCGCTTGTCAATCGGGCTCGGGGTGTTGGCCGTTGTCAGCGCCATCGTTCCTTACGCGACGATCCCGATGGAGATCTGGCTACACCGCAAGGGGTGGCTCAAGGGTGACTGGCGCCTCGAAGAGAGCGACCACCCGCAGGATCGCACCTGGTACGACCGGACGATGCGCTGGTTCCTGCGCCGGGCATGGTTCTGGTGCTGCTCATCGTCGTCACTGTGGTCGCGCCCTATGTAATCCTGCTCACGGCCGGTCCTCCCGGCGGAAAGTAGGCTTACGGGGCTTCGACCACGATGCAGTTCTTCGACATCACTTCATTGGCATGGTGTCAACATCCGTGCCGACGCATGTCACGCGAACATGAACCGAATGGTCGACGGCGGCAAATGCGCGCGCCGCGATGAAGCACCCGTCATTGACGGTGTAAGAGAACTAACGAAGGTCCAGGCGCGCACCGCGATCGACGCCGAGGAAGAAGTATCCGTCGTACACCAGGAGGCCGAGCTCGCCCGGATCTTTATCCAGCTGCGCTGCGATCAAGGCATCGGTCGCCTCACGGTCATTCATGACGCCAGCATCGCCGAGCAGACCGCCGCGGAATGCTGCTGTGCAGGACTGGTCAGCGTGGCATATGTCCATCGCCCGGGTGCGGCTGCCTCGGCGAAGGTCAGCGACAGCATTGTTTCCGCGTTCGAGGTCGAGCCTGGGGCAGTAACCGTGGTCGAATCTCGATCCGGTGTCGGTGCGGTGCGGTCTGAACACCGGGGTGCGAGTGCGCAAGCAGAAACCGGTGCGCTATGAACACGAGCACCCCGGCGATCTGGTCCACATCGATGTGAAGAAGCTCGGTCGTATCCCTGATGGCGGTGGGCACCGAACTCTGGGCCGCTCAGCCGGCAAAAGGAAGAGCCGGGCCGGTTTCGGATACTCGTTCCTGCACTCCGCGATCGACGACCACTCGAGGGTGGTCTACTCCGAGATCCTCGACGATGAGAAGAAAGACACCGCCGCCGGGTTCTGGACCCGCGCGAACGCGTTCTACGCCGGTCTGGGAATCACCGCGCTCCGCGTCCTCGCCGACAACGGCGCCTGCTACCGCTCACACGTGTTCAACAACACGCTCGGCGAGGGCGTGAAGCACAAGTTCACCCGCCCCTGCCCGCAGACGAACGGGAAGATCGAACGCTTCCACCGCACCCTCGCGTTCGAATGGGCCTACGCCCGCCACTACGAATCCGACGCCGCCCGAGCCTCCACCTACCAGGCCTGGATTCACAGATACAATCACCGCTGACCCCATACCGCTCTCGGAGGCCGCTCACCCATCGACCGCGTCCACAACGTCAATGGGAAGAACCACGAGATCACGAACCACTCCTAATATTTCGCATCCGGTCGGGGACATGGAAGCGTGTGCGGTGGCAGTCCATTCCTGCGCCGAATCGTTGAAGATCGTTCCCATTGGCAGCGAAGTGTCCGGAGAGTCCCGAGAACCACGATTCTGCTGGGACATCGCGTGCGTCCAGTGCGTGACGAGTACGGCTTGCGGACGTCGAACTTCCGCACGATCGCTCGCAACCGGAAGGCGCCAAGCCGCGACGGTGTCATCCACACGAGTGCCCTGAACGCTGTCGCACCACCCTGCTAAAGATGGCGCATCTAGTTTGCGAATGTCTCAAGTAGATCGAGAACTGACAACGGAGGGACTGACGGGAATCGAACCCGCGCTATCTGCTTGGGAAGCAGAAGTTCTACCATTGAACTACAGTCCCGCAGCCTTGCGGCGCCTGGCCAGCATAACAAAAGTTGATCGGCTTGCCCGACACTTCGACAGGTTCAGCGACCGGGCGGCGGGTGCGTCAGCGCAGTGGATCGAACGCGGCGATCGCAGGATGGATCTTCCCCGTCACGATCTGCTCTGCGAGCATCTTTCCGGTTGCCGGTCCTAGCACGATGCCCCACATGCCGTGCCCACCTGCGACATAGACGCCGGGAGCGCGAGTCGCACCGATCAGCGGTAGCCCGTCGGGCGTGACCGGCCGCGAGCCGACCCACTCGTCCTGGCGTACGTCGAGATCGATGCCGCGGAACATCTGCCGCGCCTGATTGATGATGGCCTGGATTCGCCGCGGCTGCGACGGTTCGTCAGGCCCGCGGAACTCCATGGTCCCCGCGATCCGGAACCGCCCCTGATACGGCGTGCAGGCGATGCGCTGCATCGGCAGGTAGACCGGATGCTCCGCCTTCTGCGCGGTCTCGACAGTGAAGGAGTACCCTCGCCCCGCTTGCACAGGCATCCGCACGCCGAGCTTGCGCGCGAGCTTCGGCATCCAGGCACCCGTGGCGATGACGACGGAATCGGCGGACAGGCGCTCGCCGCTGGAAAGGGTGACGCTGGCTGAGCTGCCACCGCCGACCGAGGCGACCTCGGCGCCAGTGCGCAGCGTCGCGCCGCGCGCGACGACCGCATCCGCGAGGGCCTGCACGAATGGGGCGGGCTCGAGAAACCGCTGTCCTTCCAGCCGGTAGGCGACGGTCACGGCGTCCGAGAGCATCGGGGCGAGCTCTTGAGGGGAGTCGAGCCGTTCGAGTAGAGCATCCTGTCCGTGCCTGATCACTCCGTCGATCTCGCGGAGGAATCCTCTGGCGTGCGCTTCCGCCGCGAAGCCCACGACGAAAGGGCCTTCTCTGGTCCACGAGTCCACGCCGCCGTCGGTGAGTTCGTCGAAGCACTCGAGGGCGAGCTTGTCGATCGGAGTGAGTGCGGCCATCGTCCGATCCCATGCGCGGGTCGTGCCGTGCGCGGCGAATCTGGCGAGGAACCCCCAGAGCTTCGGATCCATCCGGAAGGGCACATGCAGCGCAGCATCCGGATCGATCAGCGCCTTCGGCCCGTAGGTCCACAGGCTCGGATCGGCGAGCGGGATCGTCTTGCTCGGTGTGAGCCAGCCCGCGTTTCCCCATGACGAACCGGCGGCGACGTCGGTGCGATCGAGGACCGTCACCTCGACGCCGTGCTCCTGAAGATGCCACGCTGTCGCGAGCCCGACCATGCCCGCGCCGACGACGATCGAGTGCGCCATTGCCACCTCCGTGTAGTCAACTGAGTCCAGGATGCCAGACGCATCAGCGCCGCGGCCGATGCCATACGCTGGTTGCGTGCTTCTCAGTGATCGCGACATCAAGGCAGAACTCGCATCCGGCCGGATCGGGCTGGACCCGCACGAGCCCGAGATGATTCAGCCCTCGAGCATCGACGTGCGTCTGGACCGGTACTTCCGCCTCTTCGACAACCACAAGTACCCGTTCATCGACCCTGCCGAGGACCAGCCTGAGCTCACCCGCCTCATCGAGGTGAAGCCCGACGAGCCGTTCATCCTGCATCCGGGGGAGTTCGCGCTCGGTGCCACCTTCGAGCAGGTCAGTCTTGCCGACGACGTCGCCGCGCGCCTCGAGGGCAAGTCGTCGCTCGGACGCCTCGGCCTCATCACGCACTCCACCGCGGGCTTCATCGACCCAGGCTTCACCGGTCACGTCACCCTCGAGCTCGCGAACGTGGCGACGCTGCCGATCAAGCTCTGGCCCGGAATGAAGATCGGGCAGCTCTGCTTCTTCCGCCTGACGTCTCCTGCCGAGAACCCCTACGGCTCCGGCCCGTACGGCAACCGCTATCAGGGGCAGCGCGGGCCGACGGCATCCCGGTCGTTCCAGAACTTCCACCGCACCGACGTCGGAAACACCGATGTCGGGTCGCTCGGCGGATGACCCGGCGCGCTTCGCCGCGCCCGCACGTAGTATCGAGAGCGTGAGCGGCGAAAACACGGAGAACCCGCAGAACCCAGGGGCGGATGCCGCCTCCGATGCGCCAGCGTACGGTGGTGAGCCCTCGACGCCCACCCTGGCACCCACCACGACGCCAGGTGTGGAAGCATTCGAGGTCCCGGCGCCGGAGACCGTCACCGCTCCCGACGCCGACGCGGCGATCGAAGAGTTCGAAGTGCCGCCGCCACCCGCGTTCGCCGCCGCGCCGCCGCTGTCCAGCCCAGAGCCGGTCATCCCGCCCGCACCGTCCGAGAGCGTCGGACCGGATGCGGCCGCTCCTGCGCTCCGGCAGCGCAGGACCTGGGCGCCGGATGACACGTGGTCCTCAGCGTCCGCCCACAAGCAGGAGGTTGTGCCCCCGACCGCTGCGCAGAAGGCCGAGTCGCGCGCTGCTGCGTCGCGCGCCGCGACGGCTCGCGATGAAGCGACCCGGAACTACGTCAGCCCGGCTGCCGGCGGAACGGCAGGGCAGAGCTACCGCGGCTGGACGATCGCGATCTACGGCGGGCTTGCCGTGCTGTTCTTCGGTGCGATCGGATTCATGGTGGTCTCGGGCCTTCCGGGCTGATGTCGCCGGCGTAGCTCAGCGCGGCCGGAAGGCCCGGCCACGGAAGACGCGGCCATGGAAGAACACTTTCGCGCGTCGCAGGCGCTCGCCACCGACGAAACTGTTCTCGGCTGGCTCTGGTTCTCGACGCGCGCGGGGACGCCCACTCGAACGGTCAGCGGAGATGAAAAACGTCGGTTGCGCATGGGTGCAACCGACGTTTTTCATCTAGCCCGCGTGCTTCGCCTGGCCCGCGTGGTGCGGATCAGTGGCGCCGCGTCTGCCACTTCCGTGCTCGTGCCCGCGCGTCACGTCTTGTGCAGCAGGGCGTTCAGCACGGAATGGTGCAGCGCGAGGCCGACCCCGATGATGCGCGTCGCACGCGCATCGTGCTCACTGAAGAAGGTCGTCGCATCGGTCGCGGCATACTCGGCGAGCAGCGTGAAGTGCTCTCGAAAGCGCTCGATTCGTTCACCGACGACGAGGCGCGCGAGCTCGCCCGCCTGCTCGGCAAGCTCGCCGATAACTGGACGAAGTGAGTCAGCCCACCCGCTGCGACTTCACGGGCAGCAACAGGAAGAATCCGAGCATCAGCACGAGGATGATGCCGAGGATGCCGTACGCCGTGTCGTGCGTGAGCACGATGAGCAGTGTCCAGGCCCCTGCGGCCATCCAGCTCGCCGCGCGACCGGTCGTCGCGTAGAGGCCGAAGATCTCCCCCTCGCGTCCTGCCGGGGTGACGCGAGCGAGGAACGACCGCGATGCCGCCTGCGCGGGCCCGACGAAAGCGCACAGCAGCAGTCCGCCGATCCAGAACACGATCGTTCCGGCATCCACGAGGAAGAAGACTGCGAGGCCTGCCATCACCATCGCGGCCAGCGCGAAGAGAATGATGCGCTTCGGGCCGAACCGGTCATCGAGGCGTCCGGCGAGGATCGTCGAGACACCCGCGATGAGGTTCGCCGCGATGCCGAAGATCGCGAGCTCGAGGAACTCGAAGCCGAACACCTGCCCGGCGATGATCGCGCCGAAGGCGAAGATGCCGCCCAGCCCGTCTCGGAACACGGCACTGGAGAGCAGGAACCAGAACGTCGGCCGGGTCTCAGGGGAGCGGTACAGCCCGAGGACGTCCTTCACGAGCAGCACGTACGACCTGAAGAACCCGACTCGGCGCTCGGGGCGCCCCATCGAGGGCTCCGGAACATTCAGGAAGATCGGGATGCTGAAGATGATCGCCCATACCGCACAGCCCACGGCGATCAGGCGGAACGGCAGGCCGCCCTCGTCGGAGATGCCGAACCAGTTCAGCGCGTAGAAGACGATGACGATGATGAGGGCGACGACCCCACCGATGTAGCCGAAGCCCCAGCCGAGTCCGGAGATCTTGCCGACGGTCTTCGGATTCGCGATGCCGACGAGCATGGCGTTGGAGTTCACTGCGGCGATCTCGCCGAACACTGCTCCCGCCGAGATCAGCACGACGCCCAGCCAGAACAGTGTGGGAGTCGGCTCGACGAACCACAGCCCGAACATGCAGAGGATGAGCGCGCCGGTGCCGATGCCGAGCCAGAGCTTCTGGCGGCCCGCGGCATCCGCACGCTGTCCGAGCACCGGCGCGAGCAGCAGAATCGCGAAGGCGGCGATCGTCGAGCCGAGCCCGAGACCAGAGGCCAGGTCGGCCTCGGCCGCCTTGCGGATCGCGTCGCCTTTGTCGAGTGCGGCGATCTCGGGAGGCAGGAACTGCGAGGTCGTCAGATAGAGGGCCGTGAAGATGAACGTCAGAATGACGGTGTTGAACGGCTGCGTCGCCCAGTCCCACAGTGCCCATGAGTAGATCTGTTTCTTCGGCGCCTCGGTCTCACCGCGCAGCTCCAGGCCGACGACCCCGACCGCGCCGCTGTTCGCTGTCGCCTCAGGGCGCGGAACGCGGGGATCCTCAGATGCACTCATGCTCGCAGTCTGGCCGGATCTGGTGAACGGCGGGTTGCGGCGCGCCGGGCGCGCCGCACAGCTCGCGCGGCGCGCTCTCACTCACGCGTACGACGAGGCCACCAGCTCTGCGAACAGCGCTTCGGCGTCGCACTCGACCCGGTGCCTTGTGAACCAGTCGCAGATGTTCACGCAGTCGCGATGCAGCAGATCGAGTCCCTGCGGGTTCACGATGACATCGACGATCTGCGGCAGGTCGATCACCCGCACGCGGCCCCCGTGCACCAGCAGGTTGTACGGCGACAGGTCGCCATGCGCGAAGCCTGCGCCCGCGAAGATGCGCATGATCTCGACGATCTGCGCGTAATAGTCCGCCAGCGTCCGCCGATCCTCGCGCACCTGCGCAAGGCGCGGAGCGGCCGAGGCATCCGTACCGATGAACTCCATCAGCACTTCGGTGCCGTTCACCTGCACGGGATACGGCACCGGCGCACCCAATTGCCACATGCGCGTCAGTGCCTCGAACTCCGCGAACGACCATTCGGCTGCCGCCACTTCGCGGCCGAAAGCCGTCTTGCCCGCGACGGCACGCGCGGCGCGGGAGTCGGTCACTTTTCGGCCCTCGGTGTACATGCCGGAGCGACGGAACGATCGATGCTCGGGACTGCGGTAGCGCTTCGCCGCGAGCAGGGTGCGCTGGAATGGGTCGTCGGGGACGGCGCGTTCGATGAGGAACACGTCCGCCTCCTTGCCGGTCTTGAGCACGCCGAGTTCGGTGTCGAGTGCGCCGGCCGAGGTCACGACCCAGCTCGGCCAGGGCACAGGTCCGCGCTCGGTCGGGGTGATCGTCGGCCATGTGGACCAGCGTTGGTCTTCGCCGGGCTCGACGTCGGCGAACGAGAGATTCTCGTTGAAGAAGAAGGATGCGTCGGTGGACGCAGAAGGATCAGTCACGGTGGTTGCTCCGGAAGGGAGACCACGCGCAGATCAGTAGCGGGCGGCCTCGAGAAGAAGATGTTCGGCGAGAGGCGCGACAACGACAGCGTTCATGTCACAGCTCCTCTCTCGCGGAATCTTCCGGATACTTCCCGGTGCACGAGCAAGCCTAGGTGGGACGGCGGTTGGTGTCCATCCACGCGCCGGGCAGACGCGCCGTCAGGTGACTGCTATTCCGGGTGACGTACGGTTGATTCGTCCCACGAACAAGGAGCACGATGTTCCGCACACCTGCAAGCCTCTACCGCGTCCTCGCCATCGCCGAAGCGATCACCTGGACCCTGTTGATCTCCGCGCTCATCGCCAGGGCTGTCGGAGCTCCGGGGATCGTGGTGACGATCGCCGGAGGCATCCACGGTTTCGTGTTCCTCTCCTATGGTGCGACGGCGATCCTCGTCGCCTTCAACCAGCGCTGGTCGATCGGACTCGGCCTCCTGGCGGTCGCGAGCGCGATCGTCCCCTTCGCGACCATCCCGATGGAGATCTGGCTGCACCGCAAGGGCCGACTCGAGGGCGCCTGGCGTCTCGAGGAGAGCGAGCACCCGCAGGACCGCACCTGGTACGACAAGACGATGCGCTGGTTCCTGAATCACGCCGGCCTGCTTGTGGCACTCATCGCCGTCGCCGTCGTGGCGCTCTACGTCGTGCTGCTGACCGTCGGCCCTCCCGGCGGCAAGTGAGCCGGCGGCGTCAGCCGCACGAGCACGCCATCACCCTCGCCGCCGACCGCGACCACCCACGCATCTCCCACCCATGCGGCGGCATTCGGGCTGCACAGCAGCGATAGCGGCTCTTGCTCGTCCGCATATGTCAGGTGCAGTGCGTCCTGCCGGTACAGCTCGTCGCACGACTGCCGCGCCTTGATCAGGTCGCGGG
Source organism: Microbacterium zouquanmingi (assembly GCF_052266675.1). NCBI lineage: Bacteria > Bacillati > Actinomycetota > Actinomycetes > Micrococcales > Microbacteriaceae > Microbacterium > Microbacterium zouquanmingi. The sequence goes on from NZ_JBQPRA010000001.1 coordinate 561,772, forward strand.
CTTCGGCTGATCCGCCGACGATGACCGACTCGGCTGTCGACGGTTCTGCGCTGCCGCCCCACCACAGCGCGAGACCATCCGGGCGCACCGCGACGACAGGACGAGTCGCCGATTGGGCAGTGCGGGACAGCTCTGTGCCGTCGGGCGCGAGCACGATGCGGTTCGCCGGAGTGGCCAGGTAGATGCGGCCCTCGGCGTCGACATCGATGTCGACCGGCGGCGCTCCGGGAGCTGACGGCGTCGACTCGTCGAACGTCAGCGCTTCGCGGTGCACGAGCTCGCGTTCGCCCGTGTCGAGATCGATGCGCAGGACCTCGGAGTCGATCGCGGGAGTGGGTGGCGTCGGTTGATATCGAATCACGTAGGCATCGCCGTCGTGCACGGCCAGCGCGCCGAACATGAAGTCGCCGAAGTCGAAGCCGGCCGGATCCGGCTCGTCCTCCGGCAGCGGCTTCATCGGCACGTCGGTGTACTCGAGCGTCTCCATGTCGACGAGGGAGAGCCCTGGCGTGGCATCCGGTTCATTCCGGGATCGCACCGCGACCAGCTCGGTGGGGGACAGTGCCGCGACATCCCCGATCCCGTGCAGCGGATGCTCCACCTCGATGTTGAATCGAGCGAGCGTCTCGCCGTCGGCTCCGACGCGCAGCCAGGAGCCTGCGGAACCGCTCCAGAAGCCTCCGACTCCGTCTGCGGCGACTGTTGACATGCCGAAGGCGACGTCGACGTCGCCGAAGGTCTGCGCATCCCACGAGATGGGCTCCAGCTTCCAATCCCCGACGCCGAGCGCCGGCGCGCAGCCGGACAGCCCGCTTGACATTGCCAGGAGGGCCGCCGTCGCGACCGCAGCAGGGAGGGCACGCGACCGATGCATACGGAGATCCTAGGTCAGTGCAAAAGTTGAGCCTGTTCATATCAAGTTCACTTGACAGCATTTCACGCTCGCGATACAGTTGAGCCATTGCGACTCAGGTTTCTGATTCGCCCCATATCTTCACTACGTACTTCAACCAGAAGGAGAATCGCATGGCACGTGCTGTAGGAATCGACCTCGGAACGACGAACTCCGTCGTCAGCGTCCTCGAGGGTGGCGAGCCGAAGGTCATCGCTAACGCCGAGGGCTTCCGCACGACCCCCTCGGTGGTCGCATACACGAAGGACGGCGAGGTGCTCGTCGGCGAGACCGCCAAGCGCCAGGCCGTCACGAACGTCGACCGCACCGTTGCATCCGTCAAGCGCCACATGGGCACTGACTGGGGCTTCGACGTCGACGGCAAGAAGTGGACGCCGCAGGAGATCTCCGCGCGCATCCTCATGAAGCTCAAGCGCGACGCAGAGTCCTACCTGGGCGACACCGTGACGGATGCCGTCGTCACCGTCCCCGCGTACTTCAACGACGCTGAGCGTCAGGCGACGAAGGAAGCCGGTGAGATCGCGGGCCTCAACGTCCTGCGCATCATCAACGAGCCGACCGCTGCAGCTCTGGCCTACGGCCTTGACCGCGGCAAGGAGGACGAGCTCATCCTCGTCTTCGACCTCGGTGGCGGAACGTTCGACGTCTCGCTGCTCGAAGTGGGCAAGGACGACGACTTCTCGACGATTCAGGTGCGCTCCACCTCGGGTGACAACCGCCTCGGCGGTGACGACTGGGACCAGCGTCTGGTCGACCACCTGATCAAGCAGTTCAAGGAGACCAGCGGCGTCGACGTCTCTGGCGACAAGATTGCCCTCCAGCGTCTGAAGGAAGCAGCCGAGCAGGCCAAGAAGGAGCTGTCGAGCTCGACCAGCACCTCCATCAACCTGCCCTACCTGTCGCTGACCGAGTCGGGCCCCGTCTCGCTGTCCGAGACGATCACTCGCGCGAAGTTCGAGGACCTCACCAAGGACCTCCTCGACCGCACGAAGAAGCCGTTCGAAGACGTCATCCGCGAGGCGAACGTCAAGGTCGCCGACATCGACCACGTCGTGCTCGTCGGCGGATCGACCCGTATGCCCGCAGTTGCTGAGCTCGTCAAGCGCGAGACCGGCAAGGAAGCGAACAAGGGCGTGAACCCTGATGAGGTCGTCGCCGTCGGCGCTGCCCTCCAGGCCGGTGTCCTCAAGGGCGAGCGCAAGGACGTTCTGCTCATCGACGTCACCCCTCTGAGCCTCGGAATCGAGACCAAGGGTGGCCGGATGACCAAGCTCATCGATCGCAACACCGCGATTCCGACCAAGCGCAGCGAGACCTTCACCACGGCAGACGACAACCAGCCGTCCGTCGCGATCCAGGTCTTCCAGGGCGAGCGCGAGTTCACTCGTGACAACAAGCCGCTGGGCACCTTCGAGCTCACCGGCATCGCGCCGGCTCCCCGCGGCATGCCGCAGGTCGAGGTCACGTTCGACATCGACGCGAACGGCATCGTGCACGTGTCCGCCAAGGACAAGGGCACCGGCAAGGAGCAGTCGATGACCATCACCGGCGGCTCGTCGCTGTCGAAGGACGACATCGAGCGCATGGTGCGCGAGGCCGAAGAGAACGCTGCGGAAGACAAGAAGCGCGCCGAGGCTCTCGAACAGCGCAACCAGGCCGAGACCCTGTCGTACTCGATCGAGAAGCTGATCAAGGAGAACGAAGACAAGCTCCCCGCCGAGGTCAAGGACGAGGTCCAGGCTGACGTCGACGCTCTGAAGGCGGCTCTTGCCGGCGAAGACGACGACGCGGTCAAGACTGCACTCGACAAGCTGAACGAGTCGCAGGGCAAGCTCGGTGAGGCCATCTACGCACAGTCGCAGGCAGATGCTGCAGCTGGTGCATCCGCTGAGGGCGAGGCTCCGGCAGACGAAGCATCCGATGAGGATGTCGTCGACGCCGAGGTCATCGACGACGAGGACGAGAAGAAGTAACCATGGCAGAGAAGAACTTCGACGAAAACGGCGAGGTTCGGCCTGAGGACGAGGGGTCGGATGCTACGGCATCCGGCCCCGCGTCGCAGGTGAACCCCGACGCCGCAGAGGCCGCAGCCGCGGAGGGCGCCGACGAGTCGCCCGCCGACGGTGCGGACGAACTGACGGTCGACGACATCCTGAACGCGGAACAGAGCGACGAAGCGGCCGCGGGTGACGCGGCTCTCGCAGATGCCGAGTCTGCGATGCTCAATGACCTCAAGCGCCTGCAGGCCGAGTACGCCAACTATCGTCGGCGCACCGAGGAGCAGCGTCACGTCGAGATCGCGCGAGCGAAGGGTGAGGCGGCCAAGGGTCTGCTTCCGGTGCTCGACGACCTCGATCGCGCGGCGGCCCACGGCGATCTGCAGGAAGGCACGCCCTTCTTCGTGATCGGCGAGAAGGTGCGTGCGGTCGTGGAGCGTCTCGGTGTCATCGCTTACGGTGCCGCCGGGGAGGACTTCGACCCGCAGCACCACGAGGCGATCTTCCAGCAGCCGACTCCGGGAGCGGAGAAGTCCACGATCCTCGAGGTCGTGGAGGTCGGCTACCGACTCGGCGATGTCGAGCTGCGACCTGCGAAGGTCGTCGTCGCTGTTCCCGCAGAGTAGGTGATCTATGGCCAGCCAGGATTGGTTCGACAAGGACTTCTACAAGACGCTCGGCGTCGCCAAGGATGTCAGCGATGCGGATCTGAAGAAGACCTACCGCAAGCTGGCGCGCAAGTATCACCCTGACTCCAATCAGGGGGATGCAGCGGCCGAGGCGAAGTTCAAAGAGATCAGCGAGGCATACTCGGTGCTCTCTGACGCGGAGCAGCGCAAGGAGTATGACGAGATCCGGGCCATGGGCTCGGGTGCGCGGTTCACTTCGGGCGGTGCGGGCGCCGCGGGCGGCTTCGAAGACGTCTTCAGCCGGTTCGGGCAGGGCGGCCGTGGCCAGAGCGCCGACTTCGAGGACATCTTCGCGATGTTCAACCAGGGCCAGGGCGGGGGGAGCTTCGGCTCCGGCCGCTTCGGCCAGACGAGCGGCGGATACCGCGGTTTCGGCGGACCGCAGAAGGGCGCCGACGTCACGGCGCGCACAACGCTCGACTTCGTCACCGCTGTGCAGGGTGAGACGATCACGTTGCAGGGTGAAGACGGCAAGCCGTTCAAGGTGAAGATCCCCGCGGGTGTCGCAGACGGACAGAAGATCCGTCTGCGCGGCCGTGGGCGTCCGTCGCCCGATGGCGGAGAGAACGGCGACATCGTCGTGCAGATCAAGGTGCGTTCGCACCCCGTCTTCACGCGAGACGGTCTGAACCTGCGCCTCACGGTGCCGGTGACCTTCACCGAGGCAGCTCTCGGTGCCACGATCGAGGTCCCCACCCTCGCCGGCGACGTGGTCAAGCTGCGTGTCGCACCCGGTACGCCCTCGGGGCGGATCCTGCGGGTGAAGGGTCGAGGTGTGAAGACCTCGAAGGGCACCGGTGACCTGCTTGCTGAACTGCAGGTGGCTGTGCCCTCGCACCTGGATGACGCGGCGCGCGAGGCGCTGCTCGCTTTCCAGGCGGCAGAGCCCAAGGAGAATCCGCGCGGCGAGATGATGGCGAAGGCGCAGGCCTGATGATGTACGCGAGTCTCGGAGGTGATGGCAATGGTTGACGATGAGGATGCTCCAGTCTTCGCCATCGCCGTCGCCGCTGAGCTCGCGGGCATGCACCCGCAGACGCTGCGTCAGTACGATCGCATCGGTCTTGTCGTGCCCGGCCGCACGCGTGGAGGCTCCCGCCGCTACTCGGCGCGCAACATCGAGCAGCTCCGCGAGGTTGCGCGGATGAGCGCTGAGGGCATGAGCCTGCCGGCGATCGCTCGACTGCTCGACCTCGAGGACGAGGTGCGGATGCTGCGCCGCCGTGTCCTCGATCTTGAAGGCGCGCTGCGCGCCGAACGACAGAACCGTCCCGGTGTGCGCGTCTTCGCCGCCGGTGCCACGGGAGTCACGCCAGTGACCGGTGGACGTCGCATCCGCCGTTCGACCGAGGTCGTGCTGTGGCGCCCTGGCGGGCGAAGCGACGCGGAGTAGGCTCCGCGATCCGTGCTCCGTGCGCTGCGCGCGTGGACTACTGCGGGCTGGAAGCTGTTGCTGAAGGCGTAGCACCGTTCACGAGCTGCTCGAGAACTTCGGGGAGCCGGTGCAGATCATCGAGGTGCATCGTGCGGTCATGGTCGTCGAGTCGAGGGTCGGCGTGCCCTTCTGGGCTGTACGCGAGGACGAACATTCCCGCACGCTGCGCGGCTTCGACGCCGAACCGACTGTCGTCGATTGCGATACACCGCTCCGGCGCTACCCGGAGGGACGCAGCCGCATGCAGGTAGACGTCTGGTGCCGGCTTTCCTGCCTGCACATCGTCTGCGCCGCTGATCTTTCCCACGAATCGCGGGAGTAGCCCGACGACCTCTAATCCGGCATGGATACGCGCGCGGTCGCTGTTCGACGCGACCGCGATGGGAAGGGTGATGCGCTCCAACGCCGAAACGATGCCGGGGACAGCGGTGAGCTCATCTCGGAACGCCTTCTCGATCCACCCACGATAGGGCGCGCGCCAGTCGGGATCGAGCTTCCGGTTGATGCGTCTCTCGACTTCGCTATCGAAGAACTCGCGAGAACTGCCGGCGAACAGATCCATCAGCTCGTCAACGTCTGCTTCCCAGCCCAGGTCAGCGAGCATCCGCTGCGACGTCCTCATCGACAACAGTTCACTGTCAATGAGGACGCCGTCGCAGTCGAAGATCACTGCGTCGAAATGGGTGGTCACAGCAAACTCTTTCTGGATGCCGACTGCCAAGAAATGAGTATCACTGCGCGAGCCGTGCGGTGGGCGGCACAGTGAAGCCGAGGTGTGCGCCGCCGCTGACCGGAACCATTGTGCCGGTCATGTAGCTGCTGTCCGAGCCGAGGAGGAACTGCACCACGCGGGCGATCTCCTCCGGCTCAGCCACGCGTCCGAGCGGCGTCGACGACTCATAGCTAGCGAACACTTCTTCCGGGGTGCTGCCGATTAGGTCGGCCTCCCACGCCAGCTCGCGGGTCTCCATCGGTGTGCGCACGTACATCGGGCAGACACCGTTGATTCGGATGCCGCGCAGCGAGAGCTCTGGGGTAACGGCTTCGATGAGTCCGGTGACCGCGAACTTCGATGCGCAGTATGCCGACAGGAAAGGTGCCCCGCGAAGCCCTCCCATGGAGTCGATGACGGCGATGGCCCCGCCACGGCTGACGTGCGGAACGAGTGCACGAAGGCAGTTGAACACACCGAAGGCGTTGACGTTGATCTGGGCGTTCCAGTCGTCGTCGGTGGTATCGAGCAGGCTCGCCATGCGCGAGATGCCAGCGGCGAGCACGACAGCATCGATCGATCCCGACAATCGCTCGACGGCGTTCGCCACAGATTCGGAGGACGACACGTCGACGCTTTCGGTGCCGTTGATGTCCCACTCGACTACTTCATGGCCTGACTGGCGGAGTTGTGCTGCGCACGCTGCACCGATTCCACTCGCTGCGCCGGTGACGATCACTCGCATATTCTTCTTCTTTCGTTGGTTCGATCAGTGCGGGGGATGTGCGCGCTACGGACGGCCTGCGCCCGGCAGTACGAGCACCTTTTTCGTCTCACCACGCCGGAACGCTTCGAGCGCGTGAGCGTACTCGTCGAGTGGGACGCGGTGGCTGATGAGAGGGGCGATGTTGATCCGACCTGATTCCAGTAGATCGATGGCGCGTCGATAGGTCGAGGCCGGGCATACGGCGCCGATGATTCTCAGCTCGTCTTCGTAGATGCGGTGCGGATCGATGCTGACCGCGCCGCCGGGGCTGGCAACGCCGAACTGTAGAAATGTTCCCCCTCGGGCGACTCGGTTCAAGCCCTCTTGGATTGCTTTGAGATTTCCCGTGGCATCAATCACGACATCCCACCCTCGCCCCGTGTCGATCTCGGATGGGGTCGTGGCTGTGTGGCGCGCGCCGAGGGCCGCGGCCCCAGCGAGCTTGCGGTCGTTGATGTCGACGACATCAACGAAAGGTGCTCCGCTCAGCAACGTCAGCTGCAGCATGGCCAGACCCATAGTGCCCGCGCCTATGATGAGCACCGACTGGCCCGGTCGCATCTCCAACAGGTCGATCGCGTGCACGGCGCACGACAACGGCTCAGCAAAGGCAGCGTGTTCCAGGCTGACGTTGTCAGGAAGGGGCACGCAGAGATTCGCAGGAACCGCGACGTAATCAGCGGCGGCACCGGCGCGTGTGACGCCGACTGCGCTGTAGTTCTCGCACAGGTTGATGCGTCCGTCCTGACAGTACCGGCACATGCGACACGGGATGTTCGGGTCAGCGCCCACGCGGTCACCGATCGCGAGTCCTGTTACCGACGCCCCCAGTGCGACAATCGTGCCGGCGAACTCGTGCCCGGGGGTGATGGGCAGTGTGCCTTCCTCGCCCTGCCGAATGTGCAGATCTGTGCCGCAGATTCCCGCGGCGGCGACCTCGATCACGACCTCATCAGCGGAGGGCGTCGGCTCAGGGACATCCTGCAATTCGAGGTGGCCTGCTTTGGTGATCACGATGGCTTTCATAACAATCCTTCTTGTCGGCGTCGCGACTACTCGCGCACTGCTCCGGCGCCAAGCCCCGAGAGCAGGTGTTTTTGTGCGAAGAGGATGAGCAATGCAATCGGTACTAGCGAAATAATGCTCGCGGCCGCGATCTCCGACCACAGGATCGCCTTGTCGGTCTGGAAGCTCGAGATGAGCATCGGCATGGTGACCAGGCGATCGCCAGCAAGAACCAGGACGAACAGGAACTCGTTCCAGATCAGGATGAACGTCACGACGGCACTTGCGGCGAGACCGGGGCGCGCTACGGGAAGAATGATCGTGAAGAATGTTCGTGCGACGCCGGCCCCATCGAGTCGGGCGGCTTCATCCAGGGCGATCGGGATGCCCTGGAAGATTCCGAACATGATGAGTACGGTCAGCGGAACCTGGAAAGCCACGAGCGCGAGGGCCAGCCCTGTCATCGAATCCAGCAGTCCGAGCGAGCGGAATATGAAGAACGTCGGCAGCACGATCGCGAATGACGGGACGAGCCGGGTGAGCACGAGCGTGCTGGTCAGCACCCCCGAACCGCGGAACTTGTATCGCGACATTGCATAGGCAGCGAGAGCACCGAATAGAAGACACAGCAGCGTCGCGATGGCGGTGAGTTGGATGCTGTTGATGAGCGAAGCGACGAAGTCACGATCGGCGAACAGCGAGGCATAGGTCGAGAAATCCGGTACGAAGAACCACTGCACCGGCAATTCATACGCCGCGCGGTCGGACTTCAAGGAGATCGCGAGGAGCCAGAGCGTCGGGTAGAGGCTCGCGACGACGACGATCGCACCGATCACGAAGTTCCCGATGTGGCGAAGGATGCGCACGGTCATGACGACACGACCTTCCAGGCGTTGCGCTGTTTGCGCAGCGCGAGGACGAGGAGTCCCAGCACCGCGAGCGTGATGACGATGATGGTGACAGCTGCGGAGGTCTCGCCAAGACGGAACTGACGGAAGCCGAACTGGTACAGATACATGTTGATGACACTTGTGAGTCGGCCTGGCCCGCCGCCGGTGAGGACATACACCTCATCGAACAACTGCAGTGCATCCATTCCACGGAGGACAAAGACCGCACCGAGAATCGGCAACAGGTTCGGGAGCACGACATAGCGGAATCGCTGCCAGGCGTTTGCGCCGTCGACCATTGCGGCTTCGAGCGCCTCCTGGGGGATCCCAGTGAGGCCAGCCAGGCACATGAGGATCACGAACGGTGTGGTGTGCCACACCTCCATGGCGACCACAGCCCACTGCACGGTGGCGGGGTCGGTGAGCCATGCCTGTGGATCCATGCCGACGAGGGCCAGCAAATAGTTCAGCTGACCGAACTGGGCGCTGAAGAACATACGGAAGAAGTTACCGATGACCACCGGTACGAGCAGGTACGGCACGAGCATCATGGCGCGGGTGGCACGGCGCGTGCGGGTCGGCTTGTTCAACCACATCGCGATGAGCAGGCCAAGACCCATCTCAAGGACGAGGGACGGCACGACGATCGTGATGGTGACGAGCACTGATGTGCCGAAGTCACCGGAGGAGAGCACGTTGGCGTACTGTTGCAGGCCGACGAAGTTGATGACTCCATCGATCTTGCGCAGGTCCATGTCTGTGAAAGAGAGTCCCAACGCCAACAGCATCGGAACGACGCGCAGTGCTCCAACGAGGACGATGACGGGGGCGAGGAGAGCGAGGGGGACGAGCCACCCCAGCCGCCGGGACCGACGTGTCGCTGTGACACGTCGCCCCCGGCGCTCCGTACTGGGTGAAACCACCGGATTAGTCCTTCGTGATCTCGGCGGCAAGCCGACTCTGCGACTCCGCCACTGCAGCGGAAATATCGGTGCTACTGTTCAGCGCTTCCGAAAGTGCGGGTGCCATAGCTGCCTCCCAGTCGATCCACGAAGAGCTGACCGGGAAGTAGACTGCGTTGTTGTAGTTCTCGAGCGCTGCCGAGTAGTACGGGTACTTCTCCTGCAGTTCAGGGTCGCTGAGCACGGAGGTGCGGCTCGCAGAACCACCGAGCTCGAGGCCGGCCTTCTGCTGCTCCGCTGTGGTCGCCCAGCTCATGAACGCGAACGCTTCGTCCTGCTGGTCTGACTGGCTCGACACCGCGAGGCCCCAACCGCCGAGGTTCGGCGTGCTTTCGCCTGTCGGGCCTGCCGGGAGAGCGGCGAAGCCGATGTTGTCGCGGTTCGGTGAGTCTTCGGCGAGCAGCGCGTCGGAGGTGTCGCTGAAGTTGATCATCATCGCCGTCTTCCCCTCGGAGAACGCGGCAGCTGCTGCGGGCCAGTCGGCGCTGAGCGCGTCTTGTGGCGCCGAGGCGAGTACGTTTTTCCAGAGTTCGAGTGCTTCGATCGTCTCCGGGCTGTCGAGCGTTGCCTCGGTGCCGTCCCAAATGTCGGCGCCGTACGACCACGCGATGCTCCAGAACTCGCAGAGTAGTGGGTCATCACGCTTTCCAATGAGGGTGGTGCCAGCGACTCCTGTACTCTCCTGCAGCTTTTCTGCGGCAGCGAGGTACTCGTCCCAGGTCGCCGGAACTTCGATGCCAGCCTGCTCGAGCAGATCTGTGCGGTAATAGAGCATGTACACGGCACCGAACCATGGCAGCGCGTACTGAGCGTCGTCGATCGTGGCCCAGGCCATGTAGGCATCGATGTAGTCGTCTGGGTCTATCTCGTCGGCGGCTGCGTCGATCGGGTCGTTCAGCTCGTCGAGGTAGCCGTTTTCGACGTACTCGGGTAACCAGGCGTAGTCCAGCGCGATGACGTCGTAGCTGTCCTTTCCGGAGTTAAAGCCGAGCACGGTGCGCTCGCGCACGGCGTCGTAGTCGAACAGGTCTACTTTGACCTTGGCGCCGAGGCCCAGCTCGTTGTACTCTTTCGCGGCCGCTTCGAGCGCTTCGCCGGGCCCCCCGGCCTGAGCGATGACACGGACGGTCGAGCTGTCGGCCTCGTCAGATCCCGATACCGTGCAACCGGTGAGGGCGACGGTCGTCAGCCCGCCCGCGGTCAGGATCGCGCCGAGTTTCATCCAGGGCATCTTCCTCATGAGGGTTCGTTCCTTTCGTAGTGATTCGGGTATGGCCTACGCATCTCAGGCGATATCAAACTGAGGAACGATGTAGCCGTCGTGTTCTAAGACTCGCGCTGCACCGCGGAGCCTTCTCAACTCACCGTCGAGGACTAGCTCTGGAGTCGTTGGTGAATTGAGCCCGTTAGGGGTTGATTAGCAACATAGAACGATGTCTGACAACATGTCAATACATCAGACCACAAAGTTTATTCGGACGAAACAAGTTTGGGGATGCGTGGATCCGGTGTCACCTTTGTCGCAGGACGCTGAACGACATCTCGCTGCCACGGTGATAGTCGGCGGCATATAGTACCCGCTCGCCCTGGCGGCTCATGCCTACTTCCGTCACCAGAAGCCACGGGCCGAGACCGCCGAGTTTGTAGCGTTGTTCCCATTCGTCAGGCAGTTCTACTGCCGAGATCGTCGCGATCGAGGCGTTCACCTGATGGCCGTGGGCGGCAAGGGCTGCCGTGAGTGACCCGCTCCAGTCGCGGTGCTCGAGTGGGCCTGGTAGCACCGCGCGGGGCAGAGTGTTTGCACTCACGACGAGTGGCTCCTCGTCGCCGTAGCGAATGCGCAGTAGACGGATCACCTCTGAGCCCTTCTCGATACGAAGGGCTGCTGCTTCTTCGTCATCAGCTTCGCCCGTCGATACCTCGAGTACGGCGCTACTGACGCGGTATCCCCGCGCGTCGAGGACCTCGGTGATGCTCTCGTATTTCGTCATCGGACGCTCAACTCTCAGCGAGCCTGATGCGGAGATGAAGCGGCCTTGGCCTTGTACTGCGTGGACGACGCCTTCCTGCTCGAGCGACCGCAACGCCTCGCGCACAGTCGAGCGCGACACACCGAATAACTCGGCGAGTTCTGCTTCGGTGTTGAGCCGGTCGCCGGGTTTGAGTCCGAGTCGGGAGATCAGCTCCTGCACCTGCTCGTAGACCCGCTCAACCATGCTCTCTCGGCCCGTTGCAATACTGCGGGCTGTCTTCTCGGACAGGATGCCTCCTTCAATAGCGACGTTGTCGGACAGTGGCGCCGACGATAACCGTGACCATAGCAATGAAGCGCTCTGCTCGGGGCAGTTCTGACGAATCAAAGACCTCCCCTGGTCGGTTGCCAGACAGCATGTTACGCTTGTCAGACATCTATGAATCTGTTCGGACAACTATCAGCGAAAGGTGCAAAGTGCATGCTGAACTTCGATGAAGCGCGTTACGTGGGGATCCAGAGTGGCGCAGCCGGTCTGGCGGGGAGCATCCGTGAGGCGCTCAAGCAAGAACTAGATAGGGGCGCGAAGAACATCTTCTTCGCCGGTGCGGGGGGTGTGAACTTCCTCATGCAACCCGCCGCCCGTTACCTGCAGACGCATTCGACCTTCCCGACTTTCGTCGAGATGGCGGCAGAGCTCGTCAACTCAGGCAACGCCAACCTCGGTCCTGACTCGATCGTCGTTTTCCCCTCCGTCTCTGGCACCACAAAGGAAGCGATTGCCGCCCTGGAGTACGCGCGCAGCCGTGGGGCACGGGTCCTGACGCTGACCGCTCAGGCGGGCACGCCGTTGGCCGACCTCGCGGACATCAACTTCACGAACTTCTGCGCAGACGATACGTCGAGCGAGAACTTCTACCTTCAGTCTCTGCTCATCGCCCTGGCGATTATGGATCTTCGCGATGAGTACGACGGCTACGACGAGGTCGTTGCTGAGCTTCAGCAGTTGCCGAAGCTTCTCGTTGAGGTCAAGCGTGCATTCGAACCGCGCGCCGCGAGCTTCGCTGTGGAGATCAAGGACGAGCAAAACCACATCATCACCGGTGCCGGTAGCGCCTGGTACGAGGCGTGGTACTACGGCATGTGCATCCTTGAAGAGATGCAGTGGATCTGGACCCGCCCGGTTCACGCCTCCGACTTCTTCCACGGCACGCTGGAGTTGCTCGAAGCCGACACGAGTGTCATCCTCGTCAAGGGTGAGGATGAGCAGCGCGAGTTGGCCGAACGTGTCGAGCGCTTCGCTCCGACGGTGACGTCGAAGCTGCGTGTGATCGACACCAAGGAGTTCGCACTGCCGGGCATTTCTGAGCGTGTTCGTGCCCTGATTTCGCCTATTCTTCTTGCCGCGGTGTTTGAGCGCCTTAGCGCGCATCTCGAGGTCGTCCGCGACCACCCGCTGACCACGCGGCGCTACTACAAAAAGGGCAACTTCTGAGATACCGGTCGAGGGTGGGAACCCGCACAGGTGACCGGTTCCCACCCTTGACCACTTTCATGAGACCACCAATTCAGGAGCACCATGACATCCCCGGCAATTGACGTCGCCGTCGTCGGCGACAACACCATTGACAGATTCCTTGACGAGCCCGAGTTGGGTGATCTCATCGGAGGCAACGCCCTAAATGTCGCCGTTCAGCTCTCGATGCTCGGACTGCGTGTAGCGTATTTCGGCGCGGTCGGCACTGACGCGAATGCGGAGATCGTGCGGCGCGCAGCTGAAGCGCGCAACGTCGACGTGTCCGGGATGATCGTGTCACCGGGGTCGACGGCGCTGACCACTATTCGACGCGATACATCGGGTGACCGGCGGTTCGAATCAGAGGACTTCGGCGTCACGGCGCACTATGTGCCCGACGACGAGGTGCTGCAGCGGATCGCGAGCGCACGATGGGTGCATGTCGGAATGCTCCCGGGAGGCCGCGAATTTGGTGAGCGGCTGAAATCGATCTCTGATGTGGCATTGAGCCAAGACTGCAGTGTGTCACCAGATTGGCACCGGCTCACGGTGTTGTTTGCATCCGCCGGCGAAGACGAAGCAGAGGCCGAGCGCATCATTGAGCGCGGAATTGCTGCATCAAGTGACGTAGCGGTGGCAACACTCGGCTCGCGCGGTGCGCAAGCTCGTAGCGCAGAATCGAGTTGGCGCGTGCCGGCAACTTCGGTGCAGGTGACTGACACGACCGGAGCCGGAGATTCGTTCATGGCCGGGTTCATCGCCGGACGGCTACGAGGGGAAAGTATTGGCCGCGCGCTGCAAAGCGGAGTCAGCCGCGGCGCGTTTACGTGCCAGTACATGGGCGGATGGCCGCAGCTGCGTGCCGACATCGAACGATTCGGATAGGGAGCGGCGTGTTTTATCTTCTTGAGCCTTCGCAGAAGGACTATGCTTGGGGATCGCGTCACGCGATTCAAGAGGTGACCGGGTTCGGCGTTGTCGGTGAACCGTTGGCGGAAATTTGGTACGGGGCGCATCCGTCTGGTCCATCACGGTTGGAAGACGGCCGTACCCTCGATGAGCTGATCCGCGCAGACGGTGCAGTAGTTCTCGGGGGCGACATAGCAGGCCGCTTCGATGGCACACTGCCGTTTCTCGTGAAGTTGCTCGCTCCGTGCCAGGCCGTGTCGGTGCAGGTGCATCCGAACGCCGACCGTGCGCGCGAGGGATACGCGGCCCAGCTTGCGGATCCGGCATCCGAGAAGAAGTTTGTGGACGCGCATCACAAGCCCGAGCAGATTTTCGCGCTCACAACGTTTGAAGGACTCGTGGGCCTGCGTCCGATCGATGAGGCCGCGGACGCACTCGCCCTCATCGATCACCCGCTCACTCGTGCGGCCCGTGCTGACCTCGGATCCGGTGACGACATCGGCGTGCGGCGTGCGCTCACGAGGTTGGCCTCCGCTTCCCCGGAGGACGTTGACGAGCTCGTGGCGCTTGCACGCAAGCATCCGCATGAGGCCGATGGTTCGCCGATCACGACTGTCCTTGAGCTTGCACAGCAATACCCGGGGGATGCCGGTGTCGCAGTGAGCATGATGCTATGCCGGGTGCGGCTGAACCCGGGTGAGTCCGTGATGGTCGACTCGGGCGTACCGCACGCGTACATGTCGGGGCTCGCACTTGAGGTCATGGCGAACTCCGACAATGTCTTCCGGCTCGGCTTGACTGTCAAAAAGGTCGATGTTGGAGAATCGGTGGCCAACGTTCTTACGACGCCGGCCAAGGTGCAACGCCCCCATGGGTCGGATCCTTCCGCCCACGCTGATGCGCCTGCGGAGTTTGCGCTCACGATTCATGACCTCGCTGCCGGTCGACACGTGATCTCGGGATCGGGACCTCGTGTTGTCGTCAGCCTGAGCGACGATTGCACGATCAGTGACGAGTCCCGTCGTATCACGCTGCCGCGAGGTGCGGCTGCTTTTCTGCCGCACGGGAGCACAGCCACCGCCATCGCGCCCGCGGGTCAGCTCGCCGTGATCGTGGTACCCGATGGGCGGAGCCGCTGACATGAGGATCGGAATCGCTACCGGTGGCGGTGATTGTCCGGGGCTCAACGCGGTGATCCGGGGGGCGGTCTTACACGGCGGGGAAACTTACGGCCTCTCATTCGCCGGCTTCTTGGGCGGATGGCGCGGGGTAGCGCTCGGCGATGTCACCGAGGTCACCAGGGAGGACGTACGCGGCATCAGCAAACTGGGCGGCACAATCCTCGGGACGAGCCGCACCAACCCCTGGGAATTCGGGGGCGAAGACGCTGTGCGCAACTCGATGCGTGAGCACGAGATCGACGCGATCCTCGCCATCGGAGGTGACGGCACCCTCGCCGTTGCCCAACGGCTTCACGATGCAGGCATCCGGGTCATCGGTGTGCCCAAAACGGTAGACAACGATCTCAACGCGACCGACATGACCTTCGGATTCGACACAGCCGTGTCAATCGCCACGGAAGCGATGGATCGCCTGCGCACCACCGGCGACTCGCACGGGCGCTGCATGGTGGCCGAAGTGATGGGCCGTCACGCCGGGTGGATCGCACTGCACTCCGGCATGGCAGCCGGAGCCCACGCGATCCTGATTCCCGAACGACGTACGAGCACCGAGACAATTGTTGACTGGGTGGAGTCCGCCCGCGACCGTGGGCGCGCCCCGCTCGTCGTTGTCGCGGAGGGTTTCGTGCTGGAGGGCGATGAAACGGCTCACTCCACCAAGGGCAACGATGCGTTTGGCAGGCCCCGCCTCGGTGGCATCGGCGAACGCGTCGCCGCTGTCATCGCGGAGCATACGAACATTGAAACGCGAGCGTCGCTGCTCGGACACATTCAGCGCGGCGGGGTCCCAACCGCATTTGACCGGGTGCTCGCCACTCGATTTGGTATGGAAGCGGTCAATCTCGCGGTCGGCGGCAATTGGGGGCGGATGGTGTCACTGCGCGGAACCGACGTCGTTGACGTTCCGCTCACGGACGCGCTGAACTCCTCGAAAGTCGTCTCTGAAGCTCGGTACGTCGAAGCGAGCCGACTCTTCGGATGAGGGTGGTCATTTCAGGGATGACAGCAGCAACCTGTCAATATCATCCATAGAAACTACCCCGCGCGGGCAGGCGCATGATGGTTACGCTGGCGCAGAGCGAATATCGGAATTCCTGGGCTGCTCATCTGCGGAATGCAGTCGTGCGGAGTGAGAAGCGTGCGGCCTCCGCGCGATCAGGCCTGCTCAGACGAAGCGGACCCAGTTCGCGCCCTTGCCAGTCTCGGCGCGCTGCAGCAGTTCGAGCGCGTCATCCTGCACGGCGTACAGCGAGACCTGCGTCGACCTCTCGCCGGTCGCGATGAGGTGGGCGCCGTCGGGGCTGAGCGCGAAGCCGCGCGGCTGCAGCTCGGTGACGGTGAACCGTTCCGCCGCCGACACCGATCCGTCGGCCGCGACGGACACCGCTCCCAGCGTGTTCTCGGTGCGCTCCGTGGCCCACAGCCGTGTGCCGTTCGCGCCGAAGTGGAGGTCGGCTCCCCAGATGTAGTGATGCGCGAGCGGGTCTGCTCCGAACACGCTGTGGCCGAGGCTCTTCGTGGTGTCATACGCCGTCGTGGTGCCCTGCAGCGTGAGCGCGCCGGTGGAGGCGTCGCGGCTGTAGTGGAGGACTTCGCCGGAGAACTCGGTGAGCACATACACCGCATCCTGCGCCTCGTTCAGTACGAGGTGTCGAGGACCGCTTCCCTCGGGAGCGGCGACCGTCTCGGGGTCCAGCGGCATGAGGCGAAGATCATCGTCGAGTGCGTACTGCGCGACGAGGTCGGCACCCAGCGACACGAAGTAGGCGAACCGGCCGTCGGCGCTCGGCAGCACCGAGTGCAGGTTGGGGAACGTAATCGTCGACACCGGCTCGCTCACAACGCCGTCGGTGACCGCGCAGCTGATTCCGAAGCCCCCCGAGTACGAGATGCCGAGCAGCCCCGTTCCGCCCCGAGTGAGCGAGATGTAGTTCATTCCTCCATCGGGGAGGTCGAGGCGCGACTGCGGCGTGAGCCGCCCGCTTTCGCGGTCGAGGGCGAGTGTGAGGATGCCGGTGGGTCCCTTCACGCCCGCATAGACCAGGTCGCGCTCTGAGTCGACGGCGAACGTCGAGCATCCGTCGAGTCCTTCGTTGACGGCCAGACGCTCCAGCTGCCCGTTCTCGAAACGGAAGGTGCTGATGGAACCTTCCCCAGCGTTGGCGACCAGAACGAGGGCGGAATCAGTCATGCCTCGATCGTAGCTACGCCCTCGCGCCGTCTCGCGCGCGAATGAGACGCGCCGACGGGCAGAGCGGGTAGTCTGGCGCGGGTGAGGATGTCGCGTCGTGAGTTGCTGATCGGCGCCGGAGCCGGCGCCCTCGGAGTGCTGCTCGTGTCGTGCACGCCCGAGCCTGCGCCCACCCCCACGCCGACCCGCAGTCTGACACCGCTGCCGGTCACCGAGGTTCCCGCGCCTTCCGGCAGCATCCGGAGCACCTGGGCCACCGACCCCTACTCGCACGGAGCGGTCAGCTTCACCCGAATCGGCGTGCAGTCGTCCACACGCGCGACGCTCGCAGAACCGATCGCGGATCGCGTCTTCTTCGCCGGTGAGGCGACGGACGCCGACAACCCCGCCACGATCCGCGGTGCCATCCACTCCGGCGAGAGCGCCGCGATGCGCCTGCGTGCGACAGCCACGAGCGGAGAGCGGATCGCCGTGATCGGCGCGGGTCTCGCCGGAGCCACCGTCGCGGAGAGCCTTGCCGACGCCGATCTCTCCGTGACCGTGTTCGAAGCGCGCGACAGAGTCGGCGGCCGCACGCTCTCGCAGATCGATGACGACTGGGCGCTTCCCGTTCAGCTCGGCGGATGGCTGCTGCCCGCGCTCGCCGAAGGCGAGGACATCAGCCGTGACGAGCTGGACCTGCCGCAGGCGACGGATCTCGCGTCCGCAGTGTGGCGCACACCGGACGGCGACATCGAGCCGGTCACGAACGCACCACTGGATGCGGCGATCACTGTCGCAGAGGCTCTTCCGACCGACGTCTCGCTCGCCGAAGCGCTCACCCTGACCGGTGCCGACCCTGAGGACCCCGATCTCGCGGCGCTCCTGGCCTACCTCGCGACGACGTCGGGGGCGGATGCCGACACCGTCTCGTCCTGGTTCCCTCCGTCAATGCCATCCGCTGCCCGGCGAGCCATCACCGGTGATTTCGACGCGCACATCACCGAGATGCTCGCGAACGCCCAGCTCACTCTGTCATCTCCCGTCACTCGCATCGCCTACGACGACTCCGGTGTCAGCCTGCGCCTCGGCACCGGCGAATCCACCTCTTTCGATCGGGTCGTGGTCACCGTGCCGCTCGGCGTCCTGCAGACCGAGCGGATCGAGTTCTCGCCACCGTTGCCGTTCTCGCACCGCGGTGCGATCAACGCGCTCGGCATGGGCCACATCGAGTCGATCTGGCTGCGCTACGACGAACCCTTCTGGGAGACGGGTGCCGCGATCTGGCACACCGTCGGCGGCGATCAGACTGTGCGGACCTGGATCAACCTGCTGCCGGTCACCGGTGAGGCGATCCTCGTCGGCGTCGTGGGCGGCGCCGCAGCCGCGGACTTCGCCGAACTCGAAGAGCAGGAGGCACTGCTCGAGGCGCTCAGGTCGCTTGTGCCGTTCCTGCCCGTGCAGCAGACCGACTGACCTTCTTCCGCCGCGAGGGACTCACCCGGCTGATCACCGCCAGCACCGTGGCCACGAGCGCGAAGATCGCCAGTGCCAGTGCACTCGTCACGGCGAACTCGCCGAATCCGCTCACCTGGCGCAGGTCCAAAAAGTAATACGGATACCAGCCGATCATCGGCCCGCGCCACATCGTCACCCCACCCCACACGAGGGGGAAGGCGAGCGAGCAGGGGATGATCCACCAGGTCACGGAGCGGTGTCCGGGAGTCAGCGTCCACGCGATCGCGGTGAACGCGGGCAGCCAGAAGTGCAGCACCTGATCAGACCAGGGCACATCGACACGGATGCCGCGGAGCCCCGCCTGCCACACGATCAGTGCGAATGCGAGACCCGCGGTGATCGTCCAGGTGAGCACGAGCGAGAGGGCGATGCTGAACCAGCGCGGATCCTCCGCGCGGCGGAAGGCGAGCACTCCGCCGATGACGAGCAGCACGACCAGTGCGCAGTTCGACTCCACCGTGAGATACGCGAAGAAGTTCCGGCCGGCGATGGTCTGCGAGCTGAGCCCCCAGAACAGCCGATGCACGAGCGCGATCAGACAGACCGCTGCCGTGGCGAGCCGAAGCACGCCGAATGCGAACCGTGCTTTCACCCTCAGATCCCCAGGATCGCCTTCGCGACGAGGAAGTAGATGACAAGCCCGGTGGCATCGACGAAGGTCGTGATGAACGGGTTGGAGAACACGGCGGGATCGACCTTGATCATTCGCGCGATGATCGGCATGATTCCTCCGACGGTCGCCGCCACCGTGCAGATGGCAAGCAACGTGCATCCGATCACGAGTCCGATGTGCCAGTCGAAGACCACCCAGGTGATCGCGAATCCGAGAAGGCCCAGCAGCACACCGAGCGACACGCCGACCCGCAGCTCGCGCGAGAGCACTTTGAGCAGATCGCGGGGGCGCACTTCGCCGAGCGCGAGTGCGCGGGTGACCGTCGTCGCTGCCTGGTTTCCGGTGTTCCCACCGGTTCCGATCAACAGCGGTACGAACAGGGCCAGCACCGTCATCTGCGCCAGTGTCGCTTCGAACACCGACAGGACCTGAACGGTGAGCGTGGCGCCGATGGCGAGGACGAACAGCCACACGATGCGCGAGCGCACGAGCTTGCGCACCGGGGTCGAGAGGTAGGGCCGGCCGAGCGGTTCGACACCGCCCTGGCGTGCGGCATCCTCGCTCTCTTCGCGTTTGAGGATGCGTGCCGCGTCGTCGATCGTGAAGATGCCGACCAGGCGGTCTTCGCTGTCGACGACGGGGACTGCGAGCAGCCCGAGGTCGGTGCATTCACGCGCTGCGCTCTCTGCATCGGCGTCGGCGACGACCGTGTGGGCGTCGTGCATGAGTGCATCGATGGTGTCTGCGTCATCGGCGGTGAGCAGGTCGCGCAGGCTGACGACGCCGATGACCTTCCGTGCGGCGTCGGTCACCGGCAGTGTGTAGATGGTTTCGGCGTCATCGATGCGCGATCGGAGCCTGGTCATCGTCTCGGCCACTGTGAGCTGCGGGTGAGTGGTGATGTACTCGGGGCTCATGCGGCGGCCGATCGAGTCCAGCGGATAGCCGAGGACCGCTGCGGTGAGTTCGCGCTCACGGGCCGGGAGCCCTCGCAGTAGCTGCGGGGCGACAGACGCCGGAAGCTCGTCGAGCAGCCACACCCGGTCATCCGGGTCCATCTCGGCGAAGAGCGTGGCGACCTCGGCATCCTGAAGTCCGCGCACCAGCTCGCCCTGCAACTCGGGTTCGAGAGCCTCGAAGACCTCGAGCGCGCGCTGCTTGGGAAGCAGACGATAGACGATCGCGCACTGTCGTGGGTTCAGCCGATCGAGCACCCGCACGATCTGATGGTCGGGCACTGGACCGAGTGCCGCGGATGCTGCGGCGAGATCACGCTGCGACAGCCTCAGCTCGATCGTGTCGATCAGCCCGGTGTCGGGTGCGGGAGTGCGCTCCATCGCGTTCTCCTTCCGGGGCGTCGTGTGGTCAATCTAACCCATCACTGGCAGGTTCAGGCAGGGTCGAGGCGTAGTAGGTCTGGCGATTCGCCGCCGGACAGATCGTCAGAAATCCGGAGGCTGCGGGCCAGGTCGTCGAGCGCGGGGATGAGCGTGCCGAACCGTTCCCGGTCGCGGCTGAGCGCCTGGAGCGTGATCAGGTGCGTACCGGTGTCCCAGGTGTAGTTGGCGAAGGGGGCGGCCTCCGGCGTCGGAGGCGTGATCATCACGAGCTTCTCGCCGGCGCCGAGTGCGCTCGTGAACGTCTCGGTGTCGTCGTACTCGATCGGTCGGTTCGCGCGCGCGATCCGCACCGGTGGGGTGAGCTCCTGCACGGTGGCAAGGGCCGCCACGAGGTCGGGCTCGGCCTTCCAGGTCCAGGCGAGGAGCCGGCCGTCCATCCGGCGCATCAGCAGGGGAGCGGCCTGGCTCATCGCCCAGGCGCCCATGCGAGAGCCTTCCTTCTCGCCCCGCCCGAGCATCTGGTTGGCCTGGCCCAGCAGCATCCGCAGTGCCGCCTTGCGGTGGCGGCGCCCCTTCCAGCCGAGCGAATCGGTGACGGGGATCCATAGGCTCTGATCGGCGGAAGCGGTGATGCGCATGCCTTCACGCTACCCGCGGCGCAAGCGGCGGGGGAGCGGAGATCGTGCAGGGCGCTCGGGTAAAGTGGCGTGCGCCCACAACCGGGCTCTCCGCGTATCCCTAAGGCTGCCACTTCGTGACTTCACCTGACGCTCCGCTGAAGATCCTCATCGGCTGCGACACCTTCTCCCCTGACATCAACGGGGCCGCACGGTTCGCTGAGCGCCTCGCCGCAGGACTGGTGCAGCGCGGTCATGATGTGCACGTCGTCGCCCCGAACCGCAAGTACCGTCGTACGGCTCCTGCCACCGAGGTCATCGAGGGCGAGCCGATGACCCTGCACCGGCTGCCGTCCGTGCGCTGGGCGCCGCATGACTGGATTCGATTCGTCTGGCCGTGGCGCTCGAAGCACTACGCCCGCAAGGTGATCGACCGGGTGCAGCCCGATGTCGTGCACATCCAGTCGCACATCGTGATCGGCCGCGGTCTGTCGCGGATCGCCGCACAGCGCGGCATCCCGATCATCGCCACCAACCACGTGATGGCCGAGAACATCCTCGATCACACCACGATGCCTAAGTTCATCGACAACCTCGTGCTGAAGTTCGCGTGGGATGACGCCAAGCGCACGTTCGATCTCACACGCGCCATCACCACGCCCACTCGTCGCGCGGCAGACTTCCTCGAGCGCACGGTCGAAGTGCAGAACGTGATCCCGGTCAGCTGTGGCATCGATCGCACGCAGTACGACCCCGTGATCGCACCGCGCGAGAAGAACCGGATCGTCTTTGTCGGCCGCCTGACGGCTGAGAAGCAGGTCGAGGTGATCCTTGAGGCGATGACGAAGCTCGACCCTGCGCTGGATGTGACCTTCGACATCGTCGGCGGCGGCGACCAGCGCAAGAGCCTCGAGCGACTCACAGGCGAGCTCGGCATCGCCGATCGCGTCACCTTCCACGGGCGTACCACCGACGAAGAGCTGCGCGCGATCCTCTCGCGCGCGAGCCTGTTCGTGATCGCCTCGATCGCGGAGTTGCAGTCCATCGCCACGATGGAGGCGATGGCTTCGGCCCTGCCGATCGTCGCTGCGGATGCTGTCGCCCTCCCGCATCTCGTCCACGACGGCGAGAACGGGTACCTGTTCGAGCCGGGCAACGTCACCGAGCTGGCAGCCCGCCTGACCGATGTGCTCACGGCCGATCCCGCAGAGTACGAGCGCATGCAGCGCGCGTCCCTCGACGGCGTCGCCGTCCACGACATCAACCGCACCCTCGACACCTTCGAGGCGCTGTACCGCGACCAGCCGCTCCCGGAGTGACGGAGCAGCGCATGCACATCGTCTTCTTCGGCGATCAGCACCTCGCATCGCTCGGCGGCGCGCAGGTGTCGATGCGGCTGCAGAAGCAGTACCTGGAGCGCTCAGGGCACACCGTGACCGTGGTTGCACCGAAGATGCACAGCGACAGGATCTTCGGGTGGCCAAACCCCTTCGACCTGCCCTCGATCCCGATCACGCTCGATCGTGAGTATTCGATGTCGTGGCCGGGCAGGCGCACCGACCTGTTCCTCGACCGTGCCTTCGCGACGCAGCCACCGGTGGATATCGTGCATGTGCAGGCCGACTTCTGGGGCGCGTTCATCGGTCACCGCTTCGCTCATCGCCACGGCATCCCGGTCGTCCACACGATGCACAACCGGGTCGACGTCGGAATGGCAGCCGTCACCCCGCTGCATCGCCCTGCCCTCGCCGCACTGAACATGTGGCGGCGGCAGTCCATGCGTGGCATCGGGCAGCCCGTTGCTGGCAGCGACGGGTGGGCGTTCCTGCACGGTCTCGCGCAGGGGGCGAGCGCCGTCACCGCACCGTCAGGGCACTTCGCCCGCAGGCTCGAGCAGAACGGCGTGTTCGATCGGGTGGACGTGGTGTGGAACGGCATCGATGATGACCTGCTCGCGCCGATCCTCGACACGCGCCAGGAGCGCGAGCCGGGGCGTCCGCGCTTCGTCTGGCTCGGACGCATGAGCCCGGAGAAGAGATTGCTCCCCTTCCTCGAGGCGGTCGTCATCTCTCAGGTGGATGCGGACATCGAGGTCATCGGCGGCGGAGGACAACTGCGCGCGGCCGAGAAGATCGCACGCGGGCACAGCGGCATCCGCTTTGCTGGGCGCCTGCCGTATGCCGAAACGCTCGCGCGGATCGCCGACGCCGATGCCGTCGTGCAGACCTCCATCGGATTCGAGACGCAGGGCATGACCCCGTTCGAGGCGGCAGCGCTCGGGACGCCGACGATCGTCAGCGACCCCGACATCGCCGATGAGCTGCGCGGTGGTCTGTGGACGGTTCCGGATGCTTCGGTGCCTGCCCTTGCCGACACGCTCGCGCGCGCCGCATCCGACATCAGGACCGGTGAGGCGCCGTCTCCGCTCGCCGAGGTCGGCGAGGAGTTCCGGCAGTCGTCGCGCACCGCGGCGATGATCGAGATCTACGAACGGGTGCTCGCCGGCCGCCACGGTGCGGCCGATACGCTGGCCACATGACCAGCTCCTCCTCCGCGAACAGTCCCGCGCCGTCACCGGGACCCATGCTCTCCTCGAGCTTGCGTGTGCTGATGGCGCTTGCGGCTGCCGTCATCGTGATCGCGGGGCTCTTCCTCGCCCGAGAGGTGGTCGGTCCCATCGCACTGGCGATCGTCATCGTCGTGATCTGCGAACCGGCTCGGATGCCGCTGATGCGGCGTGGTCTGCCGTCATGGCTCGGATCCACGATCGTGATCCTCCTGGCCTACGTGATCCTCCTCGCGATGGGGGCGCTGCTCTGGTTCGCCGGAAATCAGTTCACGCGCCTGGTCATGGATCTCGCCGCGGACGGCGGAGTCACCCGTCAGCTCGATGTGTTCGTCACCTGGCTCACCGACCTCGGCTTCGGTCAGGAGGCGTCGGATGCGGTCACGTCGCTACTGGCACCGGCGAGCCTGCTCAAGATGGTGCAGAGCGTCGGCGGGACCGTGCTGGCCGTCGCCACCGCATTGTTCTTCGTGTTCGCGTACATCATCTTCATGGCCGTTGATGCGGCACGCTACCGGCACGCACCTGCTGTCTTCGGCGCGACGCGCAGCCACGTCATCGGGCGGATCTCGCAGCTCAACCGCGGCATCCGTCGGTACTACATCGTCAACGCGAGTTTCGGTGCGATCGTCGCGATCATCGATGGGCTTGCGCTGTGGTGGATGGGCGTGCCCGCTCCGGTCGTCTGGGCGATCCTCGCATTCGTGACGAACTTCATCCCGAACATCGGATTCATCCTCGGGCTGGTGCCACCGGCTGTGCTCGCGTTCGCGATCGGCGGTTGGCCGCTGCTGCTGGGTGTGATCGCTGTGTACAGCGTCGTCAACGTGGTGCTGCAGGTGCTCGTGCAGCCGAAGTTCGTCAGCGATGCGGTGGACCTCAGCCTGACGCTGAGCTTCTTCTCGGTGATCTTCTGGACGTTCGTGATCGGACCTCTCGGCGCCATCCTCTCGATCCCGCTGACGCTGCTGACCCGGGCGCTCATCCTCGAGGGCAACCCGGATGCGCTGTGGCTGCGATGGGTGAGCGGTGATCGCACGGCGGTGCCGCCGCCGCCGGAACCCGAGCCGGTGTTCGTGCGCCGCCGTCGTCGCCGGTGGATCTGGCAGCGCTGATTCGGGTCCGGCTCAGCCCCAGTGGCCCGGCGCGGTCAGGTTCGACTCGTCGATCGTGACGCCGTGGTGGCCGACATCGGCCACGCAGTAGAGCAGAGACTGCGTCGGATACCCGTGCGGACGGTTGTCGCGGATGATCGCGGCGTCATCGGTCGGGTCGAGTTCTGCGGATGCTGCAAGCAGATCCACCCACGACTGCTCCCAGTGCTCGGTTCGAGCAGGACGGGCCTGGAACTCCGGCAGCCAGCGTGCGATGCGTGCAGTGGCGGGGTCGTCCAGGCCGTCGTGCGCGATCATGTGCACGCCGTGCGGCACGGGGGTCTCCGTGAGGGTTTCGCCGTCCCAGGACAGTACGCGCGCAGCATCTGGCGTGACCTCGAGGAGGTTGAAGCCGTGCATGGCGAGCGGCGCTTCGGGTGAGCGTCCCGCCACGGACTCGAGCGCGAGCGTTCCGCGAGTGCGCACCTGATCTTCGGGAAGGTCGAGAACGTCAGCGCGGTTGAGCAGCACCGCGAGTCGGTGGGCCTCGGTGTCGACAGCGAGCCAGGCGCCGCCCGCGCGGCGATCACGGATGCCGGACACTGCGGGGTACTGCTGCGGCCACCACGGACCCAGCGAGTCCCACGCGCGCTCTGGGTCCTCATCTCGGACAGCGAGGAGTCTCGAACCACCAGGTTCTGCGACATCGATGACGACGGTGCACACGCGGCCAGCTTAGCTGCCGGACGCTGAGGCAGAATCAAGGCATGAACATCGTTGTGGGAGTCACGGGCGGCATCGCCGCGTACAAGACGGTGCAGCTCGTGCGGCTGCTCATCAAGGGCGGGCACGACGTCACGGTCATCCCCACCGCAGACGCGTTGCGGTTCGTCGGCACTCCGACCTGGGAGGCGGTCAGCCGCAATACGGTCACCACCAGCGTGCACGACGATGTCGCCCGTGTGCGTCACGTCGCGCTCGGCCAAGCCGCCGATCTCGTGGTCATCGCCCCGGCCACGGCGAACACCATCGCGAAGATGACCGCGGGCCTTGCCGATGACCTGCTCGGAACCACCCTTCTGGCCACCATGGCTCCGGTCGCGATCGCGCCGGCGATGCACACCGAGATGTGGCGGCATCCGGCCACGCAAGCCAACATCGCGACCCTCCGTGCGCGCGGCGTGCACATCCTCGGACCCGCAGAAGGCGAACTCACCGGAGGGGACTCAGGGCCGGGTCGCATGCAGGAACCCGAAGAGATTCACGCCGCCGCCCTCGGGCTGCTCGCCCCGCAGGATCTCGTCGGCCGCACGGTCGTGATCTCCGCCGGCGGCACCCGTGAACCGATCGACCCGGTGCGCTTCCTCGGCAATCGCTCCAGCGGTCGGCAGGGTGCAGCGCTCGCCGCGGAAGCAGCCGCTCGCGGTGCACGGGTGATGCTTGTCGCCGCGAACGTCGCGGCCGACGTGCTGGCCGCGGCGAAGCATCCGCTCGTCGACATTCGCGCGGTGGGAACTGCCGCGGAGCTGGGCGAGGCGATGCGGGATGCCGCGGCATTAGCCGACATCATCGTGATGGCGGCTGCGGTCGCCGACTACCGGCCGGCTGCCTCGGTGGATCAGAAGCTCACCAAGGAGGACGGCGTCCTCGACCGGATCGACCTGGTCCTGAACGAGGACATCATCGCGGGGCTTGCGACCTCTCGCCGGGAGGGGCAGAAGATCGTCGCCTTCGCCGCCGAGACGTTGACGGATGCTGACGAGCGCCGCGCGCGTGCCGTGCGCAAGCGCGAACGCAAGGGCGTCGACCTGCTCGTCGTCAACCTCGCTGACGCAGAGCACGGATTCGAGAAGTCCGACAATGCGGTCGAGGTTCTCGGAGCAGGCGGGGCGGTGGTGGCATCCGTGGAGGGTTCGAAGCGCGAGGTCGCCGGTGCGATCTGGGATGCCGTGGTCGCCGATCAGGGCTGAAGAGCGGCCGCGCGTTGTGCGGTGAACGCGCCGAGCGTCGCCTGGATCGAATCCACCGCGGCCTGGATCGACGCATCCGCGGACGCGATCGCGGCGCGCATCGCGTCTTGAGCGGGGGCGCTGGTCGGGGCGCTCTCGGCGTCGAGCACGGCATCTCGCGCCTCGTCGAGCAGAAGGGCGAGTTCGGCGATGTGGTCCATGAGCTCCTGCACGTCGGCGCTGGCGGCGAGAAAGCCCGCCCAGCGGGCAAGGGCGTGAGTGATGGCGCGGCGCTCGTGGTGGATCGCGACGAGCGCGGAGTCGTGATCTCCGGCGTTCTTGATGGACCGAGCCGCGATCTGCCCGCGGCTGAACTCGCTGCGCTCCTCGTCGCTGAGTGCATGCAGCAGATCAGTGAGGGCGAGGTGTGTGACGGGGAACCAGCGCTTGTGCGCGGAGCGCGCCATCCACTGCTCGAAGAACAAGGCGGTGAGCAGGAAGGTGAGAAGCCCCGCCGCGATGCCGGCGAGGATGACCGCCTGCTGCCACACCTGCGTGGTCAGGTCGATCCACAGGGCGACGACGAACAGCAGCGCGATCGCGACCAGGCCGAGGATCTGCAGAGCTTTGCGTCGCCTCCGCGACTGTTGAATCGACACGATGCCCCTTCTCTCTTGGCCACACCATCTCTCTTGGCCACACCATAGCCAAGATTCGGATACGCGGCCTCTTGCTCCCAGGCAGTGGCTTTGCTAAAGTTGAGTCAAGAACACTCAACTTTGCGAGGAGTCCTCCAGGAGGAAACAGATGACCACGCCCGCCCAAGATGAACAGCAGTCCGCACTCGAGCAGTTCGGCATCAACCTGACTGACCGCGCCCGCCAGGGCAAGCTCGATCCCGTGATCGGTCGCGACAGCGAAATCCGTCGCGTGAGCCAGGTGCTCACCCGCCGCACGAAGAACAACCCCGTGCTCATCGGTGAACCGGGTGTCGGCAAGACCGCTGTCGTCGAAGGGCTGGCGCAGCGCATCGTCGCGGGGGATGTCGCCGAATCCCTCAAGGGCAAAGACCTCATCACTCTCGACATCTCTGCTCTGGTCGCCGGCGCCATGTACCGCGGCCAGTTCGAAGAGCGCCTGAAGCAGGTCCTCAAAGAGATCACCGAGTCCGACGGGCAGATCATCACGTTCATCGACGAGCTGCACACGCTCATGGGGGCGGGCGGTGGCGAGGGATCTGTTGCGGCATCCAACATGCTCAAGCCCATGCTCGCCCGCGGTGAGCTGCGGCTGATCGGCGCGACCACGCTGAACGAGTATCGCGAGTTCATCGAGAAGGATGCAGCTCTCGAGCGCCGCTTCCAGCAGGTGTACGTCGGCGAGCCCACTGTCGAAGACAGCATCGCGATCCTGCGTGGCCTCAAGGGTCGTTATGAGGCACACCACGGAGTGACGATCGCCGACAGCGCGCTCGTCGCCGCGGCCGCTCTGTCGAATCGGTATCTGCCGAGCCGCCAGCTGCCCGACAAGGCGATCGACCTTATGGACGAAGCCATGTCGCGGCTGAAGATGGAGATCGACTCGTCTCCGGTCGAGATCGATCAGCTGAAGCGCCAGGTCGACCGGATGAAGCTCGAAGAGCTCGCGCTCAAGCGCGAGAAGGATGCCGCCTCGAAGGAACGCCTGGCCGCACTGCGCGAGCAGCTGGTCGAGCTGGAGCGCGAACTCGCGGGGCTCGAAGAGCGCTGGGATCGTGAGCGCCAGGGACTGAATCGCGTTGGCGAGCTCAAGAAGCAGCTCGATGACGCGATCACGCAGCGTGACCTCGCGATGCGCAACGCCGACTACACGAAGGCGTCCAAGCTCGAGTACGAGACGATCAAGCGCCTGGAGCGCGAGATCGCCGAGGCTGAGCAGGCCGAGGCCGCGTCAGCGGGCGAGGATCGGATGGTCAATGAGCAGGTCACCGATGAAGACATCGCCGCGGTCATCGCCGCGTGGACCGGCATCCCCGTCGGCCGGCTGCTGCAGGGTGAGAGCGAGAAGCTGCTGCACCTCGAGAGCGAGCTCGGCAAGCGTCTGATCGGGCAGAAAGAGGCCGTCGCTGCCGTGTCCGACGCCGTCCGGCGCTCGCGCGCGGGCATCAGCGACCCCGGTCGCCCGACCGGATCGTTCCTGTTCCTCGGCCCCACGGGTGTCGGAAAGACCGAGCTGGCGAAGGCTCTCGCAGAGTTCCTCTTCGATGACGAGCACGCCATGGTGCGCATCGACATGTCGGAGTACGGCGAGAAGCACTCTGTGTCGCGGCTCGTCGGTGCCCCTCCGGGGTACATCGGCTACGAGCAGGGGGGTCAGCTGACCGAGGCCGTGCGGCGTCGCCCGTACAGCGTCGTGCTGCTCGATGAGGTCGAGAAGGCGCACCCCGAGGTCTTCGATGTGCTGCTGCAGGTGCTCGACGACGGACGGCTCACCGACGGGCAGGGTCGCACTGTCGACTTCTCCAACGTCATCCTCATCCTCACCTCGAACATCGGCTCGCCGATCCTGATCGATCCGGTGATGTCGATGGCAGACAAGCGGGACGCCGTGATGGCGCTGGTGCGCCAGTCGTTCCGGCCCGAGTTTCTGAACCGTCTGGATGACATCGTGATGTTCCAGGCTCTGAGCGAAGACGACCTCGCACAGATCGTCGAGCTCACCGTCGACCAGCTGCAGCGGCGGCTGCGGGACCGCCGGCTCACGCTCGCGGTCACGCCCGACGCCAGGTCGTGGCTGGCCGAGCGCGGATACGACCCCGTGTACGGTGCGCGTCCGCTGCGCAGGCTCATCACCACCGAGGTGCAGAACAAGCTCGCCACCGCGCTGCTCTCGGGCGGCGTGCGCGACGGAGACACCGTCAGGGTGGATGTTGCGGCCGACGGGTCAGGGCTGGTGCTGACCGCTTCCTGATCCCCGCGCTCGAACGCTGCGAGGCAACTTCACTCAAGGGTAAGAAGCTCATTTCTTTCGGGGGGATTTGGCGAAACATCTCCTTTGCTTTGAATCGCCGTCGATAGAGTCTCGTCTTATGTGTGTCGTGCGGGGCCATCGGGTCCATGCTGACGGAGACAGGAGCGGTGAATGATGCGAATCGGCATCGTGCGAGAACAGGTCGGTGAGACGCGGGTCGCCGCGACGCCCCAGACGGTCGGCGCTCTGCGCAAGATCGGCTACGACGTCGTGGTCGAGGCGGGTGCTGGCGCAGCATCCGCTTATCCCGACGCCGCGTACGCGGCATCCGGCGCCGAGATCGTCAGCGCCGATGAGGCGTGGACGTCGCCGATCCTGCTGAAGGTGAACGCACCGACGGATGCGGAGATCGCTCGCATCGCGGATGGTGCGACGCTGATCGCGCAGCTCAGCCCGAATCTGCGTCCCGAGCTGCGACAGGCGCTCGCCACGCGCGGCATCACGGCGCTCGCGCTCGATGCCGTGCCGCGCATCTCGCGTGCGCAGTCGATGGACGTGCTCAGCTCCATGTCGAACATCTCCGGTTACCGCGCGGTCGTCGAAGCAGCCAACGAGTTCGGGCGCTTCTTCACCGGTCAGGTCACCGCCGCCGGAAAGGTGCCGCCTGCGAAGGTGCTCGTCGCCGGTGCCGGTGTCGCGGGCCTCGCGGCCATCGGCGCAGCATCCAGCCTCGGCGCCATCGTGCGCGCGACCGACCCTCGCCCTGAGGTCGCCGACCAGGTGAAGTCAATCGGCGGCACCTATCTCGAGGTGATCGTGCCCGAGGAGCAGAAGGAGGTCTCGTCCGACGGCTATGCCAAGGCGACGAGCGAGGCCTACAACAGGCGGGCCGCCGAGCTCTACTCTGAGCAGGCAGCCGACGTCGACATCATCATCACCACCGCGCTCATCCCCGGCCGCGCAGCTCCGATTCTGATCACCGCGGCAGATGTGGCGAGCATGAAGCCGGGCAGCGTGATCGTCGATATGGCAGCGGCTCTCGGCGGCAACGTCGAAGGATCGGTCGCCGGCGAGCGAGTCGTGACTGAGAATGGCGTGATCATTCTCGGATACACCGACCTCGCAGGGCGCCTGCCCACCCAGGCATCGCAGCTTTACGGCACGAACCTCGTGAATCTGCTGAAGCTGCTGACCCCTGGTAAGGACGGCCAGCTCGTCATTGACTTCGACGACGTCGTGCAGCGGGCGGTGACGGTCGTGCGCGACGGCGAAGAGACCTGGCCGCCGCCTCCGGTGCAGGTATCGGCGGCGCCGGTCGCGAAAGCACCGGATGCCGCACCCGCAGCCCCCGAGAAGAAGAAGGGCCTCTCGGCTGGCGCGAAGGCCGGGCTGATCGCCGTCGGCATCGCCGTGCTCTTCCTCGTCAATGCTGTCGCCCCCGCGCCGCTGCCACAGCACTTCACCGTGCTGATGCTCTCGGTCGTGATCGGCTTCTACGTCATCGGCAAGGTGTCGCACGCGCTGCACACCCCGCTCATGAGCGTCACCAACGCGATCTCGGGCATCATCATCGTCGGCGCGATCGTGCAGATCGCGACCCCGAACATCGTGGTGCAGATCCTGTCTGCGATCGCTGTGCTCGTCGCATCCATCAACATCTTCGGAGGGTTCGCGGTCACGAGGCGAATGCTGAAGATGTTCTCGAAGGGAGCCGGCAAGTGAGCGCGCTCGAAATTGCCGCATCCGTCGCGGGCGCCGCGTACATCGTCGCCGCCCTGCTGTTCATCATGAGCCTCGCCGGCCTCAGCCGGCACGAGTCCTCGCGCTCTGGCGTCGCGTACGGCATGGTCGGCATGGCCATCGCTCTGGTCGCCACGATCTGGGTCACGTTCCAGGGCGCCTGGGGCGAGCCGCAGGCCATCATCGGTCTCGTGATGCTGCTGGTCGCGATGCTCGTCGGTGCCGTCATCGGACTCTGGCGCGCTCGCAGCGTCGAGATGACGGGGATGCCCGAACTCATCGCGCTGCTGCACAGCTTCGTCGGCCTTGCCGCCGTTCTCGTCGGCTGGAACGGACACCTGCACAGCCCGGGGCTCACGGGTGCGCTCGCCGACATCCACCATGCTGAGGTATTCATCGGCATCTTCATCGGAGGCGTGACTTTCACCGGGTCCATCGTCGCGTTCCTCAAGCTGTCGGGACGCATCTCGTCGAAGCCGCTCATACTGCCCGGCAAGAACGTGCTGAACCTCGGTGCGCTCGTCGTGTTCATCGGGCTGACGGTCTGGTACGTCATCACCCCGTCGCTCGTGCTGCTGATCGTGGTGACCGTGCTGGCGCTCGCGCTCGGCTGGCACCTGGTCGCCTCGATCGGCGGCGGCGACATGCCCGTTGTCGTCTCGATGCTCAACAGCTACTCGGGATGGGCCGCGGCCGCGGCCGGCTTCCTGCTCAACAACGACCTGCTGATCGTGACCGGTGCGCTGGTCGGATCCTCCGGTGCGTACCTGTCGTACATCATGTGCAAGGCGATGAACCGGTCGTTCATCTCGGTGATCGCCGGTGGTTTCGGCATCGCCGCGCCCGCATCGGAAGATGTCGATCATGGCGAGCACCGAGAGATCGACGCCGAGACCGTCGCCGATATGCTGACGAACGCCTCGAGCGTCGTGATCACGCCGGGCTATGGCATGGCTGTCGCGCAGGCGCAGTACCCGGTCGCCGAGCTCACGCAGAAGCTGCGCGATCGCGGAGTGGATGTGCGCTTCGGCATCCACCCGGTGGCAGGTCGCCTCCCCGGTCACATGAACGTGCTGCTGGCCGAGGCGAAGGTCCCATATGACATCGTGCTCGAGATGGATGAGGTCAACGACGATCTGGCATCGACGTCCGTCGTGCTCGTGATCGGCGCGAACGACACCGTGAACCCGGCAGCTGCCGAGGATCCGTCGAGCCCGATCGCCGGGATGCCGGTACTGCGAGTGTGGGAAGCGGAGAACGTCATCGTGTTCAAGCGCTCCATGGCAGCGGGCTACGCGGGCGTGCAGAATCCGCTGTTCTTCCGTGAGAACGCGCAGATGCTGTTCGGCGACGCCAAGGAGCGCGTCGACGACATACTGCGAGCGCTGTAGCCCCCCCCCGATCCAGGTCGCACTTTCTGCCGTTATGACCCCCTCAAACCGGCAGAAAGTGCGACCTGAAGTTAGTCTCGGAACCATGAGAATCTCTGGCGGCCGGTTCGTGCGCATCTTCCAGTGGATCGCGCCGGTGCTGCTGGTCTTGTTGATCGTCTTCGGTCGCGGGCTCTTCGGCGCACCGTTGGGGTGGATGGCCGCGATCGGCCTGTTCGTCGGGCCGCTGGTGACCATCGCGATGTACATCGCACCGATCATCGTGATCTTCGACCGCGACGGGAAGGCGACGCGCAGCACACGAGTGCTCTACGACGTCGCCAGCTGGGTGACGTGGGCAGCGATGCTGCTGATGATGTTCACGCTGGAAGACGGTGGTGACTCCGGGCCGGTCGGCTCGGTCGTCTCGACCTGGGGATGGATGAGCTCTGATGCCGCATCGACCATCTTCGGCATCGCGATGATCGTCGCGATCCTCGGCTGGCTCGCAGCGATCGCCACGGCGATCGCCGGCGTGGTCTCTTCGCGCCGCGCCTGACTCACTGCCCCGTGAAATCGGGCTTCCGCTTCGCCTGGAACGCCGCGAATCCCTCGCGGTAATCGGCGGTGTCGCGCAGGCTCTCCTGGTTGAGGTTCTCGGCGGCCACGGCATCCCATAGCGCGAGGCGCTCGTCGCGCAACCGGGCGACGAGGTGCTTGCTCGTGAGGAACGACCGCGTTGCACCCGTCGCGGCGCGGG
This sequence comes from Microbacterium zouquanmingi, assembly GCF_052266675.1. NCBI lineage: Bacteria > Bacillati > Actinomycetota > Actinomycetes > Micrococcales > Microbacteriaceae > Microbacterium > Microbacterium zouquanmingi. The sequence continues at coordinate 595,405 of NZ_JBQPRA010000001.1, forward strand.
ATGCTGCGCTCTCCGTCGCCTGCCGTACTTCGTCTGCCGCGAACACCTGCGAGAACAGCCCGGACTGCACGGCTTCGGCGCCGGTCATGAGCCGGCCCGTGTAGATGAGGTCGAGAGTCTTATGGGCGCCGAGGCGTTCGTAGAACAGCGCGTGCCCACCGGAGTCGAGCGTCGCACCGAGCGCGGCGAACGGCGAGCCGATCTTGGCGCTGTCGGCGACGTAGACGACGTCGGTGGCGATCAGCAGCCCGAGACCGACGCCGAGGCAGGCGCCGTGAGCGGCGGCGAAAGTCGGTGCGGGGAACGCCGACATCTTCTTCAGAAGCGGGGTGACGAGGCCGTCGAGGTATCCGGAGACGTCGTCGGTCGCAGGGTCGACTCCGGCGATATCGCGGCCGGCGCAGAAGCCCGGGCCTTCGCCGCGCAGTACGAGGGCGCGGACGCCTGCGGCTTCGGCATCGTCGTACGCCGTACCGAGCTCGTGCAGCGCAGACGGATCGAGCGCGTTGCGCTTCTCTGGCGCGTTCAGCACGATGTGGGCGACGTCATCGGTGATGGTCAGGTCGATCATGATCGCTCCGTTCGGTGGCGAGGTCACGCGTCGTAGTCGACGACAACTCTCTCGGTGGTGGGGTGGGACTGGCAGGTCAGCACGTAGCCGCGCGCGAGCTCTTCGGGCTCCAAGGCGTAGTTCTCCGTCATCCGCACCTCGCCCGAAGTGAGGCGGGCGCGGCACGTGCCGCACACTCCTCCCGCGCATGCGAACGGTACGTCGCCGCGCACCCTCAGTGCAGCATCCAGAATCGCCTCATTAGCAGCGACCGGAGACTCGACCATCGACGACAGCCCATCGAGCGTGAACTCGATCGTGCGAACCTCGGCGCCCCTGTCGATGACGATGGGGCGTCCGCGGTCGACGCGGGGGCCGTCGGCATCGCTCGTGAAGAGCTCGAAACGGATGCTGCTCGCAGGCACTCCCCGCCGCTCGAGGGTCTCGCGGCAGAGGGCGACGAGGTCGAAGGGTCCGCAGAGGAACCACTCGGTGACGGTCGCCGGCGGCAGCAGCCCGTCGAAGATGGCATCGAGTTTCTCGGCATCGATGCGTCCGGAGAGCAGAGGAGCGGTGCGCTGTTCGCGGGAGAGCACGTGGTGCAGCGCGAGGCGCGAGGGGTAGCGGTCTTTGAGGTCGGCGAGGTCGTCGAGGAACATGACGTCCTGGGTGGAGCGGTTCGTGTAGACGAGGCTGAACTGCGCTGTCGGCGATGATGCCAGCACGTGCGCGGCCAGCGCCATCATCGGGGTCACCCCCGACCCGGCTGCGATGCCGGCGATGTGCGCGTGGTCGAGGTCGGGCAGGCGGGTGGTGAATGTGCCCTCCGGGCTCATGACTTCGATGCGGTCGCCGGGTTTCAGGTTCTCGTGGGCCCAGACCGAGAATTGTCCACCCAGATCGCGCTTGATGCCGACGCTGATGCGCTCCGGGATCGGCGCCCGGCAGATCGAATAGCTGCGTCTGATCTCGCGACCGTCGACGTGCGCGCGCAGTGCGACGTACTGTCCTGGCAGGTACTGGTAGTCATCGCGCAGCTCGGGCGGGACGGCGAACGTCACCTCGATGCTCTCGGAGGTCAGCGGACGGACCTCGCTGATCTCGAGTTCATGAAAACGGCCGCGCCGACGCGGTGGGGTGGTCATATGGCTTTGAAGTGGTCGAAGGGTTCGAGACAGGCGCGGCACTCGTACAGCGCCTTGCAGGCGGTCGAGCCGAAGCGGGTGACTTCGCGGGTGTCGATCGATCCACAGCGCGGGCACTTCACCGCGAGGCGGAGTTTCACCGGACCCTGCGCCTGTCGAACCGGGCCCTGTCCGAGCGCGGCACGTCCGGTCGGGGGAGCGATGCCGAAGTCGCGGAGCTTCTGCTTTCCGGCATCCGACATCCAGTCCGTCGTCCAGGCGGGCGAGAGCGTCGTGCGCACGTCGACATCGGCGAAGCCGGCGGCCGTGAGCGCGAGGATCACGTCGTCGCGCATGGCGTCGATGGCGGGACATCCGCTGTAGGTCGGGGTGAGCGTGACCCTCACGCGATCACCATCTCGTTCTTCGGTGACCGCGACGTCGCGCAGGACGCCGAGGTCCTCGATCGTGAGGACGGGAATCTCAGGGTCCGTGACGGATGCCGCGACTCGCCATGCCTCTTGCTCGCGGGTGCGTGACTGAGTCTGCGCGCGGGTCACCATGTCGCCCCCGGATGCTGGCGCGCCAGCACCTGCATCTCAGCGAGGATGTGCCCGAGGGCGGAGAAATGGATGCCGCGACGGCCACCGCCCGCGGACGCTTTCACCTGTGGGAGTTCGAGCTCGGCTTCGGCGAACACCGCCTCGATCACCGCGTCGAACCCTGCGCGGAGTGCCGAGGGTCGCACCGCGATGCTCTTCAGCTCGTCGATCAGCGGCTCATCGCGGAACAGCTCTTCGACGTACGGCCAGATATCGGTCACCGCGCGGATCATCCGGCGACGGGATTCATCTGTGCCGCCAGCCAGGCGAAGCGTCCACTGCGCGGCGTGGTCGCGGTGATAGTCGACCTCCTTCACCGATTTCGCGGCGATCGCGGCGAGGGTCGGATCTTTCGAGGCTCGCAGCGCGGAATGCAGCTCGAAAAGATACGCGGATGCCACGAGCTGACGCACGATCGTCTGCGCGAAGTCGCCGTTCGGCTGCTCGAAGAGCCAGGCACTGCGGAACTCCGGCTCATCGCGGAAGTACGCCAGGTCGTCTTCGCTGCGCCCATCGGCGGTGCCCGCGTAGCGCAGCAGCGAGCGGGCATGGCCGAGCAGATCAAGGGCGATGTTCGCGAGCGCCACGTCCTCTTCGAGTTCGGGGGCGTGGGCGATCCAGGCGCCGAGCTGCTGCGACAGGATCAGCGCGTCGTCGCCGAGCCAGAGAGCATATTCAGCGACCGCTGCGCTCGCCGTGGCATCCGCTTCGCCGGTGAGCTCTGCGGCGAGGTCGAGCTCGTCGACCGTCACGTGCGGGTTCTGCCTCACAGGTGCGGCACCCCCTCGGACGCGGTGTAGTACACCGCATGACGGTAGTTCTTGCCGGCGGGGCTCTCGAAGAAGGAGCCCTTGGCGTCGGGGTCGCTCGCGGCGATGGCATCCGATGGCACGACCCAGATCGAGGTGCCCTCGCCTCGTCGCGTATAGAGGTCGCGGGCGTTGCGGACGGCGAGCTCAGCATCCGGAGCATGCAGCGATCCCGCGTGCACGTGACTCATCCCGCGGTTCGCGCGGACGAACACCTCCCACAGGGGCCAGGTTTCGCTCATGCCGCCGCTCCATCGATCGGTCCCTGAGCCTGTCGAAGGGCTGTCTTGCGCGCGTACTCCGCCGCGGCTTCGCGCACCCACGCGCCGTCCCCGTGCGCCTCGCGCCTGGCGCGCACGCGTTCGGCGTTCATCGGTCCGTTGCCGCCCAGCACCTCGAAGAACTCCGTCCAGTCGATCTCGCCGCCGAGGTGGTGTTGGGTCTCTTCGTCGAAGTGCAGCTCGGCATCCGGCAGTGTGACGCCGAGGATCTCGGCCTGCGGCACGAGCATGTCGATGAAGCGCTGACGCAGCTCGTCGTTGGTGAAGCGCTTGATGTTCCACGCCATCGACTGCGCGGAGTTCGGGGAATCGCCATCGGGCGGCCCGAACATCATGAGCGACGGCCAGTACCAGCGGTTCACCGCATCCTGTGCCATCTCGCGCTGCGCGGGCATGCCCCGCATGAGCGTCAGGAGGATCTCGAAACCCTGCCGCTGGTGGAACGATTCCTCTTTGCAGACGCGGATCATCGCGCGGCCGTACGGGCCATACGATGCGCGGCACAGCGGCACCTGGTTGACGATCGCGGCGCCGTCGACGAGCCATCCGATCGCGCCCATGTCGGCCCAGGTCGGGGTGGGGTAGTTGAAGATCGACGAATACTTGGCCCTGCCGGTGATGAGCTGGTCGGTCATCTCGTCGCGGGTGATGCCGAGGGTCTGCGCTGCGGAGTAGAGGTAGAGGCCGTGACCGGCTTCGTCCTGCACCTTCGCCATCAGGATCGCCTTGCGCTTCAGGCTCGGAGCGCGGGTGATCCAGTTGCCCTCCGGCTGCATGCCGATGATCTCGGAGTGCGCGTGCTGCGAGATCTGTCTGATGAGGGTGCGGCGATAGTCGTCGGGCATCCAGTCGCGCGGCTCGATGCGTGAGTCGGCGGCGATGAGGTCATCGAAGCGCTGCTGTTCGGCGGTGATGTCGGTCATCCTGACTCCTTCGTCTTTACTGACCGTGCGTTCAGTAATTCTTTCATATCGGATGCCGGAACACCACCCGCCCAGGCGTGTCAGCGGTCTGAGGCAGAGTGGGGGTATGACACTCGACGCCAACGCCACCCATGAGGCGGCACTCGCCGCGCTGCGCGAGCTCGTCGGGCGGGACGACGCCTCCTTCCACGACGGGCAGTACGAGGCGATCGAGGCGCTCGTCAGAGGGCGACGACGTGCGTTGGTCGTGCAGCGCACCGGGTGGGGAAAATCTGCCGTCTATTTCGTCGCGACCCTGCTGCTGCGCCGGCAGGGAGCGGGGCCGACGGTGCTGGTCTCGCCGCTGCTGGCGCTGATGCGCGACCAGATCGTGGCGGCCGAGCGGGCGGGCGTGCGTGCGGTCGCGATCAACTCGACGAACGCGCACGAGTGGGATGACGTGCTTGCGCAGCTCGACCGCGATGAGGTCGACGTGCTGCTCGTATCGCCGGAGCGGCTGAACAATCCCGCGTTCAGGGAGCAGCGGCTTCCGACGCTGGTGGAGCGCATCGGGATGCTCGTGGTCGATGAGGCGCACTGCATCAGTGACTGGGGTCATGACTTCCGCCCCGACTACCGGCGCCTGCGCGACCTGATCGCCCAGATGCCGGCCGAGGTGCCGGTGCTCGCGACGACGGCGACGGCGAACAGCCGGGTCGTGGCAGATGTCGAGGAGCAGTTGGGGGCGACCGGCGACGAGGGGGTTCCGGTGCTCACGATCCGCGGTCCGCTTGCGCGGACATCGCTGCGGCTCGGAGTGCTGCGACTGCCGGATGCTGCTCGCCGACTCGCCTGGCTGCTCAGCCATATCGACGAGCTGCCGGGGTCGGGAATCATCTATACGCTCACGGTCGCCGCGGCGATCGATACTGCTCGGCTGCTGCGCGAGCGCGGGCATGAGGTGCGGGCGTACACGGGGCAGACCGATCCTGATGAGCGGGCAGAGTCCGAGGGGATGCTCAAACGCAACGAGGTCAAAGCGCTCGTCGCGACGAGTGCGCTGGGGATGGGGTTCGACAAGCCCGATCTCGGGTTCGTGCTGCACCTGGGTGCACCGTCGTCGCCGGTTGCGTACTACCAGCAGGTCGGTCGTGCGGGGCGCGCGAGCGACAGTGCGGATGTGCTGCTGCTGCCGGGGCCGGAAGACCGCGACATCTGGCACTATTTCGCCACGGCATCCATGCCCGATCAGGGGCGCGCCGAACGGGTGATCGCGGCCCTCGGCGATTCCGCGATCTCGACTCCTGCGCTGGAGGCGATGGTCGATATCCGCCGCACACCGCTCGAACTGCTACTGAAGGTGCTGGACGTCGATGGTGCGGTGCGCCGGGTGCAGGGCGGGTGGGTCGCCACCGGTCAGCCGTGGACGTATGACCGTGAGCGTTACGAGCGCATCGCGGCCGAGCGCCTCGCCGAGCAGCAGAGCATGATCGAGTACGAGCAGACCGGGGCATGCCGCATGGAGTTCCTGCAGCGCTCGCTGGATGATGCCACGGCTGCCCCGTGCGGACGGTGCGATAGCTGCGCGGGGGCGTGGTTCCCGACAGAGATCGGGGCGTCGGCGAGTGCCGCGGCATCCGAATCGCTCGATCGCGTGGGTGTCGCGATCGAACCGCGACGCCAGTGGCCCACCGGGGCTGACCGACTCGGCGTTGCGGTGAAGGGGCGCATTCCTGCGGGCGAGCAGGCGAGTGAGGGGCGGGCGCTCGCCCGCCTAACGGATCTCGGCTGGGGCGGCACGCTGCGAACGCTGTTTGCGGCCGGGGCGCCGGATGCTCCGGCGTCGGCGCAGGTGCTGGCGGCGTGCGTGCGAGTGCTCGCGGACTGGGGCTGGAGCGAGCGGCCGGTCGCGGTGGTGGCGATGTCGTCGCGTTCGCACCCGCAGCTCGTCGATTCGCTGGCGCGGGGGATTGCCGAGATCGGCAAGCTTCCCTACATCGGCGCGCTCGCGATGGTGGATGGTGGGCCGACGGGGCAGCCGGGCGGGAACAGCGCCTTTCGCCTCGCAGGGGTGTGGGATCGATTCAGCGCGGAAGGGATTGAGGTGCCAGCAGGACCGGTGCTGCTCGTCGATGACCAGGCTGACAGCAGATGGACGCTCACTGTTGCCGCGCGGGCACTGCGGCAGGCCGGCGCCGCCGAGGTGCTGCCGTTCGTGCTCGCGCTGCGGGGTTAGTCCGCATCAGCCCGCGCGTTGTCGGTGTCGGTCGCGGGGCCGCGGCGTGCCGGTGGGATGCCAGCGCCTTGTGCGGTCCCACCAGAGTGGCCCACGGATCTCGGGGACTCCGTCGTTCATGCGGATCCGCCATTCCGACAGATGCAGGTTGCGATGGTGCCACCAGCAGAGCAGCACGCCGTTGTCGGTGTGGGTGGGGCCGCCGTCGGCATGTTCTCGAACGTGGTGAATCTCGCACCAGCTTGCGGGAGTGGTGCAGCCCGGGATGATGCATCCGCCGTCGCGGAGCGTGATCGCGCGACGCTGCAGTGCGTTGAAGATGCGAGCGGAGGTTCCGAGCGACGCGATCCGGCCGTTGTCATCGAACAGAACGCGTTGGATGCCGCCCGCGCACCCGGTCTGCTCGGCAACCCGTGAGGGAATGAGGTCTCCGGTGTTCACGATGGTTGCCCATCCGGAGCCGGTGGCGTAGTCGTCGGCCCTGACGCTCACTACGAGAGTGGGAGCTGCGCCGCCGATCTGTGGGAAGCCTCCCTCACGAGCAGCGGTGGTGATGATCATCGCGAAAGCGTCGTGCACCTTCTGGGCTCGGGTGCGCTGATCGATGAACATCGATTCGCTGTGCGGTGTTCCGTTCGGGGTGACACCGCCATCGTTGACGGATCCGCGTGTGCTGCTGTCTTCTGTGTCGACATCTGCGCTGTCGACGAAACGGACGCCGCCGGTGGGGTCGTCGGGAGCGTCCACCCGCGGGTTGAGCAGGCTGTCGAGGAGCAGTCTCAGCTGGCCGGCGACCTCGGGCAGCAGATTGCCGCGCACGGGAACTGCTCCGTCGCGTTCGCGGCCGATGATGAAGCCGCGGGTGCGTGCGCCGATCTCGTCGGAGGGCTCCGCGCCGTCGGGGTCGAGATACGCGACGAGGACTTTCGACAGGATTCGCAGATCCTCCGGCACGGGGAGCGGGTTGGGGGAGTTCGGTTCTGCAGCATCAGCATCGGCATCGCGATCGTCGTTGATGCCGCAGGCGAGCATCGCGAGCTGCCGATCGGCTTCGATCCGTGCGTCGTCGAGGATGCGCGCGCGGGACTGCTCAAGCGGCTCCATCGCCGCGAGCAGCCCCGCGACTCCGATCGCTCCGTCGACCATCGCCGATCGCAGTTCGGGGTAGCGGGCGGGCAGGAACTCTCCACTCGACATGCCGCGGGTGCGCGACAGCAGTCGGGCGGTCTTGACGACGCGGTTCGCGTCTCGCGTTTCGGTTCGGGTCAGCACTCGAATCAGATCGACGGGACGCGCCCAGCCGTACTTCTCGGTGATCTTGTCGTCGCGCATCGGAGTCGAGCGCTCGAGAACCTGAATGGATGCCTCGACCTGAAGGGCTTCGATCCTCTTCTGGATGCGCCCTGTCGTCTCGAGCAGTGCGGCGATCTCAGCATCCGACAGGTCGGGGATCACCTCGTTCTCGAATGCCTCACCGCTCGCCTCAGCGAGAGACCGTTCCAGGTCTTCGAGGTGAGCGACGATGGTGTTCATACCCTCTATTCAACTGAGGGCCACCGACATTCAGGCCCAATATTCAGGCTGATCAGAAGACTTTTTCGAAGATTTTCGGTCGCGCTGCTGTTTCCCGCATCCGCTGCTGTTTCCGACATCCCCCGGCGGGAGCGCGCCCCTCCCGACACTGGTGATGCGAGATGATTTCGGTCGATTCCCGACGCTCGCAACCGGCGAAATTCATCTGGCATGTGCTGGCCGCAGCAACTCGAGGAAAGCTGGGGCGCGCGATCACGGTACCGCGTGGCCCTGCTCAGCCGCGACGGAGCAGCTCGGCGACGCGATCGGTGAACCACACGGGGTGCTGGAGGGGGATGCCGTGCCCGCTGTCGTCGACGATCTCGAGCTCGCTGCCGGGCAGTGCACCGTGGATGGCGCGAGCCGAATCGCGCATCAATCGCCGCTCGCGTCGTCCGGCCAGGACGAGTGCGCGACCGGGGAAGGCGGGCCAGGTGCCGGGCAACGTGAATCGGAGATTCGAGCCCACGGCGGCGAGGAGCGTGGCCTTCGTGATGCCGGCGCTGGTGGTGATGTAGTCCTCCATCAAGTGCGGAGGGATGAAGAGTTGGCGAGCCTGCAACCTCGCGAACCATCGCTTGCGGGCGAGAGGCGCGCTGGCGCTCAGCATTGCGAGGGTGAGGCCAGTGAGCGGCAGAGGTTCAGCCTGTGCGCTGACGACGATGACCTGGGCGACGAAGTCGGGATGCTCGGATGCGAGCTGGATGGCGAGTTGCGCACCGAGAGAGAACCCGACGACGGTGGCGGGGCGACCGGGGGCGGCTTCGGCCAGCATTCGAGCGAGCTCGTCGACTGTGGCTGCGTGGGAGACATACGGTTCGTCGGCGGAGCGGCCGTGCCCGGGGAGGTCGGGGATGAGAACTGCGTAGTCCGTCCGCAGTCGCTCCTTCAAAGAATCCCACATCCACCCCGCAACACCGCCGCCATGCAGGAGGAGAACCGGGGGTGCATCGCGCGGTCCGTGAGAGGCGAGGAACATGGTCCTTCAATCCTGTCAGACCTGCCTGGAGCGCATTCAGTCCTGAACGGCGGCGACTGCTTCGATCTCGACGAGCTGGCCGTTGTAGCCGAGGACGGTGACGCCGAGGAGGGTGCTCGGCACATCGTGGCTGCCGAATGCGTCGCGCACGACGTTCCACGCGGTGACGAGGTCTGACTGGTGCGTTGAGGCGACGAGAACGCGGGTGCTGATGACGTCGTCGATGTCGGCGCCGGCCGCCGAGAGAGCGATTCTCATGTTCTCGATGCACTTGGCTGCTTGAGCGGCGAAATCACCGATGCCGGCCGTCGACCCGTCTTCGTTCAGTGGGCACGATCCGGCGAGGAAGATCAGGCGTGCATCCGCTGGGGCAGTCGCGGCGTAGGCGTACTCAGCGGCGTCGGAGAGAGCGGACGAACGGATCAGGGTTACTGCTTGGGGCATGGAGTGCCTTCCGAGTGGAGGGTGGGCTGTCGGCGTTCGCAAATGATCGTCCCGACTGGGCGCTGTCCGCGCGTTTCGCGCAGGTGGGTTTCCCGGGTGGAGAAGCCGGCGGCTTCCAGCCGGTCGCTGAACTCTTGCACCGGCCAGCGGTACGCGCGCAAGACGGCGTGGTCGAACGGCTCGATTGCGTCCCCGCTGAAGAAGCCGAGCGCGAGTTGCGCGCCGGGGCGCAGCACGCGCGCGAACTCGGAGAACAGTGTGACGATCGCGTGCGGTTCGTGATGGATCGTCGAGAACCACGAAAGGATGCCGCCGAGTGAGCCGTCGACTGCATCGATGTGGTCGATGCTCCCCAGATCGAATCGGATGCCGGGATAGCTCGAGCGCGCATGCTCAAGGAAAGAAGGCACGAGGTCGATGCCGCGCGCATCGCAGCCGAGCTCGTTCAGGTGGTTCGTCCAGTGTCCTGGTCCGCAGCCCGCGTCGAGGATCTCTCCGTCGACCTGCGTCGCCCAAGTGCCGATGATCTGCCGGTCTGACGGGTGCACTGCCGACATCGAGCCGAGCAGCTCGACATACTCCGCGGCGCGCGCCGAGTAAGCGGTGGTTGTCGTCGTCACGTCACGAGGGTATCGGGGCGGTGGGAGGTGCGTCTCCTGGCAAGCTGAGGTGGTGACCGCGATTCTCTTCGACCTCGACTCCACTCTCATCGATCACGCGTCGGCTTCAGCGCCGGCCGTCCGAGAGTGGGGCGCCGAGCTGGGGTTGCCGATGGACGGCATCGCGGAGCAGTGGGAGACGCTCTCTTCGCGTCATTACGCCCGTTATCAAGCGCGGGAGATCTCGTTTCAGGGGCAGCGTCGCGAGCGTGTCCGTGATCTGCTCGGGCGTGAGCTCGATGACAGCGAGGCCGACGACCTCTTCGCCGGATATCTTCGGCGTTACGAAGCAGGATGGGCCATGTATGCCGACACCCTGCCGTGTCTAACTCGACTCCAGGACGCCGGAGTGACGCTCGGCATCCTCACCAACGGTGACCGCGCTCAGCAGCTGCAGAAGATCGATCGGTTTGGTATCTCGAGCTTCTTCGATGCAATTGTGTGCTCCTCAGACCTCCCGTACGGAAAGCCGCATCCCGGTGCATTCGCGGCTGCGGCGAAAGCCCTTGGTCGCCAGGGAGCCGATGTTCTCATGGTTGGTGACAGCATCGACAATGATGTGCGCGGCGCGCTCGACGCAGGTCTGCGAGCGATTCTTCTGGATCGAGACGGCCGGTACGTGGGGGATGACGTGGCCGTGATCGCGACGCTCAAAGAACTTGCGGGAACCTTCTCGTAGGGTCATTGCATGAAGCTCCGTCGCCCGCTCGCCCTTGCGCTCCTCGCTGCCGGAGGCGCTGTGTCCATCACGGGGTGTTCGAACGTCGATGCGCTGATCTGGGGAAACGACGGCGCCGAAGTCATCGCGACGACCGAGGAGCTCGTGGGAGATCTTTCTTCCGGCGGAGCATCCGATCTTCTTTGTGAAGATCTCGACGCAGACCTCGGTGCTGCCGCGGATTGGGCCGGTCGATCCGCGGGTGAACCGGAGCGGTTCTTCACCGACTATTGGGAAGAGCAAGCGGCGCTTGATCCGCAGTGGAACATCAATGTGGAGGGGCGTCCCGAAGGGTCGGTCCCCGGCGACATGTTCCCCAGCGACATCTTCTATCGCGAGACGGACGATGGCCTGTGCGTGATCGATGTCGCCTGGTCGACACTCCTCGCTGTCGGCTGACGGATGCCGCCGTGAGCGGATGCCGCGCGGGATGGATTTCGCGCGCGAGAAGTGGCTGGGGGCCGCGAAAAGCATCCCGCGCCCGCCTACTCCTTCTCGACGAGCGTCAGCACGTCGTACGTCGCGACGGTCTCGTCGTTCTGGTTGCGGATGAGCGCATCCCAGCGCACCTCGCCGTACCCGTCCGTCTCGCGCGGCGTGATCTGCTTGGCCGTGAGATCGACGCGGATGCTGTCGCCCGGCGATACCGGAGTCACAAAGCGCAGGTTCTCGAGCCCGTAGTTCGCCAGCACTGGCCCTGGCTCCGGGTCGACGAAGAGCCCTGCCGCCCACGACACGAGCAGGTAGCCGTGCGCGACGCGTCCGGGGAAGAACGGGTTCGCAGATGCGGCCTCCTCATCCATGTGCGCGTAGAACGTGTCGCCGGTGAAGTGCGCGAACGTCTCGATGTCGTCGAGCGTGACTTCGCGAGACTCCGACGCGATCCGGTCGCCGATGCGCAGCTGTGCGAGGGGCTTCCGGAACGGATGGATGCCGTCGTCTCGCGCCGCAGCACCCGTGTGCCACACACCGGTGATCGCCGTGAGCATCTCGGGCGAACCCTGCACTGCTGTGCGCTGCATGTGGTGCAGCACCGCCCGGATGCCGCCGAGTTCCTCACCCCCGCCGGCCCGCCCCGGTCCGCCGTGCACCAGGCCAGGCATCGGTGAGCCGTGACCAGTCGACGAACGAGCATCGTCGCGGTCGAGGAAGAGCACTCGCCCGTTCCAAGCGGCGACGCCCGTCATGATCTCAGTCGCGAAGGAAGGATCGTATGTCGCGACACTCGTCACGAGAGACCCGCCGCCGCGGGCGACGATGTCGGATGCCTCTGCCACAGTGTCATACGTGATCAGCGACGACACCGGACCGAACGCTTCCACTTCATGGACGGCGTCGGCGCGTGCGTCATCGAAGCGCAGGAGGATGGGCGGGACGAAGGCGCCTGAAGAGTCGGATGCTTCGGTGCTACCGATCACGATCCGCCCACCACCATCTATGAGAGCCTGCACCTGGCGCAGCACCTCATCGCGCTGCGCGAGAGAGACGAGCGGCCCCATCGTGACGCCCTCCTCCCGCGGATCCCCGACGGTAACCTTCGCGGTGAGGCGTGCCCGGACGGCGTCGATCACAGCATCCGCTTGACCGGCAGGAACGACGGCACGACGAATCGCGGTGCACTTCTGCCCGGCCTTCGTCGTCATCTCGGTGACGAGCTGGCGCACGTACGCGTCGAACTCGGGAGTGCCGGCGAGAGCATCCGGCCCGAGCACTGACGCGTTGATCGAATCTGTCTCGGCGGTGAACCGCACGCCGGTGGGCGTCTGCGCGCGCAGCGCCGCCGCGGTCGACGCGCTTCCCGTGAAAGCGACGACATCGCCGACCTGCAGCTGGGTGAACAGCGTGGGTACGCCGCCGCTGACGAGCTGCAGCGAACCGGCGGGAAGCAGGCCTGAATCGACGAGAATCCGGACCATCGCCTCGGTGAGATAGCCGGTGGGAGTCGCGGGCTTGATGAGCGAGGGCATGCCGGCGAGAAACGCGGGAGCGAACTTCTCGAGCGGACCCCACACCGCAAAGTTGAACGCGTTGATCTGCACGGCGACACCGGGCAGTCGGGTGTAGATGTGCCGCCCGAGGAAGGTGCCGTCCTTCGACAGCGGCTCAATCGCTCCATCGACATACACCTGCGAGTTTGGCATCTCGCGACGCCCCTTGCCCGAGTACGCGAACAGCACTCCGATGCCGCCGTCGATGTCGACCCACGAGTCGGCCTTGGTCGCACCGGTCTGCGCCGACAGCGCATAAAGCTCGTCCTTGCGCTCGGTCAGCGCAAGCGCGAACTGCTTGAGCAGCAGGGTGCGCTGATGAAATGTCAGCTCGCCGAGCGATGCCTGACCGACGGTCCGCGCGTGGGCCAGCGCACCCGCGAGGTCGAAGCCCTCGGCGCTGACGCGTGCGACCTCGTCGCCGGTCGACGCATCCCGAACGATGGTCGCCTCGCCCTCGGAGTCCGGCGTCCACCACGCATCCTGCGCGTAGCTCGGCACGAGCGGCATTTCGGCAGTCATGGTGTCTCCCATTTGTAGAATCCTTCGCCGCTCTTGCGGCCGAGTTTCCCTTCGGCAACGAGCCGGCGCAGCAGTGCGGGCGGTGCGAAACGATCGCCGAGCGTCGCGTGCAGCTCCTCGGCGATATCGAGGCGTACGTCGAGCCCGACGATGTCGGTCGTGCGCAGCGGACCCATCGGATGCCGGTATCCGAGCTCCATCGCCCGATCGATGTCTTCGGCAGATGCGACCCCCGAATCCAGCATCCGGATCGCCTCGAGCGCCAGCGCGACGCCCAACCTGCTCGACGCGAACCCGGGGGAGTCGCGCACGACGATCGGTGTCTTCTCGATCATCGTCACCCACTCGCGGGCACGCTCGACGACGGCGGGGTCGGTAGCCATGCCCGCCACGATCTCCACGATCGAAGAGGTCGGCACCGGGTTGAAGAAATGCAGCCCGAGAAACCGATCCGGCGTCGTCAGCGCGGCAGCCAGGTCAGTGATCGAGATCGACGATGTGTTCGAGGCGAGCACCGCGCCGGGAGCCGCCGCTTCGATTCGCGCGAGGGCTGCTGCCTTCAGTACGCGATTCTCGGGTACCGCTTCGATCACCAGGTCGCAGCCCTCGAAGGCGGCGATGTCGTCTCCGACGTGGAGTGCGCGATGCAGCGCAGCGGAATCACGGGTGGTGACGCCGCGGTCGATCGAGCGGGAGATGCCCTGGCGGATGCGGTCTGCCGCGGTATCCGCTGTCGCCGCATCGCGCTCGACCACCACGACCTCGCAGCCGGCGAGCAGGAACGCATGTGCGATTCCCGCCCCCATGCGACCACCGCCGAGAACTCCGACCTTCACGGGTGTCCCTTTCTCTCGAGGAAATCAGTCATGCGCCGCATCTTCTCGGCGCTCTCGAACAGTTCGGCCTGCAGCTCGCCGTCGATCGCAGGGTGCGCATCGCGCGGAGCCCGAAGCGCCGTTTTCGTATGCCGGATCGCGAGCGGATCCGCGGCGGCGATGCGGTCGGCGATCGCGTGCGCAGCCGGCATCAGCTCCTCCGGCGCGTGAACGGCGGAGACAAGACCGACGGCCAGCGCATCATCGGCAGTCAGGATGCGTCCGGTGAGCAGCATCTCGCTCGCCAGTCCCTCGCCGACGATCTCGCGCAGGCGCCAGGTCGCGCCCGCCGCCGCGATGATGCCGAGACTCGGCTCAGGGTTGCCGATCTTCAGGCGGGGAGTCGCGATGCGGATGTCGGCGGCATAGGCGAGCTCGGCGCCACCGCCGAGTGCGTAGCCGTCGAGAGCGGCGATCACGGGCATCGGCAGCTCGCGGACGCGGATGAACGCCATCGCATTGATGCCGCGACGTGCATCGTCGGCCCGGCGCGCACGGAGCTGGGTGATGTCGGCGCCGGCGGCGAAACCATCTCCGCTGCCGGTGAGGATCAGGATGCGCGGATCGACCTCGAGCTCGGCGCAGAGCAGGTGCAGGGCGTCGATCATCTCGCGGTCGATCGCGTTGCGTTTCTCTGGCCGATTCAGGCGAGCGATCACGCGATCGGGGCGTCGCTCGATGGCGAGTACGTCGTCCATCACTGCCCCTGACTGCATCGTCGGCGTCGTTGTGCGAGCATGGCCAATTCCTGACCATTCGTTCAGTATTTAGTATGACAAGGAAGTCGCGGGTCGGCAATGATGCCAGACTGTAGCGCGTGTCAGTGTCGAAACAACCCGCGAGCGAGAGCGGCGTGCGGCGAGGGCGGCCGGGCTACGACCAGCGGCAAGTCCTCGATATTGCCGTGCAGGTCTTCATCGAACAGGGCTACGACGCAACCTCAGTGGCGACTCTCGCCACGCGGCTCGGACTGTCGAAGTCGGCGCTGTACCACCACTTCGAATCCAAAGAGGCGCTGCTCGAGGTCGCACTGGATGAGGCACTCAGCGGTCTCGAGGATGCGCTGGCGGATGCTGGTGACGGATCTGCCCGCGACCGCCTGGAGCACGTGCTGCGCGGCGCCGTGCTCGCGCTTGTCGACAAGCTCGCCTACGTCACGCTGCTGCTGCGCGTGCGGGGGAACAGCGACGTCGAGCGGGCGGCGCTCGAGCGCCGGCGTGCGTTCGACCGGGAGGTGACCGCGCTCGTGCGCGAGGCGCAGGGTGAGGGTTCGGTGCGCAGCGATATCGCGCCGCCGGTGGCCACCCGGCTGCTGTTCGGCATGGTCAACTCGATCGTCGAGTGGTACCGGCCGAGCGGTGAAGAAGGCGCGCAGGAACTGGCCCGCGATGTGCTGCGCGTTGTGTTCGACGGGCTGGGGGCGCGGTAGCTTCTCGCGCGAACAGGTCAGGCGCTCGCGATGACCGTCTCGTCGAGGGGGCGACGTACGCGCGGGGCGGACTCGCGCTCCTGCAGCTTCTCGGACAGCGCTGACGCATCGCCGAGCGCGCCGAGAGCGATCACCGAGGTCGGAGTGAACCGCTCCTCGACCCCGGGCAGGGCGCGCAGCGCATCGCGGTCGATGCCACCCATCTGGTGCACGTACAGTCCATCGGCGTGTGCCTGCACCGAGAGGTGTGCGACAGCCTGGCCCAGGTCGTACTGCGCCCACGGGCGGGCCTTGCCCTCGGCATCCTGATCTTCAGAGAGCGCGACGATCAGCACCTGAGCGGCGCCAGCCCACTCGCGGTTGAAGCCGATGAGCGCCTCGTCGATCTGCGTGTGCAGTTCGGTGCCGCGACGGGCGACGATGAAGCGCCACGGCTGGGTGTTGCTCGCCGAGGGCGACCAGCGGGCGGCCTCGAGAGCTGCGGCGAGCTTGTTCTCGTCGATCGGCGTGCTGGCGTCGAATGCCCGAGGGCTCCAGCGCCCCGCCAGAACATCGAGGACGGGAACGGAAGTCGACGCGGTGCGCTCGAGAGTAAGAGTAGGAGTGCTCATGGTGCCTTTCGAGGTCAGAATTCTGCGCAGACCCCGTCGTCGGCTTTCGTATTCAGGCTAATGCACCCTCCTGAACGGAGGGTGCGCTCGCTTGAACGGAGGCTCGGCTCACGGACGCAGCGCGTCACGGAACTTCACGCGCGCCCCCATCTTCAGCAGCGAGTTCTCGTAGATCTTCGCGCCGAGGAGCACGACGATCGCGCAGGCGACGAGCATGATCGCCAGCGATGCCAGCGGCTCCCACCACGCGGCCTCGTTGAAGAACAGCCGGATCGGCATGCCCACCGGCGCCGAGAACGGCACATAGGAGAGCACGGTCATGACCACCGGGTTGTCGCCGAAGAAGATCACCAGGAAGTACGGAATCATCGTCAGATACATCACCGGCGTCATCGTGGCGCCGACATCCTCCTGGCGGGAGACCAGCGAACCTGCCGCCGCGAACATCGCCGCGAGCAGGATGAACCCGAAGAAGAAGAACACCGCGAACCACGCGATCGGTCCGCCGATTCCCTGCAGGACCTCGGTCTGTCCCGACACGATGAGTCCGATCGTTCCGACGATCACGAGGAGCAGAATCTGCGAGATCGCCAGCAGGGTGTTGCCGAGAACCTTTCCGGCCAGCAGCACCCGGGCGGGGATCGCCGAGAGGAGGATCTCGATGACGCGGGTCTGCTTCTCCTCCACGACGCTCGTCGCGATCGGGGAGCCGAAAGTGATCGCGGCCATCATGAACACCAGCCCGAACCCGATGCCGAGGATGTAGCGGAGCGCGCCGTTCGCCGGATCGGCGTCGAGCAGCTCGACCGCCGGTGCCTGCGAGAGCATCATCACCAGCGACTGCGGTGCCTCCTCGTCGGCGATGATGACGATTCCGGTCGGCGACGAGGTGTCTTCGATGAGCGCGGCGTCGACCGTGCCGTCCGTGACGAGCTCTTCGGCTGCGGCGCGATCGACCACCTCAGTGACGTCGAAGCCGTCTGCGTCTTGGAGAAGCGCGGAAGCCCCGCTCGTCGCCGCGATCGGCGTGGTGCTGGGCGCAGCACTCGCGAAACCCGCCCAGATGACACCGGCGAGGGCCATGAGCAGCAGGATGCCGGTCGAGATCAGATACGCCTTGCTGCGCAGTCGGGTGGAGAGTTCGCGTTCGGCGACGAGCCAGACGCCCTGTGCGGACGACAGCGCGCGGGTGGAGGGCAGTGCGCGGGTGGAGGGTGTTGACGTGGTCACTGGATGACCTCCTTGAAGATCTGCGAGAGCGAGGGATGCTGGGGGGCGAAGTGGGCGACGTCGCCGCCTTCGAGTGCACGGCGCAGAACGCGCTGCGCGATGGCGGGGTCTTCAGCGTCGAAGATGGCGTTGCCGCCCTCGAAGTCGATGACGCTCACGCCCGGCTCGTCACGCAGCCAGCCGACATCGCCGCTGCTTTCGAGCTCCCAGCGCGGAGCGGAGTGCTCCTCGCGAAGCCGGTCGCGGGGGCCTGCGGCGCGGATGGTGCCGCCGGCGATGATCACGAGGTCGTCGCAGAGCCGCTCGACGACGTCGAGCTGGTGCGAGGAGAACAGCACCGAGACTCCGCGGGATGCGCGCTCCTGCAGCACGCCGGCGACGGTCTCGACGGCGAGCGGATCGAGGCCCGAGAACGGCTCGTCGAGGATGAGCACTTCAGGATCATGCACGAGGGATGCCGCGATTTGAGCGCGCTGCTGGTTTCCGAGCGAGAGCGCCTCGAGGTTGTCGTTCAGGCGCTCGCCGAGACCCAGCTCTGTGAGTAGTGCGGTCGCCTTCTCCACGGCATCCGCCTTGGTGAACCCGTGCAGGCGAGCGAGGTAGACGACCTGCTCGAGCACCTTCATCTTCGGGTAAAGCCCGCGCTCTTCGGGCATATACCCGAACTGGCGGCGGGCGTCGGCGGTGAGCGGTGCGGCACCGAGCGTGATCTCTCCGCCATCGGATGAGAGCAGACCGAGGACGATCCGCATCGTCGTGGTTTTGCCGGCGCCGTTGCCGCCGACGAAGCCGGTGAGGCGCCCGGCTGCGACTGAGAAGGAGACGTCATCGAGGACGCGACGGGCGCCGTAATTTTTCGTGACGCCGGTGAGCTGCAGTGTTCCTGAAGGCATGGCTCCACGCTATTGAGCGCGGGTGGGCGTCGGCATCCCCCACAGGGGGGATCTTCGGCATCCGCCTTGCGGCGCGGCGTCACCGGCGTCGGGTCAGCACCGCGCGGACGAGGAGTCCTGCGGCCAGCGCCCAGAACGCGGCGCTGACGCCGGCGATCGCAAGGCCCGATGCCGCGATGAGGAAGGTCACGACGGCCGCCATGCGCTCGCCGGGCTCCGCGACGGCCTGGTGGATAGCCGAGCCGAGGGCCGTGAACAGGGCGACGCCTGCGACTGCGGGGATGACCGCGGCGGGCGCCAGGATCACGAGGGCGGAGAAGGCCGCCGCGAGTCCGCCGAGCATGATGTAGATGACACCGGTGGATGCTCCGGCCACCCAGCGTCGCCTCGCGTCGGGGTCCGCTTCGGGGGAAGCCGCGAGTGCGGCACTGATCGCGGCGAGGTTGATGCCGTGTCCGCCTGCGGGGGCGCCGAGTGCCGTGCCGATCCCGGTGACGAGCATCGCCGGCCGCCAGGGCACCTCGTATTCGAAGCTGCGCATGATCGCGACGCCGGGGACGTTCTGCGAGGCCATCGTCACGATGAACAGCGGCAGGGCGACGCCGACGAGGGCGCCGACGGTGAAGGTGGGCATGGTGAGTTCGATGCGGGGAATGAGCAGACCGGCATCCAGCGGTGCACCGGTGCGGATGAGTTCGACGGTGATGACGACCGCCGCGGCGACGAAGGCGAGCGGGGTGGCCCAGCGGGGCGCGAGCCTCATGAAGATCAGCCAGGTGATGAGGATGGGCAGAACGCCCCAGGGGTTCTCGGCGAGACCGGTGATCGGCGCGAGACACAGGGGGAGCAGAACGCCTGCGAGCATCGCCTGCGCGATCGATGCCGGAATCCGAGCGATGAGCCGGCCGAACCCCGGCCAGAGCCCGGCGAGCAGAGTGAGGGCCGCGACGACCAGGAATGCGCCGATGACCGCGGACCAACCGCCTTCGACGGCGCCGGTGGCAGCGAGAAGCGCGGCTCCGGGCGTCGACCAGGCGACGGTGATCGGCATCCGATACCGCCAGGCGAGGACGATGCACGCGATGCCCATCGTGAGGCTCAGGATGATGAGTCCGCTCGTTGCCTGGGGGGCTGTGGCGCCCACCGCGTCCAGACCGGTGAGCACGACCGCGAAGGAGCTGGTGAAGCCGACGAGTGCCGTCACGATCCCCGCGGTGATGGGGCGCGACAGCGGGGAGGTCGCGTCGGTCATAGGAATGAGGCTAGCGGTTCCCACCAGATTCTTATATGCGCTGGAATATAATTCTGTCTTCGGCAGTTGACATGATCAGACCGCAATCGGCTCGTCTGAGCCCGAACAGAAGGAATACCCGTGACCCGCACCATCGGATACATCGTCGGCAGCATCTCGAGCACCTCCATCAACCGCCGCCTCGCGCGCGTTCTGGCCAACCTCGCCCCGGAGGGCACCGAGCTCGTCGAGATCCCGATCAAAGATCTGCCCTTCTACTCGCCCGACTTCGACGGCGACTTCCCGCAGGCCGCTCTCGACTACAAGAAGGCCATCGCCGACGTCGACGGCGTGATCATCGTCACCCCTGAGTACAGTCGATCGATCCCCGGCGTGCTCAAGAATGCTCTCGACTGGTCGACTCGCCCGTACGGTGACATGTCGTTCTTCGGCAAGCCCGTCGCCGTCATCGGCACTTCGGGATCCGGTGTGGCCACCGCCGCAGCTCAGCAGCACCTGCGTGCGATCCTCGGTCACTTCAACGCCATCACCATGGGCCAGCCCGAGGGGTTCATCCAGGATCGCCCCGGCCTGTTCACCGATGAGGGCCAGGTCACCGACGACAGCACCGCAGGCTTCCTCGTCGGCTATCTCGAGGCGTTCAACGGTCTCATCTCGCGCGTGCAGCATTCCGCGGAGCTCGTAGGCGCCTGACGCACCGACCGCACACGAACGCCCGCTCCCCGGAGCGGGCGTTCGTCGTAAGGCTCAGCGCTGGACGGGCTCGGCACCCGGCATCCGCAGTTCGTCGAGATCAGCACGCGACGGCGCCGTCTCCCAATCGCCCTCGCCCGTGCAGGCGATCGCACCGCACGCGATGGCGGTCGCCAGGCGCGTCTGAAGAGACGCGCCCCGCGCGAGTTCGGTGAGCCAGCCCGCGACGAACGCGTCTCCCGCGCCGACCGTGTCGACCACGTCGACGGCGATCGCCGCGCTCTCGATCCGCTCGTCGTCGTCTGGCATCGAGGTGATCGCGACCGCACCCTCGGCGCCGCGCTTGATCACGACCTCCGTCGGGCCCAGCGCGCGCAGCGCATGCAATTGCGCATCGAGGTCGCTCACGCCGGTCACGAGTGCGGCCTCGTCCTCTCCGGCAAAGACGATGTCAGCCCGTGAGGTGAGTGCACGATAGGCCTCGGCATGGTCGCGGTCATCTCGCCACAGCGCGCTGCGGTGGTTCACGTCGAACGAGACGAGCACTCCGGCAACCTTCGCGCGATCGATCGCCGCATTCACGGTTTTCAGAGGGCCAGGTCCGAGGCCCGCTGAGATGCCGGTGATGTGAAGGATGCGCGCGCGCTCGACGAGCCCTGCAGGGACATCGGTGGGCTGGAGTCTGCTTCCGGCCTGGCCGTCTCGGTAATAGACGATTCGCGTGGTTCCGGTGCGGGGTCGTTCTTTGAGCATCAACGCCGTCGCGGCATCCGGATCGACAGTCGCGGCGATCTCCACGCCCTCGGCACGGATCTCGCGGGTGATCAGAGAACCGATCGCGTCGTCGCCGATCCTGCCGCACCATGCGGCACGACCGCCGAGGCGCGCGACACCGATGGCGACGTTGCTCTCCGCGCCCCCGAAGCCCAGTCGCATATCGCGCGTCAGTGCCAGCTGGCCGGTCCGAGCGGGCACGAGGAGTCCGAGGCTCTCGCCGATCGTGAGGACGTCGAGGCTCATGGCAGCTGCGTCAATGCTGCGCGGGCGGCATCGGCCACGACATCCGCGCCCTCGGCCGCGCGCTTCGTGATCCAGCTGCCGCTCGCGGCGAACACCGCACGATGCGACAGGTGCTCGCGGAGGTTCTCGGCCGTCACTCCGCCTGAGGGCATGAAGCGCACGTCGCGGTACACGTCGGCGTACGCCGACAGCACCGATAGGGCCTGGAACGGCCCCGCCGGGAACAGCTTCAGTCGGTTCAAGCCCAGCCGCATGGCGGCTTGGATCTCGGTGGGAGTCAGCACCCCCGGCACAATCGGGAGACCGGCATCCTGCACGAATCGCACGACATCTTCGTCCAGACCAGGAGTGACCACGAACTGCGCGCCGGCGGCGATCGCCTCTTTCGCCTGTGTGACACTCAGGACAGTGCCTGCGCCGACCAGCAGATCGCCGCGTGCGGCCAGCTTCTCGATCGCGGGCATGCCGTGCTCGCCGCGCAGGGCAACTTCGACGACAGGCAGTCCGCCTGCGACGAGTCCGGCTCCGATCGCGTCGATGTCGGACGCCTGAGCGACGGAGGCGAGGGGGATGATCCGGTGCTCTAACAGGGTGCTCATCCGGGGTCCTCTCTGTCGGCGGACGCAGATTTGGCGCGCGACATGATCCATGTGACGGAACTTAGTTCTATTTTCGCTACTCTAGCGGCTATAAGGAAGATCTGCAGCGCGCTGAGATGATGGGAAGATGATCGATTCGGGGAACAAAGCGCCCTCCGGGGGCGCGAGCCAGAAGACACTGGAGGTGCTCGAGGCTGCGCTGTTGAACGATCGGTTCACCGACATCGTCGCCGACACCGGGCTGCCGAAGTCGACAGTGCACCGGATCCTCGCGACGCTCGTGGCTGAGGGCTTCGTCTTCGGCGACGCCGACCACGGGTTCCGAGCCGGGCCGCGGTTCATGGCACTGGCGGGCCGTGCGATCTCTGAGCTCGACATGTCCGAGATCGCGCAGCCGGTGGTCGACCGGCTCGTAGCCGAGGTCGACTGCACCGTGCACGTGGGCGTCGTCTCCGGCGACGAGATGGTCTACATCATCCGCACGGACTCGTCCAAGCCGTACCGCATGCGCTCGCGCGTGGGGCTTGCCATCCCCCTGCACTCCACGGGGATGGGGAAGGTCGTGTTGGCGGCACGGTCCGACGGCGACGTTGCAGCACTCGCTCAGCGCACGGGGCTGCCCGCGTACACTGACGCGACGATCACTGACCTCGGGCGCCTGCAGGAGGAGTTCGCAAAGATCCGCGAGCGCGGCTATGCCCTGGATCTTGGTGAGAACGAGGTCGGCACGGTGTGTGTGTCGGCGCCGATCCGCGATCACACCGGGCGGGTCACATCGGGGCTGTCGGTCTCATCGATCGCGCTGGAGCACCCTGGGTGCAGCATCGAGGAGCTGGCCCCGTTCGCTGTTGCTGCCGGTAACGAGATCTCCCGGCTGCTCGGCGCTCCGTAGCTCAGCGAGACCCGGCGAGATCGGGGTAGTGGCGCAGCGTCAGCACGACCGCCTGCACGCGATCGCGAGCGCCGAGCTTCTGCAGGATCCGCGAGACGTGCGTCTTCACCGTCGCCTCGCCGATGAACATCGCGGTGGCGATCTCGGCGTTGCTCATCGCCTCGGCCATGAGCGCGAGCACTTCTGCCTCGCGGTCGGTGAGGGGGGCGGTGAGTGAGAGCGTCGGAGGTGCTGTCGACGCGCCGCCCGCGCCGGACGAAACCGCATACCGCTGCATCACGCGCCGGGTCACCTCTGGCGCCAGCATCCCGTCGCCGGCGGCCAGCACGCGGACGGCCGACACGAGATCCTCGGGACTGCTGTTCTTGAGCAGGAAGCCGCTCGCGCCAGCATCCAGCGCGCTGAACAGGTAGTCGTCGCGATCGAAGGTCGTCACGATCGCGATCGTGGCGTGCACCTCGGGATCGGCGACGATGCGCCCCGTCGCCTCGATGCCGTCCATGTCGGGCATCTGCACATCCATGCAGATGACGTCGGGCTTCAGAGCGGATGCCGCCGCCACAGCCTCCGCGCCCGTCGATGCCTCGCCGACCACCGTGATGTCGGGCTGCGCATCGAGGATCGTGCGGAAGCCGGCGCGCAGCATCGCGTGGTCGTCGACGAGGAGCACGCGGATCGGTTCGGTCATGCGGATGCTCCGGTGAGGGAAGCGGCATCCGTCAGCGGCACGCGCACGCGTACCCGCCACCCGCCCTGTTCGCGGGGCGCCGATTCGATCGTTCCGCCCGAAGACAGTGCGCGCTCACGCATCCCGAGCTGGCCCATGCCGGGGCGGGGTGTCAGCACCCGCCTGCCCGTGTTCACGACTTCGAGCTCGACGTCCGCGGCGGTGCGACGCAGGCGCACGTCCGCTGTGGCACCCGGTCCTGCATGACGGCGCGCGTTCGTGAGCGACTCCTGCGCGATGCGGTACAGGTTCACCTGCACGACTGAGGACACGTGACGCTCCTCGCCGACCGTGGTGAAGGTGGTCGGCATGCCTGCGTCATTCGCGGCTTCCACCAACTGAGCGATGTCACAAAGCTCGATCGTGGAGGCATCTTCGGCATCGGCATCCGACGAGCGCAGCGTTTCGAGCAGGTGCCGAAGCTCGCTGATCGCCGTGCGTGCGGACTCTTCGATTCCGGTGAGGATCTGCTTCGACGCGGCGGGGTCCTGGTCGATCACGATGCGGGCGGCTCCCGCCTGCACGCCCATGACCGAGACGTGGTGGGCGACGACATCGTGCAGCTCGCGCGCGATGCGCACCCGGTCGAGAGCCACGGCCTGAGCCGCGGTCACTTCACGTTCGCGCTCGAGGTCGGCCGTGCGCTGCTCGAGAGCCAGACGCTGCATCGCAGCCTTCCATGCGCGCTCACCGAAGTAGTAGGCGCCGGCGAAGTACAGCACGTTCAGAAGAACCTGCAGCATCATGAACGCGACATAGGGCGACATGGCACCTGCGATCACGTCTTCTTCCTGAGCGGTGCTGATCACGTCGTAGTACATCGTGATCATCAGCCAGATGAACATGCCGATGATGATCGCCACGCGCACGAGCATGGCTGCGCGACGGTTCTGCATCCAGGCGCCCACGGTGTACAGGGTGATGAACATCGCGATGTTCCCCGCATACATCTCGGGGATGTGCAGCGTCACCGCCACGAAATATGCGGCGGCGACGATGACGGCCACGATTCCGGGGCGGATGCGACGCCACGCGAGTGGGACAGCGATCACCACGAGGTAGATCAGCGCCTGCCAGAGCGGAGCCTGCAGGTCGCCATAGAGCTCGGAGACCGCAGACAGCGCGGCACTGATCACACCGGCGACGAAGACGATGACGGCGAGCAGGGCGTCAGCCCGTCGCTGGCGTGGGCTCAGCGTGCGGGAGAAGTCAGACATGCTTCAACGGTACGGGGAAGCGGATGCCGCGGCATCCGCCCTGCGACGGATTCTGCCGACGAGAATCAGTGCCGGTCCTCGTTGCCGCGAACCCCATTGACAGCGATACTTGTTTTTTGCAAGTATCGATGTCATCAGGTCCGGCGAGCTCGCCGACCCCGACGATCCGACAAAGGAGTCAGTATGTCAACCAAGGTCTTCGTCAACCTCCCCACCGCCGATCTCGAGCGCAGCAAGGCGTTCTACACCGGGCTCGGCTGTGACATCAGCCCGGAGTTCACCGATGAGAACGCCGCCTGCGTCGTATGGAGCGAGGACATCTATTTCATGGTTCTCAAGCGCGAATACTTCGCCACGTTCACCGACAAGCCGATCGCCGATCCGAATGAATCCGTGCAGGTGTCGGTCTCGTTCAGCCAAGAGTCTCGAGAGGCCGTCGACGCGATCCTCGCCAAGGGGCTCGCGGCCGGCGGTACCGAGCCGAAGCCAGCACAGGACTACGGATTCATGTACTCCCGTGATCTGGATGACCCGGACGGCAACAGTCTCGGCTTCCTCTACATGAGTGAAGAGGCCGTCGAGAAGGGCCCGGAGGCGTACATGGCCGAGCAGAGCGCGGAGTCGGCCTGACGTGGCGGCGCGCAGCTACGGCCAGTACTGCGGGATCACGACGGCCGTGGAACTGATCGGGGAGCGATGGGCGATGCTCATCGTCCGTGATCTGCTCGTGGGGCCGAGGCGTTACACCGATCTCAAAAAGGGCCTCCCGCGCATCCCCACGAACATCCTCTCCACGCGGCTGAGGGAGCTGCAGGAGGGCGGCGTCGTGCGCAGAGTTCCGCTGAAGAACTGCGGGCTCGTCTACGAACTCACCCCCCACGGGCAGGCTCTCGAGCCAATCATGCTCGCGATCGGACGCTGGGGCTTCCCAGCCATGGGAAACCCTTCGGCAGGCGACGTCGTCACTCCCGATTCGCTCACCATGGCACTGCGAACGGCGTTCCGATCTGAGGCGGCGACGGATGCCGACTACGAATTGCACGTCGGCGAGGTCGCGTTGCGCGCGCAGGTGCGCGACGGGATGCTGTCCGTCGCGCAGATCACGCCATCCGCGCCGCCCGTCGGTGGGCGTGCAACGGACGGCGAAGCGGATGCCGTGCTCGTCGCCGGCCCCGGCATCCGCCGCCTGATCGGCGGTGAGATCACGCCTGCTGAAGCGATCGCCCACGATATCGTCGCGGTCGTCCGGGGCGAGGAGTCGTTCCTGGACTCGTTCGCCTCGACATTCCACATCGCGTCATTCGAGTTGCAAGGAGCCGAATCATGACCGGCCGCATCATCATCGATCTGTTCACCACGCTCGACGGCGTCGCCCAGGCGCCAGGTGGCCCGGAGGAGGACACCGCAGACGACTTCCCCTTCGGCGGCTGGCAGGCCGGAGTGCCTGATGATGCCGTCGGCAAGTGGGTCATGGACGGCATGTCCACGCTCGACGCGCTGCTGCTCGGCCGTCGCACGTACGACATCTTCGCGTCGTACTGGCCACACCACATGACCGGTTCTGAGGGACCGATCGGGCAGTTGTTCGATCGGGTGCCGAAGTACGTCGCCTCTCGCGACGCCGACATCGCGCTCGAATGGCAGGGCAGCTCGCGCGTCGGCGGCGACCTTCCGGCTGAGATCACACGGCTGCGCTCGCAGCATGAGGATGTCCACGTGATCGGCAGCGTCGGCCTGGTGCAGACTCTGCTCACCGAGCAGTTGTTCGACGAGCTGCAACTCTGGGTTTACCCGGTCGTTCTCGGCCGGGGCAAGAAAGTGTTCCCCGACGGGGCCGCCGCTGCGAATCTCAGGCTGCTCGGCGCCGAGGCGGGTGAAAGCGGCGCGGTGAGCCTGCGCTACGCGCCCGGGCCCGGTCCGGTGCGCACCGGAGTGATGGGGGAGTGACCCGGCGGGCCCGTGACCGACGCTCCCGCCGGTCGCTGCGCGAACGAAGCGAGACGACTCCGCCGTAGATTCCACGAGGTGTTGAGCGCGGATGCGGTCACCCCTGGACACGGATATTCGGGGTGTCTCATAACTAACGTCGAGCACCTCGAAACCGGTGATCAGTCCCAGACGCCTCGTGTCTCTAGGGCTTTGAGACACTTATTCGCTTGCTCACGTTCGAGCCGGTCGCGCCGAAGTCTCCGACAGTTGTCTTCCGATGGCCTGGTGACCTGGACGCGTTCATCGGTGAAGACACACCTCACCCAGCGGACTCGATGATCTCCGAGGCGGGAGGTGTCCGGCATCGAGATTGCGGGAGTTGGCACGGCGTGGGGCCCGATCTGTCGCAGTTCGGTGGCCAGCGGAAGACTAGCTAGCCTGCGTCATCTCACGACGCCAGACTGGGAAGGATGAACAACATTGTCAAGGTGATCGTTGCGGGTTCGGAGGACTGGCAGCTCGTGCGGTCGGCTTTCGGTTCGCGAGGAACGCGGCCGACGTCCTGCTGGTGTCAGCGATTCATCGGGGCGCCGCCCGACGGCGACAAGGAGAGCGCACTCCGCCACCAGATACACGAGAACAAGCCACCATTCGGGCTCGTCGCCCTCATCGACGACGATCCCGTCGGGTGGTCCCGGGTCTCTCGACGACTAGACTTGCCGGGCGTCCGTGCCAACACCGCGTTGCAGAGGGTCCTCCCCCCGGACCCCTTCGCATGGTGGGTTGCATGCTTCACAGTCCAGGCTACCTTCCGCCATCGGGGGGTCGGGAGAGCGCTGCTTTCCGGAGCGATCGAGCACGCGCGCGTGAACGGCGCGTCCGCTCTGGAAGGGCATCCGGTAGACGTCCAGCGGTTGTCAGCCAGCAAAGTGAGTGGAGCGGCCCTTTTCACCGGAACGTTGGCAACGTTTCAAGACGCGGGCTTCTCAGAAATAGGCCGGACGTTCCCGAGTCGACCTGTGATGAGGTTGAGCTTCGAAGAGCAACCTGGCCCCGCGGAATAGAGCCTCGATTCACCGATGCCCTTCAAGCACCCTCCGGCCGGGGTATCTGCGGTTTCGCTGACCCGAACTCATGTCGGCGACGGGGCTGGTTCCCGATGCGCAGCTCGTGTCTCGTAACCTCCCTGTCTCGTAACGCATGGGTTGCGGGACATCTGCCGTCGCCTCGCCGCCGCATGCATAGCGCTTGTTCATGAGATCAGCAACCGTCTGCCAGCGAGTCTGTGACGCCTCGTGCGCGGCAGGGTCTGGAATGCGGAACGGCTGCGCCGCATTGGCTTTCTGCAGCGACGACCACGATGAGGCCCGTCAAGCCGTGGTGCTGATCACCGAAGACATCTTCGGCACTGAGCGCGACTCGTACTCAACCACGAGCTCTATACGCTAGCCGCTCGCGAGGCGTCTTATCGCGAGCTCACCAGCATATGGATGGCGCGGAGCCGCGACGCCCTCGAGCGGCACTTCGATCCGCTGACGACGGGGATGCTGGACTCCTTGATCGAGGGGTGACCATTCTTCGCGCGTGCTGTTCGTCGGCGAGATGCCATAAGCGGCCGTGCTGCGTCAAGGGCCAGGTTTTAACCCCGAAAGACACATACGTTGAGTCGGCATGGACAGTTTCATTTTCCTCTGCTTCGCGATCGCATACATCGCCCTGCTCGTCTGGGGTGTTGCTCTGCTGTTCAAACGGCGCAGGGCGACCGCTTCTGATTTGGCTCTGCTCGTCGTGCTCGGCCTCGTCTACGACAACACCGTGATCGGACTCGGTGCCATCATCGGTGAAGGTGCCGCGCTCGAAGTGCTGAACTCGGCGCGGTACTGGTTGCACGCGCTCCTCACGCCACTGCTGGTTCTTGTCGCCTGGCATGTGCTGAGACGCACCGGCCTCCGTTGGGCGCGCACCGTTTGGGCCGCCGTAGTGGCGCTCGGGGTAACGGCGGCACTCGTGATTTACGAGGCCATCGTCGGCCCGCTGCAGATGTGGCTCGTGGCCGATCGTGAATATGGGGCACTCAGCTACAACAACGAGAATGCCCCGGATGGGCCCCCGATCATGGTTCTCATCGTCGCCCTCGCTCTGCTGCTCGCGGGCACATTCGCATGGGTGCGCACGCGCTGGCCGTGGCTGACCGTCGTGACGGTGATCATGGTGGCGGGTAGCTCCATCACATTGCCAGTTCCCAGTGCTGCGATCGTCAACGCCTTCGAGCTGATTTTGCTCATCGGCATCGTGGCGACGATCGCGTTCCAAGACCGGACCTCGGCTCGCCGCATGCCCGAGTCCCGGTATCCGGATCGTTGATCTACATGCGTTGTGGGATGGGCGCCTGCTGGTTGAATATGGAGGTCTACGCCCAATTCCTCTGTCTTCGTGGGCATCGCTCGCGTAGGGTGCGAGCATGGCCGGTTCACCTCAGACCTCTGACCGTGTGAGACAAGTCATCGTCTTCGTTCTTGCGCTCGTGGCGATCGCTGGTGCCTTCTTCGGTTCCGGCGCGCTTGGCGGTACACCGATTCAAGACGCGGCCGGCGGCGCGCTTGCATCTGATTCGACGCTGATCGCGCCGGCGGGTCCGGCATTCAGTGTCTGGTCGGTCATCTACCTCGGGCTGATGGCATATGCCGTGTGGCAGTTGTTCCCCAGCCAGGCGGCGCGAGCGGTGCACCGTCGCGTCGGGTACCTCATCGCTCTGTCTATGCTGCTCAACGCCGCATGGATCGGAGTCATACAGCTCGGCCAGGTCGGATTGTCCGTGCTCGTCATTTTCGTCCTACTCACCGTGCTCGGCGTCACGTTCAGTCTGTTGCTGCGCACGCCCCGGAATGCTGATTCGAAGGCGGCAGTCGTCGTCGAGTCCATCGTTCTTGACGGCACGGTCGGGTTGTATTTGGGGTGGGTGACGATCGCGACCGCTGCGAACGTGGCTGCGTGGTTGACTGCCCTTGGGTTCCGTGGCTTCGGTATCGACCCTGACGCCTGGGGTGTGGGTGTCGTTGTCGTCGCTGCACTGTGTGGCGTGGCCACGGCGATCTCGGGGCGCGGACGCTTGACGCCGGCGATCGCTTTGGCATGGGGACTGTGCTGGGTTGCTGTCGCCAGAATCACTGACGAACCTGCGTCTCAACTGGTCGGGATCGCGGCTGTTGTTGCGGCGTGCGTCGTTGTCGTCGCAGCGGTTGTGTACCGCGTCGTCGCTCAGCACGCTGATAGCCGCTCTGCCGTGGCGTAAGCCGCGGTCTCCACTCGATACTCGCGCCGTCAAGCAGCCGGCTACGGTTGCAGACCTGCGATCGCGGGTTTGAATCCCAGGCGAGGGTTTTCGCAGCATCCTGGACGACACACGTCGAACCACGGCCCGATGGCGGTCGTGTTCGCGCGCTGTCCGGTGGGACGACCGGAGATCCTCTCCTGTACGAGGTCCACGAGCGCGTCTATGAAGTCTGGCTGCGTGCCCGGCGTCGGGGTTCGTGTGAACCACAGGCCCAGGCGAGCCGCCGTTTCGCGAGCTTCGGTATCGAGATCCCACATGACTTCCATGTGGTCGCTCACGAATCCGAGCGGGACGATCAGCACGGCGGTGCGTTCTTCGAGCGCTTCGAGCGCATCGTTGATGTCAGGCTCGAGCCAGGGCTGCGATGGCGGGCCGGAACGCGACTGGTAGACGAGTTGCCATGAGATCCCGGGCGCAGCCTCAGCGACGACGTGCGCTGCGACAGCGAGCTGCTGTGCGGCGTAGCCGCCCCCTTCGACGTCGGTGAACAGACCCGCACCGGATCGCGCGGCATCGTCGGTCGGGATGCTGTGCGTGGAGAAGCACCTCGATGGCCGACCGGTCGTGGCCCGCCTGCATCGCCGCGGCGACACCACTCTGCACCCCGTCGATGAATGGCTGGATGAAACCGGGATGCGAGAAGAACTGACGGACCTTGTCGATCTGAAGCGTCGTCTGCAGACCGCTCGCTTCGAGGGCATCGGCCCAATCCTCGCGGTATTGGCGGCACGACGAGTACGAGGAGTATGCGCTCGTCGGAATCGCGATCATCGTGCGGATGCCATCCTTCGCGGCCTGCTCGAGTGCCTCATCGAGATACGGCGCCCAGTTGCGGTTGCCCCAGTACACGGGAATGTCGAGACCTGCCTGTGTGAGCGCGGCCTGCAGAGCACGCTTGAGGTCACGGTTCTGCTCGTTGATGGGGCTGACACCGCCGAACGCACGATAGTGATGCGCGACCTCCTCGAGCCGTTCGTCCGGGATCCCCCGCCCGCGCGTGACGTTTCTGAGGAAAGGCAGCACGTCCTCCTGCCCTTCGGGACCGCCGAAGCCCGACAGCAGCACGGCGTCGTAACTCATCGGCTGTGTGGCGTGTTCGGGTCCGCTCCGTGTCGCCTCTGTCGCTCCGGGAACGACCGCCCCCTCTTCCAAATGCGCGCTGGAAGCGGTGGGCGGCTTTGTGTCGCGCCGGGGTGATCGATCGGGTGCGGTGCTCATCGTGATGAATCCTCCGATTCACTGGTAGTTCTCTGTTCCGAAGGCTGGTTTGTCGCAGGGGCGATCTTCTCCCAGTCGGCGATCGGTCCGTCGATCACGACGAAGCTCGGATGCGGGTCGGGGAAGGTGAGAGTGTGCC
Organism: Microbacterium zouquanmingi; assembly: GCF_052266675.1. Taxonomy (NCBI): domain Bacteria; kingdom Bacillati; phylum Actinomycetota; class Actinomycetes; order Micrococcales; family Microbacteriaceae; genus Microbacterium; species Microbacterium zouquanmingi. The sequence continues at coordinate 626,849 of NZ_JBQPRA010000001.1, forward strand.
AGTGTGCCCAGGCGTCCGGACTGCGAAGTTGCAGCTTGCTGCGAAGGTGCGCCCATTCGTAGACGAGCTGACCGCCATTGAGCGTCAGTCGTTCCGCCGCCCCGGTGACGCGGATCTTCTCTCTCGCGAAGTGATACCCGCGCGCATCTGCCTCGTCGACAATTGCGCTGAGATAGTCCCCGATCGCGGCTCGAGGGTCGTCCGTGTGCTGGAACCGTCGCAGCTGGGGATGGTGGGAGTATCCCCTGCCGGGTTCAGTGATCACTGCTTGGGCGAGGAGCCCCTCGCGCCAGCATGCCGTGAGGGCCTGGCGGTCGAAGTAGCGAGGATGCATCGACCACAGTCTCATTGCGCCTTCTCGGTCGAGCGCTCAGCTTCGCGAAGGATACTGGCGGCCATTCCGGGGAAGATGATGCCGTGGAACGGCAGCAGCACCGCCCAGTACAACCGCCCGGACAGCCCCTTGGGGAAATAGACCGCGCGCTGGCGGTAGCGGCTTCCCGTCTCGGTCGGCTCGACGCTCAGCTCGAGCCACGCGCGGCCAGGCAGCCGCATCTCGGCCCGCAGCCGCAGCATGCGTCCGCGTTCGATGGATTCCACGCGCCACACGTCGATGACGTCGCCGCTGTTCACCCGGGACGGGTGTCGTCGTCCGCGACTCATGCCGACGCCGCCGACCAGTCGATCGATCCACCCGCGCGCGGCCCATGCCAGAGGGAAGGAATGCCACCCCTTCTCTCCGCCGATCGCTTCGATCACGTCCCATACAGCGTTGGTGGATGCGGTGCTCTCCCGCTCGCGCAGATCGATGAAGACGGTATGACCTGACCACTCCGGGTCGCTCGGGAGCGGATCGCTGGGCGCGCCGGCCACCGTGGCACTCTGCCAACTCGTCTCGACCTGTCCTTCAGCCTCACGCGTGAGCGCCAGACGCACGGCGGTGCGATACGGCAGCAGGCCTTCCGCCGGCGGCGGGATGTATCCGTCGATGTCCTGCTCGCGCACGACGCAGTCGTTCTGGAGGGACGCGATGATCGGCACCGCGAGTTGGCGTGGAACAGGGCTGACGAGGCTCACCCATTGTGAGGCCAACCATGGGGTGAGTACGGGAAGTGCCGCAATGTGTCGTTGCGGAAGCCCAGCCTCGACGGCATATCCGTTCATCATCTGTCCGTAGCGCAGGATGTCCGGACCGCCGATGTCGAAAGTGCGATTGAGCTCTTCCTGCACCGTGACGGCGTGCACCAGATAACGCAGTACATCGCGAACGGCGATGGGTTGCACGCGGTTGCGTACCCAGCGCGGCGCGGGCATGTACGGCAGCACCTCGGTGAGGTGGCGGATCATCTCGAACGACGCCGAGCCGGATCCGATCACGATGCCCGCTTGGAACACGATGGCCGGCACAGGACAGTCCAGGAAGGCCTGTCCGACAGCGGCGCGCGAAGCCAGATGTTCCGACAGCTCGGCGCCGTCCGGATGCAGCCCACCGAGGTAGACGATGCGTTCCACTTTCGCGGCCTCGGCTGAGTGGGTGAAGGTGCGCGCTGCCTCCTCCTCGGAGCGCATGAAGTCATGACCTGCGCTCATCGAGTGCACCAGGTAGAACGCGACGTCCACGCCGTTCATCGCACGGCGGGTTGCGACAGCATTCGACAGATCACCCTTGAAGACGCGCACGCGGTTGCGCCAGGGCACATCATGGAGCTTCCACGGAGAGCGGACGTACACGCTCACTTCGTGCCCTGCCTCGAGCAGCTGGGGCACGAGACGGCCGCCGATGTAGCCCGTCGCGCCGGTCACGAGCACGCGTGTCATGAGAAAAGCCCTTCCGCCACACAGAGGATCAGCAGCAAGGTGACCACGAAACCCACCGCATAGTTGATCACCAGGAACCGGCGCCACGCGCGGTTGGCGGTTCCCGAGCGTGCGTCGTCGACGTTCAGATACGGGGCGACGCTGATGATGTACGGCAGCGCGGCGATCGCGGCGAGGTTCGCGGGCCACGGGGTGAAGAGCATGAGGATGCCGGCCACGGCCCAGAGCGCGACCGCGATCTTGACCGTCGCCGCAGCGCCGAAAACAGTGGCGATCGATCCGATACCCGCATCCCGGTCGGGCACGATATCTTGCACGGCACCGAACGCGTGGCTGGCCATGCCCCAGCAGAAGAACGCGACCATGGTCAAGACGATCGCCGGGGTGATGGTCGTTCCCGCGAGAGCGAGCGCATAGAGCGCCGGCGTGACGAAATGGGTGCTCGAGGTGATCGAGTCGAGCACCGGGATCTCTTTGAAACGGAGTCCGCGCACGGAGTACGCGAGCACTGCGAACAGGCTCACGGCGAGGACGGCCCATGACAACGGTCGCTGTGCACCGAGGATGACGAGCGCGACCACGAACGGCACCGCCAGCACCGCAGCCGACACGAGCGTCGCTCGGTGCAGCCGGGGCGGGAGCTTTGCACCCTCGGCACCGCCCTTGCGGGGGTTGGCGAGGTCGGACTCGTAGTCGAACACATCGTTCACGCCATACATCGCCAGGTTGTACGGCACGAGGAAGAAGATCGTCCCGACCACCAACGACACATCGATGCGCCCCGTCGTCAGTACGTAGACCGCGGCAAACGGGTACGCGGTGTTGATCCAGCTCAGCGGCCGCGATGCGACGAAAAGGGTGCGGATCAGAGACGTGCGCTCAGCCATCGCTGTGTCCTCTCGTCTCGCGGGGGCCATTCAGCAGCTGCCAGACGCCAGAAAGCAGCAACGCACCGGCGAGGGGGTACAGGAAGTCCTCCACCGGCATGAGTCCGAGCCGGAGTCCGGAGATCTGCTCGGTGCCGTAGTCGAAGAATCCGGCTGCCATCATCACGTTGTCGAACACCGCCGTGAGAATGAGCAGGGCCACCGTCGCCGCCGCCCACGATGAGATGTAGCGTCGCGCGGTGTCACGCCGACGCGCGTGGACGGCGCCGATGGCGAAAACGATGAGACCGATTCCGAGGAAGGGCAGCGACATGAGCAGATATGTCATCGTGGGTTCACATTCTCCCGCCAGCGTTGCCAACCGCTCAGAAGAATGAGCGTGAGATAGGTGAGGAAGACCAGGAAGAGCAACTCCTCGATGGGAAACTCCGGCGCGAGCAGGACGCCGCTGGCCCACCGCGAGTCGAGGTGCCGGAACACTCCGAGGCCGATGCCCACGGCATCCCATGCGGCGAAGAACACGACGCCGACGATGAGGGCGACCATGCTCGCCACCGCCCGGCGTCGAAAGACCAACGCAAAACGCATGTCGAGCAGCACGAGACATGCGGTGCTGACGAGCAGGCATGCCGCGTAGACGCCACTCATGACTCCTCCAAGGGCCCGGGTGAGTGGTCTCCTCGCAGGTGTTTCAGCACCAGTTCCGCGCTGATGAGACACATGGGCAGGCCAACACCCGGCACTGAGGTTGCGCCGGCGTAGAAGAGACCATCGATGCGGCGGGACTTCGTGACCCCACGGAAGAAGGCGCTCTGGCGCAACGTATGTGCGGGGCCGAGCGCGCTGCCGCGGAAGGTGTTGAACTGCGCGGCGAAGTCCGCAGGCCCCACGGTGCGTCGCACGACGATGCGGGAGGCGAGATCGGGGATGCCCGCCCAGGCGGCGACCTGCTCGATCGCGTTGTCGGCGACGGCGTTCACGAGCTCGTCGCCCGACCTGTCGAGCCCGCCGTGTCCGATGTTCGTATCGGGTGGCAGCGGAACGAGCACGAACAGGTTCTCATGGCCGTCCGGGGCGATGCCGTCATCGGTCGCGCTCGGCTTGCAGACATAGAGCGATGGCGCCTCCGGGATGCGCGTCGGAGACCCGAAGATCGCATCGAAATTCTCGTGCCAGTCGTCGGAGAAGAACAGGGTGTGGTGCAGCAATTGTGGCAGCTCACCGTGCACGCCGAGCATGATGAGCACGGCACTCGGTCCGGAGATCTGCTTGTCCCACCGGTTCGGCGCATATGAACGGTCGGACTTCTCGAGCAGCTCTGCCTCGGTGTGGTGCTCGTCGATCGCCGAGACGACGACATCCGCATCGAGTTCGACCACCTTGCCGTCGCGGTTGTACTTGACCGAGCGCACCGCGCCGTTTTCGCTCGAGATGGCGATGACATCGCTGTCGGTGAGAAGTTCGACGTTGTTCTCTCGTGCGACGTCGACCAGCGAGGTCACGAACCTGCGGAAGCCGCCGACGGGGTACTTCACGCCGTCGACCAGGTCCATGTGGCTCATCAGATGGTAAAGAGCGGGCGCGTCGAACGGCGACGTGCCGAGGAAGACGGCGGGGTAGCCAAGGATCTGACGAAGACGATTGTCCGCGAAGCGGCTCGCGACGAACGTCCAGAGCGACCGTGTCAGCAAGGGAAGAACCGCAGGGGCGGAGGTGAGAACCCGCAGTGATGCGAAATCACGCCAGGACGAGAACGGGTTGTAGAGGAAGGACCTTACTGCCGCGCGATACGTCTTGGTCGAGGATCGGAGGTAGGTGCGGGCTCGGTCGCCGGCCCCGCTCTCGCGCGCTTCGAAGGCTTCAGCGACGGCTTCCGCACCGGAACGCACATCAATCGGATTCTCGGGCGTCTTGCCCACTGGCTCGCCATAGACCCGGTATCCGGGTTGCAACGGCACCAGGTCGAGCTGTTCGGCGGTCGTCGTGCCCATCATGCGGTAGAAGTGGTCGAAGACCTCGGGCATCAGGTACCAGGAGGGCCCGGTGTCGAAGGTGAACCCGTCCTGCTCCCAAGACCCTGCCCTGCCGCCGAGTTCACTGTTCTTCTCCAGAACGGTGACTTGGTGTCCGTCGCGAGCGAGCAGGCATGCGGTTGCAAGCCCGCTGACACCTCCGCCGATGACGATGACGCGCGATGCCTTCACCGGGCCACCTTCATTCCGAGCGCACGGGCGAGGATTCGTGCCTTGACGGGATTCGGCACTCGTACGCGGGTGTGTGTCAGGACAGAGACCGGTGCTGCTTCGATGCGATCCGTCAGTTCACCGAAAATCGCGCGCGCAGCCCATACGGATGCCCGGCATCCCGGAGCAAGAAGTGGAATCGATCGGTCGGCGACCCGAAGGTCTTCCCGAATGGATGCGACGATGTCTGCCTTCGAGCGCTCCGTCAGTGCCTTCTCCGTACCCGGGAAATACGCGCGGCCAAGGTCATCATGATCATCGGCGAAATCTCGAAGGAAGTTCACCTTCTGAAACGCCGCTCCGAGGTGCCGAGCGCCATCGTTCAATCGCTCACGCTCCCCGTTCTCACGAATCACTCCGGATTCGAAGACGGCCAAACACATCAGGCCAACCACCTCGGCGGAGCCGTAGATGTACTCGTTGAGCTCCTGCGCGTCGAACGACGTGACCTCAAGATCTCGTCTCATCGATGCGAAGAACGGCTGACACAGGTCCATGCCGATCCCATGTTCGCGCCCTGTCAAAGCGAACGCGTGCACGACCAGGTTCGTGCTGAAGCCCAGCCGAAGAGCTCGCTCTGTTTCTGCTTCGAGCTCGTCGAGCAGCACACCTCGCGTCGCCCTGTCGATTCCGGCGATCTCGGCTGGCCCGTCGACCAGCTCGTCTGCGATGCGTACGAGTGCGTAGATGCGGGCGATGTGGTCTCGCACGGGAACGTCGAGCAGGCGGCTGGCCCACCCGAATGATGTCGAGTACCGACGGATGACGACGGCTGCACTTGCTTTCGCTGTCGCGTTGTAAAGGTCAAGATCAGTGGTGTTCATGAGTTTCGCGAGTTGCAGGCGGTGGTCAAAGTGGTCAGCTGGTCTCGCAGCGCTGCGGGCAGAGTCGCTTCTTCGATCAGCTGGTTGACGGTAGCGCAGCGTTCGGTGATGAGTGATTCCACGAACATAAGTGCTCCCGATTCCTCGATGACGCGTCGCAGGCGATGACCGTCAGCGATGCTGAGCGCATCGTCTCCGAAGAGGGACTCGACCTCGTTCCAGGCGGGGTCAGAGCGGGCGTAGTCGATCAGGAGAGTTTCCTTCCCTTCGCGCAGGTCGCTGAGTACGGACTTTCCCGTGTCTCGCTCATCGCCGAACAAGCCGAGAACATCATCGCGCAGCTGGTAGATGACGCCGATCTGGCGAGCGATGACTGTGAGTTCTTCTATCAGTCTCGTCGTAGCGCCGGCAAGAACCGCGGCGAGCACGAGGGGAGCTTGGAAGGAGTAGGCGGCCGTTTTCTGGTCGATCATCGCCAGGACATCGTGCGAGTCCGCCGGCTCGAGATGCATGCTGAGCCACACGTCGGAGTGCTCTCCGGCCGCGCTCTCAAAGACGGTGGCATCGAAGATGTCGAGAACCGCCTGTCGTTGGTCTTCCGGGATCTCGAGTCGGGCGAGGAGGGAATGAGCCAGGGTGAGGATGAGATCGCCCGCGAGAAGCGATGATGCCTCCCCCCACGCGTGCGCGTCGCGTCTGGCCGCGCCTCGCAGCATCGCTTCCGATGCGAATCGCCCCGATATATTCATCTCGCCACGACGCATCAGATCTTTGTCGATCACATCGTCGTGAATCACGAGTGCGATGTGGAGTAGTTCGACCGCGCATGCAGCATCGACGGCCACGCGCTCATCGATGCCGCCGAGGGCCTGATATGCGTCCATCAGCACGCGTGGGCGGATCTTCTTTCCGCGTCTCGCCATCCGCTCCAACGATTCCCACAGCTGCGTGTACGGAACGGAGAACGAAAGCGAACGTTCCCTCCTTTGCGCCAGTACTTCCATCAGCCTCGTCTCGAACGTGAGCGCGACGTCGTCGAGTCGTGACGCCGAGTCAGACATCTCTACCCGACTCGATGGTGAGATTTGCCAAGGAGGAGAGAAGCTCAGGCAAATGCTCGATGAGCCACGGGCTGAAAGCCCAGGGCGCAGCTTTCGTCGCCGTCGACAGTGCTGACACGCTGGTCCACTGGATCTCGGCGACCTCATCCGGGTTCGGAGCCAGCGGCGACGCGGCCTTCGCGATGAAGACCGGGCAATGCTCGTTCTCTTCGATTCCTGACGCGTCACGCGCGACGTATCCGAAATCGGGAAGCGCGCAGGCGATGCTGTCGACAGTGAGCCCGAGTTCGAAAGCCGCCCGACGGCGCACCGCATCCTCGAAGGTCTCGCCCGGACCCGGGTGGCCACAAAACGCATTCGTCCACACGCCGGGCCATGTCCTCTTCTCGAGTGCGCGCCTGGTTACGAGAAGTCGACCCTCGGAATCGATGACGTGGCAGGAGAACGCGAGGTGGCGAGGTGTGGTGACACCGTGCACGCTCTCTTTGCTCTGCACGCCCACAGGCGAACCCTCGCTGTCGACGAGAACAACCATCTCCACTGCGTGACCTCATTTCGTTAGCTTGGCGAGAGTTTAACGTAGCATACGAAAGAGTATGCTGTCATCGTGTCCGAAGCAGAACGAAGAGCCCCGTCGAGAACGGACGTACGCTATTTCGCGAATGATTCCGACCTCATCGATCGCGCTGAACTGTCCGATGAGGACGTAGACCAATGCGTTCGCGTGATGGAAGCGTTGCGGGAATGGCACGAGGCAGCGCGAACACTTTCCGAAGCATCCAAGCGCTACATGAAGCTCAACGAAAGCGATATGCGTACTATCCGCATGCTCATACGCGCCCAGCAGCAGCAGCAGATCGTGACGCCGAAAGACATCGCCCGCGAGGTCGGGATCTCCAGCGCATCCACGACGAAGCTGGTCGACCGCCTCCTTGCCGGTGGACACGTCGTTCGTGTTCCGCATCCGAGCGACCGCAGAACGACCTGTATCGAAGTCACCGCGCACACAAGACTTGCCGCGCACGAAACCATCGGCCGCCAGCACGCCCGAAGATTCACCGCGGCCGCATCCATGAGCCGAGAAGATCGTGACGCAGTGATCCGCTTTCTCGGAGCCCTGGTCGATGCTGACACGCCCCAGGGCGTGCTCGACGAGTTCTCGAGCACGGCGGAGTAACAAGATAAAGCTCGCACTCACGGTGCATGTCCAAGAGTCGCGCCTCGAAGGAGCGGCACAAATGCAACTACGAAGCCAGCACCTGCCGCGCCAAGGCCCCCAGCAGCCATGTCGGCGATCGTGTCTTCGTATCCCACGAAGATCTCATCGCTGATGTAGGTGTAACCGAGCCACTCGATCATCTCCCAGACGGCGCTCAACGCCAGCCCCAACATTGTCGTGATCAGAACGGTGGCGATCACTGCCCATCGGGGAGCAACCGGGACCGTGACCACCTCAGCACGACGCAAAAACACATACGACACCGTTGCCAATGCCGCGGTACATGCGAAATGCACGAGCAGATCCCACCCCACGATGCGGGTATACAGGTCGAAGACATTGCTCCATGCGGCGACGAGCAGCGTTGCGCCGAAAGTAATGTCCACCCAGGCTCGGACGCCGACGAAACGTGGGATGAGCAGCCCTGGTAAAGCGAAGGCGAGTAGGCCCGCATCCGTCAGGTCGAACCAGACTGCTGCGATGATGACGCTGAGGGCGCCCACTCCCCGAACCGCATCCGCACACGCCTCGGCGACGGTCTGTGGTCGACGCAGGAAGTTCTCGATCATGGCCTCTGAGTCGCTAACCGGTACCACCTCGATGGCGGGAAATCATGCGGCCAATGCACAAGGACAGTCCGAAAGCCGCGGTACATGCGGCGACGGAACGAGATTACGCTGCGGAATGGTCGCATGGAGATACCCATCGGCTCACCACCCAGACGGCCGACTCGATGATGTTCTCCGAGATGAAACGACAGGTCAAGATCGTCGTGCAGCTCTGGATCATGGCGGTGCACCGCCGAGCGGATCGCGTGCCAGGCTTCTCGTCGCATGGCAAAGTTCGAGCCGAACAACGGACGATGCCCCAAGGCGGGCGCTGCAGCGAGGGCGTAAGCGAGCAGGTAAATTCGCGACAACACTGCACGCAGCGGGCGCGGTCCGTCGATGAAGTACGCGCCTCCGGTGAAAGCCGCCACGTCAGAGTGATCTGCGAATGCCGCCTCAACATGCTCAACCCACGACGTCGGTGGTACACAGTCGGCGTCCAGCCGGAGGATCAGGTCGCCCGCCGATAGATCGTATCCGCGCGAACTCGCTGCGGGGATGCCCGGTTCCGAACACTCAATCACCGTCACTCCCGCCGCGATGGCCACCTTCGCCGACGCATCTGACGATGCGTTGTTCACCACGATGATCTCGTCAGCGAGTCGCGTTTGTAACCGAAGGGCGGACAAGCACCTCGCCAGCTCGACGGCGTCGTTTTTGACAGGGATGACCACCGTGATTTGGACTCGTTCTGGCGACTCGATGTGCGTGTCAGGCGTCAACATCCCCTCGCCATGCGCCCGTCTCACGCCCCCGGCTTTCGACGCGCGTCGATGAGTCGGTGAGCTTATGGAACGTAACCGCTCCCGCATGATGCGTCTCTCCGCCAGTGCTGACCCAGGCGACCCGCTCATCAGGATGCTGTTCGGTGATCTCCGCTTCGAGCTCCCGATCAGCTCCGTCGACGTCGATGGTCTCGATGATCTGCACCATGGCCGGCTCCTCGCTGATCGATTGAATCTGGCTTCCATTCACCACAGATTCTGGAGATCTCCACAGGGGGTTGACTGTTCCAACGCGGCGTGCGCTGAGGACGGTTCGAACTCAATGTGCGTCAGAGGTATGGGATAACTTTCGGCATCTGAATCGTTGTCTGGGACGATCCGCTCGACACATCGAGGACATGGCCGCCGAGCGAGAGCACAAGATCCGTTCGGAGCTCATTCGCGAAGCGCTGGCGATGTACGCCGCGTGAGTTGATGAGATCCGAGACAGCCGCCGCTGCGCTACGAGAAGATCATCGGCATGTCGTCGTCTTCTTCGGCGCCGCCGAAGTCGAGGTCGACGACGACCGGGACGTGGTCGCTGGGCTGTTCACCCTTGCGCTCGTTGCGATGAATGGATGCTCCGGTGACGGCATCGGCCAGGGCGCGCGAGCCGAGCACGAAGTCGATGCGCACGCCCTCGTTGCGGGGGAACTTCAGGCGCTGGTAGTCCCAGTAGGTGAAGCCCTCCGGGATCAGCGGCCGCACGACATCGGTCACACCGGCATCCTGGAAGGCGAAGAACGCGGCGCGCTCTTCGGGCGAGACGTGCGTGGAGACTCCTTCGACGATGTCGGGATCGCCGTTGTCGGAGTCGAACGGAATGATGTTGAAGTCGCCGACCAGGGCCAGTGGCAGATCGGGCTTCGACTGAAGCTCGGCGGCCGTGGCCTGACGCAGCTCATCGAGCCAGTGCAGCTTGTATCGGTAGTGCGGGTCATCAAGTGAGCGACCGTTGGGAACGTAGAGGCTCCACACCTTCACGCCCTCGATCATCGCGCCCAGCGCGCGTGCTTCGAGCGGAGCATCCGGCCCCTCATGCCCCTTTGCGAAGCCCGGCATCCCGGCAAAAGACGTCTCGACGTCGGTGATCGGCAGGCGGCTCGCGATCGCGACGCCGTTCCACTGATTCAGGCCGTGCGCCTCGACGTGGTACCCGGCTTCTTCGAACGGTGCGTAGGGGAACTGCTCCGGCTTGCACTTGATCTCCTGCAGCGCGAGCACGTCGATGTCTTCACGGACGGCGAAGTCGACGGCGCGGCCGACGCGGGTGCGGATCGAGTTGATGTTCCAGGTGGCCAGACGCATGCTTCCAGCCTACGGGTGGGTGGGGACAGACGGAGTCGGCATCAGCGCTCCGACGGGTCGGCCCTCCCCATGAGCACGCCCCGCGCGAGCGTGTGGAAATGACGATTGAAGCCGAGCGTCGCTGGTGTGGCCTCGTCGTCGATGTCGAGAGTGGGCACGTCGAGCGCGTCGACCACGAAGAAATAGCGGTGGATTCCGGTGCCAGCAGGCGGAGCGGCACCGATGAAACGCTTGAGTCGTTCCTCGTTCGGCAGGACGCGCGCGCCGGGCGGCAACGCCGCAGCCGTGCCTTCGCCGCTCGCGAGCGTCGAAGTGTCAGCAGGCAGGTCGAAAGCCGCCCAGTGCCAGAATCCAGATCCGGTCGGAGCATCCGGATCGAAGCACGAGACCGCGAAGCTCTTCGTCCCCGCGGGGGCCTGCGACCACTGCAGTCCGGGGGAGCGGTCCTCGCCGCCGCGATCGGTCGACCAGGCGAACAGCGGGAGCGGGCCACCGCCCTCGAAGTCCGGACTCGTCAGTTCGAGAGGTGCGAACTCGCGGAGCGCGGCCAATTCGGCATAGGGGTCGAAAGAGAACACGGGCCTCCCTGCATTGCGGATCTCCCGTCACGATAGGCGAAATGCGCAGGCGTGGCCAGGGCCGGAGCGCCATACACTGGATGCCGTGACTCTCGAAGCCGACCGCCAGTCCCTGCTCGCCCTGATCAAGGATGAGGCGGTGTTCCACGGTGACTTCACGCTCTCGAGCGGCAAGAAGGCGACGTACTACGTCGATATGCGAAAGCTCACCCTCGATCACCGGGCGGCCCCCGCGATCGGCCGCATCATGCTCGACCTGATCGATGGCCTCGGCGCCGTCTCGGTCGGCGGTCTCACACTCGGCGCTGACCCGATCGCCAACTCGGTCATGCACGCCTCTGTCGCAGCCGACAACCCGGTGGATGCCTTCGTCGTCCGCAAGGAGCCCAAGGACCACGGCCGCGGCCGTCAGGTCGAGGGCGCGGATGTCGCCGGCAAGCGCGTCGTCGTTCTCGAAGACACCTCGACCACCGGGCAGTCCGCGCTGAAGGCCGTCGAAGTGCTGCGCCGTGAGGGCGCGGAAGTCGTTGCCGTCGCCGTGATCGTCGACCGCAAGACCGGAGCCCAGGCCGCGATCGAAGCCGAGGGCCTGCAGTGGCTGGCCGCCTTCGACCTTGACGACCTCGGCCTCGATCCGCAGTGATCCGGTACGCGCTGGCCGTCGATGTCGGCGGCACCAAGATGGAGGCCGCCCTCGTCTCTGCTGACGGCCAGGTCGCAGCCGGGAGCCGCAGCCGTCGGGCGACCGGGCGCGAATCGACGCCGTCCTCCCTCGACGCGGCAGTGAGTGCCGTTGTCACACACGCGCTTGCCGCACTGCCCCCTGATGCTGAGCTGATCGGCGCGGGTATCGGCAGCGCAGGGCCAGTCGATCGCCATGCCGGAAGAATCTTCCCGGTGAACATGCCGCTCGCGCATGGCTACGCACTGGCGGATGCTGTGCGCGCCGCGGCATCCGATGTTCTCGGTCGTGACGTGCGCACCGTGTTCGGTCATGACGGTGGTGCGCTCGCGCTCGCCGAATCCTGGCTAGGCGCGACGCGCGAGGCGCGCGCATCACTGTCGATCGTCGTCTCGACCGGCGTCGGTGGCGGGTTCGTCGTCGCAGGACAGTACATGCCCGGCGCGAGTGGAAACGCCGGCCACCTCGGACAGATGCGTCGCGAGGGTGGGCTGACTCTCGAAGAGATCGCGTCGGGGCCGGCGAGTGCCGCCTGGGCGCGGTCGCAGGGTTGGGCAGGGTCTACCGGTGAAGATCTCGCACGTTCCGCGGCTGACGGCGACCAGGTCGCGCGGGCGGCCATCGAACGCTCAGCCCGCGAGGTGGGTCAGGCGCTGGCGGATGCCGCGACCCTCCTCGATCTCGACCTCATCGCGGTAGGTGGCGGGTTCTCCCGGGTCTCCGATGACTACATCGATCTCGTGCAGCAGGCACTCGCGGCATCCGCGGCGCACGACTATTCGCGCGCCGCACGCGTGGTGCGCTCCGGGCTCGGCGATGAGGGGCCGCTGATCGGGGCCGCGGCGTTCGTCCTGCGGTAGCGGTGGGCCGGGGCGCCGCGCCCGGCCCGACATCTGGCGTGTCGGCCCCCAGAGTGTCGGGCCGCGAACGTCGTAGGCTCGACGGATGCGCGTACTCGGCCTGCTCTCCGGCACCTCTCATGACGGAATCGACGTCGCTGTCGTCGAATTCACCGAATCGGACGGCGATCTGCACGGAACTGTCCTGCATGAAGACAGCGTCCCGTACGCACCGGAGCTGCGCGCACGACTTGTGGCAGCCCTTCCGCCAACGCCGACGACGCTTGCCGAGGTGTGTGAACTCGACACCCTGATCGGGCAGGCCTTCGCCGGCGTCGCGCGGAATGCCGCGGCATCCGTGGGCGGTATCGATGCGGTCTGCACTCACGGCCAGACCGTCTACCACTGGGTCGAAGATGATCATGCACGGGGAACGCTGCAGATCGGGCAGCCGGCATGGATCGCCGAGGCCGTCGGCGCGCCGGTCGTCTCGGATGTGCGCATCCGCGATATCACCGCCGGAGGCCACGGCGCCCCGCTCGTGTCGTTCCTCGACGAGCTGCTCCTGCGTGGTCGGGGCGGTGTCTCGGCGGCACTGAATCTCGGCGGAATCGCGAACATCACGATCGTCGGCGACGCTGTCTCGGCGTTTGACGTGGGTCCGGCGAACGCACTGGTGGATGCTGTGATCACCAAGTACGGCCTCAATCCTCTCGGCTATGACGAGGACGCCAAGATCGCCCGTGCGGGAAACGTCGACCCAGAACTGCTGGAGCGGTTGCTCGCCGACCCGTACTACTCACTGGCCGCACCGAAGAGCACGGGCAAGGAGCACTTCCACCTCGAGTACGTGCGTCAACACGTCGATTCGCTCGGTCGCGACATCCCGATCGCCGATCTGGTGCGGACGCTGACGGAACTGACGGTGCAGACCGTCGCTGCGGATGTGCGTGCCGCCGGGGTGGAGTTCCTGGCCGTCTCGGGCGGTGGATGCCACAATCCGCTCATCATGGGCGGCCTCCGCTCGGCGCTGCCCTACACCGAGGTCGTGCTCGCCGATGTGCTCGGTGCTTCGACGGATGCGAAGGAGGCGATCCTGTTCGCCTTGATCGGCTGGTGCACGATGCATGGCATTCCCGCGGTGATGCCGGGGGTGACCGGTGCGCGCGCCCCCCGCATCCTCGGCACGATCACGCCCGGTGCAGGACCGCTTCGGATGCCTGAGCCTGTCGCCGAGCTGCGTGGACTGGTGCTCTCGGCGAGCTGAGCCGACCGGGCGGGTCAGCCCTTGCGGTCGTCGTCCCACGGGCCTTCCCACCAGTTGCCCGATCTCCCGTCGCCGCGGCCGCGGCGCGAGCGCACGAACTGCCAGATGACGATCGTGATCGATGACAGGCCGATCAGGATCAGCACGAGGAACAGCAGGTCGTTCTGATTCATGGTCGCTTCCCTTCTGCGGCATCCGCGACGATTTTGGGGACAGCATCCAGAGCCGCGGCGAACTCGTCGGGCTCGATGTCGGCCTCCGGACCGTCGAGCATCGTCCAGGTTCCGTTCGCCTTGGCAGTCTCGATCGCTCGGATGCCGGCCGGTGCGAGCAGTCCCGCGGCCTCGAGCTCGGCAAGCCGCACCTTGTTCGTCGCAGCCCATCCGCTCGAGACACGTCGGGGTGAGAACCACTGACCGTTGCCCTCGGGGAACGTTCTGGTCGGGCCATCGATCCATCCGAAGCACAGGGCCTGGCGCACGGCATCGTCGTACTCCATCGACCCATTCGCACCGCGGACGTTCAGGAGCCACACACCCGCAGTGGTTGCGTGATGGGCCTCGAGCCAGGCGCGCCAGACCAAAGCATCCGCTGCGGTGATCCGCTCGCCGTCGTCGAGAACGCCCATCGATCCTTCCTCAGTCAGTCCTTGATCGTCGTGATCGTCTCGGTGATGGTGGGGAGCAGATCGGCGACAGAATCGACGATCTCGTCGGGGCGGAACGGGTACTTCTCGATCTCGGCCTGATCGCTGATGCCGGTGAGGACGAGCACCGTGTGCAGGCCCGCTTCGATGCCGGCGACGATATCGGTGTCCATGCGGTCACCGATCATGCCGGTCTTCTTCGAGTGCGCACCGATCTTGTTCAGAGCAGAGCGGAACATCATCGGGTTCGGCTTGCCGACGACGTACGGCTCCATGCCGGTGGCCTTCGTGATGAGAGCGGCGACAGCGCCGGTTGCCGGCAGCGCGCCCTCGGCGCTGGGACCGGTGGCATCAGGGTTGGTGATGATGAACCGCGCGCCCTTGTTGATCAGGCGGATCGCCTTGGTGATCGCCTCGAAGGAGTAGGTGCGAGTCTCGCCGACGACGACGAAATCAGGATCCGTCTCGGTCATGATGTACCCGGCGTCGTGGAGCGCGGTGAGAATGCCGGCCTCGCCGATCACGAACGCAGAACCGCCGGGCAGCTGCTGCTTCAAGAACGATGCCGTCGCGAGCGCCGACGTCCAGATGCGGTCTTCGGGAACGTTCAGGCCGCTCGCGCGCAGTCGGGCGGAGAGGTCGCGCGCGGTGAAGATCGAGTTGTTCGTCAGCACCAGATACGGGATGCCGTTGCTCTCCCAGCCGGCGAGCATGTCGGATGCTCCGGGGATCGGGACGTTCTCATGGACGAGAACCCCGTCCATATCGGTGAGCCAGCATTCGATGTCATCGCGGTGTGCCATGTGCTCAGCCTATTGGCTGAGCCACACCACACCAGCGGCGCCGTCGGGCAGCGCGACATTCTTTCCGTCGAGGGCGATGCCACCGATGGTGACGCGGATCTCCGACCCCACAGCGAGGCCCAGCGCGTCCAGCGCCCGGAGCAGATCCGGATCGGTGTCCGCGACGCGCAGCACGCGGCCGATGTGACCGGTCGCCGCGTCAGCGAGCAGCACGAAGGGCTCGCGGATGACTTCACCCGCGGCATCTGGAATCGCATCTCCGTGCGGGTCGAAACGAGGGTGTCCGAGACGGGCGTCGATGCCCTCGAGCAGTCGGTCGCTGATGGTGTGCTCGAGAACTTCGGCCTCATCGTGGACTTCGTCCCAGGAGTAGTCGAACTCCTGCACCAGCCACGTCTCGATGAGGCGATGGCGGCGCACCATCTGCAGCGCCCTGGTCTCGCCTGCCGGCGTCAGGCGCACCGCGCCGTACGGCACATGCGAGACGAGGCCTGCGGCTGCGAGCTTCTTGACCATCTCGGTCACGCTCGAGGGAGCGATGCCGAGCCCCGCGGCCAGCTGCGACGGAGTGATCGGAGCATCCTGCCATTCGGTGTGCGCGTAGACGGTCTTCAGGTAGTCGTCTGCTGCCGGGGATGCCACCGCTCCAGACTACGCTGAAGCAGTGACCGAGACTCCAGAGCGCAGCACCCACGGCCTCGGCCCCTGGGAAGGCGAATGGCCCACCGGTGACCAGTACGATCCGGAACTGCTCGAGAACGGCGACACCCGCAACGTCATCGATCGTTACCGCTATTGGCGGATGGATGCGATCGTCGCCGACCTCGACACGCACCGGCATCCGTTCCATGTCGCGATCGAGAACTGGCAGCACGACATGAACATCGGATCCATCGTGCGCAGCGCCAACGCGTTCCTCGCCGACACCGTGCACATCGTCGGCCGACGCCGCTGGAACAAGCGCGGTGCCATGGTCACCGACCGCTATCAGCACGTCGTGCACCACGAGGATGTCGCCTCGTTCGCGGCATGGGCTGAGAGTGAAGGCATCCCGATCATCGCCGTCGATAACGTCACAGGCGCCGTGCCCGTCGACAAGGCAGAGCTGCCCGAACGCTGCGTGCTGCTGTTCGGACAGGAGGGGCCGGGCCTGACGGACGAGGCGATCGCCGCGGCATCCGGACACATCGAGATCACCCAGTACGGCTCGACCCGGTCGATCAACGCGAGCGCCGCGGGCGCGGTGATCATGTACGAATGGTGCCGCCGCTACGCGGGGTGAGTCACCCGAGCGGCGATCGTCGTCGCATGCGCGATCAGTCGCGCTGGATGCCGAAGGTGTGCCGCATGAGCGCGTTGACGTCTGAATCGAGGCGATCCAGACGGTGATGCACGCCCTGGACCTCGGTGCGGATGATCCGCACGAACATCGTCGACATGAGCGTGATCATGCCGAACAGGCCTGCGGCGAATACGCCGATCAGCATCCATACCTGTGGTTCGCTCATGGTCAGCATCTCTCCATTCTCGCCGTCGTGAGACCAGGACGCCAGGGGACGCAGACAGTTCGTGCGGCAGAGCCGACGAACCTGGATTGCCGTCCGTCGCGCAGCGTTGTGCAGAACGAGTCGTCTACGCGTCCTGCCGCAGCCAACCGCCGGTCTTGACACGCCAGCCGAGGGTCGCGAACCGGGCGAGCAGGTAGACGCCGAAGAAGGCGACGGCGAGCCAGGTGACTCCGGGCATTCCGCTGACCCCGACGATCGCGATGATCACGAGCGTCGGGATGAACGGCACGAGGTTCAGGCCGCCGGCGATCGCGAGATAGCGCACGTCGCCTGACCCCATCAGCACTCCGTCGAGCACGAACACGACCCCTGCGATCGGTTGAGCGACCGCAAGCACGATCAGCGCAGGCTGGATCAGTGCGGCAAGCTCTGGATCCCCGGTGAAGGCGAGCCCGATCACGCCGGAAAGCGCGCCGATGATGAGCCCGACGACCACGCCGAACCAGGCGCCCCACGCAACCGTTCGGGCCAGCACGAGACGCACGCCGGGAACGTCGCCGGAGCCCAGCCCCTTGCCGATCAGCGCCTGTGCGGCGATGGCGAGGGCATCCAGAGCGAAAGCCGCCGCCGAGAAGATCGTGAAGACGACCTGCCAGCCGGCGAGCTCTTCCGTGCCGAGGGCCGTCGCGACGCCGACCGTGAGCAGCAGGGCGACCCGCAGACTCACCGTGCGCAGGAACAGCCAGCCGCCGGCCCTCGCCGAACCGCGCACCCCGTCTCGCTGCGGCCGCACCGAGGCGGAGTGAGTGCGGGCCAGCCTGCCGACGATGATGACGTACGCGGCGACCATCGCCCACTGCGCGGTGACAGTTCCGATCGCGGAACCGGCGATGCCCCAGCCGAACCCGTAGATGAAGAGCCAGTTCAGCAGAGCGTTCGCACCGAACCCGAAGCCGGCGATCCAGAGCGGTGTGACAGTGTTCTGCATGCCGCGCAGAAGGCCTGTCGCCGCGAACACGATCAGCATCGCAGGCAGGCCCCACATGCTGATCACGAGATAGGTATCGGCCTGCTCGGCGACCTCTGGAGTTGCGCCGAAGAGCGACACGAGCCATGGCGAAGAGAACGCGCCGAGAGCGGCGAGCACGGCGCCGAGCCCGAGCGCCAGCCACATGCCGTCGATCCCGATCGAGACGGCATCCTTGTGATCACCCGCGCCGAAGCGTCGAGCAACCGCTGGTGTCGTCGAATACGCGAGGAACACCATCAGTCCCACGATCGTCTGCAGCACGGCGCTGGCGATGCCCAGACCCGCAAGCGGAACAGTTCCGAGGTGGCCGACGAGCGCGGCATCCACCATCAGGAACGCTGGCTCTGCGACCAGGGCGCCCAGGGCAGGGACCGCGAGCCGCAGGATCTCCCGGTTCAGGGTCATCGCGCCTCTCACCTCTTGAGACTATGCGTTGGCACTGACGTTCAGAGCAGCTCTGCGCGCAGCTGCTCCGGTGATTTCGGCGAGAGCAGGCCGGGGGCGACATCGAACACCGTGCGGGCGCCGATCTGACCATCAGCATTCATGCGGTGCACAGCGCGAGCGTAGGCGACCAGCACGCTGGCGGTGAACTCCGGGTTGCTGCCGAGGTTCAGGCCGTACTCGATCGTCTGGGTTGCGCCGTCACCGGTCACACCACTGCGGATCACGAACCCGCCGTGCGGCATGGCTGCGTGGTCGCGGGCGAGCTCGTCGGCCGAGATGAAGGTCACGGTGGTGTCGTAGTCGGCGAAGTAGTCGGGCATCGTCACGATCGCCTCGCGCACGGCATCGGCATCGGCGCCGTCAGCGAGCACGACGAAGCACTCGCGCGTGTGCTTCTGCCTGGTGGTGAGGGTCGGTCGCTCGCCCGATCGAACGGATGCCACCGCATCTGCACTCGGGACGGTGTACTGCACTCCGCCTGCGACGCCGTCGACCCGGCGGATCGCGTCGGAGTGGCCCTGGCTGAGACCGCGGCCCCAGAACGTGTAGGTGTCGCCTTCGGGCAGCAGTGCCTCTCCGAAGACGCGGTTCAGCGAGAACATCCCGGGGTCCCACCCGGCCGAGATGAGTGCGGTCGTCCCGGCAGCGCGCGCGGTCGCATCCACTGCCGCGAAGTGCTCCGGAATGCGGGCGTGCGTGTCGAAGCTGTCGACGACGCTGAAGCGCCCGGCGAGCTCCGGCGTCTGCGCGGGCAGATCGTTCTTGGACCCGCCGCAGAGGATGAGCACGTCGAGAGCGTCTGCGTGCTGGTCGAGATCGTCCATTCGGTGCGCGGCAGCTCCGGCCGTGCGCACATCTGCGGGATCGCGCCGGGTGAAGACGCCGACGAGTTCCATATCTTCGCTACGGTCGATCGCGGCCTCGACGCCGCGTCCGAGGTTTCCATAACCGACGATTCCGATGCGGATCGGCGTACTCATGCGGGGACTCCTTGGACGAGGGGCAGAGTACCCCAGCGTATCGAAGCCGGAGCGGGTGGCGACCGGCGGCGTAGGCTTATCACGAACCATGCCGGAGGTGCGCCATGTCTGACGAGAGACCACCGCAACAGCCCCGCGAACCGGCCGCGCCCTCCGCGCTCACAGCGCAGAACAAGCACGAGTTCGTCGAGAGCGCTATTCAGGTCGCCATGCGCCGCGGCGAGTTCGACAACCTTCCCGGCGCCGGCAAGCCACTCGAGGATCTCGGGACCCACCATGATCCCGACTGGTGGATCCGGCGCAAGATCGAGACAGAGAACCTCTCCGGGCTCGGCCCGCCCGCCATCCTGCTGCGCACCGAGGACCGCGAGCTCGACGCGAACCTCGACGCGCTCTCTCGCGAGAGCGACGTGCGCGATGTGCTCGAGGACTTCAACAGTCGAGTGATCGCCGCCCGGCGCCAGTTGCAGGGCGGCCCACCGGTGGTGACGAAGACGCGAGATGCGGATGCGGAGGTCGCAGCCTGGCGCGAGCGACGGGCTGCGCGGGCTACCGTCGTTCCGTCCGAGCCCACGACGGATTCGCGCGGCGGGGTGCGGCGCCGGTTCCGCGGATGGCGGAAGGAAAACACGGCTTAGGACGCGTCCGCAGCCGCGAAAGTCTTCTCGCATCGGTCGGACGGCGCCGATCCGCGCGCATTGTCGCACCGCGCGCATCGGCACGCGGCGCATAGGGTGGACGCATGACTGATGTGCTTCCCGCCGGTCTCGCGACCGAAGAATTCAGCTCCGACATCCGCCCGCAGGACGATCTTTACCGCTACGTCAACGGTGCGTGGCTCGAGCGCACCGAGATCCCCGGCGACAAGGCGCGCTGGGGCTCCTTCCATCTGCTCGCCGAGCAGGCCGAGAAGGACGTCCGCACGATCATCGAAGAGTCGCAGGGCGCTGACGCCGGCAGTCTCGCGCGCAAGATCGGTGACCTCTTCACGAGCTTCATGGACACGGCGAGCATCGATGCCGCCGGCGCCCGGCCGCTGCAGGAGACCCTCGCAGAGATCGACCGGATTGACAGCATCCCGGCCCTTCTCGCCACCGCCGGTGCCTACGAGCGCGATGGCCGCGCCCACCTGATCGGGTTCTACGTCGATGGCGACCCGGGTGACCCCGAGCGCTATGTGCCCGTTCTCGTGCAGTCCGGCCTCTCGCTCCCCGACGAGAGCTATTACCGCCTCGACAACTTCGCCGACACCCGCACCGCCTACCGCGCGCACCTCGAGCGTCTGCTCGCGCTCGCCGGCATTGCGGATGCTGCCGGTGACGCCGAGCGTGCTTTCGCGCTCGAGACCGAGATCGCCTCGCACCACTGGGACAACGTCCGCAGCCGCGACGCCGTCGAAACCTACAACCTGAAGACTTGGGATGAGCTGCAGGCGCTCGTCGACGTCGACCTCGCACCCTGGCGGGACGCGGTCGGGCCCACGAACCCGGATGCTTTCGCCGAACTGGTCGTCAGCCAGCCGAGCGCTTTCGAGGGTCTCGGCGCGCTGCTGAGCGCAGAGCGCCTCGACGACTGGAAGGCCTGGCTGCGCTCGCAGGTCGTGCATGCTGCGGCGGCGTTCCTTACCGATGACTTCGTGCAGGAGAACTTCTCGTTCTACGGCACCGAGCTCACCGGCGTCCCCACGATCCGTGAGCGCTGGAAGCGCGGCGTCTCGGTCACCGAAGGCGCCCTCAGTGAGGCGATCGGCAAGGTCTACGTCGAGCGCCACTACCCGCCGACGGCGAAGGCGGCCATGGACGAACTCGTCGCGAATCTCATCGCGGCGTACCGCCAGAGCATCACGACGCTGGAGTGGATGAGCCCAGAGACCCGCGAGCGCGCGCTCACGAAGCTCGACTCGTTCACCCCGAAGATCGGCCACCCCGAAGTGTGGCGCGACTATTCGACACTCGAGATCGATGCATCCGACATCTTCGGCAACGTCCGCCGGGCGAACGTCTTCGAGCACGACCGCAACGTCGACAAGGTCGGAAAGCCCATCGATCGGAACGAGTGGCACATGCCGCCGCAGATGGTCAATGCGTACTACAACCCGTCCATGAATGAGATCGTGTTCCCCGCGGCGATCCTGCAGTACCCGTTCTTCGACGCATCTCGCGACGCCGCCGCGAACTACGGCGGAATCGGTGCCGTCATCGGGCACGAGATCGGACACGGATTCGATGACCAGGGCAGTCGCTACGACGGCACGGGCAAGCTCGATGATTGGTGGACGGATGCTGACCGCGCTGCCTTCGAGGAGCGCACCAAGGCCCTCATTGCACAGTACGACGCGCTCGTGCCTGTGGGGCTGGGAGACGAGAACCACGTCAACGGTGCACTCACGATCGGCGAGAACATCGGGGATCTCGGTGGTCTCGGCATCGCGCTGAAGGCCTACGAGCTGTCTCTCGGCGGCGCGGATGCCCCGGTCATCGACGGACTCACCGGCGTGCAGCGTCTGCTGCTGAGCTGGGCCCAGGTCTGGCAGCAGAAGAGCCGCGATGCTGAGACGATCCGTCTGCTGACGATTGACCCGCACTCCCCGAACGAGTTCCGCTGCAACCAGATCGTGCGCAACATCGATGCTTTCTACGAGGCATTCGGGGTGACCGAAGACGACGCGCTGCACCTTCCGACTGAAGAGCGGGTGACGATCTGGTGACGGTTACTTACCGGCGCCCAGCGGGGAGTCGGTAGGCGGGGTTACGATAGCCAATGCCGTCTCGGCTGTGCCGATGAAGGCAACACCCAAAACCTTCGCGGGAAGGAACATGTGTGGGCACCCCCCAGCCCTCTGAACCGGCCAAAACGACGGCGATGCTGCGTCGATCCCACCGCAAGACTCGTCGACTGCCGCGTCGAGCGGCAATCGGACGCAGGTCGTTCGCGGCGACCATGCGTGCGCTGGAAGGGCTGGCGGATGCTGGGGCTCAGGTCTCCGTGCACGTCAAGGATCTCGATACCGGCGCGCCGGTACTGACCGGTGACGATCATGTGACCCTTCCCATTGCTGGACTCGGCGTCGTGCCGCTGCTCATCGAGGTAGCGGCACGATTCGAGGCCGGAAGCCTCGATCCGCTCGAGATCGTCGAGCGTTCGGCGGGAGAACCAGTGGCGGCGTCCGGGGTGTGGCGTCATCTGCGCACTCCGGTCCTCCCGCTGGCTGATCTCGCAACTCTTGCCGCAGCAACCGGCGATCCGCTGGCGGTGAATCTGCTGCTGGAGCGCGTCGGGCATAACAGCGTTCGCGAGCGCATCGATGCGCTCGGGCTGCGGCGAACCGCCATGCTCGACCGTTTCCGCGATGAGCGCGGCCCCGATGACGCACCGCACGTCGCAGTCGGCACCACTCGCGAGCTGGCCGGGCTGTTCTCGGCGCTGGTCAACTCCAAGGTCGTCGATCCTGCAGTGAGCGCTCAGGTCTCGGAGTGGCTGAGCCTGAACCATGACCTGAGTCTGGTCGCGGCATCCACTGGTCTTGATCCCTTCGCGCACGACCATGACGCGCACGGTCTGCTGTTCATCAACAAGACCGGTCGTGATCGTGGCGCCCGCGCCGAGGCCGGGGTGCTCGCGGGTCCGCGGGCGGGGATCTCCTATGCGATGATCGTCGGCTTCGATGATCTATCGATCGCGCACCGTCTTCGCGTGCACGAGGCGTTCCGCATCCTCGGCATCGAACTCATGGAGTACGCGCACTGACCGGCGCGGGCCGCTCAGAACGGTCCGAACCTCCGGTGCGGATCGAGCGCTTCGACGACGGGGCCGAGCGCATCGGCGAGGTTCTCCAGCTGCTCTTCGGTGACGCGGTCGAGCACCAGGCGGTGCGCCATGTCGAAGTGGCCTGGGGTTGCGAGCACGAGCTGTCGGCGCCCCTCTTTCGTGAGAGCCAGCAGCACGCTGCGGCGGTCCTTCGTGCTCTCTTCGCGTTCGATGAGATCGCGCTGCTGCAGCCGGCTCACGACCTTGGAGGTGCGGGGGAGCGTCGCGTTGGTCGCGCTTGCGAGATCGCTCAGGCGCAATGCTCCCTGACGCTGCAGCACGCTGAGCAGGATGAACTCGTAGTGCGTCATGGACGAGTCTCGCTGCAACTGAGCGTCGAGAGCGGCCGGCAAGAGCTCTGCAGTACCGATCAGGGCGAGCCAGGCCGCTGACTGCTGCGGCGTCATGCGCGAGAGAGGTGCGGACATGTCTCCATTCTGCCGGGAATAGTTGCCGAGGCAAGCGCGCCCGGCACTCGTCAGTCCCGATCACAGAGGTTGGTCGAGAACGTGCGTTTCAGTCCGACCTCTGTATTTCAGGCCGACATCTGTCGTCGAGGTACCCTCGTCGGATGAATGATTGGACCCCGCATCGCCGCGACGACGGCGAATTGCTCGGCTGGATCCACCCATCGGGCGATGACTGGGTGGCAGTGGACGTGTTCGGACGCACCATCTCGGATGCTGTCGACTGGCTCGTTGCCGAGGAGCTGCTGGAAGAGCACGGGCTCGCATGGCTCGCCGAGCCGTGGATGCTGGAAGACGAGGGGCGCCCGATCCGGGTCCGCATTGTCGAAGTGGCCCCCGAGCATGACGGCATCCGCGGACGCATCGTCGTGAAGATCGACGATTACGGGGACATCACCCGACCGGCGGCGGAGTCGATCGTGCTGCCGTGGCCGGTCCCCGAGAACTTGCGCCCGCCGCGACGAGGAGACCCGGACGGATACACGCTCTGAGGCCGGCTCGGCCGAACTCAGCTGGGGAGTGACGGATGCTTCTCGAGTGGGGTGGTCTTCGGGATGAACAGCGACAGCACAAGGGCGACGGCAGCGGCGACGATCGCGAGCCAGAAGCAGACGTTGAAGGCCTCGCGAGTGGGAACGGCCACGCCGTCGATATCGATGCTCATCGCTGCGAGCACGGCGCCCATGACGGCCGAGGCACTGGACGTGCCCACGGAGCGGAACAGCGCGTTCAGGCCGTTCGAGACGCCCGTCTCATTGGCCGGAACCGAGCGCATGATGATCATCGGCATGGCGGCGAAGGTGAAGCCGATCCCGACGCCGATCAGTGCATTGGCGACGAGGATGTGCACCCATTCCGAGGACCAGAGGAGCACATAGACGTATGCGACGACGATCGCGGCGCTGCCGACGGCGAACAGCGGTTTCGGTCCGATCGAGCGTTCGAGAAGGCCGGACAGCGGCGAAAGCACCATCATCACCAGGCCTGCCGGCATGATGACGAACGATGCGGCGAGCATGTCGAGCCCGAAGCCCGACCCTGTCTCGACGGGAAGCTCGAGGATCTGCGGGAACGTGACGTTCGATGAGAACAGTGCGAACCCCATGCCGATCGCTGCGATGTTCGTCAGGAGCACTGCGGGCCGTGCGGCAACCCTCAGATCCACCAGCGGATCGGTTACTCGCAGCTCGTACCAGCCCCACAGCAGCAGCACGACGATGCCACCGATGAGGAGGCCCAGTCCGAGCGGCGATGCCCATCCCCACTGGGCTCCGCGAGAGATGTAGAGCAGGAGGCCGGTGAGGCCGACGGCGAGACCGATGGTGCCGACGACGTCGAGGCGGCCGGGGGAGAGCAGCACGTCCTCTGGCACGAACATCAGCACCAGGATGAGCACGGTGATGCCGAGCCCCGCCGAGAGCCAGAACAGCGAGTGCCAGTCGGCGTTGAGCGCGAGGTACGCGGCCAGCGGCATCCCGACAGCGCCGCCGACGCCCATCGTCGCGCTCATCAGTGCGACCGAGGTGCCGACGCGCTTAGGGGGCAGGATGTCGCGCATGATCGCGATGCCGAGCGGGATGACGCCAGTGACGGCGCCCTGCAGCGCCCGGCCGATGACCACACCGACGATCGAGGCCGAAGCCGCCGCGATGACCGAGCCGAGAGCGAGCAGCACCAGAAGCACGACCACGATCCGGCGTTTGCCGTACATGTCGCCGAGGCGCCCAGAGATCGGCGTCGCGACCGCGGCGACGAGCAGCGTGATCGTGACGACCCATGAGGTGTCTTCACGCGAGGCGTTGAGGAGGGTGGGCAGCTCGGCCTGGAGCGGCACGACGAGCGTGAACATGAACGATGAGCAGAGGCCCGCAAGAGCGAGGACGGCGACTGTCATCCCTCGATTGGGGGTACGGGAGAGCCGTTTTCTGGCTCTCTCGTCGTCATTTCCCACTTGACCAGGCTAGTGGGAAATGACGACGGTCGGCGCCCGGTCAGTCCTGTGGCAGATGGGGAGGCGCGGTCGAGGAGCGCAGAATCAGAGTCGGCTCCACGCGCGGCATCTCACCGCGCGGCTCTGTTCCCTCGATCTGCGCGATCACCCGCCGGGCAGCGCCCGCACCCACAGACTCGAACGGCTGGCGCACTGTCGTGAGTGCCGGTGATGCGTACGCTGCCAGAGCGATGTCGTCGACGCTGACGATCGACACGTCATCCGGCACGCTGCGTCCTGCTTCGTGCAGCGCGCGGATCACGCCGAATGCCATCTCGTCACTGCTCACGAAAACGGCTGTGGCGCCGGGGATCGCGGCGATCGTGCGTCCGGCGCGGTAGCCGGACTCAGAGGTCCAGTCCGCGGGAATCACCGGTGGAGGTTCGATGCCGTGCTCGCGCAGCACGCGTTCCCACATCTCGCGACGCTGCACGCTCTCTGACCAGTACTCGTCACCGCTGACATGCCACACGGTCTCGTGTCCGAGGTCGAGCAGATGCTCGACGGCGAGGCGGGCGACTTCGCCCTGATCGACGGAGAATTCGGACTCCTCCTCCGGGGAGGTTCGCACGTTGCGCGTGGAGGGTGTCCGCTCTGTTCGCGCACGCATGAGCGGGTGATCGAGCGAGACCGGAACGCCGAGGATGATGCCCTCGGCGCCCTGGCGCTCGAGGAGATCGAAGGCCGCGGCGATGTCTTCGATGGTGGCGTGGTCAGAAACGGATGCCGTGGTCACCGTGTAGTTGTTCTCGGCAGCCACGCGTTCGATGCCGACGCCCAGGGCCGCTGTCGAGTAGCGGTTGGTGCTCAGCACGATGACGCCGAGGATGCGGGTGCGGCCGGATGCCAACGACGCGGCCGCGGCATGCACGCGGTAGCCGAGCTCTTCGACGGCATTGAGCACTTTCCGTGCGGTGTCGGGGCGCACATTGCTCTGCCCGGACATCACCCGTGACACAGTCTGGGCAGAAACCCCCGCGAGTCGAGCGACGTCATTCTGATTGGGAGCGCGATCAGCGGGGTCTCGACGGGGAGGCATGCCCTCCATGCTAGTGATCGCGATGCGGCTGAGCGAGTACTTGCCGTGTTCTTGATGAGATAATGTGAACGCAAACAATTTTGAGATTCATGCCAGAGGAGTCCATGATGAACGACGCATTCTCGCCAGCATCAGGCGGCGAGTCCGCGCTTGTCTGGCAAGGCGGCCAGCTGATCCGCGACGGTCGTCCCCATCGCATCCTCGCCGGCGCGCTGCACTACTTCCGGGTGCACCCCGGGCAGTGGGAGGACCGCTTGCGCCGCCTGGCCGCTATGGGCGCAAACACCGTCGACACCTACGTGCCCTGGAACTTCCACGAACGCGTCGAGGGTGACGTTCGTTTCGACGGCTGGCAGGACATCGAGGCATTCATCCGTCTCGCGGGAGAGGTCGGACTCGACGTCTTCCTACGCCCCAGCCCCTACATCTGTGCGGAGTGGTCCAACGGCGGGCTGCCGGTGTGGCTGACCGGCCGGGTCTCGGCACTGCGCACGAGCGATCCGGAGTTCCTCGCGGCCGTCGATCGCTGGTTCGACGCGCTCATACCTCGGATGGTGCCGCTGCAGGCGGTCAACGGCGGACCCATCATCGCCGTGCAGGTCGAGAACGAGTACGGCTCCTTCGGAAGCGACCACGCGTACCTCGAGCACCAGCGTGATGCGCTGCGCTCGCGCGGGATCGTCGAGCTGCTCACGACTGCCGACGGGATCACCTCCGACATGGTCGCGCACGGGTCCGTGGGCGGCGCCATGGGAACCTTCACATTCGGCACGGGAGTCCCGGCGGCCGAAGAGCTTCTCGTCCCCGGACAGGCTCTGATGTGCAGTGAGCTCTGGGGTGGATGGTTCGACCACTGGGGCGAGCAGCATCACGTGCGCTCGGCCGCGAGCATGATCGGCACGGTCGACGAGCTGCTCGCCGCCGGCGGTTCGGTCAGCATCTACATGGCGCACGGCGGCACGAACTTCGGGCTGTGGAACGGTGCCAACCATTTCGGCATGATCGAGCCGACCATCACCAGCTACGACTCGGATGCTCCGATCCATGAAGACGGATCACTCGGCGACAAGTTCGATGCCCTGCGGGCGGCATTCGCCCCGTTCCATGACGGTGAGCTTTCCGAACCGCCCGCGCCGAACCCCGTGCAGCCTGCCCAGACGGTCCGTCTGCAGCAGGCCGCATCCCTGCGTGCACTCGTGGAGACGCTCCCCGTGATAGGCGAGCGCACCCCCGCACCGCAGAGCTTCGAGCAGCTCGGTGTCGAGGACGGGATCGTCGTCTATCAGGCATCCATCGACATTCCCGCCGAATCCACGATCACGATCGCCGATCTGCGTGACCGCGCAACGGTGTTCGTCGACGATGAGCGCATCGGCACGATGGAGCACGACGGCGAGCACGCGCTCGCCATTCCCGGCGGTGCACGCAAGGGCGCGCTGACGATCGTCGTCGAGAGCCTCGGGCGCATCAACTACGGCCCGCAGACCGGGGCGCACAAGGGCATCCTCGGTGGCGTCCTCGTGGGCGGTCGCCGCTTCGTGCACGGCTGGACCCATCGTGCGCTCCCGCTCGGCGCGCCGCAGGCTGCGGCGGGTGCCGGCGCAAGCAGGACTGAACGCGCAGACGACGCCGACGGCGTCGCCGTGGCGAGCATTCAGGTCGAGACTCCGGCTGATTCCTGGCTCGCCTTCCCCGGCGGAGTCAAGGGCATGGTGTGGCTGAACGGCTTCCTGCTCGGACGCTACTGGGACCGCGGCCCGCAGGTCACGCTCTACGCTCCTGCACCGCTGTGGAAGCCCGGCGCGAACGAGATCGTCGTGCTCGACACTGACGCGCTTCCCGCTATGGTCGAGCTCCGGGAGACGCCGGAGTACGGCGCCGTCGAGGAATTCATCGGGTCCTGACCCGCGACCGGAGACACGAAGAAGGGCTCGCGACCGAAGTCGCGAGCCCTTCTTCGTGAGGGCGATCAGCCCTTGACCGCGCCGGCCGCCAGACCGGACTGCCAGAAGCGCTGCAGACCGAAGAACAGGACGATCAGCGGCACGACGCCCAGCAGAGCGCCCAGCATCACGGCGCCCTTGTCCGGGGCGAAATAGCTCATCATGCCGTAGAGGCCCAGAGTGACCGGCTTCAGCTCGGCACTGGAGAGCATCATCAGTGGCAGCAGGAAGTTGTTCCAGGTCGCGACGAAGATGAACAGGAAGATCGTCACCATCGCCGGCGCCAGCAGACGCAGGACGATCGTGAAGAAGATCCGCGCTTCGCTCGCGCCGTCAATGCGCGCGGCCTCGAGCAGCTCGGTAGGCACTGAAGTCTCGGCGTAGACCATCCCGAGGAAGACGCCGAACGGCGAAACCGCAGAGGGGATGATAATCGCCCACATGGTGTTGGCAAGGCCCAGCGCCTGGAACTCCATGTAGAGCGGCACTGTCAGCAGCGCGACCGGCAGCAGGAGGCCCGCCATGATGATCGCGACGGCGATCTTCTTGCCGGGGAAGACGAACTTCGCGATGGCGTAGCCGGCCATGATGGCGAACAGCGTGCCGATGATTCCGGCGGCAGTCGAGTACAGGATCGAGTTGCCGACCCAGCGCCAGAACATGCCCTGCGTCCAGTCCATGAGGCTGGCGTAGTTGGTGTCGAGGTTCCAGTTCGCGAACCAGAACCCGAAGGTGTTCGTGAGGTCGGCGTTGGACTTCGTGGATGCCACGATGACCCAGTACACGGGCATGAGGAAGTAGACCAGCGCCACGATCAGGGCGATGATGCCGAAGGTCTTGGCGACAGGGCCGGGTGCGACCGAGCGCGGCGGCAGATCCGCGGCTGCGGGCGCACGCCGTGCCCGGCGTGGGGTTTCTGCGGGAGCGGTGATGAGTGTCGTGGTGCTCATGTCAGACGGCCTTCTTACGCTGCAGGAGTGCATAGACAACGGCGAGGGCGCCGGCGATGACGGCCATCAGCAGTGAGTATGCGGATGCGGGACCGCTGCCTGACGGCGACAGCTCGCCCATCATCGAGTTGTAGGTGAGCATCATCGGGGTGTAGTCCAAGCCCATCCAGGAGTTCGAGCTCTCCATGATCATGGGTTCGTTGAACAGCTGGATCGTGCCGATGATCGACAGCAGCACGGCCAGCAGCGCCGCACCGCGCACCATCGGCACCTTGATTTTCAGCGAGATCTGGAAGCCGCTCGCACCGTCCAGGCGCGCCGCCTCGTACAGCTCGCGCGGGATGGACTGGAGGGCTGCGAGGAAGATCAGCATGTTGTACCCGGTGTAGGTCCAGGTGGTCATGTTGGCCATCGAAGCGAGGATCGTGCCGGGCGCCATGAAGTTCGTGCCCTCGGGGAGGAACTGCATGAACGGCGAGACCTCTGGGGTGTACATGTACATCCAGATCATCGCCGCGATCACGCCGGGGATCGCGAAAGGCAGGAAGAAGGAGAGCCGAAAGAAGGCAGGGCGCCGCACGAGGAACGAGTCGAGCAGCAGGGCGAGCGCGAGAGCGACGATGATCATGACCGGGATCTGGAACGCGGCGTAGATGACCACGCGACCCATGCCCGACCAGAAGGCGCCGTTACTCGCGGCCGCAGTGAGGTTGTCGAAGCCGACGAAGGTGTCGATGAGCTCGCCTCCGCCGTACAGGCCTTCGCCTGCGGGAACCTGCGCGAAGAACGCCGACCGGACCGAGATGATGATCGGCACCAGGAAGACGATGATGAACAGGATCGAGAACGGTGCCATGAACAGCCAGCCGTTTCGGGCTTCCTGGCGCGCGCGGAAGCCCCTTCTCGGGCGCGGCCGGTGGCCGGTGGTCTCAGCGGTTGTCATGGCGGCGTGATCTCATCCTTCGGGAGAAAGAGGCCGGTGGAGGGCATCCGAATCGAATACCCTCCACCGAGCGCGTGCTCGGTACGGGCGTGGAGCTTACTTGGCGACGGGCAGACCGAGGTCTGTCAGCGCCTTGACTGCGGTGTCCTGAGCGGTCGTGAAGACGTCTGCGACGGTGGCGTCACCGGCGACGACTGCCGCTGCGGTCTCGGTCATCGAGGACAGCGTGGAGAAGCCGGGAGCGTACGGGAAGTCCGGGTTCAGGTTCGCGGTCGCGGTCGCGAGCTCGGCGAGGACATCCTGGTCGCCGAACTGGCGCAGCATCTTCTCCGGGGTCTCGGGCGTGCCGTTGGCTGCAACGACGAGGCCCTGCGAGGAGAGGTCATCGATCTGGGTATTGAACCAGTTGTTGAACTCCATGGCCTCGGCCGGGTGGTCACAGCCCTTGAGTACGGCGACACCAGAACCACCGTCAGGACCTGTCATGGCGCCGGCGCCGAAGTCGGGCAGCTGCGCGATGCGCCACTGGCCCTCGGCAGGGGTGCCGTCGAGCGAGTCGAGCAGGAAGCCTGCCTCCCACGCAGCGCCGATGTGGCCGATCAGGGAGCCGTCGTTCAGCGCGATCGTGAAGGGCTCGCCCCAGCGGTCAGCCTTCAGGGTCTGGTTGTTGTCGAGCAGGCCCTGCCAGAGAGCTGCGACCTTCTGCGAGCCTTCGCCCTCGGCGTTCACGACCCACTCGTCGCCCTCGGTCGAGAACCAGGTGTCACCGGCTGCGGCAGATTGCGCCGCGAGCCAGTGGGTCGCCTCATCTGCCGAGAAAGCGCTGAGGTACTTGCCGGCGGCGGCGGCGGTCGCCGACTCTGCCGTCAGGTCTTCGATCGTCGCAGGTGCGGTCAGTCCGAGCTTGTCGAATTCGGCCTCGTTGTAGAAGTAGACGAGCGGGCCGACATCCTGGGGGAGGCCGACGACGACATCGCCCACGCGCATGCCGGCGTACGCGCCGCTGGAGAAGTTCTCTGCGTACTTCTCTGCCTCGGTCGTGACGTCCTCGAGGAGACCCTTCACATACAGCTGCGGTGCCTCGGAGTATCCGACCTGGGCGAGGCACGGTGCGTTGCCGGCCTTCACGTCGGTCTCGAGCTTGAGGATCATGTCGGTCGCGGCACCGTCGAACTTGGTCGTCTTGACCTGGATTTCGGGGTGCTCTTCGTTCCAGCGCTCGGTGATCTCTGCGACCGTCGCCATGTCAGCGCCGTTGTCGAGACGATGCATGTACTCGATCGTGACGGATTCATCGCTCGAACTGCCGGCGTTGTCGCTGGAGGTGCTGCAGGCGGCGAGGCCGAATGCAGAGATGGCGCCGACGGTGACGACCGCCGCGGTGCGGATGATGCGTGTGTTGGCCATGAAAAGTGATTCTCCCCTTTGAGGGTCAGGTGACTGACGGACAGTGCGGATGCCGTGATGCACACGCGCTGGTGGAACCATTAAACGCCCAAATGTTTGCGTTCACAAGCTGAAGAACGTTGCCACGGTAACGTTTTATGATCGGGAGTGTCGTGCGCTGACATTCGGTGTGGCCCGTAGCGAACCCGGAGAGGATTCCCCAGACGCGCAGGAGAGGGGCAGACTGGGATCGTGCGAACCATCCGTGACCTCGACACCGTTGAACTGATCATCGACGCGCAGAGCCTGCTGGATTCCATCCGGGGGCCTGAGCGCGTCATCGACGCAGGGACGCTGCGTGCGCTGCAGCAGTCCGGCAATTACGTCGTCGGGCTCTTCGACGGCGAAGACGGGCAGGAGCAGATGGTCGGAGCATCCATCGCCTTCTTCGGCGCACCCGCGAAGCGGCGGATGCATTCCCACATCACCGCCCTGCTTCCGGACTATCGCGGACGCGGCTGGGGACGCGAGCTCAAGGAGCACCAACGCCAGTGGGCGTTCTCCCGCGATGTCGGATGCATCACCTGGACCTTCGATCCGCTGGTCGCGCGCAACGCGCACTTCTTCCTCACGGTGCTCGGTGCGAGAGCGACCGGTTACACCGTGAACAACTACGGAATCTTCGGTGGCGGGGATGCCGGTGACGAGAGCGACCGGCTCGACGTCGAGTGGGCGCTCGCCGACATCGCCAAGCCGCCGGCGGATGCTGCCGTGGTGGCGACCCTTGAGATCCCCTCCGATGTCGAGTCCATGCGCACCTCTGATCCGGATGCTGCGCACGAATGGCGCATGCGCCTGCGCGGAGAGATGGAAGAGCTGTTCGGTCGGGGCCTGCGCCTCGCCGGTTTCGACGTGACGCGCGGCTATCTGTTCACCGAGTGAGCTTCAGCCCTCGCGGGTCGGCGGATCCTCGCCGATCTCGGTGATGAGGCTCAGTTCTGCAACGGCTCTCTGAGGCGACCACGGCGATTCCCGCAGTCGCACGATGCCACTTCTCGCGCTGGAACGACGGTTCGGCGCACCTGCATCTGTGGGCCTATGCGCGGCCAGCAGGGATGATGCAGGGGCGCGGCGCGATCCTTCCGTACTGGGAGCAGAGCATGCCGGCGATGCCGGAGGCGATGATGAACGAGTACATCGGGATCGTTGCGGCCGCGCTCGCCGCGGGTGGAGGAGAAGCCTTCCCGAACCGCTGAACGGATGTCGGATGCTCGTGTCATTCTGATCGCATGGATGATGAGGCGGGGCAGGCAGGCGGTTCGGCGGAGAAGCCCGCGGTGTTCTTCCGTGACGCGGCCGAGTTCCGCGCATGGCTGGAGCGCTATCACGCCTCCGAGTCGGAGCTGTGGATGGAGATGCGTAAGGCGCATGTCACGGACCAGGGTCTGACGTGGGCGGATGCCGTTCCCGTGGGCCTGTGCTTCGGATGGATCGATTCGGTGTCTCAACCCGTCGACGAGGACCGGCGTCGGCAACGGTGGACCCCGCGAAAGCGGGGCAGCACCTGGTCAAAGATCAACGTGGCGCACATCGAGCGCTTGCAGGCAGAGGGCCGGATGGCGCCTGCCGGCCTCGCTGCGTTCGAGGCGCGCAGCGCGGAGCGCACCGGGACGTATTCATACGAGAACGGCGATGCAGAACTCGAACCTGAGGTACAGGCCGTGCTCGATCGCTCGGCAGCGGCACAGGCATTCCTCGATGCCGCGGCTCCCGGGTACCGCAAAGCTGTGCGGCATTGGATCGCCACAGCCAAGCGCCCTGCCACCCGCATCGCGCGCGCCGAGCAGTTCGTGACCGATAGCGCAGCCGGGCGGCTCGTGCCGTTCGCACGTGCGGGCAAGACGCCGGCGTGGCTGGGGCGCGCCGCCGCTGCGGCGGCTGCGGCGGAGGGCTGATTCCGACGCATCCGCGCGGATAGGATGGAGGATGCCGCGGCATGTCCGCGCAGCATCCAAATCTCTCCCGACCATTGGAGCCACCGTGGCCGAACAGTCCCGTCTTGACAAGGTCATCAGCCTCGCCCGCCACCGCGGGTTCGTGTTCCAAGCGGGTGAGATCTACGGCGGTTCGCGCTCCGCGTGGGACTACGGGCCCCTCGGCACCGAGCTGAAGGAGAACATCCGTCGCCAGTGGTGGCAGACCTTCGTCCGCGGCCGTGGCGACATGGTGGGACTTGACTCCTCGATCATCCTGCCCAAGCGTGTGTGGGAGGCATCCGGCCACGTCGCCACCTTCAGCGACCCGCTCGTCGAGTGCCTGCAGTGCCACAAGCGCCACCGCGAAGACCACCTGCTCGAGGCGTTCGAGGCGAAGAAGGGGCGCAAGCCCGAGAACGGCATGGCCGACATCGCCTGCCCCGACTGCGGCACCCGCGGCAAATGGACCGAGCCCCGCTCGTTCTCCGGCCTCGTGAAGACTTACCTCGGCGTCGTCGATGACGAGTCGGGCCTGTACTATCTGCGCCCCGAGACCGCGCAGGGCATCTTCGTGAACTTCGCTAACGTGCTCACCGCGAGCCGCAAGAAGCCGCCATTCGGTATCGGCCAGGTCGGCAAGGCGTTCCGCAACGAGATCACGCCCGGAAACTTCATCTTCCGCACTCGCGAGTTCGAGCAGATGGAGATCGAGTTCTTCGTGCCGCCGGCTGAGGCTCAGGAGTGGTTCGACCACTGGGTCGAGACCTGTTGGGCGTGGTTCATCGACCTCGGCATCGAGCCCGAGAACATGCGTCAGTTCGACGTTCCTGAGGATGAGCGCGCGCACTATTCCGCCGGAACGATCGACTTCGAGTACCGCTTCGGTTTCGCGGGCTCCGAGTGGGGCGAGCTCATGGGTGTCGCCAACCGCACCGATTACGACCTGAACAGCCACTCCGAGGCATCCGGCCAGAGCCTGACGTATTTCGACCAGGCATCCGGTGAGCGCTACACACCGTACGTGATCGAGCCCTCGTTCGGCCTCACTCGCTCGATGATGGCGTTCCTCGTCGACTCGTACGTCGAAGAAGAGGTGCCCAACGCGAAGGGCGGCACCGACACTCGCACTGTGCTCAAGCTCGACCCGCGTCTGGCTCCGGTCAAGGTGGCCGTGCTTCCCCTGTCGCGCAACGAGAAGCTCTCGCCGCTCGCGCGCGAGGTCGCTGACTCGCTGCGTGGCCGCTGGGCGATCGACTTCGACGACGCTGGGGCGATCGGTCGCCGCTACCGTCGTCAGGACGAGATCGGCACCCCGTTCTGCGTCACGGTCGACTTCGACTCGCTCGATGACAACGCTGTGACCGTGCGTGACCGCGACACCATGGCGCAGGAGCGCGTGCCGGTCGCCGAGCTGAACGAGTACCTCGCCGCACGGCTCAAGGGCGCGTAAGACAGAGCCGTGGAGACGACGACTTTCGCCGCGACCGACGGCTTCCCGCACACCGCTCTCGTAGGGGTCACCGGTCCTGAGCAGACCATCGCCGTGCAGGGCGACCCGCACGCCGCGCTCGCACTCGCGTCTGTGAGCAAGCCGCTCACAGCGTGGGGCGCGCTGATCGCTGTCGAGCGCGGGCTGATCGACCTTGATGAGCCGGCAGGGCCTGAGGGATCGACGCTGCTCAACCTGCTCGATCACACCAGCGGACTGCCGTTCGAGGGCGAGCCGGTGCAGGCGGCCCCCGGCACTCGGCGCATCTACTCGAACGCCGGTTTCGATGCCCTCGGTGCGCATGTTGCCGCCGCAGCTGGCATGGAGTTCTCCGAGTGGATGACCCGCGAGGTCGTCCAGCCGCTCGGGATGCGTGAGGTCGATGTAGCCGGCCGGCCCTCGGCCGGCTACAAGGCCTCTATCGCCGACCTGCTGATCTTCGGTCGCGAAGTACTGCGGCCGACCCTGATCCCCGCCGCTCTGCGCGACCTCGCACTGATGGTCTCGCGTGAAGGGCTGAAGGGCGTCGTCCCCGGCTACGGGTCCTTCGATGACAACCAGTGGGGCCTCGGGTTCGAGCTCAAGGGCGTGAAGAGCCCGCACTGGTTGAGCGACTCGTTCCCACTCGAAACGGCGGGCCACTTCGGTGGTCAGGGGAGCTTCTTCTTCGTCGACCGCTCTCGCGACATCGCCGCAGCATTTCTGTCAGGTGTGCCCTTCGGTGACGAGCACAAGCGCATCTGGCCGCCGCTCACCGACGAGATCCTCGCACGGTACGGCGGGCGCTGACCCGGTCTTCGGTCTCGGCCGGGATCCCCGTTCAGGTCGCAATTTCTGCCGCTTCGACGAGGCGAAAGCGGCACGAATCGCGACCTGGGTGTCCAGTTGGCGGCCTTCGCAGCACGGGGCGAGCCCGCGCGTCGGTAAACTTCGTCTGTTCGTAAGACCGCTGGAGGGCAACGTTGGAAGCTGAAGCAGTGAAGAAGCACCAGGATTACAACCCTGGTCCGCGTGTGGGGATCACGTTCTCGACGTTCGATCTGCTGCACGCGGGCCACATCATGATGCTTGCCGAGGCCAAGCGGCAATGCGACTACCTGATCTGCGGGCTGCAGATGGACCCGACGCTCGACCGCCCGGAGAAGAACGCGCCGACGCAGACCGTCGTCGAGCGCTACATCCAACTGCGCGGCTGCGAGTCCGTCGACGAGATCGTGCCGTACTCCACCGAACAGGACCTCGAGGACATTCTTCGCTCGTTCAAGCTCGACGTGCGCATCGTCGGCGACGAGTACGAGAATCGCGACTTCACGGGTCGTGAGTACTGCGAAGAGGCCGGCATCGAGCTGTACTTCAACAGCCGCCACCACCGGTTCTCCAGCTCGGGTCTGCGGAAGATCGTCGCAGCCAAAGAGGCAGAGCGTCTCTCGCGGGGCTGAACCACGTTCAGGTCGCAAACTGTGCTGCTTACGCCCCGCGAAAGCGGCACAAATTGCGACCTGGGCGTCACTTGGCGGCTTTCGCCGCCGCCTTCATTGCACGCTTGTGCGCGCGCACGAGGCTGAGCGACTCGGGTGAGACGATGTCAGCGACGCTGCGCAGGGCGCCTTCTTCTCCGTAGGGGGCGGATGCTTCGCGCCAGTCTGCACCGGTGAATCCGTACTGCTTGCCGAGCAGAGCGAGGAAGATCTTCGCCTTCTGCTCACCGAACCCGGGAAGCTTCTTCAGGCGTCGCAGCACTTCGGCACCGTCTGGGTCGCCCCGCGTCCAGAGGGCTGCGGCATCGCCGCCCCAGGATGCGACGAGCTCCCGGCACAGTGTCTGTACGCGGGCCGCCATGGAACCCGGGAACCGGTGCACGGCGGGAGTCTGCTTGAACGCCTCGAGGAACTCCTCGGGGTCCATCGCGGCGATTTCCGCGGCATCCACAGCGCCGGTGCGCTGTTCGATCTTGAGCGGGCCGGCGAAGGCGGTCTCCATCGGCACCTGCTGGTCCAGCAGCATGCCGACCAGAAGTGCGAGAGGGTTGTCGGTGAGCAGCGCGTCGGCGGCGGTGTCTCCGGTGATGTGAAGGGCCATGCCTCCAGTCTGGCACCTATGTGAAACGGTGCCCCGGGAATCCCCGGAGCACCGTTTCGCGTACGTGTCAGTGCTCAGGCGCCCTGGCGGCGACGTGCCAGGAACGCGAGCGCGATGCCTGCGGCGAGGAGCAGCGCCCCACCTGCCGTCAGCGGAAGGGCGCTGTCTGCACCGGTCACCGCGAGCTCGCCGTGCGCGGCGGATTCATCGCCAGCAGTGGTCCCGTTCTCGACCGGGTTGGTGGGCGTGTTCTCGACCGGGTTGGTGGGCGTGTTCTCGACCGGGCCGGTGGGCGTGTTCTCGCTCGGGTTGGTGGGCGTGTTCTCGTTCTCGTCGACGGGAGCGGCGAAGGCGACGCTCGCGGATGCCGTGAACGGCGTGCTGCTCTCCGAAGCAGTCGTGTACACCTGGCAGAAAGTGCCGTCCGGCGCCGCGAACGGCGACTGGGCCCAGGTCGCTGCGCCAAGCGCCTCAGCCGTTGCTTGGATTGAGACATCAGTGCCGGCCGCGCCGGTGGTGCACAGGTCAACAGTCGTCGTCACCGGGGCGGAGCCAGTCACGATTACGGCGCCGTTCTCGAGCTCCACGCCATCCTGAGGTGCACACAGCCCGATGGTGCCGGTAGCTGCGGTGAGCGCGATGGGCTGGTTCAGCAGGTTGGTCGTGAGCGTCAGCGGGGCGACCTCGTCGGCTGCCGCTTCCGAGGTCACCGGCGCGAGCTCCAGGACTGGCTCGACGGGCGCGGATGCCAGGATCCTTGCACGAACGTCGTCGCCGATGTTATCCGGGCACCACAAGTCCATGCCTGGGTACCACTGCATCAGGTCAGCATCCGAAACGCACCAGATCATCTGCTGCCTCACGGAACGGTTCTTCTCGGAATCGTTCGATGCGAGCGTTTCCCCTGCGCCGCTGTAGCCCTCGGGCATCGGTGTGGTGGTCAAATCGTTGGCGGCGATGTACTCGATCACGCGCTGTTGCTCGGCCGTGAGGTCGCCGTTGCCGTCGACGAGCTCAGGAGTGCCCACGTAGCCGCCGTCGTGCGTCAGCTTTCCCTGCTCATCAGTGACGCTGCAGGTGTGGTTGGTCATGTCGGTGCAGTACATCCACTCCGATACAGGACCCACGCCTTCGACGAACCGCACACCGCAGTTGGGCGTGCTGGGTTCGTTCTTGCCGCTGGTGCCGTAGAGCGTCACGACGTGACCGGCGTTGTAGGCGGTGAGGCGTTCGCCGAAGACGCGGTTCAGCGGATTTCCATCGACGGTTTCTGCTGTCGGGTCGGCGGCGGTGGAGCCGGCACAGAGATCTGCGGTGAACTCCTCTACCGCGGCTGGAGGCGCATCGGCAAGTGCCGGAGCGCTTGAGACGGCGACGAAACCAGCGCTCACCAGAGCGCTGAGCGCGAGAAGTGGGATGATCCCCTTACGACGCATGAAGTACCTTTCAGGATGGACGCGAAAAAGCGCAGCCCACGCCGAATAGAGCAGCATCGATGATGCCGCGAGCGCAACCGGCGTCAGCCGCGAAGAGGCAACCGACGACGGTTGCTAACAGCCGCGCAGTCCCAGCGCGGAAGATCCTCAAATCTCCAGGTTACCCGATGAGCCTTTCGGTTGTCAGGGGGAATACTCAGGCTGTCGCGGCCTCTTGAGACTCGCCAGTATCAGGTGTCAGTCCGTAGAGCGTCTCGAGTGCGTCCGTGAAATCACTCGCGCGACCATCGGCGGCGAGTTCGTGCGCGCGCACCGTGGGCGTGTGCAGGAGCACACCGGCCAGGTGACGCATCGCCTGCTCGACGAGGCCTTGCTCGTCGCCGCGGCGGCGCGCGCGGTCGATCTCGTCCTCAAGCAGGCTGAAGATGTGCGTGCGCAGGGCGACGACGGCCGGCGTGACGCTCCGCCGGTCGCCGACGACGTTGAAGGTGTCTGCGGCCTCGCGCACGACAGACCTCGCGGCATCCGTCGCCTGCAGCTCTTCGAGCGGGGCGTGCAAGCGGATGGTATCGAGATCCAGCAGTGCGACGCGTTCGATGTTCGCGACGGCCGGGTCGACGTTGCGGGGCATCCCGAGATCGATCACCAACTGCGACGATGCGGATGACGCGCCGATCGGGCATCCGCCCGTGGTCGCTCCGGTCGCACCAGCTGGTGCCTGCAGATGATGCGGGCGCAGCACAGGCTCCTCAGCCGCATTCGTGCACGTGATCAGCAGAGTCGATTGCGTCGCGACGCGCGTGTACTCGTCGTCGTGCACTGCGGCGATGCCGTGCTTCTTCGCGAACAGCTCTGCACGGCCAGATGGTGAATATACGGCGATGTTCGTCGCCCCGCGTTCGCGCAGCGTCGCAAGGGTCACCGCGGCGTACGCCCCGGTGCCGACCAGAAGAACGCGCTCTGCGGACCAGTCGGCGATGCGGCTGTCTGCGAGTTCGAGAGAGAGGCGCACGAGTGAGCGCCCGGCGCGTCCGATGGCGGTGACGTTCTTCACCTTGCGCTGCGCCTGGCTCGCACGCTGGAACAGGCGCTCGAGCTCGGGCGAGGTCGTGCCTTCCTCGTGCGCCGTCTTCAGCGCGCGACGCACCTGGCCGGCGATCTCTCCCTCTCCGGGGACGACGGATTCCAGACCGGATGCCACGGCGAACAGGTGTTCGGCAACGCGACGACCGGAGTGCACGGCATAAGCGCCGTCGAGTTCGGATGCGGGGATGCCGGTGGACTGCTCGATGGCCTCGAGCACTGCTTCCACTCCCACCGCACCCGCGGCAGTCACCGGCTCATCGACCTCGACGTACGCCTCGAAGCGGTTACAAGTGGAGAGCACAACGGCCCCCTGCACGCACGAAGCGATGCGCAGAAGATTCGGCGCGACGTCGTCAGGGGTGCGGCTCAATCGCTCGAGCATGTTGAAGGAGGCGGTCTTGTGACTCGCCGTCACGCACAGCAGCACGCTGACCAGTTTACCCGTCTCTCGCTGACAGGCCATTCATGAGCGCAAATGGGAGGATGGAAGCATGCCTGACTCGAACGCCCCGCTGCTTCGCGCCCTCGCCGGTGATCGCCCAGAACGGACCCCCGTCTGGTTCATGCGCCAGGCCGGACGCTCTCTCCCCGAGTACCGCGAGCTTCGCGTCGGCACGCGGATGCTGGATGCCTGCCTGACTCCGGATCTCGCGGCTGAGATCACCCTGCAGCCGGTGCGGCGGCACAAGGTGGACGCCGCAGTGTTCTTCAGCGACATCGTGATCCCGCTGCGTCTGGCAGGTGTCGACGTCGTCATCGAACCTGGCCGCGGCCCCGTGTTCGCTGAGCCGGTGCGCACCCGTGCCGATGTCGATCGGATCACGGCGATCGATCCGGATGCTCTGGACACGACGGCGATCGCCGAAGCGGTGCGCATCGTGACCGCAGAGCTCGGCGACACCCCGCTCATTGGTTTCGCTGGGGCGCCGTTCACCCTTGCCGCCTACCTTGTCGAGGGTGGCCCGTCGAAGGAGCATCTTCGCGCGCGTGCCATGATGCACGCCGATCCCGAAGCCTGGGGGCGCCTCG
This sequence comes from Microbacterium zouquanmingi, assembly GCF_052266675.1. Lineage (NCBI taxonomy): Bacteria > Bacillati > Actinomycetota > Actinomycetes > Micrococcales > Microbacteriaceae > Microbacterium > Microbacterium zouquanmingi. The sequence continues at coordinate 667,981 of NZ_JBQPRA010000001.1, forward strand.
CAGGATGGCTCTCACGCGTCTCCCGCCGGTTCCTCGAAGCGCAGCGCGACGCGGGAGCGGCGACAGTGCAGCTGTTCGACTCGTGGGCAGGGTCGCTGAGTCCTGCCGACTACCGTGCGCACGTCGCCCCCCACTCGAAGGCGGCCGTCGCCGGCCTCGGAGTTCCCGTCATCCACTTCGGTGTCGGCACCGGCCCCTTCCTCGCCGACATGCGACTGGATGGCGAAGCATCCGCCGTCGGCGTCGACTGGCGCCAGCCCCTCGATGAGGCCGCACGAATCCTCGGTCCCGACGTCACCGTCCAGGGCAACATCAACCCGGCGATGCTGCAGGCGCCGTGGCCGGTGCTCGAGGCTCACGTTCGCGACGTCATCGAGCGCGGCCGCACCGCCCGCGCGCACATCCTCAACCTCGGCCACGGCGTGCCGCCCGAGACCGACCCCGACCAGCTCACCCGCATCGTGGAGCTCGCGCATTCATGAGCCAGAACAACACTGCGGGGCTTGCCGAACGCGCAGCTGAACGCCACGTCATCGTGGTGGGCGGTGGCATTGGCGGACTCGTTGCCGCTCGCGAATGCGCGAAGGTCGGCATGCAGGTCACCCTGCTCGAGGAGGCGAACGAGCTCGGCGGAGCGATCCAGCGCGCCGACCTCGACGGCGTGACGGTGGATGCCGGAGCTGAGAGCTACGCGACCCGAGGTGGGCACGTGCGAAAGATCCTCGCCGAGCTCGACCTCACCGACCGCATCGTCACCCCGAATCCCGCCGGCGCCTGGCTCGTCGGCGCCCCCGGAGTGAAAGCCGCGCCGCTGCCCAAGGGCGGCATTCTCGGCATTCCCGCCAACCCATTCGCCGACGACGTGCGCCGCATCATCGGCTGGAGCGGTGCGTGGCGTGCGTATGTCGACCGTCTGCGCCCGCCGCTGACGATCGGACAGGAGCACAGTCTCGGCAACCTGGTCGCCAAGCGCATGGGCGCCAAAGTGCGCGACCTGCTTGTCGCCCCGGTCACCGCTGGTGTCTACTCGGCGAGCCCCGATGACGTCGACACCGAGATGGCGGCTCCTGGCCTCAACGAAGCGCTCACCCGCACTGGATCGCTTTCTGGCGGCGTTGCCCAGCTGCTCGCCGAGCGAACCGATCGCGCCGAGCGCACGAAGAAGGCGCCCGGATCGGCCGTCGAAGCGCTCGCGGGGGGCATGAGCGGACTCGTCGACGCGCTGGTGGCAGACCTGGAGGAGCTCGGCGCGGTCGTCCGCACTGGCGTGACCGTCGAGACAGTCGCACGCGACGGCGATAGCTGGACGGTCTCCTTTCCGACAGCATCCGACGACGATGACCTCGAGTCTGAGCCTGAGAACGAGAACGAGACGCTCACTGCGGACGCCCTCATCGTCGCCACGGCCGAGCCGAGTGCCCGCCTGCTGCTGACCGGTCACGTCACAGGTCTCGCCGCCGGGGGAGATGCCCCGCAGATCGAGATCGTCAGCCTGCTCCTTGACTCTCCCGAGCTGGATGCCGCGCCCCGCGGCACCGGGGTCCTCACGGTCCCCGGCAGTCACACGGCGAAGGCACTCACCCACGCGACCGCCAAGTGGGAGTGGCTCCGCAAGACGGCAGCAGGCCGCCACGTCGTGCGCGTCTCGTTCGGTGCGCAGGGCGAACCGGCAGCCACTGCGAACCTCGATGACGATGCTGCAGCTTCGCTGGCACTGAGCGAAGCATCCGCTCTTCTCGGTCTGCCTCTGCCCGAATCGGCTCTCGTCGCGGCGCACCGCGCGCGCTTCACGCAATCGCAGCCCGCATCGCTGATCGGTGCCGCCGAGCGGCGCGATGAGGTGCGCGCCGCGGTGCGCAAAACGCACGGGCTCGGTGTGGTCGGCGCATGGCTGTCGGGCACCGGTCTCGCGCAGGTGATTCCGGATGCTGCGGCCGAAGCCGATCGCGTTCGCCGCACGCTGCTCTGGGGAGAAGGCGGGCCGCTGTCAACCCCTTGAGGCATTGATGCCGTTTTCGGCATATGGCGTTACGCTGGTACCCCTGGCCGACGGCATCCATCGCCTGCGGCTCGACCGGAACAACGTGAGGAGACCCCATGAAGGGGAAGATCGGACTCGTCGTCGGACTCGGCGTCGGATACGTGCTCGGAACACGCGCCGGACGTGAGCGCTACGAACAGATCAAGACGCAGTGGCTGAAGCTGTGGAACACCGATCCGGTGCAGAACCAGGTCATCAAGGCCAAGGCGTTCGTGGGGGCGAAGGCCTCTGCGGTGCCCGGTGCGATCTGGAACGGCGTCGTCAAGGTGGCCAAGGCCGCCGGTGACGGCAGCACCCCCGGCGAGAAGCTCGACTCCGCGATCGCCACGGGCAAGAAGGCTGTCGACAATGTCGAAGACGCCGTCGAAGATGTCGTCGATGCCGCGAAGAAGGCAGCATCGAAGAAGACGAGCTCACCCAGCAAGACCGGTTCGTCCAGCACGAAGAGCTCGTCGACGGGGTCAGCGAACAAAACGAACGGAAAGTGACATGGTCCGCGGATACCGTGACCGCGCAGACGACAGTCTTCTGACGCTGCTCGGAGACCTTCCCGAGCTCGTGACCAAACTGGTCAAGGCCGAGATCGACTCCGCGAAGGCGTGGGTGTCGCGCACAGCGAAGGACGCCGGCATCGGCAGCGTATGGTTCATCCTCGCGCTGTTCTTCCTGTTCTGGCTGGTGCCGATGATCCTCGTGTTCGCGATCGTCGGGCTTTCCTCCTGGTGGCCGGTGTGGGTCTCCGTACTGGCCGTGCTCGGACTCCTGCTGGTGTGCGTGCTGGTGTGCGTCGTGATCGGCGCACTGAAATTCCGCAAGGTCCTCAGCCGGGAGAATCCTGGCCAGGCTGTCGCAACCGACGTTCGAATCGTGAAGGAGGCTGGCAATGAGCACGCCTGATTCCGCTCTGCCCCGCACCGCTGTTCCTGCCGGAATCACCGATCCGGTGGCATCCGCTCGCGCCGAACTGAAGGCCGCGCTCGCCGCGATCGAGATCAAGGGCAATGTGCCGCGCCGCGTCGAGAAGGCCTCGCAGCGGGGGATCGCGAAGGCCCGCGCCTTCGCCGACCGCAATCCCACGGGAGCCATCGCCGCGGCCATCGGCATCGCCGCCACGGCAGGCGGACTGGTCTGGATGATCGCCCGCACGATCTCTCGTTGAGGGACCGCGGAATCGCCCGCTGAGCGTCTGCATTCGCTCCTTGGTCCCGAAAGGGGCACACTGGAAGAATGTCCGAAGCGAGTGAACAGAACCCGTCCGGTTTCACCCTCTGGGCCGTCTGGCGACGCAATCCTGATGCGCCTGTCGCCGAGACGGATGCCACGGAGCTTGAGACGATCGTCGGGCACATCGAGGACTCCGGCGTCACCGTCCGGGGCTTCTACGATGTGTCCGGTTTGAAGGCTGAAGCCGACCTTCTGGTCTGGCTGCACGGACCCACCGCCGAAGGATTGCAGAAGGCGCTTCGCCGCCTGCGCCGCACCGAGCTGCTCCGCTCGCTCCTTCCGGTCTGGAACGTCATGGGCGTGCACCGCGACGCGGAGTTCAACCGTGCGCACGTGCCGGGATTCCTGCGCGGCATCGAGCCGAAGGGCTGGCTGTGCCTGTATCCCTTCGTGCGCACGCCGGAGTGGTACCTGATCGATGACGCCGACCGTCGCAAGATGCTCGCAGACCACGGCCGCAAGGGCGCCGCATTCACGGGCGTCACCGCCAACACCGTGGCGGCATTCGCACTCGGCGACTACGAATGGCTGCTTCCGCTCGAGGCTGATGACCCCACCGAGCTCGTCGATCTGATGCGCGACCTGCGCTACACCGATGCGCGCCGCTATGTGAAAGAAGAGGTCCCGTTCTACACGGGACGGCGTCTGCGCTTCGACGAGATCGCCGACGTTCTGCAGTAGGTCACGATGTCTGCTCCTATCCGTCTCGGCACACGCCGAAGCGCACTCGCCCAAGCCCAGTCCGGGCACGTCGCCACTGCTCTCGAGAAGATCTCGGGCCGCAGAGTCGAACTCGTTCCAATCGTCTCCGAGGGTGACACGAACCGTGCGTCTCTCTCTGAGATCGGCGGCCTCGGTGTTTTCGCCACCAGGCTGCGTGAAGCGCTGCTCGCGGGCGAGTGCGACATCCTCGTCCATTCGCTGAAGGACCTGCCCACCGCCATTCCGGAAGGACTCGTGATCGCCGCGACACCGGTGCGCGAGGACGCTCGCGACGTCGTCATCACGCGCGACGGGGTGCCGCTTCACGCGCTGCGTGCCGGCGCGAAGGTCGGAACGGGATCGCCGCGCCGCATCGCGCAGGTGCGCATCCGCGCCCCTCGCGCTGAGGTGATCGACATCCGCGGCAACGTCGACTCGCGTCTGGCGCGGGTGGAGTCGGGCGAACTGGATGCTGTCATCCTCGCCGCAGCCGGACTCTCACGCCTCGGATCCGAGACCAGACTGAAGCGGGAGGATCTCGGCCTCGCCGAATGGCCGACTGCGCCGGGACAAGGTTCGCTGGCCGTCGAGACGACAGCGAATGCGGCATCCGATCTGCGTGCGGCGCTTGCCGAACTCGACGATGCCGACACGCGTCTGGCCATCACCGTCGAACGCGGCGTCCTCGAAGGATTGGACGCCGGATGCCAGGCGCCGATGGCTGCGCATGCCGTCGTCACCGGTGACTCCGTGCGGGTGCGAAGCATCGTCTACGACCCCGTCGGCGACCGCCGAATCGGACTTGACGTCACTGAATCCCTGAACGGGGGGTATATTCGTCAGAACGGCAGTGGCAACGATGCGGATGCTGCCGATGGTGCGGACCCGAATCACGCAGCGCGCGAGATCGGACTTTCTGTCGCCCGTCGGCTGCTCGAACAAGGGGCGGCCGAACTCGTACCCCGAGAGCAACCCTGATGACCAGCACACCCGAATTGAAACATGAGAAGCCGTTGACCGGCTGGCGCGTCCTCGTTCCGCGAGGAGGCCCGTGGGGCGACGGTGTCGCAGCGTCCCTGCGCTCCCAGGGCGCTGTCCCCGTCGTGGCGCCGTTGATCAACTTCGGCCCGACCACCGATCAGGAAGCGCTTGACGACGCGCTCGAGAAGCTCGCCGCAGGCAGCTTCGACTGGCTGACCGTGACGAGCGCGACGACGGTCGACGTTCTCTTCGCGCACCGCGCCGTCGTCCCGAAGTCGACGAAGATCGCCGCGGTCGGTGAGACGACTGCCGCCGCGCTTCAGGCGGTCGGCTATGAAGTCGCTCTCGTTCCTGACCGAGACAATTCTGCAGCAGGCATGGCAGAGCAGCTCATCGCCCTCGAGCCGGAGCCGCGTCGCGTTCTGACCTTGCGCAGTGAGATCGCCAAGCCCGTGCTGACGCGTTCTCTCATCGAAGCAGGCCACGACGTCTCGAGCATCGTCGCCTACCGCACCGTGGGGGTGCCTGTCACCGACCGCATCCGCCGTGATGTCGACAGCGGACGCATCAACGCCATCCTGATCACCAGTGGTTCGGTGGCGCAGCAGGTGCGCGAGCAGTTCCCCGATATCCCCGACGGCACGCTGCTTGCGGCAATCGGGCCTCGCACCGCGAAGGATGCGCGCAAGGCCGGCCTTCCGATTACGGTGGTCGCCGACAAGCAGACCGTCGATGCGCTCATCGACGCGGTGTCGCACTTCACGCTTCCACATGCAGCAGACGAGTTCGCTCCGTGAGCTTCCCCGAGGTGAGGCCGCGACGGCTGCGTCAATCCGCGGCTGTGCGGACGCTCGTGCGCGAGACGTCGCTTTCGCCGCGGCACCTCGTGCTGCCGATGTTCGTCCGCGAGGGCATCACCGACCCCGTCGCGATCTCCTCGATGCCGGGCGTGCTCCAGCACACCATGGACTCGCTGCGCCGGGCGGCTGCAGAAGCCGCAGAGGTCGGGGTCGGCGGTGTGATGCTGTTCGGCGTTCCAGCAGTTCGGGATGCCGTGGGCTCTGGAGCCGACGACCCTGACGGCATCCTCAATGTCGCCACGCGCGCGCTGGCATCCGAGGTCGGCGATGCGCTTGTCGTGCAGACCGATCTGTGCCTGGACGAGTTCACCGACCACGGTCACTGCGGGGTTCTCTCGGGCGACGGGTCGGTCGACAACGATGCCACCCTCGAGCGCTATGTCTCGATGGCGCTCGCGCAGGCGCGCGCCGGCTCTCAGCTGCTCGGGCTCTCCGGAATGATGGACGGCCAGGTCGCCGCCATCCGCCAGGGGCTGGACGCCGAGGGCTTCACCGACACTCTGCTGCTCGGCTACGCCGCCAAGTACGCCAGCGCGTTCTACGGACCCTTCCGCGAAGCGGTCGACTCGCAGCTGCAGGGCGATCGCCGCACCTATCAGCTCGATCCGGGCAATCGCCGCGAGGGACTGCGCGAGGCGCTGATCGACGAGGCCGAAGGCGCTGATGTCGTGATGGTGAAGCCCGCCATGGGCTTCCTCGATGTGCTGCGCGAGGTGCGTGACGCTGTGCACGTGCCGGTGTGGGCATACCAGATCTCCGGCGAGTACGCGATGATCGAGGCGGCTGCAGCCAATGGCTGGATCGATCGCCGTGCGGCCGTGCTGGAGTCTCTGCTGTCGATTCGCCGCGCCGGCGCCGACGCGGTGCTGACGTACTGGGCGGCCGAGGCCGCCGGATGGCTGCGCGAGCGCTGAGCACTACAGGAGGCATCATGACCGACCGCAACGATGAGCTGTTCGCCGCCGCGCGAGCCGTCACCCCAGGAGGGGTGAACTCGCCCGTGCGGGCATATGGCTCCGTCGGCGGGACGCCGCGCTTCCTCGCATCCGCTCGTGGCGCGTACGTCACGGATGCCGCGGGCGACGAATACGTCGACCTGGTCGCGTCGTGGGGCCCCGCTCTGCTGGGTCACGCGCACCCCGAGGTCGTTCAGGCGGTTCAGGATGCCGCGACGCGCGGTCTCTCGTTCGGCGCACCCACCGAGGGTGAGGTCGCGCTCGCGCACGAGATCACCGAGCGCGTGCGCTTCGGCGACCTCGCACCCATCGAACGCGTGCGTCTGGTGTCCACCGGCACCGAGGCGACGATGACCGCGATCCGTCTTGCCCGCGGTGTGACCGGACGCGACCTGCTTGTGAAGTTCGCCGGGCACTACCACGGGCACTCCGACGGGCTGCTCGCCGAGGCGGGATCGGGCGTCGCAACACTTGCCCTGCCAGGGTCAGCTGGAGTGCCCGCGCCGATCGCGGCGCAGACGCTGGTGATCGGCTACAACGACCGAGAAGCTCTTCAGGCAGTGTTCGCCGAGCACGGCGACCGCATCGCCGCCGTCATCGTCGAGGCAGCCGCCGCGAACATGGGCGTCGTCGCTCCGGATGCTGGTTTCAACCGCTTCATCGCCGACACTGCCCACGCGCATGGGGCACTGATGATTCTCGACGAGGTGCTGACAGGATTCCGCGTGCACCAGGCAGGCTACTGGGCGCTGCAGGCGGCTGCGGGTGAGGAATACCTCCCCGACATCATCACCTTCGGCAAGGTCATCGGTGGCGGTATGCCGCTGGCGGCGCTCGGCGGTCGCGCCGAGGTCATGGACCAGCTCGCTCCGACCGGCCCTGTCTACCAGGCCGGCACTCTGTCGGGGAACCCGCTCTCGGTCGCTGCGGGCCTCGTGACGCTGCGGCTGGCCACGCCCGCCGTCTACGCCCGCGTGGATGAGGCTGCGGCGCGCGTGGCATCCGCTCTTGACGCGGCGCTCACCGACGCCGGTGTCGTGCACTCGATCCCGCGCGCAGGAAACCTGTTCGGCGTTGCGTTCGCGGCCACCGCTCCGCGCACGTACGCCGAGGCTCAGGCGCAGGAGTCGTTCCGCTACGCGCCGTTCTTCCACTCCATGCGCGAGCAGGGCGTGGCGCTGCCGCCGAGCGTGTTCGAGGCCTGGTTCCTCACCGCGGCGCACGACGATGACGCGATCGGCAGCATCGAGGCGGCGCTTCCTGCTGCGGCGCGTGCCGCAGCATCCGCTCAGCCTGCCTGAATTCGCGCGGCACAGGGTGATTGTTGTCGTCCTGTGAGGAAGTCGCAGACAGTTTGCAGGTCGACGCTGGCAGACTGGACGAATGGTCACCCTGCTCCTGGATCAGACGCAGCTTGAGGTCGTACTGTCTCCGTTCGAGCGCGCGGTGACGTTTCACCGTGAGAACCTGCGGGTTGCGCGCGAGACGATCATCAAGGTGCAGCTGACGGACGATGCGTGGACCTGGCTGCGCGGAGTTCCCGGTCGTGGAACGCAGGTCCCCGGGATCCTCGCGGCAGGAACCTGGAAGGCCGCCGCAACGACGGACTTCGTCCTCATCCGTCGTCACCGTCCTGGCGTCGTCATCGACCTAGAGGGAGACGAGCAGTTCCAGCGGCTGATCTTCACCACGCGTCACGGGCTCGCGCTGACTCAGGCGCTGCGCCTCGACGTCTCTGAGGAGCCGGTCGACGTCACAGAGATCACCGGAACGATCCCGGTCTCCGTGCAGAAGGGGCGCAAACGGCCGGTCATCCGTCCGCGACCGGCCTGAGCTACGTTCAGCGCTGTTCCGGCGCCGAGTGATCAGCGGTTCCGGCCTGCTCGCCGGCTTCTTCGGCCTCTTCGACCGCTTCGGCCTCGATGGCTGCTGCAGCGCTGTTCGGCTCGGTCATCGGGTTCGCGAACATGCTCGCGACGGCCGCCAAGTCGGCCAGCCCGGGAAGGGGGCGGTCGTCAAGGTTGAGCGCGAATTCGTCGTGCGAGTCTTCGTCTTCGGCATCCGCTGCGGTCTCTGCGACCGGCTGTGCCGCGGCCGGCTCTGGCGCGACCAGCTCTGGCGCATCCACATCAGGCAGGTCGAAGAGTGCGGTCTCTTCCACCACTGGCGCGGGTGTCGGCGGAACGTAGCGGTCGTGCACGAGGTCGAGGAAGACGTCTTCGAGCGTCGGGCCGCGCTGCTGCAGTGTCGTCAGCGCAACTCCGGCGCGGGTCGTGATGCTGCCGATGGTCGCAGCATCGCTGCCGCGCACGGTGAGGCCCGAGCGCAGGATTTCGAAGTCGTATCCGGCGTCCTGCAGGGTCTTGGAGAGGGCTTCGCGGTCTGCGGCATCCACCACGACCGGCCCGGTGCGCGGGTCGGCGAGGTCTTCCATGGTGCCTGCGAACTTCAGTTCGCCGCGCGAGATCACGAGGATCTCATCGGCGATCTGCTCGACCTCGCTCAGCACGTGCGACGAGACCAGAACAGTGCGCCCTTCGTCGGCGAGGCCGCGGATGAGTGTGCGCATCCAGCGGATGCCTTCGGGGTCGAGCCCGTTCGCCGGCTCGTCGAGGACGAGCACGCCCGGGTCGCCGATCAGAGCGGTTGCGGCGCTGAGGCGCTGGCGCATGCCGAGCGACAGCGCAGCAATGCGCGTGTCGACGTCGTCGCCGAGGCCGACGAAAGCGATGAGTTCACCCACGCGGGAGAGTGGGATGTCATTCGCCTTTGCCGCCTGGATGAGGTGGCGCTCGACCGTGCGGCGCTGGCGGAAGCCAGGGTCCTCGAGCATGGCGCCGATGACACGTGCGGGGCTGCGCAGTTCCGCGTAGCGGGTTCCGCCGATCGTGGCGGTTCCGCTGGTGGGGCGCTCGAGCCCGAGCAGCATGCGAAGCGTGGTCGTCTTTCCCGCGCCGTTGGGCCCGAGGAAGCCGGTCACCACTCCCGGGCGGACGCGCGCCGATAGATCCGACACTGCCGCGACAGCGCCGAAGCGCTTGGTCGCGTGGTCGAATTCGATCAGCTGTCCGTCTGGCATCTGCTGCCTTTCCTGCATAGGTCCGCCTCTATCCTGCCGGAAAATGCGCAGAATCCCGCATCGGGCGTGCGGATAAAGGCCAGAACAGGCCCATGTAACGTGGCTTCCGTGACTGACTTCGACATCGCCGCAACGGTTCTGGTTCGCACTGAGGGCTCGCTCGGGCGTCTCAGCCTCAACCGACCGAAGGCGATCAATGCCCTCGACATCGACATGATCGGTCAGATCACCGCCGCGCTGGACGCCTGGCGTGACGACACCGACATCGACATCGTCCTCATCGATGGAGAGGGCGAGCGAGGGCTCTGCGCGGGCGGTGATGTGCGCGCGCTGTACGACCAGATCACTGCAGGTCATCCTGAGCGTGCCGCGGAGTTCTTCCGCGCCGAGTACGCCCTCAACCTGATGATCGCTGAATACCCGAAGACGGTCGTCGCGATCGCCGACGGCATCACGATGGGCGGGGGCATCGGGCTGGCCGGCCACGCCCACATCCGCATCGTCACCGAACGCAGCCGGCTGGCGATGCCGGAGACCAGGATCGGCTTCACTCCCGACGTCGGGGGCACCTACCTTCTCGGCCGCGCGCCAGGGCGCCTGGGGGAGTACCTCGGTCTCACCGGCAGCACGATGTCGGCATCGGATGCTGTGTACGCAGGGTTTGCGGATCACTATGTACCTTCGCAGCGCATCGACGAACTTCGCGAGGCGCTGGGCAAGCGCGCCGACCCATCGAGCCCCTCGGAGCTGGTGCTGCTGTTCGATGAGACTCCGGAGCCCGCCGCTCTTGCGAACGAGCGCGCGTGGATCGACGAGGTCTTCTCCGCCGACACCGTGGGCGAGATCGCACAGCGCCTCGCCACTCGATCAGAGGTCTCAGCATCCGCCACTGCCGTGCTGCTATCAGAGCTCGCCCCGACCGGCCTCGCCGTCACGCTGGATGCGGTGCGCGAGGCGCGCGAAGGAAACCTGCGCGATGCGCTGATCGGGGAGTATCGCCGCGTGATGTGGTTCGCCGGTCACCACCCCGATCTCGCAGAGGGCATTCGCGCGCAACTCGTCGATAAGGATCGCTCGCCTCGTTGGCAGCCGGCGACCATCGCCGAGCTGAAACCGGATGCTGGTGCGGGAGCCCGTGCGTTCGTTCCAGAGCGGCCGCTCTTCGACCGAGGGTGATTTCTGCACCGGGGTGAAAAATCTGATCTCATCTGCGGATCGTTCGCCGTGAGCGGATTAGTCCATTCGGGGGATGTGCAATGTCGGTGGGGCGTGGCACGCTATCTGGTGGCCCACTTCGGCCCGCTCCCCAAAAGGACTCCTCATGCTTGGCAAGCTTCTCTTCCGCTATCTGTCCAGATACTGGCCGTTGCTGGTGGGCGTGCTCGTCTTCCAGTTCGCCAGTGCGCTGGCTACGCTCTACCTTCCTCGGCTGAACGCCGACATCATCAACCAGGGCGTCGCGACGGCCGACACCGGCTACATCTGGCGCACCGGCGCCTGGATGCTGGTCGTCTCGCTCGGCCAGATTGTCTGCGCGATCATCGCGACGTATTTCGCCGCGAAGGCGGCGATGAGCATCGGTCGCGATATCCGCAATGACGTATTCGCACGGGTCAGCGCCTTCTCCGAGCGCGAGGTCTCGCAGTTCGGCGCAGGCTCGCTGATCACCCGCAACACCAACGATGTGCAGCAGGTGCAGATGCTGGCGATGATGGGCGCGACGATGTTCGTCACCGCTCCGCTGCTCGCCATCGGCGGCATCATCATGGCCGTGCAGCAGGACGTCGGCCTCAGCTGGCTGATCGCCATCTCTGTTCCGATTCTGCTCATCGCCGCGGCGATCATCATCGGCCAGATGGTGCCGCTGTTCCGCCGCAACCAGGGCAAGCTCGATGCAATCAACCGCGTCATGCGAGAGCAGCTCACCGGCGTGCGCGTCGTCCGTGCGTTCGTGCGCGAGCGCGTCGAAGAAGAACGATTTCGTGAGACCAACACCGACCTCATGATTCTCGGCCGCAAGATCGGTTCGCTGTTCGTGCTGCTGTTCCCGCTGTTCATGCTGATCCTCAACGTCACCGTGGTCGGCGTGATCTGGTTCGGCGGTCTCGAAGTGCAGAACGGCAATGTCGAGGTCGGCACGCTGTTCGCGTTCATGCAGTACATCGGTCAGATCATGATGGGCGTCATCATGTCGAGCTTCATGGCGATGATGATTCCGCGTGCCGCGGTCTCCGCAGAGCGCGTCGGCGAGGTCCTCGATGCCGAATCGAGCCTGGAGCGGCCGGTCGACGGCGCGACGGACTTCCCGCTTCCCGGCACCGTGATGTTCGAGAACGTCGAGTTCACCTACCCGGGTGCGGAGTCGCCCGTGCTGCGGAACATCTCGTTCGGAGCCGAGCGCGGCGAGACGGTGGCGATCGTCGGATCGACGGGAGCCGGAAAGACGACGCTGATCTCGCTCATTCCGCGCCTGTTCGACGTGACAGGTGGCGCAGCACGCGTCGGCGGCGTCGACGTGCGCGAAGCCGACATGGATGCACTGTGGAAGACCATCGGGCTCGTGCCGCAGCGTCCGTTCCTGTTCACCGGCACGATCGCGTCGAACCTCCGATACGGTCGGTCGGACGCCACAGACGAAGAGCTCTGGCACGCCCTCGAGATCGCGCAGGGCAGAGACTTCGTCGAGGCTATGCCAGAGGGACTCGAAACCCGCATCGCGCAGGGCGGAACGAACGTCTCCGGCGGTCAGCGTCAGCGACTCGCAATTGCGCGAGCCCTGGTGCATCAGCCCGAGATCCTCATCTTCGATGACTCGTTCTCGGCACTCGACCTGACGACAGACGCGCGACTGCGGCAGGCACTCTGGCGAGAGCTGCCTGACGTGACGAAGATCGTCGTCGCTCAGCGCGTGTCCACAATCACCGATGCTGATCGCATCGTGGTCCTCGAAGGAGGAGAGATGGTCGGCGTCGGAACACATGACGAACTTCTCGCGAGCAATGAGACCTACCGAGAGATCGTCGAATCGCAGCTGGGGGTGGACGCATGAGCTCCTCGATGCCTGAACCATCGTCGTCGATCCCCGAGTCTGTCGGTGGGGCCGAGGTCGGGCCCACCGCAACGCTGACGGTCGATGAGCAGTACGAAGCCGAGCTCGCAGAGGCGGCACGCCTCGAGGGCGGCGGCTGGGATGGCCCTGCCGCCGGCAAGGCCGACAACTTCGGCAAGAGCTTCGCTCGAATGATCGGTCTGCTCAAGCCTTCGGCGCTCTGGTTCGTGCTGGTGTCGTTCTTCGGCGCGATCGGAGTCGTGCTGACCGTCGCTGCGCCGAAGGTGCTCGGCGAGGCCACCAACCTCATCTACGAGGGCTTCATCTCGAAGCAGCTCGGTGACAACGGCGTTCCTGCCGGAACCTCGCAGGAGCAGGTCGTCGAGATGCTGCGCTCGCAGGGTCAAGACGACTTCGCCAATATGGTCGCTGCCTTCGACCACTTCCAGGTCGGTGCGGGCATCGACTTCGATCGGCTGCGCTGGGTCATCATCTCGGTGCTGGTGATCTACGTGGGTGCTGCGCTCCTCAGTTGGCTGCAGGGTTACGTCATCAACGTCATCATGGTGCGCACCATGTGGCGGCTGCGTGAATCCGTCGAGGCGAAGATCAACCGCCTGCCGCTGTCGTACTTCGACAAGGTGCAGCGCGGCGAGCTCATCTCGCGCGTCACGAACGACATCGACAACATCACGCAGGCGATGCAGCAGTCGCTCTCCGGCGCGCTGACCTCTGTGCTGACCGTGATCGGCGTGCTGGTCATGATGTTCTCCATCTCCTGGCAGCTCGCTCTGGTGGCTCTGGTCGCACTGCCGCTGATGGGCATCATCTTCGGCGTGATCGGTCCGCGCTCGCAGAAGGCGTTCGGAACGCAGTGGCGCAAGGTCGGGCGCCTCAATGCACGTGTCGAGGAATCCTTCTCCGGTCACGCGCTGGTGAAGGTCTTCGGTCGTGAGCAGGAGGCCCTCGAGAGCTTCAAAGACGAGAACGAGGAGCTGTACCAGGCGAGCTTCAAGGCCCAGTTCCTGTCGGGCGTCATCATGCCCGCCATGACGTTCATCGGCAGCCTGACCTTCGTCGGGATCGCTGTGCTCGGCGGGCTCATGGTCGCCGGCGGCCAACTGCGTCTCGGCGACGTGCAGGCATTCATCCAGTACTCGCAGCAGTTCACGCAGCCGCTGTCTGAGCTCGGCGGCATGGCGGCGGTCGTGCAGTCTGGAACCGCCTCGGCTGAGCGGGTGTTCGACTTCCTCGATGCCGACGAGCAGGACGCCGACGCAGAGGACGCGCCTCCGCTGCCAGACGCTGATGCCGCCGGTCGCGGTGTCATCGAGTTCCAGGATGTGTCGTTCGCGTACACACCGGATCATCCGCTGATCAAGGACCTGTCGTTCAAGGTGCAGCCGGGGCAGACGGTCGCGATCGTCGGTCCGACGGGTGCGGGCAAGACCACCCTGGTCAACCTGGTCATGCGCTTCTACGAGCTGAGCTCTGGCCGCATCCTCATCGACGGTCAGGACATCGCCGAAGTCACCCGGGCAGAATTGCGTTCCCGCACGGGAATGGTGCTGCAGGACCCGTGGCTGTTCGCAGGCTCCATCCTCGAGAACATCCGCTACGGCCGAGCCACCGCCACCGATGAAGAGGTCATCGACGCGGCGACCGCAACCTACGTCGACAGATTCGTGCGCTCGCTGCCAGAAGGCTACGAGACCGTCCTCGACGAAGACGCCTCGAACGTGTCGGCCGGTGAACGCCAGCTCATCACGATCGCCAGGGCGTTCGTGTCGAAACCGTCGATCCTGATCCTCGATGAGGCGACGAGCGCGGTCGACACGCGTACCGAGCTGCTGCTGCAGCACGCCATGGCGGCGCTCCGACAGGGACGCACCTCGTTCGTGATCGCGCATCGGCTCTCGACGATCCGTGACGCAGACCTCATCCTCGTGATGGAGCACGGTGACATCGTCGAGAAGGGCACGCACGATGAGCTCATCGCCGCACAGGGGGCGTACTGGCGGCTGTACCAGTCCCAGTTCGAGCAGGCGGCGACCGACATCGACGCAGAAGAAGCGATGACCGACGCGGTTCCGGTGGTCGCCTCCGGTGCACCCGAGGCTGCCGACGACGCGCCGGTCGAAGGCTGACGAACTCACGGCTGACACAGGAACGGGCGGGTGGCGTTGGCCGCCCGCCCGTTCCTGTGCAGGGCTTACTTCTCGTTGATGCCGAGAAGATCCATCGGGTGAGTCAGTCGCCACCACGGGCTGGGGGCACCGATGTCGTCGGCCAGCGAGACACTTCCGGTCGCTGTGTTGATCGGGCCGTCGACGGTGAGTGTGCCCACTGTGTCGCCCTCGGCGCGCTCATCGCCCAGGTCGAGCACGACAGCGGCGTCGGCGGTTGCGCCGTTCCACAGTACGACCGCGGCATCCTCATCAGTGACGACGTCGATCTTCGTGCCCCAGAGCGTGCTCACCTCGCCCACCACGGTCCCGGCCGATACGGCCGGTGTGATGTCGGCGAGCGCGGTCTCGACCTGGGAGAACAGGGAGCGGGTGACCGCAAGACGCTCATCGTTGTCAGTCTGGTTCAGGACCGAGGCGTACAGGTGCACCGTGGTGTCGCCGATGGTGACGTCCTTGGCAGTCAGAAGACACCAACCGACCAATGTTCCGGTCTTGATGCCGACCACTCCCGGGTCGGCCAGCATTCCGTTGGTGTTCGTGACGTAACCGGCACCGGGGATCTCGGCCCCGGGCGATCCGACGATCTCCGCGAAGACGGGGTTCTGCATAGCGCGCTCGCCGAGGCGAAGGAGCGCCGCCGGCGTGGCGACATTGCCCTCATCGAATCCGGACGGGGTGACGATCGTGATGTCAGAGAGCCCGCGCTCTGCCAGCCAGACTGCCGCCGCTTCGGCGAACTGAGCGTCTGAGCCCCAGATGTCACGGGCGAGGCGGTCGATGTAGTTGTTGGCGGAGCCCAGCAGCGTTCCCTGCAGCAGCTGATACTCGGTGAGCACTCCGTCGACCGGAACATCGAGAGCCGACTGATTCGCGCGGCGGTAATCCCAGTAGTCGACGCTGTCACGGTAGGTGAAGGAGAACTCCGGCCCCTGCTCGCCGACCTGCAACGGCATGCGGTCAAGCACCATCAGAGTGCTGACGACCTTCGTGATGCTCGCGATCGATGCGGCATCCGCGGTCGATGAGCTTGCGGAGACGCCGGCGATGCTCACGCCGGCGCTGCCAGCGACCGGCCACGCGATCTCGACGGCCGGCGCGGAAACGGTCGTGAACTCGACCGCCTCCACTGTGGGAGGCACTGCGTGCAGCGGCCAGAGCAGCGTCGTCGCGCTGTAGGCGATGGCCAGCGCCGAGAGCGTTCCCAGCGGGGCCAGCCACCGTCCGCTCAGCAGCGCGGGGCGCAGTTTCGCGTCGGCGAAGATGTCGGGGCCAGGGTCGGCCATCGTTATGGCATTGAGATCCGCAGGGAGTGTGGACTCCTCCACATCGGCGGTTTCCAGCCAGGCGAGGGCCGTGGCAGGGCGCTCCTCGTCAGCCCATTCCCTGAGCGACTCGTCCACGTCGAGGTCGTCTTCGAACACGATCTCGTCAGCATCCTGGTCTGTCTCCGGCGCGTCCGAAAGGTCGAGGACGCCTGTCTGAGCAGCATCCGCGGCGTCACTGAACGGCAAGGTCGGCGTGCGCGACGAATCTGTCACACCGCCGTGCGCGCGCAGTGCGCGTCGAGTCGTCCCGCCGGTCAACGGGGCCTGGTCTTCAGAGGTCACCTGATCACGCTACCCAATAGAGCGTCCAGAGCGAGAGCGGACACAGCGGTCCTGGTGCGGGTAGGATCGTCTGCACAACCACGGGAGTCCGGGCATGCCGGGCTGAGAGGGAGCGAAAAGCGCTTCGACCGTCGAACCTGATCTGGGTCATGCCAGCGCAGGGAGGAGCAATATGAACACGTCTACACGCACGCCCGCAATCACGCGCACCGGCCTGCGACGTCCTGAGATCTGGCGTTGGCGCATCGTCGATATCGTCGTCGCCAGCGTTCTCGGAGTCGCCTGCGGTTTTCTGTTCCTTGCCTGGAACGTCGGCTACCTCGGGCCGAAGGCCCTGCTCGAGCCGCTGTTGCCGGGGATGCAGGGGCTCCTTGACGGGCCCTGGCTGATCGCCGGTGTGCTGGGCGGTTTGATCATCCGCAAGGCGGGGGTGGCGATCTACGTCGAGACCATCGCCGCCGTCGTCTCGGCGCTCGCCGGAGCGCAATGGGGCGGGTTCCTCACGATCGAGGCGGGACTCGTGCAGGGCCTCGGCGCCGAACTGATCTTCCTGCTGTTCGCGTACCGCGTCTGGAAGTTGCCTGTCGCAATGCTCGCCGGTGCGGGCTCCGCCCTCCTCGGCGGCATCAACAACCTGATTCTGTGGTTTGCTGGGGCCGACATCACCTTCACCGCCATCTACCTGATCAGCACGGTCGTCTCCGGCGCGGTGCTGGCCGGAGCTCTCGGCTGGGCGCTGGCGCGCGGTATCGCGGCGACGGGGGCCCTGGATCGTTTCGGATCCGGGCGAGAGGTACGGGCGCGCGTCTGACATGACAGACAAGAACGGTCCCGCGGCGGTCGAGGCGCGCGGCTGGGGCTGGCGGCATGCCAGCCGCGTTGCGTGGGCGCTCCGCGACGTCACGTTCCGGATCGAGCCCGGAGAGCGCGTGCTCGTCCTGGGAGCATCCGGGGCCGGCAAGTCGACCCTGCTGCACGGTCTCGCGGGGGTGCTCGGCGGAGATGAGGAGGGCGAGAGCGCGGGAGGGCTGCTCGTCGACTCGGAGCCCGCCGCCGCCACCCGCGGGCGGTCAGGGCTAGTGCTGCAGGATCCGGACTCGCAGGTCATCCTCGCTCGCGTCGGTGATGACGTTGCGTTCGGCTGCGAGAACCTCGGCATCCCACGCGAACAGATCTGGTCGCGGGCGCGAGCCGCGCTCGACGCAGTCGGGCTCGACGTGCCACTGGATCGGTCGACCAAGGCGCTGTCGGGAGGACAGAAGCAGCGGCTGGCGCTCGCCGGCATCCTCGCGATGCGGCCGGGGCTCGTGCTGCTGGATGAGCCGACAGCCAACCTTGACCCGGAGGGCGTCGTGGAGGTCCGCGATGCTGTCCGGCGGATGCTGGAGGCCCGACCGGCGACGCTTATCGTCGTCGAGCATCGACTCGATGTTTGGCTGCCGCTGATCACGCGAGTGATCGTCGTCGGAGACGGAGGAGTGGTTGCCGATGGGACACCGGATGCCGTGCTGGGCAGCCGCGGTGCGGAGCTGGCCGCCGCGGGGGTCTGGGTTCCCGGGCATCCGCCTGCCCTGCCATCTGCGCCTCGCGCCGTCGGCGAGACCTTGATGACCACAGATGATCTGGCCGTGGCCCGCGTGAAGGATCGGCCGGTGACAGCCGGCATCTCATTGCAGGTGCGCGCCGGAGCGGCCCTGGCCGTCACCGGGCCGAACGGAGCGGGAAAGTCGACGTTGGCGCTCACGCTGGCCGGTCTCCTGCCCCCGGCCGCGGGGAGTGTCGTCGCCGAGCCCGCTCTGGCGGATGGCGCAGGGCCGACGCCGATCGCCTGGTCGTCCCGCCGACTGCTGACCAGGATCGGGATGGTGTTCCAGGAGCCGGAGCATCAGCTGCTCTCGAAGACCGTGCGTGACGAGCTCGCCGTCGGTCCGCGCGCGCTCGGCCTGGGTGAGGCGGAGATAGAAGGGCGCATCGAAGAGCTCCTTTTCCGTCTGCGCCTCGATCGTCTCGCGCGCGCGAATCCATACACGCTGTCGGGTGGCGAGAAGCGGCGACTGACCGTCGCGGCGGCGCTGGCCACGAAACCTCGGATGCTCGTTCTCGACGAGCCGACCTTCGGGCAGGACGCTCGCACATGGGCCGAGCTCATGGCCATGCTGGCGGCGTTGCGTGACGATGGCACGGCAATCGTGACCGTGACCCATGACCCCGGCGTCGTCGAGGCGCTGCATGCCGAACGATTCGAGATCGGCCGATGACCCTTCTGGATAGCCCTGCGCGCAACGGAGTGGTTGCCAAGATCAACCCTGTCGCGAAACTCGGCGTCAGCGCGCTGATCGCGATCCCGCTGATCCTGACGCTGGACGTCGTCTCGGCGGCGGTGGCTCTGGGGTTGGAGTGCGTGCTCTTCCTGTTCGCCGGCGTCGGCTGGCGGGAGTTCTGGCGTCGCACCTGGCCGGTGTGGATCGCGGCACCGCTGACCGGCGTCACGATCGCGCTGTACGGAGAAGCGAGCGGTGCGATCTACTTCGAGTGGTTCGTCGTGAGAGTGAGCGAGGGGTCTCTGACGCTGGCGCTGGCGACGATGTTCCGCGTGCTCGCGATCGCGCTTCCTTCAGTCGTTCTGTTCATCACGGTCGATCCCACCGATCTTGCCGACGGACTCGCGCAGATCGTGAAGCTGCCGGCCCGGTTCGTTCTCGGCGCGCTCGCGGGACTGCGCATGGTGGGGCTGTTCATCGATGACTGGCGCGCGCTCGAGCTCGCACGACGCGCGCGCGGGGTCGCCGATCGCGGGCGCGTGCGCCGTTTCGCGGGAATGGTGTTCGCGCTGCTCGTTCTGTCGATCCGCCGAGGTGCGAAGCTCGCGACCGCGATGGAAGCCCGTGGCTTCGGAGCGCCGGTCTCGCGCACGTGGGCGCGCGAATCGAAGTTCGGCAGCAGGGAGTGGGCTCTCCTGCTCGTCGGCGCGCTGATCTCGGCGGTCGCGGTGACCTCTGCCGTGATGACCGGCTCGTGGAACTTCATCCTCGGACCGGAATAACAACCCGATCAGCCCCCGTCCAGTTCCTGCACGAGCCGGCGCGGTGCCGTCACGCGGTAGGAGGCATCGATGAGCTCGGCGATCTCCTGCCAGTCGGTATCACCGTCGAGGTCGATGCCGAGCCAACCGGAGGGGCCGAGATAAGCGGGGACCCAGAACCGGGGGTCTTGACGCAGGGCGGGTTCATCCGCAGGGTCAGGGCGCACCGTCATCGCCGCGTCGTGGGCGATCCACTCGCCGTCCCGCCGCATCGAGCCGCCGAAGTGGCAGAACACCTTCTGCGTGAAGAACGTCGGGCGTCCGTGGCTGATCTTCTCCGCGGCCTCGGGCAGCGCGAGAGCGATGGTGCGAACCCGCGCGAGTAGCGGGTCATCGTCTCTGAACATCATCGGGTGGGCCATGTGATGCTCCGTTCAGAGTTGTGCAGTGGGGGGCGAGGTCACAGCAACTCGCGGAGGGCCTCTTCGAGCACGATCGCGTGCGTGTGCTCCTCGTCATGCAAGGCGTAGATGAGCGTGACGACCGGATGCTCCTTCGCCTCTGCCGCGAGCTCTTCGAGTGCCGCGACGGATTCGCCAGCGAGTTCGGCTCGATAGCGACTGACGCAGACGTCCCATTCGTCGCCGGATGCTGCGTGCCAGGCCTTGCGCAACTCGGGGCTCGGCGCGACGCCCTTCGCCCACAGATCGATCTGGGCGCGATCCTTCGAGACGCCTCGGGGCCACAGTCGGTCGACTAGAACGCGGAAACCATCGTCGGGTTCAGCGGTGTCGTAGGCTCGCTTGCGACGCAGTTCCATAGCTCCAGCCAACACCTCGTGATCCATCTGCACCAGTGGTGGAACTGAAGCCCGCGTATGCTGAGACTGAGTTGCAGAACCGTTCGAAGGAGAACTTATGCAGATCCAAGGATCCGGCGCTCTGATCACCGGTGGCGCCTCTGGCCTCGGCCTGGCCACTGCCCGTGCACTCGCCGCGGCTGGCGCACACATCACTCTGCTCGACCTTCCGTCGTCTGCGGGCGCTGCGATGGCCGCTGAACTCGGTGGCACGTTCGCCCAGGGCGACGTCACCAGCCCCGAGGATGCTGCGGCCGCTGTCGCCGCCGCGAACGAGAGAGTGCCGCTGCGCATCGTCGTCAACTGCGCTGGCATCGCCCCGCCCGCCAAGGTCCTCGACCGCGACGGCAACCCGGCAGTGCTCGCGGACTTCGAACGCATCGTCCGCATCAACCTCGTCGGCACGTTCAACGTCATCTCCCAGGCATCCGCCATCATCGCGAAGAATGCGCAGACTGAAAGTGGCGACCGCGGTGTGATCATCAACACGGCATCCGTTGCGGCGTTCGACGGACAGATCGGGCAACCCGCGTACTCCGCGTCGAAGGGCGGCGTGCACGCCATGACCCTGCCGATCGCGCGAGAGCTTGCGCGTTACGGCATCCGGGTGTGCACGATCGCTCCAGGAATCATGGAGACCCCGATGCTCACCGGCCTCCCGGAGGCTGCGCAGGCCTCTCTCGGTCAGCAGGTGCCGTACCCCGCGCGTCTCGGCAGGCCCACCGAGTACGCCGCGCTGGTTCAGAGCATCGTCGAGAACGGCTACCTGAACGGCGAGACGATCCGCCTCGACGGCGCCATCCGCATGGCGCCGAAGTAACGGCGCGCACCGACCCGTCGTTCAGGTCGCAATCTGTGCCGCTCTGAGCGTGCAAAAGCGGCACAAATCGCGACCCGAACGCACACCACAACGCAAGGAGCACGAATGACCAACCTCGCCGGAAAGACCATCCTGATGTCGGGCGGCAGCCGCGGCATCGGCCTCGCGATCGCGCTGCGGGCCGCAGCGGACGGCGCGAACATCGCGATGCTCGCGAAGACTGACACCCCGCACCCGAAGCTCGAGGGTACGATCCACACGGCCGCGGAGCAGATCCGTGCAGCCGGTGGCCAGGCGCTGCCCATCGTCGGCGACGTGCGCGACGATGACGACATCACCGGTGCCGTCATGAAGACGCAGGGCGAGTTCGGCGGCATCGACATCGTCATCAACAACGCCAGTGTCATCGACCTGTCGCGCTCGCTCGACCTCAGCGCCAAGAAGTACGACCTCATGCAGGACGTCAACGTCCGCGGTACGTTCATGCTCTCGCGGGCGGCGATCCCGCAGCTGCGCGAGGCGGCGAACCCGCACATCCTCTCGCTCTCGCCGCCGCTGAACCCCACCCCGAAGTGGCTCGGCGCGCACACCGGATACTCGCTTGCGAAGTTCGGCATGACCATGGCCACTCTCGGCCTCGCCGCCGAGTTCGCCGCCGACGGCATCGCCGCGAACACCCTGTGGCCGCGCACGACGATCGCAACGGCTGCGGTGCAGAACCTCCTCGGCGGAGACCAGGTCATGGCAGCCAGCCGCACGCCGGATATCTACGCGGATGCTGCATACGCCGTGCTCACGAAGCAGGCGAGCGGCTACACCGGACAGACGCTCATCGTCGAGGAAGTCCTCGAGGCCGACGGCGTCACGGACTTTTCGAAGTACGCGGCAGTCCCCGGCACCCCGGATGACCGCCTGTTCCCCGACATCTTCCTCGATTAGGCCCAGGCTCGTGAAGAGTCTGGTCAGAACAGCAGGTAGATCGCACCGATGATCGTCAGCACGATCACGATGCGGTCGAACACCTGCTGCTTCATGCGTCGCGCGAGCCAGAGCCCTGCGAAGGCGCCGACGATGACGAGCGGAACGAACACGGCATCCATCAGCAGGGTCTGGGTGTCGAAGAGTCCGATTCCGGCGAGGAACGGCACCTTGGCGACGTTGACGATCGCGAAGAACCACGCGGACGTCCCGAGGAACACCTGCACCGGCGTGCGCTTGGCGAGGAAATACATCGACATGACCGGCCCCGCCGCATTGGCGACCATGGTCGTGAACCCGGCGAGAGAGCCATAGGTGGATGCCGCGATGATTCCGTGTTCTGCGGACGCGGCATCCGCTCTTCCCCGCCTCGATCTGCGCCACAGCGTCACCGCGATCATGGCCAGCAGGATGACGCCGATCGCGCGGCGCACGACCTGATCATCGCCGAGCGCGAGGAACGCGAAGCCGATGAGAAGCCCCGCCACCACCGCGGGCGCGAGTCGCAGGAGCGTCGGCCAGTGCGCGTGGCGTCGATAGGCGATTAGCGCGAAGGCATCGCCGACGATCAGCAGCAGTAGAAGCGCCGCTGTCGAGGTGCGCGCGGGCAGAACAGCGGCGAAGATCGCGACAGGCAGGATGCCACCGCCGGGGATCGCGGTCTTGGCGAGCCCGACGAACAGCGCCGCGAGGCCGAGCAGCAGCCACGCCCACGGCGCAAGATCGATCATGGATCAATCATGCCGTTGCCGCCGGCTCCATTCGTCGTGAGAGGTCAGCGGGACAAGAGGGGGACGCTCGGCCGTGGTGGTGAGGGCGATGCGCTGGTGGTGTGCGGGTCGACGGCGCCAGCGGCAGGGGGCGACCCAGCCTCTTCTCACCCGTAGACCCGTACCCTGGAAGCATGACCGAGACTTCTCCTGCGCGCCCTGCGAACACGGGTGTGCGCCAGACGCGCCCGCGCACCGAGGGCTGGACGCAGAAGAAGGATGCCGAAGGGCGCCCGCTGCTGCAGTTCGCGAGCCCGAAGCGCGGCAAGCCTCCCGTGCACCTCGCCGACATGACGCCGGCCGAGCGCATCGAGAAGGTCAAGGAGCTCGGCCTGCCCGGTTTCCGCGCGAAGCAACTGGCCACCCACTATTTCACGCACTACACGTCCGACCCCGCCGAGATGACCGACCTCCCCGCAGCTCAGCGCGACGAGCTCGTCGCCGGGATGCTCCCGCCGCTGCTCACCGAGGTGCGCAGGCTCGAGACCGACAAGGGCGACACGATCAAGTTCCTGTGGCGCCTGCACGACGGCGCGCTGGTCGAGTCGGTGCTCATGCGCTACCCGGGGCGCATCACGCTGTGCGTGTCGAGCCAGGCTGGATGCGGCATGAACTGCCCATTCTGCGCGACCGGCCAGGCGGGGCTCACCCGCAACATGTCGACGGCTGAGATCATCGAGCAGATCGTGCGTGCCAACCGGCTCATCGCCGAGGGGGGTCTCGGCGGCAAGAAGGCCGACGACCACTCGATGGAGCGCGTGAGCAACATCGTCTTCATGGGCATGGGCGAGCCGCTCGCCAACTACAAGCGCGTGATGGATGCCGTGCGCATCATGGTCGCACAGCAGCCCGATGGCCTCGGCATGAGCGCCCGCGGGATCACCGTCTCGACCGTTGGTCTGGTGCCTGCGATCCGCAAGCTCGCCGAAGAGAACATCCCGGTCACCTTCGCCCTGTCACTACACGCGCCGGATGACACCCTGCGCGACGAGCTCATTCCGGTGAACTCGCGCTGGAAGGTCGACGAGGCACTCGATGCCGCCTACAACTACTACGAGAAGACCGGCCGCCGCGTCTCGATCGAGTACGCGCTCATCAAGGACATGAACGACCACGCCTGGCGCGCCGACCTGCTGGCGGAGAAGCTCAACCAGCGCGGTCGCGGCTGGGTGCACGTGAACCCGATCCCGCTGAACCCGACGCCGGAATCGGTGTGGACGGCATCCACTCGCGAGGTCACCAACGAGTTCGTGCGTCGCTTGAACGATGCCGGTATCCCGACGACCCTGCGCGATACCCGTGGCAAGGAGATCGACGGCGCCTGCGGTCAGCTCGTGGCCACCACCGAAGACGAAGCGGCAGCCGAAGCCTTCGCCTGAGCGGACGTTCCTGTGAGCAGTTCGCAGGGATCTTCCAACCTTTCCACAGGCGCTCTTTCGTAAGTTGTTCGAATGCCTTATTCTGCTCACCGACCAGGGCGATTCGACTCGCAGGGACGGATCGTCATCGACAGCGACTCCGCGGGCGATGACGACGATCTCGACTTCCTGCGCGATTACGAGCCGACCGGGACCCCGGAGGTCACCGATCCATTCGTGGGCACGTCCTTGACCGAGGATGCTGAGGTGCCTGTCGCTGCGCCGGTGGAAGCATCTGCGCCTGTTGAGGAGAAGCGCACGCGTCGGGAACGCACCCCCGGCTCTCGCCTGCGCACCCTCGCGATCCTCGGCGGAGCCGACGGCGAGATCCTCGACCGCGTCCCCGGCGAGACGCCCCGGTTCGTGCAGATGTTCTTCGTCCTCGCCGGCACCGCGCTGGTCTCGGCGATCTCGATGCTCTTCGCGCTCACGACCGGAGTGCAGGCTGCCATCTGGCTGGCAGTGCCGCTCGCGATCGTGTGGGCGCTGGTCATCTTCAATCTTGACCGCTTCCTCACCTCGACCATGACGTCGACGCGGAGCATCCTGAAGCTGCTCGGCCTCGCGCTGCCGCGAGTGATCATGGCGATGATCATCGGCTTCGTCGTCGCCGAGCCGCTCGTGCTGCAGGTCTTCCACAACGACATCAGTCGTGAGGTCGCGGCGACCAACATCGTCCAGGCCCAGTCCGATCAGGAAGCACTCGAGAGCGGACCGGAGAGGATCGCTCTCGATGAGGCGACCGACCGGGTGTCGGCACTGGAGAACCAGGCGGCGACGGGAATCGTCGCAGGCACCGATTCATCCTCTGCGAGCGAGTCGGCGGCACAGGCGACCGTCGATGACCTCACCGCCAAGATGACGGAGCAGCAGGCCGTCATCGATCAGGCGCGTGCGCTGTACCAGTGCGAGTTGACCGGTGAGGGTGCCGGAACAGTCCCCGGCTGCACGGGAGTGAACGGCGAGGGTGCGAGTTCGGATGCCGCAGAGGCACAGCTCGGACAGGCGCAGCAGACCTACGACGCGCTCGCCGCTCAGCTGCGCGACGCCAACGCCGACCTCGAGAGCGCGGGAACCACCGCGAAGGAGAGCACGGCGAGCTCCGAGACGCGCAACCGTGAGGAGGCGACGTCGAAGCTGCCCGCAGCGCGCGACAGCTATGACCAGGCGCTCGCCGCTTACAACGCGCGAGCCGATTCGGTGGCGCAGGGCAATGCCGGTGCGGTCGGATTGCTCAGCCAGATCAGTGGGCTGAACCGGCTCTCCGAGAAGGAGCCGACGATCCTCTGGGCGCACTGGCTGATCGCCGCGCTGTTCTTCATGATCGAGCTGCTGCCGGTGCTGGTGAAGGTGCTCACGAGCTACGGTGCCCCTTCGCTGTACGAGAAGGCCCATGCGATCCGCAAGCAGGTCGATCTCGACCGGGTGACCGCTGAGGGATTCCGCGAGAGGGCATCGATCGTCACGGCCGCGGATCCCGCGGCATCCGAACCTGCGCCATCCGCACCCGCGACCCGCGCCGATCTTCGCAAATCGGTCAGTGCCTGATCCGGATGGCCGTAGCGTGTAGTCATGGTCAACTATCGCTATCTCGGAAACAGCGGCCTCAAGGTCTCAGAGATCACCTACGGCAACTGGGTCACTCACGCTTCGCAGGTTGAAGATGACGCGGCGGTGAAGACGGTGCACGCCGCCCTCGACGCCGGAATCACGACCTTCGACACCGCCGACACCTATGCCAACACGGCCGCGGAGGTCATCCTCGGCAAGGCTCTGACCGGCCAGCGCCGTGAGGGCCTGGAGATCTTCACAAAGGTCTACTTCCCGACCGGACCCATGGGCCCGAACGACACCGGCCTCAGCCGTAAGCACATCTTCGAGTCGATCAATGGTTCGCTGCAGCGCCTCGGTACCGACTACGTCGACCTGTACCAGGCGCACCGCTTCGACTACGAGACCCCGCTGGAGGAGACGTTCCAGGCGTTCGCCGACGTTGTGCGTCAGGGCAAGGCGCTCTACATCGGCGTGAGCGAGTGGACCGCAGAGCAGCTGCGCGAAGGACACGCCCTGGCCACGCAGCTCGGCGTGCAGCTCATCTCGAACCAGCCGCAGTACTCGATGTTGCACCGCGTGATCGAGGGTAAGGTCGTTCCCGCATCCGAAGAACTCGGCATCTCGCAGATCGTCTGGTCGCCGATGGCGCAGGGCGTGCTCAGCGGCAAGTACCTCCCCGGTCAGCCCGTGCCGGCCGGCTCGCGCGCGACCGACCCACACAGCGGAGCGGACTTCATCAAGCGACTGCTCGAGGACGATATTCTCACCGCCGTCCAGCGCCTGAAGCCGATCGCCGCGGACGCTGGACTCACGATGCCGCAGCTCGCGATCGCCTGGGTGCTGCAGAACCCGAATGTCGCGGCAGCTCTCGTGGGTGCATCCCGTCCTGAGCAGCTGGCAGACACGGTCAAGGCGTCCGGCGTGACGCTCGCGCCGGAGACTCTCCAGGCAATCGACACCGCTCTGGGAGATGTCGTCAACCACGATGCGGAGCACACCTACTCCGTGTCGCCGAAGTCCCGCCTGGTCTGACTCTCTTCCGCCGAGACCCCGGGCCCTCGTCGAGACCCCGGGTTTTTCACGCCTGCAACCCGGGGTCTCGGTAGCAACCGGGGGTCTCGGCGGAGTTCCGGGCTCAACCCAGCGTGATGTCGACCTGGAGCTCGGCCGTGAGCCGCTCCAGGTCGGCGCGCAGCACGGCAAGATCAGCAGACGCGGGCACTGTCGCCGCCACCGACGCCTCGAACAGGCGGCCGCCGGCCATCGCGGCATCCCGCGTCTCGGTCGTCATGTCCTGGATGCTGAGCTCATGAGCGTGCAGCACCGCTGAGACCTCGCGCACGATGCCAGGCCGGTCGTTTCCGAGGATCTGCAGCGTGATCGGCCGCTCGGCAGCATCTGAAGCATCCGCCCCTGTGTGGATGGAGACGCTCAGCAGTCCGTCCAGGCCGCGCAGCGCGCTCTGCAGTTCGCCCTCGTGCTCAGGGGCAACCTCGACCTGGATGACTCCGGCGAAGACTCCGGCGAGCTCGGCGAGCTGACTGCTCTCCCAGTTTCCGCCGTGTGCATCGACGACATCGGCGACGGCCGCGACAAGGCCAGGGCGATCGGATCCGGCGACAGTGAGGATCAGAGTGGTCATGCCTGAAGCGTAGCCCGGCGCCTTCGTGGCTACCAGGTGCCGGACTCGAGGAACCGGTCCAGCTGCGCGCGGTGCGGCTCGAGGTCCATGCCCTGATCGGCGACCCATTCATCGGAGTAGTACGTTCCCGCGTAGCGGGCGCCCCCATCGCAGATGAGCGTCACAACGCTGCCCTGCTCTCCGGAAGCGCGCATCCGCGCGATGAGCTGGAACGCGCCGACGAGATTCGTGCCGGTCGATCCGCCCGCCCAGTGCAGCGTGCGCTCCTTCAGCAGGCGGATGGCGGCGATCGACGCGGCATCCGGGATCGGAAGCATCTCGTCGATCACGCTCGGCACGAACGACGGCTCGACGCGTGGCCTGCCGATGCCCTCGATCCGGCTCGGGACGCCGGTCGTATAGTCGGATGATCCCGTCGACCAGCCGCCATAGAACGCCGACCCCTCCGGGTCGACGACGGCGACGCGGGTCGGATGCTGCCGGTAGCGCACATACCGCCCGAAGGTGGCGCTGGTGCCGCCGGTCCCGGCTCCCACGACGATCCACGCAGGAATCGGATGCTTCTCCCGCTCGAGCTGGCTGAACACGCTCTCGGCAATGTTGTTGTTGCCGCGCCAGTCCGTCGCGCGCTCCGCGTAGGTGAACTGGTCGAGGTAGTGTCCGCCGCACTCGGTCGCGAGCCGCTGGGCCTCGCTGTACATCTCCGGTCCGCTGTCGACGTAGTGGCAGCGGCCGCCGTAGAACTCGATGAGCTCGATCTTCTCAGGGCTGGTGGAGCGGGGCACGACCGTGATGAAGTCCAGTCCCAGCATCCGCGCGAAATACGCTTCTGAGACGGCGGTCGATCCGCTCGAGGCTTCAACGAGCGTCGTGTACTCGTTGATCCGCCCGTTGACCAGTCCGTACAGAACGAGCGAACGTGCGAGGCGATGCTTGAGCGAACCGGTCGGATGCACCGATTCGTCTTTCAGATACAGATCGATGCCCCACTCGGCGGGAAGCGGGAAGACATGCAGATGCGTGTCTGCACTGCGATTGGCATCGGCCTCGAGCATGGCGATCGCGGCGCTGGACCAGGAGGTCATCCGAGCCCGGTCTGCGAAAGCTGCCAGAACACGACCGCGCCACCGGCAGCGGCGAGCACGACGACGATGATGAGCGGCGCGAGCCATCTCGCGCGCCTGCGCGGAGGACGGATGACGGGCGCTGGCTTGGTGAGTGGACCGGGAGAGGGCTCCGGTCTGCTGGTCAGGTCCGCCATCGGCGGGGTCGGGCCGGTGCGTGGCTGTCTCTCGCTGCCGGGGTTCTGATCAGGAGCTGCGCCGGTGACCATCGTTGTCCTCTCCGAGGCGAGTGAATGCCTTAGACAGAGACTGTACCGTCGGCCCCGCCCTCGCCGGCGCAGACCCGGCGGATGAGCGTTACTGTCAGTGATGATGGATGCTCTCTCAGATGGCGCCAGAGCGCGCTCCGGCCTGCGGCTCGGAATGCCGCTCGCGATCGCCGCCGCGCTGTCGTTCGGCATGTCGGGGGCATGGGCGCGTGGTCTGATCGACGCGGGCTGGACCCCTGGTGCCGCCGTCACCGTACGGATCTGGGTCGCGGCCCTCGTGCTGCTTGTGCCGACGCTCATCGCACTCCGCGGCAAGTGGGTGCTGCTGCGTCGCAACATGTGGATCATCACCGCGTACGGACTGCTGGCCGTTACCGCGACGCAGCTCTTCTACTTCCAGGCCGTCGCTGTCATGGACGTCGGGCTCGCGCTGCTCATCGAGTACACCGCACCGATCGCCGTGGTGCTCTGGCTGTGGGTGCGCCGCGGGGAGAAGCCCACTGGGCGCAGCATCGTGGGGGCGGGTGTCGCGCTCGTCGGACTCGTGCTCATGCTCGATGTGCTCGCCGGCGGCAGTGCCCCGATTTCGGGCGTGCTGTGGGCATTCGGTGCGATGGTGGGAGCTGCGGCGTACTTCGTGCTGTCGGCCAAGAGCGATACCGGGCTGCCGCCCATCGCGCTCGCCGGAGCCGGCCTTCTCGTCGGCGCTGTCGGTCTCACGATCGCCGGCCTCATCGGCATTCTGCCGATGGTCTGGAACACTGACGACGTCGTCTACCGCTTCGGAACCGTGCCGTGGTTCGTTCCGGTCCTCGCGATCGGCCTCATCGCGACCGCCCTCGCCTATGTGCTCGGAATCGCGTCGACCCGTCTGCTCGGTTCACGTCTTGCGTCATTCATCGCGCTCGCCGAAGTGATCGCAGCCATGCTGTTCGGCTGGCTGCTGCTCGGGCAGCTGCCGAACCTTCTGCAGGGTCTCGGCGCGGTGCTGGTGCTCGCCGGCGTCATCGTGGTGAAGCTCGGGGAGCCGGCGGCATCCGTCTCCGGTGACCCGGCGCTGGCGCCGCCCGGCGACTAGATCTTCCGCAGAGGGCGTTCAGGTCGCACTTAACGCCGCTATGGGGCGCTCAGAACGGCAGATATTGCGACCTGGCCCGCCCTAGCCACGTTTCGGCAGGAGGCCCAGGAGTGCGTGCCGCATCCCTTCGAGCATCTCAACCGAGGACGACACATCAGGCAGCGTCGGCTCCGGAGACCATAGTCCCTCGGTTTCGCTGATCGGCGTCGCGCCATCGATGATCGAGGCGACGTCGGTCACCAGCGCGCCCTTCGACGAGTCGCCTCGCAGGTGCTCGCGGATGCTGCCGGCGTCGATCTCTGCACCGCTGGCGATGAGACAGGCGTTGCCGAAACGCAGACCTCCGAGGGACGAGCCCTGCACGATCATGACGACATGGGGGAAGACGCTCTGCAAGGTGGCGAGCTGACGGCGAGTGAATTCCAGCTCCGGTCCCGCCACGGAATTGACGACGAGCATCCCCTCATCAGTCAAGACTCGTCGCGCGCCATCAGCGAGCTCGACCGACGAGAACGCGGGGGGGACTCGTCCGTTGTGGAACACATCGATGAGGATCGCCTCCTGCGAGCCGGACGCCGCCTGAGCGAGCCAGACGCGCGCGTCGCCCTCGATCATCGTGACGCCGGCGGGTGGCGGAAAGTGTGAGCGAACGAGTGACACGAGCGCAGGCTCGGACTCGAGGACGACCTGCACAGCATCCGGCCATCGCCCCGCGATCGCGCGCGCCAGCATCAGCAGACCACCGCCGAGCTGAGCGACGCGGCGGTGATCTCGGCTGTCGAGAGCCGCCATCATCCAGCGTGCGTATGCGAGTGAGAGGGGACGACCGGGCTCGGCGATGTGCGATTGCTGCACGCCACCGACCTCGAGAAGCCATCCGTCAGCATGCGGGATGACGTGGGCGGTGCGTCCATCGGTGAGCACGATCGAGAGCGGTTCGTCGTTCGGCATCCCTCGATCCTGTCACGTCCGAGCGCACCGGCTCCGGGGAGGAGTGCCCATGCGTTCAGTTCAGACATCGAGCCAGTATCGGTAACGTTGCAGGGTACGGCAGAACGAGTCTGCCGCAGCCGGAGGAGGTGGGCACGTGACGACGATCTGGGAAGTGGATGACGCTGACGAAGAGATCGAGGGGCTGGACGCGGCCGGGCGGCCCGATCCCGCGTACGCCGCCGCGCTCGGTTTGATTCGCGCCCCTTACGGGCGACGGTTCCTCGCCGTGACGATCGACGTCGTCATCTATCTGATCGTGCAGATCCCCTACTGGGCTTTCAGCGTCCCTCTACTGCTCATGTTCGCTCGGTCGGAGATCACCCTGTACGGGCTCGTGGCGCATCCGAATTTCTTCGTCGCTGTGCTCATCGCGGGCATCACTGCACTGCTCACCCTCGCGCTGTTGATCGTGCAGGGCGTTTTCCAAGGGCGAGTGGGCGTCACGATCGGCAAAGCCATCACCGGCATACGCAGCATCAACGTGGTGCGACTTGCGAAGCCGGGGTTCTGGCGGATCGTTCTGCGCACTCTGATCGTCGGCGCTTCGAACATCGTGCCCGTGATCGGACCGACGCTGATGTTCTTCTCGGCGCTGGGCGATTCCGAGCAGCGGGGACGCGCGTGGCATGATCATGCCACCCAGGTCTGGCTGATCGACGTGAAGAAGGGGCTCGACCCCTACGACGGAAAGCGCATGCGCATCGCACGAAAGGTCGTGAAGGTCGAGATCGCACCTCAGACCCGCGATCTGCCCTCGCTCGCGACAGCCGAGAGCAGCGGAGCGGAGCCCGAGTACCGACCGGCGCACAGCGTCAGTGCCGGGGTACTGGGCGTTGCCAAGTCGAGGCGTGCTGGCCGCGATGACTCCGTCGGGATCGTCGCGAAACACCTGGGTCCTGCGAGTACGGTGACGGCGGTCGAGAAGGAAGGCGCCGCGGTCGTCGGCGGTTATCGTGCCGACAGATCGGGCCAGGCGCCGCTTCTTGCCACAGGGCTTCCGCCGCGCGCACCTGAGGATCATCGCGTCGTGCTCGGCGTGCCGCCCGAAATCGCGTCCGGCTCCGCCCCGCGAACACCTTCCGCGCCCGCCCCGGAGCCTCCCGCTCCCGCCCCGCAGACGCCTCCCGCGGCCGCCCCGGAACCTGCCGTACGACTTGCCCTCGACTCCGGCGACACGTACGTGTTCGCCGAGCCGATGATCTTCGGGCGCAATCCCGACGAGACCGGGAGCTTCGGTGCTGCGCAGCGCGTAGCCGTGTCCGATGACACCCGATCGGTCTCGAAGACACACTTCGCGATTCGCCGGTCGGCATCGGGCATCGAGGTCCAGGACCTGGGATCGACCAACGGCACGTTCATCCTGCGCGGTGGAGTCGAGACGCAGGTGCCCTCCGGCGCGGCGCTCATCGCCGCGCCGGGTGACGTGGTGCGATTCGGTGACCGCACGATGGCGATCGGCACGGTATGACGTTCACGAATGGTGAACAGAGGGAAGAGATGAATGAAGGTTAAGCTCACTCTGCATCGCCCGAGCGGCGACCCTGTGGACATCGCTGTCGTCGCTGACTCGACGGCCACGACCGGAGATGTCGCGCGGCATATCGCTGCCGCAGATCCTGCACGGTCGATCTTCGTCGATCCGAACGATGTCCTCACTCTCGCCGTCGCTCCGCCGACCGGCGAGCACCTGGAGCTTCTGCAACCTGACATTCCGATCGGCGAGGCGCCGATCGGGTCCGGCTTCGCCGCCGCCGTGCGCCCAGTGAAGCGCGACCAGGGCCAGTCCGCCGAAGACCGCAAGATCGTGGCTTTCCTGCGTGCGATCGATGGGCCGATGAAAGGGCAGGTGTTCCCCGTAGCCCAGGGCTATTCGTTCATCGGGCGCGTCGGACCCAACGACGTCGTGCTCCCCGACGCGATGGTATCGAAGAAGCACGCGCGTCTTGAGGTCTCGACCTCTCTGGAACTGGTCGACCTGAACTCCACGAACGGCGTCTACGTCGACGGTGAGCAGGTGCAACGCGTGCGCCTGGAGCCTGGGCAGCAGTTCGTCATCGGGGCTTCGACGCTGGTCGTCGCCCTCGCCGACGACTACGACCCGTTCGAAGACCACCCGGTTCTTGAACGCGGCGGTGGGTTGCGGTTCAACCGCAGCCCGCGCGTGGAGGAACGTTATCCCGGCATCCAGCACACGCCACCGCGGATGCCGACAGAGACGCTCATGCGTCTGTTCCCGTGGACGATGCTCGTCGCCCCCATCATCATGGCGCTGTCGATCTACCTCATCACAGAGCGCCCACGCGCGCTCCTGCTGATCATCATGACGCCGCTCATGGCGTTGGGTAACTTCATCAACCAGCGCGTGCAGATGAAGAACAAGCGTAATCATGAACTGCAGTTGTTCGAGCGGCAGTTCGAGCATCTGGAAGAGGTCTTCTTCCACGAGAAGCCTCGTGAGGAGAGCGCCAGGAACAAAGAGGTGCCTCCCGTCGTCGAGGTGTTCGATCATGCGATGCGTCTTGGCCCGATGCTGTGGACGCGGCGTCCTGAGCATTGGAACTTCCTCGCTCTGCGACTGGGGGTCTCGACCGCGGTGTCGCGCAACGCGATCCGCGAGTCCGAATCGCTGGACGGCCTGCCCGAGTACATCGAGCGCGTCGATCGTTTGAAGGAGCGCTACCGGCTGGTGCACGAAGTGCCCGTGCTGGAGACGCTGCCTGCGAGCGGTTCCATCGGGGTCGCGGGGCCGGATGCCGTGGCAGCGGATGCCGTGCGTGGACTCGCGGTGCAGGTATTCGGGCTGCACGCGCCGAATGACGTCGTGGCGGTGGCTTTCGCGGATTCCGATTGGGTCGAGGAGCTCGAATGGCTCAAGTGGCTGCCGCACACCTCGAGTGAGACGAGTCCCTTCAAGGATCTGCCGCTTGCCGACAGTGCTCCGACCGCGAACGCGCTGCTCAATCAGCTCGAGGACTACGTGATGCGCCTGGTCAAGGGGCCGGCGCACCGCGGGCCGTTCAAAGAGACCTGGAACCCGATGCTGTACGGCACCGACGTCCACCGGGCTGCGGAAGAGACCGATGTGAAGACACGGATCTCGGTGATCATCATGGTCACCAATGACGCACCCGTCGATCGTGCGCGACTGACGCAGATCCTCGAGCTCGGGGCTGAAGTCGGAGTGCACGCGATCTTCGTCTCGCCGACGGTGGAGTCGCTGCCGGCGGCCTGCCGGAGCTACCTTGATGTCACCGCGGGCCTGGATGATGTCACGGTGGGCCTCGTCCGCTCTGGTGAGCAGTACACCCACACACGGGTCGAGGGTGTGTCCAACGCGTATATGGACATGCTCGCCAAGCGACTCGCGTCCGTCACGGATGTGTCGACGGTGATCCATGACGAATCCGACATCCCGAGTTCAGTGGCGTTCCTCTCGCTCGTCGGCGAAGAGGTCGCCAGTGACCCGCAGGCCGTCATCGACCGTTGGCGGCAGAACAACACGATCATCGATCGTTCCGCGACCGAGCGCCCGCGCCTGCGCAAAGCGGGGAACCTGCGTGCGATCGTCGGTCAGGGCGCCAGCGACGCGATGACCCTCGACCTTCGCGCCCAGGGGCCGCACGCTCTGGTGGGCGGCACCACCGGTGCCGGAAAATCGGAGTTCCTGCAGGCATGGGTGCTCGGGATCGCGAGCGCTCACAGCGCTGATCGCGTCACATTCCTCTTCGTCGACTACAAGGGGGGATCCGCGTTCGCCGACTGCGTCGAGCTGCCGCACTGCGTCGGGCTGGTCACCGACCTCAGCCCCCATCTCGTGCGACGCGCGCTGACCAGTCTGCGCGCCGAGCTGCACTACCGGGAGCACCTCTTCAACAGGAAGAAGGTGAAGGACCTGCTCGAGCTCGAGAAGCGACAGGACCCGGAGACCCCGCCCGCGCTGGTGCTGGTGATCGACGAGTTCGCGGCGCTGGCCGGCGAAGTGCCGGAGTTCGTCGACGGCGTCGTCGATGTCGCGCAGCGAGGGCGCTCGCTCGGCATCCACCTGATCATGGCGACGCAGCGTCCCGCGGGTGTCATCAAAGACAATCTCCGCGCCAACACGAACCTTCGCGTCGCTCTGCGCATGGCGGATGAATCGGACTCTCGCGATGTCGTCGATGATGTCGTCGCCGCATCCTTCCCGCCGTCGCTTCCCGGTCGCGCCATCGCGAAGACCGGGCCTGGGCCGCTGACGCCTTTCCAGTCGGCGTACGCCGGCGGATGGACGAACACGGAGGATGCCGTCGCTGCCGCCGAGGTCAAGGTTGCGGAACTGCGGTTCGGTAGCGTCCACGAATGGGAACCCGACCGTCCGGCCGAGAGCGACTCGCATGATGCGGATCTCGGACCGAACGACCAGAAGCGCGTCGTGAAGTCGATCATCGCGGCCCACCGTCAGGCCGCGCTCGTCGCGCCGCGGCGACCCTGGCTCGATGACCTGGCCGACATGATCGATCTGGGAAAGATGCCACTCGAAGGCGACGGGCGTATCGCCCTCGGCGTCGCCGACATTCCTGAGCGGCAGCAGCAGAACCCCATCCACTTCGTTCCGGACCGCGATGGTTCGCTGCTCGCCCTCGGTACTTCCGGGGCTGGCAAATCGACGGTTCTGAAGTCGATCGCGACCGCAGCCGGCATGCGTCCGGATCTCGGTGCGGTTCAGGTGTACGGGCTCGACTTCGCGTCGGGTGCCCTGGGCGTGCTCGAAAAGCTTCCGCACGTCGGATCGATCATCGATGGCGAGGATTCCGAGCGCATCCAGCGACTGCTGCGGATGCTCGGAAGAGAGCTCGACACGCGCAGCGAGCGCTTCGCGGCGGCGCACGCCTCGAACCTCGCCGAGTACCGGGAACTCGTGGACTCGTCCATGCCACGCATCTTCCTGCTGATCGACAACTTCCCCGAGTTCAAGAAGGACTGGGAGATCACGGCGAACCGCGCACCGTTCTATCGGGAGTTCATGCGGATTCTCGGTGAAGGCCGTCCGCTCGGCGTCCACGCGGTGATCACGGCCGATCGTGGCGGTGCAGTGCCGACCGGTGTGTCATCGAATATCTCGCGTCGAATCATCCTGCGGTTGTCGGACGTGAACCAGTACACACTCGTCGGTGCGCCCAAGGACGTCCTGAGCGATCAGTCGGGCCCCGGGCGGGCGATCGTCGACAAGAGCGAGGTGCAGCTCGCTGTGCCGGGTGGAACCTCGAACACATCCGAGCAGGCCAAGTGGCTCGACCAGTTGGCCGCCGACCTGCGAGCGAAGGGGGCGCAGGAGGCGCCGTCGATCGGGTCGCTGCCGCTCCACGCTGATATCCGCGACCTGCCCAGCAGCATCGGTCGGCAGCCGGTGTTCGGCATCGCCGACGACACCTTGGAACCGCGTGGCTTCGACCCGGCAGGATCGTTCATCATCACTGGTCCGCCTGCGTCAGGCAAGACCAATGCGATGAAGTCACTCATCATCGCGATGGAACGGTTCGACCCGGAGGTGAAGCTGTTCCACTTCGGCACGCGCCGTTCCGAGCTCGCTGATTTCCGACCGTGGGTGCGCAGCGCCACCAAATCGGACGATGAGAAGGAGCTCGCCGCGGAGCTGACGGACATCGTCGCCGACGAATCGATTCCGTTCCGGATCCTAATCGTCTGCGAAGACATGCCTCACCTCGCCGATGGTGCCGCTGATCGGCCGATGCGGGCATTGCTGAAGGCCGTCAACGACAGTGATCACATGCTCATCGGCGATGCGGACGTTTCGCGAGCCGGTGGCGGCTCCGGGGTCATGGGCGAATGGAAGGCCGCGCGACAGGGCATTGCGCTGAAGCCGGACGCGTATGATGGTGACAGCCTGTTCAAAGTGCCGTTCGGGCGCGTCAAGCGCGCGGACTTCCCGGACGGGCGGGGCATGTTCGTGCAGGCAGGGCGGGCCTCTCTCGTCCAGATGCCGGTCGCGCATGACGACAGGCCCGATGTCTCGGATGCGCGATTCCGGATGCCGGAGAAGCCCAAGGATGCGGCCGCGCCTGTAGCCACGGCTGCGCCCGCGGCCGCGCCGGCTGGTCGCGGCCTGTCGAACGACGATGAGCGCAATGCGCGACGTGCGCGCAGGCAAGCGCGCCTCGAAGCACAGCGCGGTTCGTCGACCGGCGAGGCCGGCTGATGCACGGGAGCACCTCAGGATGGGGAATGCTCCCCATCGTGCGATGAGGGTGCGCCTGACTACTGTGTGGATGGGAGCTCTACCGGCTCGCCATTTTTGAGAAAGACGGGGAACTGACGCATGGCTGACGTCGTCATCAAATACACCGAGCTCAGCACTCTCCTCTTCCGACTCAACAGCATGATCGAGGAGCTCGACTCCGGCAGCAAAGGCGCGGCTCTGCGTGACGCGATCGGCGAGCCTTTCGGACGGAGCGAACTCACCGATGCGGCCGAGGAGTCCGAGGACCGCTGGGACAGCAAGCGCGAGAGCCTCGTGGAAGACCTCACGTCGATCAGGGATCTTGCACAGGGGATATACGACGGTTATCAGAAGTTCGAGGATGATGCCGCAGCGCAGTTCGAGAACGGCGCCGATGTGCCGACCAGCTCGGACTACTGAGCAGCAGTCAAGGGGGATAAGGCATGAGCAGATGCTGGAGTGAAGGTGCCTACGTCAACTGGCCGTCGACGCCAGGGGGGAACGAGATCGAGCAGGCGTCGATGTCGCCGGGTGAGGTCGTCTCGACCGCGGGAGCCATGATCACCATCGCGTCGCGCATGAAAAGTGCCGCGACGACGCTGCAGGAACTCGCCAATAGCGACGACGGCCAGCAGGGAAAGGCGGTCGAGAAGCTGCGCGACAGCGTGGGTGAGACCTGGCAGATCCTCGGCGATGCTGGCGCGTTGTACTACGACACTGCCGACGCGATCCGCACCTATGGTTGGGCGATCGGTGATGTCGGCGGGATTGCGGAAGCGCTCGCCACTGCGTACTCAGACGCCGACGAGAAGTGGTCGACGTATGCCGGAACCGACGGCGATCTCTACGGTGACGTCGCCGCTGAAGACGGCGACGATGACCCGAACGCCGAGGCCGATGCGGCCGACAACAAGGCGAAGTATGACGCGTTCCAAGCCTGGATGAATGCGGCGGACCATTGGGACCAGCAGTACGACGACTGGGAGACGGCCTGGAACCAGGCGGTCTCCGCGATCGAGAACGCCCACGAACACGGTCCGAAGGACGGCTGGAGCGAGTGGTTCGGGGATTTCCTGGAGATCGCCTACAACATTCTGGCGGTTGTCGCGATCATCGTTGCCGTCGTGTTCATTGTCTGCACGTTCGTCATCACCGGACCGGTCGCTGCGGCGATCGCCGGGATCGCAGCGACGGTGGGCGCCATCATCGGTATCGCCACCGCCGTCATTTCCATCGTTCGGTTCGCCCGGGGAGAAACCAACCTGTTGACGCTGGCCATCGACCTCGTGTGTGCAGTCCCTGGGCTGGGTCCTCTTGCCAATGCCGTCTCGGACATGGGGCCCCTCGTCACGAAGCTCGGTGTCGGCGCGTCGGGCCTCGCAGACTTCTTGCCCTCGACGGTGAGGATCGCAGCCGATGGAGGGCTCGATATCTCGAGGGTCTTCGCGGACAGCGTTTCTGATCTGATCGTTCACGGCAGCGTCGGCGCAGGCATGCTCTTCGATATCCCGAATGTCCTGCGTGTCACTGACTTCATTGCTGACACGGGGATCGACACGGTCATCTCGCAGTATTCGCCCCTGTCCTCCGTGAATACCGTTGTCAGTTGGATCAAGGGTGATGGTTGATGTGGGAACTGCGGTTCGACGGACCTCTTGATGCATGGGCCGTTGTTCCTGCGCCCGATGAGCACGAGCGGCGTCGGCAGTGGGGAGTCGTCGTCGCCGACATGGTGAGGGAGTATTGGGAGGCCGATGAGGACGCACGCTTCTCCGACGCTCTCGATCAGGTGCTCGAGATGCTCCAGCGCTCGAGGCCGGAGGGAACTCTCGCCGACCTCGTGACCTGGCCCACACACTCACCGTTGCCGGTCCGCGTGACGTTCCACGTCGCCGCCGACGACGGCGCGACCGAGTGGGAATCACTCGGCTTCGAGGCCTCGCCTTACCTGTCGAGTCCGTTCGGGGAGGGCATCCAGTACTCCCGCCGGATAGCGCCCGAGCTCACACAGGGGAGCGCATCGATCGATGCGGCGATCATCTTTGACCGTGGCGATGCGGCACTGGTCGTGCGCGTGCATGCCTGCCCGCTCGACGCGTACATGATGGCGGCACCCGCCATCGCCGAGACGATCGACTCGTGCGTTCTGACAGACTCGACGGGCAACGCTTTTGCAACGGGCAAGCGTGAGCATCTGTTGCCCGCCGATAGTGATCAGTGGCTCGAGGAAGGAACAGGCATTGGTGTCTGATGGCGGCATGTCCCTGCGTGATCTGCTGGGCGCTCGTCCGGACCCCGAGTTCGACCTGTCGCTGCCAAAAGGGTGGGAACGCCACGAACCCTCTCCGGAGAATCAGGCACTGATCGAGCAGCGGTTGCGCCGCAAGCTCATGCACGTCGGCACCGTGGATGCGCTCCAAGCGGCCGGTGTGCTGCGCAACATGCTCCGTCAGTCGATGGACGAGATGCGAAAGCAGAACGTCGTGGCATACTTCGCACCGTCGGGGCCGGATGTGTCGACGCCGTTTCCCGTGCCAGCATCGATCATCGCGACGATCCGTTCTGCACCGTCTTCCGCCGAGATGGATGGCTATATCAAGCGGATGATCCTCGAAGAACGAGCCGAGCCGCTGGGGAAGAACCGTACGCTGCTGCGGATCGAACGGGAAAGCATCCGAGGCGAGGGCGACGCGCAGATGGTGCTGAGCTCGACCCTGTACGTCACGCCGGTGCCGGGAACGCGCCGCCGGCGCGCGCTGGAACTGCTTGCCGGCTATGGGCGCCCCGCCGACATTCCGCGTGATGACGAACAGATTCAGTTCGTCCACGCATTCTTCGATCTGATGGTCGCGTCGCTGCGGTGGAAGAATGTG
This sequence comes from Microbacterium zouquanmingi, assembly GCF_052266675.1. Lineage (NCBI taxonomy): Bacteria > Bacillati > Actinomycetota > Actinomycetes > Micrococcales > Microbacteriaceae > Microbacterium > Microbacterium zouquanmingi. Next base: position 708,223 of record NZ_JBQPRA010000001.1, read on the forward strand.
TCTAGGTGACCTTGACCGACTCACATGGAGAAGACGACACGATGACGGATCCCTCCGGATCGGCAGAAGCGGCGGGCGGCGACGCGCACCGCGGGACATCGAGCGCTGATGACACCGCGCAGGAGCGGTTTGCGGCGATCATGCGGTTCCCGAAGCGAGCTGCGCTGATCAGCGGCGTTCTGGTGCCGCTCACCGCGGCAGTGAATCTCTTCGTGCTCGAGGATACGTCGATGCCGCTGTTCGCCGTGACGGTGATCTCGGCACTGGTCTGCGTGCTGGCGATGGTGAACGTCATCAGGTACTCACCACGGGTGATGGCCAGGTTGAGTTCCCTGGCGCCGCACGTGGGCGGACGGTTCACGCTGTGGAAAGCGGGCACGGGTGGGTACGCAGGCGTCCCGTTCGCCTACGGTGCGGAGCACGAGCGGTTCGGCATGCTCAACTACGATGTTCGCGGCATCCCGATCGAGATCGGCCATCTGTCCTCCCAGGTGTCGGCCCGCTATCGGGCACCTACCGGCCGTCGTCATCCGTACGTCGTCATCCGCTTGCCGGAGCGCATGCCGCACATGATTCTGAGCTTCGGCCACCTCTCTCGGATTCTGGGGGTGCGGGTGGCACCGGACCAGTGGCACCGTTCGCAGCGTGTGGATGGGGGTTTTGCCCGCCGGGGACGGTTGTTCGTCGGCGATGGCGGCGAACACCTGGCGCGCGCCTTCTTCAGCCCAGAGACGGTGCAGCTGTTCCAGCGGGTCGGACGATACTTCGACATCGAGATCAAAGATCGCAACCTCTACCTCTTCCCATCCGCTCCGGTCACCGCGGGCGTTGAGCGTCGAAGGGATGAGAAACTCGAGCTCATCGAAGAACTCGCCACCTCGGTGGCAGGCTCGGCAGTGTGGGAGCTCGTGCGTCGGCAGAGCCGCGGGACCGGGCCCAGATACCAAGCGCTCCGCGCCGACATTGCTCGCAGCGTTGCCATCGTCTTCGGCATCGCGGGTGTGTTCGCCGTCGTGCTCTCGCTCATCGTGCTCAATGCTCGGGGACTGCTCGGCTGACCGCAATCGTTCACGATGGGGAATAGTCCCCATCGTGTTCCTCCGGTTCGCTTGATTAGTGTGTGTGTAGGTGGTCCGCGGTGGGCTGCCGGTCTTGACAGGAATGGGGTGAGCGCATGAGTGATTTCGGCGCAACATACGACGAGATGGATTCGGCGGCTACGAAGCTGGACGATGGCAAGATCTCGATTGACGAGCTGCTTGATGAGCTGCAGGGTCACGTGGATGACCTTGTCGAGGATGGCTTCAAGACGGAGAAGGCCTCTGGCAAGTTCCAGGAGGGCTACCAGGAGCTCACCGACGGTATGAAGCAGGCTGCTGAGGGAGTGACCGACATGGCTTCGGCGCTTCGCGACATGGCGCAGGCTATCCAGGACCTCGACGACGCACTCGCCGGCGGCTGAGCCGCTCGAGTCGTAGAACTGACGAAGCCCGCCTCAGTCGGAGGCGAGGGCTATCAGGCCAGCGGAGACATGAGCTCCGCTGGCCTGATGTCGTTGTTCGCAGGCCCGAAGCAGTGGGTATTGCTCCCCATAGTGTCGTGGGCGGGGTCTCATTAATGTGTGTGTAGGTGGTCCGCGGTGGGCTGCCGGTCTTGACAGGAATGGGGTGAGCGCATGAGTGATTTCGGCGCAACATACGACGAGATGGATTCGGCGGCTACGAAGCTGGACGATGGCAAGATCTCGATTGACGAGCTGCTTGATGAGCTGCAGGGTCACGTGGATGACCTTGTCGAGGATGGCTTCAAGACGGAGAAGGCCTCTGGCAAGTTCCAGGAGGGCTACCAGGAGCTCACCGACGGTATGAAGCAGGCTGCTGAGGGAGTGACCGACATGGCTTCGGCGCTTCGCGACATGGCGCAGGCTATCCAGGACCTCGACGACGCACTCGCCGGCGGCTGAGCCGCCATGCGATCGATGGCGGGGCCGGATGTGTGTCGCGCGGCCCCACCATCGTCGACTCGATTGCTCGGACATGATGTGAAGGAGTGGGGATGAGCGACGTCTACATCTCGTACACAGAGCTCGGTGAAGTCGAGACGAGTCTGACCAGCATCGTTGCGGAGTTCGAGGGCGCGGTGAGCGGCTCGGACGAGCTCGAGGCAGCGATCAGCGATCCGTATGGGCGTCATGAACTGCGCAATGCGGCGAGGGAGTTCGAAGAGCGCTGGGACAAGAAGCGCGACGAGCTGAAAGATGACCTCTCGAAGATACTCGAGCGCGTGACCGGGATCCTTGATGGGTTCCGTCAGGGTGATGATGAGCTCGCGATTGCTCTCGAGCCGGAGCAGTAGGGAAGCAGCATGGACAAGTCGCCTGCAGGGCGTGACATCGAGTACGTCAAGGGAACGCCGGAAACGATCTCGGCGCGAGGGGCTGCTATCGGAACGCTCGGCGAGCAGATGATCGATAGCGCGATCGTGCTCGAGCGGATCGCCACGCGCGCCACCGACCAGCAGGGAGAAGCGGTCGACAAGCTCATCGAGACGATCGGCGACGCCTACAAGCAGCTGAAGGAAGCCGGCGAGCTGTACAAGCCCATAGGTCCCGTGCTCGTCACCTACGGCGACAAGCTCGCCGAACTGAAGCCCAAGATCGACACTCGCGTCGATACATGCGATGAGCTGTGGGCCTCGTACCAGGGGCTCCCCGGCAAGGTCGACCCACGAGGTGCGGGCGGACTGTTCCAGCCAGACGAAGGCAGCCCTGAGGCTGACGCGCAGGCAGAAGAGGATGCTGCCAAGAAGGTGGCCTTCGAAGCCTGGGAAGGCGAGGCCGAGGACTTCGACGCCGACTACAACACGTGGGAGCAGGCGTTCGACGACGCCGTCAGCGGCATCACCGATGAGATGTCGGGGAAGATCGCCGACGGATGGACGCAATGGCTTGCGGCCATCAAGAACGTTCTCTCCTGGGCCGGTTTCGTGCTGGGCATCGCCGCGATCATCATCGGGGGCCCGATCATCGGGGCTCTCGCAGCGATCGTCGCAGGGCTGACGCTGATCATCGTGGTCATCCAGTTCGCGCGTGGCGAGGCGACGTGGGTCGATCTCACGCTGGCCATCATCGACGTGATCCCGATCGGAAAGATCGGCGGGATCCTCGCCGAAGGCGGCACCTGGGCGACGAAGGGCGGAAAATTCGGCTCCGAGTTCGTCTCGCAGTTCACGAACGTCACGAATAGGACCGGGTTGGACGACCTTGCGGGTCTGATCAAGAACCCCTCGTCGTTCGGCGGCGTCTCCGGCGGTCTCAGCGGCGTGATGACCCGCCTGTTTACCGGTAAAGAACCCAAGTTCTTCGAGGATCTCGGTGGGGCCGGGGGATGGCAGCTCTTCGCGGGGGTCGTCGAGATGCAACGAGGACTCGTGGGGGCGATCTTCAAGGTTGATGGGATGTTCGCGAAGGTTCTCCCTGACTATGACGGCATGAAGAAAGAGGTCGGCAAGGTCGACGTCGGCGACACCTACCTGCCGGTGCTGGACGTGATCTGGTGACACGGATTCGGGCACGTGCAGGCACGGACGCGGGCGGGTGGATCGAGATACCGATCCTCGGTGACGACGCGGAACGTGACCGCTGGGCCGGCGCGGTCGTCGATGCCGTCGCGCGCGCACACGGAGATCGCTTCGATCCTGATGCAGGGCCTGCGATCTGTCGTGTTTTGGCGGAAGCTGCCGGCGACAGGGAGAAGTCGGACCTGCTGGTGATGGCTTTCATGCCCACTGCTCGTCCGATCGTGGCGACCGTACGGGTGTTCATGATCACTCCGGCGCCGGTCGACTGGTGGCGCGGCCACGGCTTCGCGCTCTCACCGATTCACGCCGCGGGTGCAGGCCACGGCATGCTCGCAACGCGCACACTCGAGGAGGTGGTCGAGGAGCAGCGTCTCGTCGCCCACCAGACCGTGTTCATCTTCACCGACGGTGATCTGGACATTGCGGTGTTCATCGAGCCGACCGCTGCGCTGGTGTTCGATCGGATGCAGGAGGGCCTGATCGAGATCGTCGGATCGTTGACGCTCGAGTTCGAGGACGGCCGGACATTCGTGGGCGCGCGTCGCGCTGAACTGCCCGATACCGACGTCGACTCATGGGATGGCATCGACTCGTGGAATATTGGGTTGCATGTCGTTGCCTGAACTCCCCGCGAACTCGCCACCACCGTCCCGTTGGGCTCGCCAGGTATCGCGTTACGAACCGCACGGGCTGGATGTGCTCGAGGCCCATGTGCTCGCATGGACGGGCAGGGCGGATGAGATCGTGAAGACGCCGAAATGGCGCGTTGCGTGGAGCATAGCGCCGTTGCTGGCACTGCTCGCCTCGATCGGCGGGTTCGCCGCAGTTTTCGGCAGCCCCCGCGACATCGCGATCGGGCGAACGGATGCGCCGGATATGGGCAGCATTCCGTGGGCGATGCTCTCATACGGTGTCGCGGCATTCGGGGTCGTCCTCATCCTCATCCGCTGGTTCGTCGATGGCCGCCGAAGGAACGGATCGCTGCTGATCCTTCTCGGCCTGACAATCGGATTCGGTGTGCTCGGTGTGCTCATCGCCTTTCAGCTCGCGGCGGAGGGCGGCGCCGATACGGGGCTGATGATGCTTCCGGCGTACGTGATGATGGCGCTCGCGGTGGTCGTGTTCGTGGTCATTGCGGTGTCCCCTCCGCAGGCCCCTATCGTGGAGACGCAGGCGATACCGATCGACGAGCTGGACGAGAAGGCGATGCGGTACGTCATGCAGGAGCGCAACGATGCGATCGACGCCCTTGCGGAGCGTCGGCTGCTTCCCGATGTCGACATCAAGGTGCTCAAAGCGCGGCCGTTGGGGCGGTTGCACATCAAGGAGGACTCATGAACAGCGGAAGCGGTATGACCCTGCGCGAGCAGCTGGGTATGAGTGCAGAACCAGACTTCGAGATCGATCTGCCCGCTGGGTGGGAGCGCCGCAACGTCGGTGACGACGACCGTGCTGCTCTTGAAGCCGCGCTGCGCAAGAAGTTCCTCAGCGTGCAGCGCCCTGACCTCTACGCAGCCGTTCATGCGATGGTGGACGATTCTTATACCGCCATGAGCTCTGCGGGCGCGGTCGCATATTACGCGGCGACGACGGGCGACGAGAACACGCTCTGGATCCCGGGCTCGATCATCGTGTCGACGCGCACGGCGACCGCCGATGTCTCACTCGACCAGATGGTGTCGCACGCGATCCGCGAGTTCGATGCGCAGCCACTGCTCGGAGACAAGCGCTTCATCCGGTTCGAGCGCGACGAGATCGTCTCCGTCGGAGAAGCATCCATCGGCTTGACGACCGTGGAATACCTCACGCCGATTCCGACGACCCGGCGTCGCCGTGCACTCCACTTCACTGCAACGGTCGCGCGCCCGGCCGAGGCCGGCGCCGATGATGAGCAGGTGGCCGCATCGAAGCTGCTCTACGACGCCTGCATATCCACGCTGCGCTGGGTGGCCACGCAGCCATGACGGCGATCACGCGCGTACTGGGCGGGGTTGCAGCGGTCGTCATCTCGCTGTCCCTCGTCGCGTGCACAGGTAAGGGGTACCCGCCGTCAGTCATAGAAGGCAGTCAAGTCGACGTGGCGTGGGGCGATTCGCTCTCGAGCGTCAATGTCGCAAGCGTTGCAGGAGCCACCGGCGGGAATCTCGACGTCGAGCAGCTCACCCGCTCGCAGTTCGTGCGCGAACGCGCGGGGAAGATCGAGTTCAATCCGACTTTCGGAACCGTCACGATCGAAGAGGAGGCCGAGGACTCTTTCGCTCTCGCCTACGATCTCGAGCAGCCGCTGTGGTCTGATGGGATCGCTCTCGACGCGGCAGATCTGCTTCTCGCGTGGGCCGCGGGCTCCAACTTCTTCGCGCCGGACAGCGAAGCGCCAGAGGACGAGCTGCGCTTCGACTCCATCCCGACGGGGATGGCACTCAGCGACGAGATACCCACGTATGACGAGTTCGAGCGTCGCATCGACGTGCACTTCGCGCGTCCATTCAACGGGTGGGAGTCCGCGCTCGATGTCGCTGTTCCCGCGCATGTCGTGGGCCGCTATGCCCTCGGCATCGATGACCCGATGGCGGCGAAGACTGCTGTCATCGAGGCGATCACAGGTTCGGACACCGCGGCATTGGCGAAGGTCGCCGCGCTGTGGAACAGCGGATTCGCTCTCGGCGAGGACCAGCTCTCTCGCGACGACCTGATGCTCTCGAGTGGTCCGTATCGTGTCGAGACGGTGGATGGCGAGTCGGACGATCCTGCGCAGCGGGTCACGCTTGTGGTGAACGCCGCATACGTCGCTGAGAAGACCGCCAGCTACGAACGCATCGTCCTGCAGCATGACGATGGCGAAAATCTTTCGGATGCCGTCGGCGCCGAGTACGACCTGGTGCAGGTCGTACCGCGCGCAGACAACTTCGAAAGCATCCGTCAGCTCGAACGAGACGACTACGGCGTCGATGACATCGATCACGGGGTCGTGTGGGTGGCTCAGGCGAACACCGTGGCATCCCGACCCCTGAGCGATAGTGCGGTGCGGGGCGTCCTCATGCGCAGCTTCGACCGCGGCGACGTGGTGGAAGCCGGAGCAGGCCCCTGGAGCGACATCTATCCCGGTGTATCCTCCGTCGTCTTCGCACCGGGGACCGACGGCTACCAGGTGGCAGTCGAAGACACGGGCTTCACGGCGAAGTTCCGCAGCGGAGGCGATGCGGCGGATCTGCGCATTGCCGCAGGGGTGCCAGAGGGCATCCGCATCTGTGTGCTCTACGATCGCGGTTCCGCTCTCGCCGCCGGGATGTTCGCATCGTTCCAGGCGCAGGTAGGAGAGGCCGGTTGGATCGCCACGGACTGCGGCAGCGATATGCCCGAAGAAGTGGTCGCCAGCAGCGATGACTGGGACATCTATCTGGGCATGAAGGAGCTTCCCGAGACTGCTGACGAGCTCCGCGCGCAGTGGGGGACAGGTGGCGCCGAGAACTACTCGGATGCGACCGACGGTGCCCGCGATGATCTGCTCGCGCAGCTCGAGGTGGAGACCGACCAGTACCGGGCGCGTGATCTCCGTGTCGCCATCGAGAGGACGATCGTCGATCAGATGGTCATCGCCCCGCTCACGATCGATCCGATCCTCGTGATCAGCGACCGCGACGTCGAGGGTGTGGAGCCGCGTTCGTCCCGGCATGGAACGCTGCTCGATCGTGCCATCGGCTGGCGCCCCTATGACGCAGAGCAGTCGAATCAGGACGACCAGCCGACCTCGCCCGCAGATGAGGACGACGACTCCGGTCTGTTCTGACCCGGCGCCAGAGGTCGATCTGTATACGTTCCGCGCCTTCGAGTGAACTACGGCGCCCACAGCGGCGATTTATGTATACACTGCCAGTGTGAGCACCACTGCTGAGCGCACCACCCCCGTCGAGAAGACGGTGCCCGTCGAAAGGGCGCGGGCGAGTGATCGCGCCTACGCGACACTGCTCGAGGAGATCCAGTCCGGCGCCCTCGCCCCTGGCGCAGTTCTCGCCGAGGTCGAACAGGCGGCACGCCTTGGCGTCAGCCGCACGCCGCTGCGCGAAGCGCTCCACCAGTTGAGTGCGGACGGGCTCGTCGAGCAGCAGTCTCCGCGCGTCACCGTGGTCTCCGGCATCGACGCAGGCGACATCCGCTCGCTGTTCGAGATCCGCCGCGCACTGGAAGAGTCCGCGGCTCGCCTCGCCGCAGAACGCGGCGATGCCGAGCTGTTCGCGGGGCTGGCGGCCGAGTTCGCGGTGGCCGGAGCCTCCCTCGATGCCGCCACCGGACGCGACGACTACTACGCGCTCATCGCGCGCTTCGACGCGGCGGTCGATGCCGCCGTCGACAACGACTACATCGCCGCGGCCCTGCGCACCGTCCGCACGCACCTCGTGCGAGTGCGGCGGATGGCGCGGGATAACCGGGAGCGTCTCGCCGCATCCGTCGCAGAGCACCGGCTCATCGCCGAAGCGCTCGCCGAGCGTGATGGTGATCTCGCCGCGCACGCCACCCATGTGCACCTGCGGAACGCCCTCACGAGCATTTTCGACAGCATCCAGAACCCTGAAATCACCGACAGCAGAGGGCAATCATGACCGTCAATCACCACGTCCGTGTCTACAAGAGCGAAGAGGGCCTGCCCCGCGAAGAGCAGCTGGCCTGGAAGATCGCCGAAGTCGCAACCGATGCCGTCGAGGTCCCGCAGGACGTCGTCGAGATGATCATCAACCGCATCATCGACAACGCATCGGTCGCCGCGGCGTCCCTCACTCGTGGGCCGATCATCGCTGCCCGCGACCAGGCGTTCGCTCACCCGGTCTCCACCGGGGGGAAGGGAGCAACCGTCTTCGGTGCTCCGCTGGAGAAGCGCACGAGCCCCGAGTGGGCGGCATGGGCCAATGGCGTCGCCGTGCGCGAGCTCGACTACCACGACACGTTCCTCGCGGCGGACTACTCACACCCCGGTGACAACATCCCGCCGATCCTCGCGGTCGCCCAGCACGCAGGCAGCGACGGCCGTGCGCTCGTTCGCGGCATCGCGACCGGCTACGAGATCCAGGTCGACCTGGTGAAGGCGATCTGCCTGCACAAACACAAGATCGACCACGTCGCCCACCTCGGGCCCTCGGCCGCAGCCGGCATCGGCACGCTTCTCGGCCTCGACTCAGCGACCATCTACCAGGCCGTCTCTCAGGCCCTGCACACCACGACCGCCACGCGTCAGAGCCGCAAGGGTGAGATCTCCACGTGGAAGGCGCACGCCCCGGCCTTCGCCGGCAAGATGGCCGTCGAGGCTGTCGACCGCGCCATGCGCGGCCAGACCAGTCCCTCGCCCATCTACGAAGGCGAGGACGGCGTCATCGCGTGGATGCTGGATGGCCCGGATGCTGCATATGAGGTGCCGCTGCCCGCCGCCGGCGAGGCCAAGCGGGCGATCCTCGACACGTACACGAAGGAGCACTCCGCGGAGTATCAGGCGCAGGCCTGGATCGATCTGGCGCGCAAGCTGCACGCCCTTCGACAGGCTCAGGGAGCGGAAGGGTGGGACGACATCGAGTCCGTGGTTCTGCACACCAGCCACCACACCCACTACGTGATCGGTTCCGGCGCGAACGACCCGCAGAAGTACGACCCGACCGCCTCGCGCGAGACGCTCGACCACTCGATTCCGTACATCTTCACCGTTGCTCTGCAGGACGGCTCCTGGCACCACGTCGACTCGTACACCCCTTCCCGGGCATCGAGGGCCGACACCATCGAGCTGTGGAACAAGGTGACCACGCTCGAGGATGCCGAGTGGACGCGCCGCTACCACTCGAACGACATCTCGGAGAAGGCCTTCGGCGGTCGCGTGGAGATCACGTTCACCGACGGCACGACGCTCGTCGATGAGATCGCCGTCGCGGATGCTCACCCGCTGGGTGCCCGGCCGTTCGCCCGCGACAACTACATCGCCAAGTTCCGCCTGCTCGCAGAGCCCGTGCTCGCGCCCGAGGAGATCGAGCGCTTCCTGTCGCTGGTTCAGCGTCTTCCCGAGCTCACCGCGGCCGAGGTCGCAGAGCTCTCGATCATCGCGAGGCCCGGCGTCGTAGCATCCGAGCCCACCACCACGGGACTGTTCTGATGCTGTACTCCGGCACCACTCCTGTTGAGAAGCGGCGGCTGTTCCGCGAGCGGCTCGCTTCTGGCGAGCTGCTGCGGTTTCCGGGCGCGTTCAACCCGCTCTCCGCGCGCCTCATCGAGCAGAAGGGGTTCGAGGGTGTCTACATCTCGGGCGCCGTGCTCTCGGCCGACCTCGGCCTGCCCGACATCGGGCTGACCACGCTCACCGAGGTTGCTGGTCGGGGCAAGCAGATCGCACGCATGACGGAGCTGCCGGCGATCATCGATGCCGACACCGGGTTCGGCGAGCCGATGAACGTGGCCCGCACGATCCAGGAGCTCGAAGATGCCGGACTCGCCGGCGCTCACATCGAGGACCAGATCAACCCGAAGCGCTGTGGTCACCTCGATGGCAAGGCCGTTGTCGATCTCGGCACCGCGGCCAAGCGCATCCGGGCCGCGGTCGACGCGCGTCGCGATGAGAACTTCCTCGTCATGGCGCGCACCGACATCGCCGCTGTCGATGGGCTCGATGCCGCGAAGGACCGCGCGAAGGCGCTGGTGGATGCCGGGGCCGACGCGATCTTCCCGGAGGCGATGCGGTCGCTCGAGGAGTTCGCGGCGATGCGTGAGGCCGTCGATGTGCCGATCCTCGCGAACATGACCGAGTTCGGCAAGAGCGACCTCTTCAGCGTCGACCAGTTGCGGGATGTCGGTGTGAACATCGTCATCTGGCCGGTGTCGATGCTGCGCATCGCAATGGGGGCGACCGGCCGTGCACTCGATACGCTTCTGGATGAGGGGCATCTGACCTCGAAGCTCGGTGAGATGCAGCATCGCGCCGACCTCTATGACCTGATCGACTACGAGTCGTACAACCACTTCGACTCGGGCGTCTTCAACTTCACCATCACGAAGGAGTGAGCAATGGCTGACAACGACATCAAGAAGGGCCTTGCCGGAGTCATCGCGGATGAGACGGCGATCAGCAAGGTCAATCCCGAGACGAACAGTCTGCTCTACCGCGGGTACCCGGTGCAGGAGCTCGCAGCGACGCAGCCCTTCGAGGCTGTCGCGTATCTACTCTGGCACGGGGAGCTGCCGACGGCTTCCGAGTTGGCGGACTTCCGCGCGACCGAGCGCGCGAATCGTGCGCTCGCGCCCGAGGTCAAGGAAGCCATCGACCGCCTGCCGCTGGACTCGCACCCGATGGACGAGGTGCGCACCGCGGTCAGCGTGATCGGCGCGATCGAGACAGCCGGAATCAGCAATGTGCTGGACGCCGTCGGCACACCTGAGGAGAATCTTGAGCGAAGCCTCAAACTGTTCGCGGTACTGCCCGCGATCGTGGCCTACGGTCAGCGGCGCAGGCGCGGGCAGGGGATTGTCGAGTCGCGGGATGACCTCGACTACGCGGCGAACTTTCTCTGGCTGACGTTCGGTGAAGAGGCCGCGCCCGAGGTGGTGGATGCCTTCAACCGCTCGATGATTCTGTATGCGGAGCACTCCTTCAACGCATCCACCTTCACGGCGCGCGTGATCACGTCGACGCTGAGCGACCTGTACTCCGCCGTCGTCGGTGCGATCGGCGCACTGAAGGGTCCGCTGCACGGCGGTGCCAACGAGGCCGTGATGCACATCTTCGATGAGATCGGCGCGGCGTCAGAGGTCTCGTCGTGGTTGGATACCGCGCTGGCGGAGAAGCGCAAGATCATGGGCTTCGGGCACCGCGTCTACAAGCGCGGCGACTCGCGCGTGCCGACCATGAAGGCCGCGCTGGACACTCTTGTCGAGCACTATGACCGTCCGGATGTTGCGGATCTTTACAACACTCTTGAGAGCGAGTTCGTCTCTCGCAAGGGCATCTACCCGAACCTGGACTACCCGTCGGGCCCGGCGTACAACCTCATCGGCTACGACACACTGACGTTCACGCCGCTGTTCATCGCGTCGCGCATCACCGGGTGGACGGCGCACATCATCGAGCAGCAGGCGTCCAACGCACTGATCAGGCCGCTGTCGGCGTACAACGGTCCGGATGAGCGGCATATCGCCGAGTATGAGCCGGATACCGCGGCGATTGATGTGCAGGAGCGACCGGAAGAGGCGGCGGGCTGATGTCAGCGTCTCCGGACAAGATCGCGATCGTCGCCGGGGCGCGGACTCCGGTCGGACGCTTCGCGGGGGCGTTCAAGGAGACGCCCGCTCACGAACTGGGTGCCGCTGCAGCCATCGAGGCGATGCGGCGCTCCGGCATCGATCCGTCTCGCGTCGGTGAAGTCGTGATTGGCAATATCGGACAGGTCGGGGGCGATGCGTATATCTCGCGCCGGATCGCTCTGGCTGCCGGCCTCGACGACAACACCCCGGCATTCACGGTGAACCGCCTGTGCGGCTCTGGTCTGCAGGCGATCTGGTCGGCCGCGCAGGAACTGTTGTGGGGCGGGATCGATGTCGCTGTCGCTGGCGGCGCCGAGAACATGACGCGGATGCCGTTCTACGACTTCAACGCCCGGTTCAACGATCGTCTCGGGCACCGGCAGCTGCTGGACGGCACGATCTCGATGCTGACGGATCCGTTCACGAACAGGCACATGGGCACGACGGCCGAGAATGTCGCTTCGCGATTCGGTGTGACCCGTGAGGACCAGGATGCTTTCGCGCTCGAGTCGCAGCGCCGAGCGGCGACTCCGGAGGCGCAGGCCGCGTTCGCCGAAGAGATCGTCGCCGTCACCACGTCGGGGCGGAAGCCCGTCGAGGTCGCTCGCGATGAGCATCCGCGCCCGGAGTCGACGTTGGAGACTCTGGCGGGTTTGCCCGCCGCGTTCGTCGACGGCGGCACGGTGACAGCGGGTAACGCCTCCGGCATCAACGATGGCGGAGCGGCGACAGTTCTCATGCGCGAGGTGGATGCCCGTGCGGAGGGCGCGCCGGTGCTCGCGACTCTGGAAGCGGTGGCCACCGCTGCGCTCGAACCCGAGATCATGGGGTACGCGCCCACGCTCGCTCTGCGGAAGCTGTTCGCTCAGACGGGGCTCTCACCCTCGGACATCTCGACAATCGAACTCAACGAGGCCTTCGCATCGCAGGCCCTTGCCGTGATCCGCGACACCGATCTCAATCCCGCTCAGGTAAACCCCTACGGCGGCGCGATCGCGCTCGGCCACCCGGTCGGTGCGACCGGCACGATCCTCACCGTGCGCGCAGCGCTGACGCTGCAGCGGACTGGCGGAGAGTACGCGATCGTCACGATGTGCATCGGTGGGGGACAGGCGCTTGCGGCGCTGTTGAAACGCGGGTAGGGGGCGAGCCGATGGCTGGCGCCCCCGTTGCGATGACCGAAAACTAGTCCGTGACGGCGTCGGCCTCGACCTCAACGAGCACGTCGGGCTCGAAGAGGTAGTCGACGCCGATGACCGACAGCGGAGGCAGCGGCTGCGGAATGCCGAGCTCCTCGATGACGCTTTCGAGACCGGCGATGAAGTCGTCGTATCGCGACGGCTCCCAGCGGGCGACGAAGAAGCGCAGGCGCACCACATCTGCGAAGCTCGCACCGGCACCCGCCAGCCCTCGTGCGGTGTTCCGTAGCGCATGGGCGAGCTGGCCCGACAGGTCGCCCGGGAACAATCTGTTCGCGTGCTCGTCCCGGGCGATCTGACCCGCAACGCTGATCAGGCGCTGGCCGGATGCTACGGAGACGTGGTGGTAAGGAACGGGCTGGAACATGCCCTCTGGGGTGAGAAGTTCAACGGTCATATCAGGCTCGCTTTCGTGGTCTTTATCTAGGTGTACTTTTTATACCTAGTATTCAAAGGCAACTTCAACGAAACTAGGTTTCATGAACGAAACCGCGCTCACCGCTCTTCCGGCCCAGATATCTGACGAGCACCGCGAGCTGCTCGACGAGGTGATGGACAAATGGTCGCTGCTGATCCTCGACACACTCTGCGAGCAGCCGCGGCGCTTCAATGAGCTGAGGCGCGCGATCCCCGCGGTTTCGCAGAAGTCGCTGACGGCATCCCTTCGCCGGCTCGAGCGCAACGGCATGGTGGATCGCGTCATCCTCGGTACGCGTCCGCTCGCCGTCGAGTACCGGATCTCGGATCTCGGCCAGACACTGCAGGATCTGATCGACGCACTGCTGCGGTGGACATCGGCTCACATGGGGGACGTGACTCGCGCCCGTGACCGTTTCGATCTCGAGTTCGACCACTGATCTCGCTGGGGTGAGCGGGGGCGTCATCGCCTCGGAGACGCACAGCATCGATGAGGCCTCGGAACGAGGCAGGATGAGAACATGCAGAAGAACTGGGCGGGCAACCTCACATACACGGCGGCCGAGATCGCGCATCCGTCGACCATCGATGAGCTGCGCGGCCTGCTCAAGGCGGGCGGTCTGGTGGGCATCCTCGGCACGAGGCACTGCTTCAACGATATTGCCGACACCCCCGGGGTCCTCATCGCCCTCGACCGGATGCCGCGTGAGATCGAGGTGAACGAGTCTGGAGACGCCGTGCGAGTCTCCAGCGCGCTGCGCTATGGCGATATCGCCCCCGAGCTGGAGGCGCAGGGCCTCGCGCTGGCGAATCTCGCATCGCTGCCGCACATCTCCGTGGCCGGCGCCGTCGCAACAGGCACCCACGGGTCGGGCGACCGCATCGGCTCGCTCGCATCCGCTGTACGCGGACTCACGATCCTCACGGTCGACGGCGAGATCCGGCGGCTCGCGCGGGGCGACGCCGACTTCGACGGCGCCGTCGTCTCGCTCGGCGCGCTCGGAGCCGTGCTCGACGTCACCCTCGATGTCGAACCCACCTACGAGGTCGCGCAGCACGTGTTCGACGCACCCCGATGGGATGCGATCCTCGCCGACCTCGACGCGGTCACCGGCGCGGGCACGAGCGTGAGCATCTTCACGACCTGGCAGCGCACGGATGTCGCCGACATGCTCTGGATCAAGCAGCGGCTGCCGGAGCAGCGCGGCGAGGAGCGCGCCGCGCTCGCCGCACGTCTGGGGGCGGTGGCATCCGACGGCGAACGGCATCCGATCCTCGGTGTCGATCCGGTCGCCACCAGCGTCCAGCGCGGGGTGGCGGGCCCGTGGTTCCAGCGCCTGCCGCACTTCCGGCTCGAGTTCACGCCGTCCGCCGGCGCCGAGCTCCAGAGCGAGTATCTGGTTCCGCGCACCGATGCGCTCGCCGCGATCGGTGCGGTCCGCTCACTCGCCGATCGCATCGCGCCTCTGCTGCTGGTGAACGAGGTGCGAACGGTCGCGGCGGACGAGCTGTGGCTCAGTCCCGCCTACGGAGCGGATGCCGTCGCACTGCACTTCACCTGGAAGCCGGACGAAGCCGCGATCCGCGCGTTCCTTCCTGTGCTGGAAGCGGCTCTGCCCGCATCCGCGCGCCCGCACTGGGGCAAGGTCTTCACGCTCGACGGGGCCGAAGTGCGCAGCCGGTACCCGCGGTTCGACGACTTCGCGGCGCTGCGCGCAGGGTTCGATCCCGAGCGGCGGCTGGGCAACGAGTACCTCTCTCGACTGGGACTCTGACGCCGCCGTCTCGCTCGACGCGTAGGCGATGCGCCGGATGCCGAGGTGCACCGCTGCCCAGAAGACGTTGAATGTCGCGGGCATGTTGTTGTGGATCCACCTGGACGAACCCGGGCCCGCGCACCCCGGCGACGTCCATCCCGATGACCTCGTGACCCACGGCGCGGAGTTCCCTCGCGACGACGGTGCCTAGCTTGCCCGATGAACCGGTGAGTGCGATGCGCATGTCCCAAGACTGGCACGCCCAAGCCGTTCGGGCGGCGGGCCCGGCCTCAGCCGAGCTCGATCACCGACCACGACAGCGGAGGCAGCGTCGCACGCACGGACCCCTCGACGACTTCCGCGGCGGTCAGCGGCACCATGCGCACAGCATCCGGCGTGGACTCGAGGTTCGCGGTGTGGCGATCGCCCGCGTCGGGGACGGTCAGCGTCTCGGCGTTCGTGATCCGAAGATTGCCGAGACCGCGCAGGTCGATCGTGAGGTCGTTCGACTTCTCCAGCGAGCGGTTCGCGACGAACACGACCAGGCGGCCAGTCTCCTCGTCCCACGTCGCGGCGGCGTCGACGGCATCGACATCTCCATAGCGCTTCGTGCTGATCTGCGACGACGAGACGGCCAGGCGCAGGATCTGCCCGCGCGCGAGGCGCGCCATCCGCTCGAAGGGCCAGAACGTCGACTGCCGCCAGGCCGCTCCGCCCTCTTCCGAGCGGATGGGGGCGATCACGTTCACGAGCTGCGCCTGGTTGGCGATGCGCACACGGTCACCGTGGCGCAGCAGGCTGTTGAGGAAAGTGCCGACGACGACGGCATCCGTCACCGAGTAGGTGTCCTCGATGAGGCGAGGATGCGTGCGCCACGACTTCGATACCTGGTGCGGCTGGTCCTCGGTGTCGAGCCCGGACTGGTACCAGACGTTCCACTCGTCGAACGAGATGTCGACCTGCTTGGTGTGCTTGCCGGCCGCTTTCACGGCGTCGATCGTCGCGACGACGCCTTCGATGAAGGCATCCATCTCGACAGCCTCGGCGAGGAAAGACTCGGCGTCACCGTCATGCTCCTGGTAGTACGCGTGCATCGAGATGTAGTCGACCTCGTCGTAGGCGTGCGTGAGCACGGTGTGCTCCCAGGTGCCGAACGTCGGCATGCCGCGGTTGGACGATCCGACCGCGACGAGCTCGATCGAGTCATCGACCAGCTTCATCGCCTTGGCCGTCTCCTGTGCCAGACGCCCGTACTCAGCGGCGGTCTTGTGGCCGATCTGCCACGGCCCGTCGAGCTCGTTGCCCAGGCACCACAGCTTGATGTCGAACGGATCGGCCGCGCCGTTGCTGTGGCGAAGGTCCGACCAGTAGGTGCCGCCTGGGTGGTTCGCGTACTCGACGAGTGCACGCGCCTCCTCGACGCCGCGCGTGCCGAGGTTGATGGCCTCCATGATCTCGACGTCGGCCTCGCGCGCCCAGTCCACGAACTCGTGTAGGCCGAATGCGTTGGTCTCGATCGTGTGCCAGGCGCCATCGATGCGCGTCGGGCGATCTGCCGCGGGGCCGACCCCGTCCTCCCAGAGATAGCCCGAGACGAAGTTGCCGCCCGGGTAGCGGATGACCGTCGGCCCCATCTCCTTGACGAGCGAGAGCACATCCTTGCGGAACCCGCGCTCGTCGGCCAGCGGATGCCCCGGCTCGTAGATGCCGGTGTACACGCAGCGGCCCATGTGCTCGACGAACGAGCCGAAAAGCCTGCGCGGCACGTCGGCGATCGTATAGTCGCGGTCGATGGTGATACGGGCGTGGGACATTGCTCTCCTTGTTTCTGGCTGGTGCCGGGGTGATGGACTACTGACCGCCGAAGCCGCTGGTCGCGACGCCCTTGACGATCTGCTTCTGGAAGATCATGAACACGATGATCAGCGGGAGGGCCGCGAGCACCGCCTGTGCCATGACCTGCGCATACTGCACGCCGTATGCGCTGATCACGGTCTGAAGGCCTACGGGCAGCGTCATCAGTGTCGTGTCGTTGATGACCAGGAACGGCCACAGGAAGTTGTTCCACGCTCCGATGAACACGAAGATCGCCACCGATGCCAGGATCGGACGAGACAGCGGCAGCACGATCGACCAGAAGATGCGGAACCTGCTCGCGCCGTCGACGCGGGCGGCGTCTTCGAGTTCGATCGGGATCGCGTCGAAGAACCGCTTGAGGATGAACACCATCGCCGGTGCCACGACCTGCGGCAGGATCAGACCCCAGTAGGTGTCGATCATGTTGAAGGTCAGCATCTGGTAGAACAGCGGGATGATCAGCACCTGCGGCGGCACGATGATCGACGCGATGATGACGATGAACAGCCACTTGCGCCCCGTGAAGTCCATTCGGGAGAACGCGTAGGCGGCCAGCGCCGAGATTGCGAGGGTGATGAGAGTCACCGCAGCAGAGGTCCACAGGCTGTTGAACGCCCAGGTGTACACGTTGCCCTGAGACAGGATGGCGGCGAAGGCCTCGACGGTCGGGCCGGTCGCACCGATCCAAGATGGGTCTCCGGACGCGGCGTCCGTCTCGGTCTTGAAGGCGGTGGCGATCGCCCAGAGGAACGGCAGCAGCCAGCCGATCGCGAGGACGGCAAGCACCACGAAGGCGGTGACGCGCAGCGGACCGAACGGCTTCTGACCCGGGAGGTGCGGCCGGCGTCTGCGCCGCGCACCCGGCGCGGTGATCGCCTCGGTCGGGGAGAGGGTGGCAGTGGACATCACAGCTCCTTCCGGCGACGCGAGACCAGGGCCTGCGCGACACCCACGATGACGATGAGGGCGAAGAACACGTACGAGATCGCGGCCGAGTAGCCGAATCGGTAGCTGACGAAACCGGCTTCGTAGATGTACTGCACGATCGAGCGGGTCGTATCGCTCGCGACGCCGCCGAGCATCTGATAGGCCTGGTCGAACAGTTTCAGAGAGGCCAGGATCTGCAGGATCAGGATCAGCACGGTCGCCGGTCCGAGCTGCGGGAGCGTGATCGACCAGAACTGCCGCCAGGGACCCGGCGCCGTCGAGCGACGCGGCCTCGTACTGCTGCGACGGGATGTTCTGCATTGCGGCCAGATAGAGGAGGAAGTTGAATCCGACCGTCCACCACACCGTCGCGATGACGATCGAGATCATGTTCGTGTCAGGGTTCTGCAACCAGGCCAGTGGCTCGAGGCCGAAGGCCTTCAGGATGTTGTTCGCAGCGCCGATCTGCGGGTTGAAGATCCACACCCAGATCTGCGAGATCACGGTGGACGCGAGCAGATACGGCATGAAGAACGACAGTCGCCACAGCCACTGACCTGGAAGTCCGCGATCGACGAGCGCCGCCATCAGCAGCGCGATCACGACGAGCGGGACGGTGGAGAGCAGTGTGAACCAGACGGTGTTCCACATCGACTGCCACATCACCGGATCCGTGAGCGCCTCACCATAGTTGGCGAAGCCAACGAACGCGCCACCGGCACCGGTCAGGGACTGGTCGGTGAAGCTGAGGTAGATGCCGTGCACGATCGGCCACACGAGGAAGAGCGCGAAGGCGACGAGGAACGGTGCCAGGAACGCCCAGCTGATGAGCTGCTCACGATTGCGGCTTCCGGCACGTCGAATACGGATGCCGGAGGCGGATCCTGTGACGATCGTGCGCGTGGCAGCACCGGAGGCGGCGACAGGACCGGAAGCAGAGGAGGTCATGGCTTCCACGTCCCTTCGGGATCGGCCGGGTTGGGCTGGGACAGCATCGTGTTCACGCGAGCCTCGAAACGGTCGATCGCGGCGGCGGGGTCGTCTCCGCTGAGCAGGACTCCCTGCACTGCGGCACCGAACTCGCCCTGGAAGTTGGAGCCGGATCCGGTGAACCATGCGGTCGGGTCGTAGACGACGTGCTCGGCGGCTTCGGCGTAGTGCGCCTGCGGGATCAGATCGGCGTACTCCGGCGACGCGGTGACCGGCAGAAACGCGGGGATGTGCCCGGCTTCCGCCCACCCGAAGGAGCCCTTGAGCATGTCCGCCACGAACTGGTAGGTGAGCTCGCGCTTGGTCTCGTCGGCGTTCATCTGGTGGGGGAGCACGAACGAGTGGGAGTCGGCGTAGACCGCCGGGGTCCCGTACAGAGTTGGGATCATCGTCGCGTCGAACGCAATGCCCGCGTTCTGCATCGTGCGCAGTTCCCAGACACCAGTGAAGAGCATGCCGCTCTTGCCGGTGGCGAACTCGGCGATCGCGGAGCCGTAGTCGTTCTGCGCAGCGGCGATCTCACCGTCGAGCAGCGTCTGCATGAACGTGAGGGACTCGATCGCGGCATCCTTGTCGATCACGGCCTTGCCGCCGAGGGGCAGTTCGATCGCGAGGCCGTGCTGTGCGTACAGGCCGTAGAACAGGCGCCACATCTGGGCGCCGTCACCTAGGTAGCCGTACGAGAGTGCGTGGCCCTCGGCCGTGCCGCTGACCGTGCGGAGCTGGTCGAGGAACTCCTCCGGCGAGCTCGTCTGCCGCAGGCGTCCATCCGTATCGAGCGCGCCGGCTGCATCGCAGACATCGGTGTTGAACATCATGACGAACGGATGCGCGTCGAGTGCAACGCTGAACAGACGGTCTCCGACGAAGCCCTTCTCCCAGATGGGAGCGGGGAAGGTGGTCTTGTCGACGCCGAGGTCGGCGAGCCGATCCAGATCCCAGTCGTCGAGCAGCCCGCCTGGAGCCCAGCCGTTGACTCGGGTGGCGTGCATGATCGCGACGTCGGGAGCGCGGCCGCCGGCACCGGCCATCGCGAGCTTCGTGTAGTACGGCGTGCCCCAGGCGAGGACGGTGGGGCGGATCCGATACGCGTCCTGGGCATCGTTGACTCCGTCGAGCAGTGACGACATCGTGACGCCGTCACCGCCGCTCAGAAGGTGCCAGAACTGCAGTGTCTGGGTGTCGGAGCCGCTCATCGGACCGGGAGCGCACCCTGCGAGAAGGGCTGCGCCGGCGGCCAGCGAGCTGGCAGTCAGGAATTGTCTACGGGACAGATCGAGCGGGGGCATCATCGTCACTCCTTCGTGACCGTGGTTGGCGTCTAAATGATTACATCGAAGTAATCAGGAAGCAAGGGCTCGCCGAAGATCGATCGGACGGGCAGAGTCAGGGGCGGTGGCCGGCCGGCGGCCGCGCGGTGCTGGCTCGTTCCACGACCCGGTGCGGCAGAGTGTGGGACCGCGGGGCCGCCGTGCGGTCGACCATTCTCGACTCGAGCAGGTCGAGAACGGCTTCAGCGAACGCGCCGCGATCGAACGCGACCGTGGTGAGTGAGGGGGAGGTGAATTCCGAGATCTCGACATCGTCGAAGCCGGTCACCAGCACGTCCTCTGGTACGCGGATGCCGTGCTCGTGCAGTGCATGCAGCGTACCGACTGCCAGCGAATCGGTGAATGTGACGACGGCGTCGAACGCGACGCCCCTGGCCAGCAATTCGCGCGCGGCGTCGGCTCCGGATGCCATCGACCATGGCAGTAGGTTCACCTCCAGGGCCGGATCGCGGGCGATGGCGACTTCGCGCAGCGCATCGTGCACGCCCTCGAGGCGGAGCCGGCTCGTTGCGGTCGCGAACGATGCGTTGTCGTCGCCGCCGATCACGGCGATCCGCTTCGCCCCGCGTGAGATCAGGTGACGAGTGGCATCTGCGGCCGCGACCCGGCTGTCGATGCGCACATGGTCGGCCCGGTTCTGCTCCACTTCGCCGATCACGACGAGCGGAGGCAGGCGGTCCGCATAGCGGATGACGCTGTCCTCGAGCCGGATCGGGTTGAGAATCAGGCCATCGATCAGATGCGAGCGGGCACGTGCGAGCAGCTCGCGCTCTCGCTCCGGCGTCGCAGCGGTCTCCTCGATCTGTACGGCGAGCCCTCGTCCATGCGCTGCGTCGACGATCCGATGCAGCAGTTCGGCCGAGTACGCGGTGGCGAGATCGGGGAGGGCGAGGGCGATGGTGCCTGATCGTCCGCTGCGGAGCCCTCGGGCGTTGAGGTTGGGGACGAAGTCGAGCTTCAACATGGCGGCTTCGACCCGGGCCCTGGTCTCTTCGCGCACGGGTACAGCGCCCGTCACAACGTTGGACACGGTCTTCTGGGAGACATCAGCCAGCGCGGCGACATCCTTCATCGTCGCAGGGGGCGGCACCGGCGCTGTCATGCCGCAAGCTTAGTAGCGGCGGGTCAGATCCAGCGGATTACCACGATGTAATACTTGCGCCGATGACAGGTCTCAAGTCATCCCGCTTCAGCGTACGCCGTACACTCGTCGGCGTGAGCGACATGATCAGCGACCCGCGACGCCCCGTCGGCGTGCGTGACGTCGCAGCGGCCGCGGGAGTCTCCAGGCAGACCGTCTCGCGTGTGCTCAACGAGCATCCCGATGTGGCGGAGGCGACCAAAGAGCGCGTGCGTGCGGCGATGTCCGACCTCGGCTACCGCATGAACAACGCGGCACGCGCGCTCGGCACCAAGCGGACGCGGACGATCGGCGTGGTGGCATCCGATGCCCTGCAGTACGGACCGTCCCGCAGCATCGCCGCGATCGAGGCATCCGCCCGCGCGGCCGGGTTCTGGGTGTCAGCGGCGTTCGCCGATTCCGGCGATGCGGACTCGGTGCGCTCGGCGGTCGCGCACCTGCAGGCGCAGGCCGTGGACGGGCTCATCGTGTTCGCCCCGCACGCGAGCGCGCTCGACGCGCTCGACGGCCTCGACGTGGGTGTACCCGTCGCCATGCTGCACGCAGGAGGGCGAGGGGAGAGCGGGCTGTCCGTCGATCAGGTCGCCGGTGCGCGGCTGGCGGTCAGAGCGCTCGTCGGTGCAGGGCACCGGCACATCGCCCATATCTCCGGACCCGAGGAGTGGATGGAGGCCAGCGCACGCACAGCCGGTTTCGTCGCCGAGCTCGCCGCACACGGACTGGATCCGGTCGCGATCGTCCGCGGTGACTGGACGGCCGGCTCCGGGCATCGTGCCGCCGCCGCGATCGATGAATCCGGTGCGACCGCGGTATTCGCAAGCAACGATCAGATGGCGCTCGGGCTCATCGGCGGCCTCCGCGAGCGGGGGGTGCGTGTGTCGGAGGACGTCAGCATCGTGGGCTTCGACGACGCCCCGGATGCCGCGTTCTTCTGGCCACCGCTGACCACGGTACGCCAGGATTTCGAGGAGCTCGCTCGCCGCGCTGTCGCGGCGGTCACCGGCGAGGGCCTCGTGTCGCGTGAGCCGGTCGCGCCGGTGCTCGTCGAGCGTGCGTCCATCCACGCGCCGCGGCGCCGGAGCGGCATTGCGCGCCAGGGCAACCCCTGACACAATTGCCGTGACCGGTCACAGTCGCGAGAGGACCTCAATGACGAACTTCCCTGATGGCATCCAGCACGCCATCGACGCTGTGCGAGAAGACGTCGCACGTCTGCATGACGAGCTGGTGCGCAACGGCCTCGTCGTCTGGACCGGTGGCAACGTCTCCGGTCGCGTGCCGGGAGCCGAGCTGTTCGTCATCAAGCCGTCCGGCGTCTCGTACGATGACCTCGCGCCCGAGAACATGATCCTGTGCGATCTCGATGGCAACGTCATCCCCGGAAGCCCGGGCAGTGAACGCTCGCCCTCGAGTGACACCGCAGCCCACGCCTACGTGTACCGGCACATGCCCGAGGTCGGCGGCGTCGTGCACACTCACTCGACTTTCGCGGTCGCCTGGGCTGCGCGCGGCGAAGAGATCCCCTGCGTCATCACGGCCATGGCCGACGAGTTCGGCGGCCCGATTCCCATCGGCCCCTTCGCGATCATCGGCGACGACTCGATCGGCCGCGGCGTCGTCGACACGCTCACCGGACACCGCTCGCGCGCAGTGCTCATGCAGAACCACGGACCCTTCACGATCGGCACGAACGCGAAGGACGCGGTGAAGGCAGCCGTCATGGTCGAAGACGTCGCGCGCACCGTGCACTACGCACGTGAGGCCGGCCCGCTGATCCCGATTCCGCAGGACGCGATCGACAGCCTGTACGACCGGTACCAGAACGTGTACGGCCAGAGTTCGGATGCGCGCCGGTGACCCTTCGACAGAGCTCAGGGACCGGGCGGGAGAGCTCAGGGACCGGGCGGGATGACATCGCCGAGGGGCGCACGAGCCTCGGAATCGAGTTCGGTTCGACCCGCATCAAAGCGTGCCTGATCGGACCTGACGCCACTGAGGTGCTGGCTGTCGGCTCGTTCGCGTGGGAGAACAGCCTCGAGGGCGGCGTCTGGACCTATGCGCTGGATGAGGTCTGGCAGGGACTGCAGGCAGCATTCGCCGATCTCGTCGCCGACGCCGAGGAGCGCCACGGCACTCGGCCTGAAACCTTCGGGGCCATCGGCATCTCGGCGATGATGCACGGTTACCTCGCTTTCGATGCGGCAGGCGATCTGCTCGTGCCCTTCCGCACCTGGCGCAACACCAGCACAGGACGAGCTGCGCAAGAGCTCTCTGAGCTGTTCGGGATGAACATCCCGCTGCGCTGGTCGATCGCGCACGTTCACCAGGCCGCCATCGATGCCGAGGCGCACGTCCCGCAGGTCGACTTCGTCACGACGCTGGCCGGATACGTGCACTGGAGACTCACCGGAGAACGAGTGCTGGGCGTGGGAGATGCTTCTGGCGTGTTCCCGATCGACTCCGCCACGGGCGACTACGACCAGCGGATGGTGGACGCCTACGACTCCCTGGTCGGCGACCGGCTTCCCGCGCCGCTGAAGAACCTCCTCCCCGCCGTCCTTCCAGCTGGCACGGTCGCCGGGACCTTGACCGCCGAGGGGGCGGCCCTGCTGGATCCGAGTGGTGCGGTGCGCCCCGGCATCCCGCTGTGCCCGCCGGAGGGTGACGCCGGAACAGGCATGGTCGCGACGAACTCAGTGGCGCCGCGCACCGGAAACGTGAGCGCGGGCACCAGCATCTTCGCGATGGTCGTGCTCGAGGGTCCGCTCAGCGGCAGCCACCACGAACTCGACCTCGTCACCACTCCCGCCGGTGATGCGGTCGCGATGGTGCACTGCAACAACGGCGCAAGCGAACTGGCCGCCTGGGCCGGAATGTTCGCACGCTTCGCGGCCGCAGCGGGCAGCCCGCTCGACGACGACGCTGTGTTCGACGTGCTCTTCCGTGAGGCGCTCGCAGGCGATGCGGATGCCGGGGGACTTCTCGCGTACAACCACCTCGCCGGAGAGCCGATCGCGGGCCTCACCGAGGGGCGGCCGCTGTTCGTGCGCACCCCGGACAGCTCGTTCACTCTCGCCAACGCGATGCGCGCTCAGCTGTACGGCGTCTTCGGCACGCTCGCCCTCGGCATGCAGATGCTCGACGGTGAGGGCGTGCAGATCGACCGGATGTTCGCGCACGGTGGCATGTTCCGCACCGCTGGCGTCGCACAGCGCTTCCTCGCCGGGGCCCTCAACGCACCCGTCGCCGTCGGCGAACTCGCCGCCGAGGGCGGAGCGTGGGGGATCGCCGTCCTTGCGTCGTACCTCGCTCATTCCGCACAGAGTGACCTCGGTAGCTATCTCGAGGATCAGGTGTTCGCCGCGGCATCCCTCGCCACGGCCGACCCCGATCCCGCTGACGTTGTCGGCTTCACGACCTTCCTCGATCGCTACCGCGCCGGCCTCGCCATCGAGGCCGCCGCAGTCTCGTCCATCTAGCCCGCTCAGGTCGCAAAACATGCCGCAAAGCATCCGTCATACCGGCGTAAATCGCGACCTGAACTAGAAGAAAGACCGCTCATGACACGTACACCGCTGAAGACGAGCCTCGACGAGTACGAGGTCTGGTTCCTCACCGGCAGCCAGCACCTCTATGGACCTGAGACCCTCGCTCAGGTCGCCGACCAGTCGCGTGCGATCGCCGAGGCTTTGGATGCTGCATCCGAGGTTCCCGTGAAGATCGTCTGGAAGCCGGTGCTCACCGACACCGCCAGCATCAAGCGCACGGTCCTCGAGGCGAATGCCGACGACCGCGTGATCGGCCTCGTGTGCTGGATGCACACCTTCAGCCCGGCCAAGATGTGGATCACCGGGCTCGACGCTCTGCAGAAGCCCCTCGCGCACCTGCACACCCAAGCGAATGTCGAACTGCCCTGGGCTGACATCGACTTCGACTTCATGAACCTGAACCAGGCCGCCCACGGCGACCGCGAGTTCGGTTACATCCAGACGCGTCTCGGCATCCCGCGCAAGACGGTCGTTGGTCACGCCAGCGACCCGCGCGTGCGTCGGGAGCTCGGCACCTGGCAGCGTGCGGCAGCAGGACTTGCGGCATCCCGCTCGCTCAAGCTCGCCCGATTCGGCGACAACATGCGCTTCGTCGCCGTCACCGAGGGCGACAAGACCGAGGCCGAGCTGCGCTTCGGCGTGCAGGTCAACACGTGGGGCGTGAACGACCTGGCGGATGCTGTCACCGCTGCATCCTCGTCCGACATCGACGCCCTCGTCGCCGAGTACGAGGAGCTCTACGAGGTCGCCCCGGAACTGCGCAAGGGCAGCGAGCGACACCAGTCGCTGCGCGATGGGGCTGCGATCGAGATCGGTCTGCGCTCGTTCCTCGAAGAGGGCGGCTTCGGCGCCTTCACCACGTCGTTCGAAGACCTGGGATCGCTCAAGCAGCTGCCGGGCCTGGCAGTGCAGCGACTCATGGCAGAGGGCTACGGGTTCGGCGCCGAGGGCGACTGGAAGACCGCGGTGCTCGTGCGCATCGCCAACGTGATGGGTGCGGGGCTCCCGGGAGGTGCGAGCCTGATGGAGGACTACACCTACGACATGACCCCCGGCGACGAGCTGATCCTCGGGGCGCACATGCTCGAGGTGTCGCCGTCGCTGAGCACGGCGAAGCCGACACTCGAAGTGCACCCGCTCGGCATCGGCGGCAAGGAGGACCCGGTGCGCTTGGTCTTCACCGCCGACTCTGGCCCCGCCATCGTCGTCGCGCTGAGCGACATGCGCGACCGGTTCCGCCTGACGGCGAACGTCGTCGAGAACGTCGAGCCGCGGGCATCGTTGCCGAACCTTCCGGTCGGCCGCGCTGTCTGGAAGCCGCAGCCCGACTTCCACACCAGCGCTGCTGCCTGGCTGACGGCGGGCGCCGCCCACCACACGGTCATGTCGACGGCGGTGGGCCTGGAAGCGTTCCGCGACTTCGCGGAGATGGCCGAGGTCGAGCTGCTCGTCATCGACGAGGAGACCACGCTGCCCGAGTTCCAGAAGCAGGTGCGCTGGAACCAGGCGTACTACCGTCTCGCACAGGGCCTGTGAGCGGGGCAGCTATCGTCGAATACATGAACGATTCTTCCCCGGCATCCGGTCGTCAGCTACGCATCTCAGCGCACGGATACGAGGTGGTCATCGCGAGCGTCGGAGCGTCTCTCCGAGTGCTCCGTCACGACGGCCGCGACCTCGTCGTGCCCTTCGACGCCGATGAGGTGCGACCCGCGTACCGAGGCGCGACGCTCGCGCCGTGGCCGAACCGGGTCGTCGACGGCCGGTACACGTTCGGCGGCGAAGAACATCAGCTCGCGCTCACAGAGCCTGCTCGCGGGCACGCGCTGCACGGACTGCTGGCGTGGACCGAGTTCGCCGACCGCGTCGTCGAGGACGACCGGGTTGCGCTCGTGGCCACGATCGAGCCGCAGCTCGGATACCCGTTCCGCGTCGAGGTCGAGGTCGAGTACCGCCTCGGTTCAGACGGTCTGAATCAGACGGTGACCGCTCGAAACCTCGGGGCGGACGCTGCGCCCTGGGGCACCGGACCGCATCCGTACCTGGTGGGAGGTGACGGGCGCGTCAACGCCTGGACACTCACACTTCCGGCATCCGAGGTGCTCACGGTCACCCCCGATCGGCTGAGCCCGGTCGCGGTGGAGCCTGTCGAGCAGCATCCGGAATGGGACTTCCGCGAGGCGCGCGCGATCGGCGACGTTTTCATCGACCACGCCTTCACCGAGCTCTCACGCGTCGATGGTGCCGCCGAGGTGCGCGTCGTGGCAGCGGACGGGCGCGGGGTGGCGCTGAGCTGGGATGAGAGCTGCCCCTGGGTGCAGGTGCACACGGCCGATCTTCCCGCGGATGCCGCGAATCATCGGATCGGCCTCGCCGTCGAGCCGATGACCTGCCCGCCCGATGCCTTCAATTCCGGTGTGGACCTGGTTGTTCTGGAGCCCGGCGCCGAGGCTGCGGCATCCTGGCGGTTCACCGCGATCTGACCGCTGCCTCGCCGCGCCCGTTCGACAAGCGCCTGTTGAATGCCGCTGCGCTCAGCGGGCGAGCCAGCTGCGCAGACCCCGCGTGACCCAGGGGAGGACCCAGTAGGTCATGATCGGCGTCAGTACGAGCGTCGTCACGAGCACGCGCAGCCAGAGGGGGAGTTCGCCCCATCCGGGTACCGGCGTCATCGCGAGGCTGAACAGCAGATTGACCGGGAAGAAACCCAGCCAGATCGTCACAGCCTGCTTCCACCGTTCTGGCGCCGGCGAGACGCTCTCGACGGTGGTGGCATCCGGCAGATTGATCGACCCGGTCGGCGGTTCGTCGAACCAGCCCTCGATCCCGGTGCGGCGTCTCGAACGCTCACTGCGGATGAAGCCCTGACCCATCGACAGCCACCACGTCCGCTCGGGCGACTGCTCCCAGGCCTCGAGCGTCTCGGTGCTGGCGAAGCGGTAGAGCATGTGCCAGACCTGGGAATCGTCGCCGGCGCGCACCCACCCTGAGCCGAGGAAACCGGGGTACTTGTGGGCGAGGTTCACTCCGGTCTGCACCCAGGTCGTCGCCTCGGAGATGTGTGCAGGATCGACCTCGCGGCGGATCGAAACGGTGATGGGTGCGCTGGACATGGGTGGCCCCTCGGGAAGAAGTTGCTTGTGGCGACCCCGAGTGTACGTGGGCTATGTTTCGCGTCCGTTTCCGACTTGTCGAACGCCGCGTCAACGGCCGAGCGCCGCCGAAACACGACGGGCCAGGTCGGCAGGGCGCTTCAGCAGCGGTGCGGTCACCTCGATGACGGTCCAGCCCGCAGCGTGGAAGGGCCTCTCCAGATCGGTGCCGCGCAACCGCCCGCGGCCCACGCCGCGGGCCTTCGCGATGCGCACCGAGAACGCGCCGTCGAACTCGTCTGGAAGTGGCTGACGTCGTCCCATAGTGCACGCGGTGCCACAGTTCCCGTCGATGCCGTCGGAGTTGTCCACAGCCCCGGTTCGAATCGCTCACAGTGCTTTATCTCGGCGGAAATGGCGCACTTTGCGCGATTCGAACGGGGAGGGGAGGAGGTGGCTACCGGCGACCGGGCAGCCGATCCACCAGCGACGCAAGCGCGCCGCGCAGCAGACCTACGAGTCCGAACGGGATGAAGAACGCGAACAGGATCAGCACGATGCCGTAGGCGGCGCCGGTCGCGGCAGGGCTGATGCTCGAGGTGAACGTCGGCACGTACTGGATGAAGATCGCCCCCAGCACCGCGCCCGGCACGGTCGCGAGCCCGCCGACGACGATCAGCGTGATGAAGGAGATCGACATCGTGAGCCCGAAATTCTCGGGACCTACGAACTCCAGCAGCATCGCATATAGGCCGCCGGCGACACCGGCGAAGGCGGCGGATGCCGCGAACAATCGTGTCTTGGTCTGCCACACGTCCACGCCCAGGGTCTCCGCGACGAGTTCGGCATCGCGCACGGCGATGAACGAGCGGCCGAGTCGTCCGTGGCCGAGGCGACGGGTGACGAGATAGGCGCCGGCGACGATCACGAGCGCGAGGTAGTAGACCCACTGATCGTGCGCGAGAGGGATCCAGGCCGGCGCGTCTCCATCGATCGCGATGCCGCGACTGCCATGCGTGAACGGCTCGAAGGCGCGGATCGCCGCAGGCGTCGCCATTGCCATCGCCAGCGTCACAAGTCCCAGCTGCAGCCCTTTCAGTCGCAGCGCCGGCAGGCCGATGATGTAGCCGACGGTGAAGGGCAGGGCGCCAGCGATCACGAGCGTGAGCGGGTGCGCCCACCCCGCCTCGCCGGCGACGGCCACCGAATACGCACCGATCGCGAAGAACGCCGAGTGCCCGAGGGAGATCTGTCCGCCGAAGCCGACCAGCAGGTTGAGCCCCAGCCCGACGATTGTCCAGATCATCACGAGCGTGACGGTGAGGTTGATGTAGCTCGGGTTCACCAGCGGCACGATCGCGAGCGCGATGAGCAGCAGGGCCGTCAGCACGATCAGTAGCGGACGGGGCAGGTTCAGCGGCGGGCGCGGGCGGCGCAGCCACTCGCCGACCGAGGTGCGCTGCGTCTTCGCGGCCAGCAGATTGCGGATGGGGGAGGTCACCACGCTCATGCGCGCACCAGCTCTCGTCGTCCGAACATTCCCTGTGGCCGCACCAGCAGCACGACCACGATGATCAGCAGCGCCACGACCTGCTTCAGCTCTGCGCCGATGACGGGGATGTATGTTCCGGCCAGATTCTCGATCACACCGACCGTGACCCCGCCGAGGAGGGCGCCGAGCGGCGAGTCCAGACCGCCGAGGGTCGCTGCGGCGAAGGCGTAGATGAGCACCGGCGCCATCATCCCGGGATGCAGGAACAGTTCAGGCGCTATGAGCGTGCCTGCCAGTGCGCCGACCGCGCCGGCGATGGCCCAGCCGATCGACATGGTGCGCCCGGTGGAGATGCCGCTGAGCTCTGCGGATTCCGGCGCCGACACTGCCGCCCGCATCCGCAGTCCGACCCGGGTGCGGCCGAGCAGCAGCGCCAGCGCGATCGCCGCGATGCTCACGCAGACGACGATCCCGACATCCTGACGAGACAGCGAGACGGCACCGATCGAGAAGGAACCCGACCCGAACAGGGCTGGCACCTCCTTGGTTTGATAGGTCCAGGCCCAGCCGATCAGCGCGTTCAGCGCGATCATGAGTCCGAGGCTGACGATGATCAGAGCCAGGTGCTGGTGTCGTCTGACCAGCGGACGGAACATCACCCGCTCGATCCCTGCCGAGAACGCGGCGAGAGCGAGCATCGAGATGATGAGCGCGACCCAGATCGGCATCCCCCAGGCGGTGAGCTGCCAGGAGACGTAGGCACCGAGGAGGGCCATCTCGCCCTGCGCGAAGTTCAGCGTGCGCGATGCTCGGTAGACGAGCACGATCGCCAGGGCGAGCGTGCCGTAGATCGCACCGGTGGCGATGCCGTCGACGAGTTGCTGCAGAAACATCTCACACTCCCAGATACGCGCGGCGCACGTTGTCGTCGTTCTGCAGATCGGATGCCGCGCCGCGCAGCGTCACCTCACCACTCTCGATCACCAGGGCTTCCTCGGCGATCTCGAGTGCGAGCTTGGCGTTCTGCTCGACCACCAGCAGCGCCGTGCCGCGTTCGCGGGACAGCTCGTCGAGCGTGGCGAACAGCTCGGTCGTGATCTTGGGTGCCAGCCCCAGCGAAGGTTCGTCGAGGAGTACCAGTCGCGGCTCGGCCATGAAGGCGCGGGCGATCGCGAGCAGCTGCTGCTCGCCTCCGCTGAGTCCGGATGCCGGCCTCGCGCTGCGCTCGCCGAGCCGAGGGAACCTGTCCAACCAGCGGTTGGCGTCGGCCGCGGCATCCGTGGCCCTGCGCATCGTGGCGCCGGCCAGCAGGTTCTCGCGCACGGTGAGGTCGCCGAAGGTCCCTCGCCCTTGCGGAACATGCGCGATGCCTGCGGCGGCGACGCGGTACGGGGGGAGACCGGCGAGCTCGCGGCCGTCGAACCGGATCGATCCCTCCATCCGGCACATCCCGGAGAGTGTGCGCAGGGTGGTCGTCTTGCCAGCTCCGTTCGCGCCCAGGATGACGAGGCGTCCGCCATCGGGGATCTCGAAGCGGATATCGCGGAGGATCGTCACCGGACCGTACCCGGCTGCATCGAGCTCGACGCTCAGCAGGCTCATGCGACGCTCCCCAGATAGGCGGCGACGACCTCGGGGTCACGCGCAACGGTCTGCGGGTCGCCTTCGGCGATGAGGCGGCCGAAGTTCAGCACCACGACCCGGTCGCAGACGCTGGTCACCAGGCCCATGTGGTGCTCGACGAGCAGGATCGCCGTGCCGCGCTCGGTCGCCAGACGCCGGAGCGTCTCGCCCAGTTCATGTACCTCGCTGTGGATCAGACCGTTCGCCGGTTCGTCGATGAGCAGCAGTCGCGGGGCGCTCAGCAGGGCCCTCGCGAGCTCGACGCGTTTGAGCGTGCCGAACGGCAATGCTGCGACGACCCGGTCCGCGACGGCGGAGAGCCCGAGCTCATCAAGCAGCGCATCGGCCCCGGCGCGCAGCGCTCGCTCGGTTTCGGCGATGCGCGGGAGCGCGAGGCCAGTTGCCCAGAAGCCCCCGCGAGTGGTGTGGTATCCGCCGGCGAGCACGTTCTCGCGGACCGTCTGCGACGGCAGGAGCCCGAGATTCTGGAAGGTGCGACTCACACCCAAACCGCTGATGCGGTGCCGGGGCATGCGCGTCACCTCTGTGCCCGCGACTCTGATGCTGCCGCTCTGCGGGCGGTAGAGCCCGCCGATGCAGTTGAACAGGCTGGTCTTCCCAGCACCGTTGGGACCGATCAGTCCCACGACTTCGCCGTCGGAAACCTGGAAGCTCGGACCATCCAGAGCCTGCAGTCCGCCGAACGAGAGTCGGACGTCGCGCACATCGAGCAGCGCGTCCATGTCACCTCCCAGGTGGAGTCGGTGGGTCCCCGTTCCCGTTCGGGACCCACCGACATCGTTAGCCGACCGTGTAAGTGTCCTCGGTGAGATCCCAGTTGTCGCCGTTGAAGATCTGGATGCCCAGCTCGCGGAACGCGAACGGGTAGTCCGCGGTGGTCGTGATGCCTACCGGCGAGAGGTCGAGTTCGACGGCGTCGAATGAGGATGCCGATTCGAGCAGCGCTTCTCGCGTGCAGTCCTCCAGGCCCAGGAGTGCCGCCTCGAGCAGCTGCGCTGTCTGGTAACCAGCAGCAGCCGGGGCGGACAGTGCGTTGACCTCATCGGGGTGAGCGGCGGCGAACTCTGTCCAGGCATCGAAGCCGGCGTCTCCGGCGAGCGACGCATCGGTGATGTCCTTCGTGTACGCGATCGACACGACGCCATCGGCAGCTCCGGGGCCAGCGGGTTTGAGGAAGAAGGTCGCGTCGGCGGCGGGTGCGTTGATCACAGTCGTCGCATCCCAGCCGAGTTCGAGCTTCTTCTTCAGTGACTGGGTGGCGAAGGCGCCGACGGCCCAGTTCAAGAACACGTCCGCACCGGATGCTGCAAGGTTCGTGACCTGGCTGTCGACGGTCGCCGAGGTGAGCTCGTAGGGCTCTGCGGCCACGATCTCGATGTCGGTGCCTTCGAAAGCGGTCTCGAAGCCGGCCCGGATGCTCTCGCCGAAGTCGTCGTTCTGATAGAGGATCGCTGCCTTCGCTCCCGGGTGGTTCTCGATGAGGTACTCCGAGAGCGCCTTCACCTCGAAGCCGTACTGGGGCATGAAGCCGGTGGTCAGCGAGGGCTGCTCGTCGTGGAGAGTGAGGATCGCGTCGGACCCCGTTCCGGTGAACAGGTTCGGCACGCCCTGTTCCTCGACGTACGGGGCGACGCTGATCGCCGCGCCCGTGCCGAGGACGCCGGCGAGCGCGAAGACCTCGCTCTGCTCAACGAGAGTGCGCACGTTCGTCGCAGTCTTCGCCGGGTCGTAGCCGTCGTCGATGATCTCGATCGTCACCTCACGCTTGTTGCCGTCGGCGAACTCGAGACCGCCTGCGGCGTTGATGTCGTCGAAGTAGGCCTTCATCGTCTGCGCGATGGCGCCGTAGGTGGCGGCGGGACCGGAAAGCGGGATGCTGGTGCCGATCGTCACCGTGGTGTCGGTGAAGCCGGGGCTGCAAGCGGCCCAGGCTGCTGCGCCGTCGGCCGGGGCCGTGTCGGCGGTGGCGTCGTCGCCTCGTCCGGCGCATCCGGACAGGATGAGGCCCGCGGCCAGGGTGCCGACGAGAGCGATCGGTAGCGCGCGGTTTCGGGTGCTGCGCAGTGTGGACATCATTCCTCCTCGAATGATCAGGTGCTGGTGATTCAGGTGCTGCGTGGGATGTGGTCGGGGATGAGGACTTCGCGGTCGCCGACCTTCTCGAGCGCGAAGAAGTACAGGGCGCCGTCGTCATCGGCGGCGCCTCGGCCAGTCATGACGCCGAGGACGGCGTCGGGGGAGATGCGGGTGAACAGGTCGATGACCGGCATCCCGTCGTACGACATGGCGGCGGTGCGAATGCCGTCGTGCTCGACTGTTCGCAGCATCGCACCGCCGTGGGCGAGCGCGACGTTCGCAGACAAGACGCCGTCGAACCCTTCGCAGACCAGCGGGACGACATCGTCATCGGAGCGGAACAGTTTGCCGAACCAGCCGGTGCGCTGCAGCATCCGGTGCGTGCGATGGGCGGGGCTGAGGCCGACGCCCCGCCAAAGTCCGCGTAGCTCGTCCGGCGCCACCGGGGGCAGCGAGCGCCACAGCAGCGAGAGATCTTCGGCGCCCATGCGCCCCGCGCGTAGGAGCTCGATGAGCTCCACCGCCGCCACCGGCACCTCGGCGGCTGCATCCGCGTCGTCCATGATGAGCACGGGCTTGATCGCGCGCCCGGCGCAGGCGTCGTCGATGGCGGTGCCGATCTCGTCGAAGCGATAGCGGCGGATGAGCTTCTCGACAGGCAGACGACCCGCACGCCACAGGACGATGAGCAGCGCGATGTCGCGGTGAATCTGCGCGTCGCCCTCGATCACGCCGGTGAGGGTCCGGCCCCACAGCAGCTGCGACTGCGAGAGGGTGACCCGGTTGGATCCGGCGTGCAGCGCCACGGTGGCGCAGACGCCCAGCGGAGCGAGGGCCGCGAGACCCGCATCGATCGTCTCCTGGCGCCCGACGGTGTCGAGCGTGTGCGTGACGCCGAGCCGACGGGGGTTGAGCCCGTCGGGGGCGAACGCCTCGGTGGCGCCAAGTTCGAGCGCGAGCGCCCGCCGCTCGGAATCAGGGTCGCTGACGATGATCCGCCCGACGCCGCGGTGGGCGGCGGCCATGACGCCGGCGAGTCCGGTCGTGCCGGCGCCGATGATGAGAAGAGAGTCAGTGGGGCCGGGGCGCAGCACGTTGAGTACGGTGCCGGCACCGGTGAGGATGCCGCAGCCCAGGGGAGCGGCGACCTCCCACGGAACGTCGTCCGGGATCCGCACGGCGTTCGATGCCCGGGCCAGGGCGAGGGTCGTCCAGGACGACTGCGCCATCCAGCCCGTCGTGACGGACTCGTCGCTGCTCGTGGCATCCGACCGCGGGTCGTAGTTGCGCTCCGCGAAGCGCTCGCAGTACGCAGGGTGCCCCTCATCGCACCGGGCGCACCCGCCGCAGGCGTCGAAGCTGAGCGCGACCCGATCCCCGACCCGCAGGTTCTCGACGGTCGGACCCACGCGCTCGACAGTTCCTGCGCCCTCATGGCCGAAAACGGCCGGGAAGCGATCGCCGGCACCGCCGGACATACCGAACAGGTCGGTCGGGCACACCCCGGAGGCATGGATGCGGACGAGGATCTCGCCCGCGCCGGGCTCGCGCACCGAGACCTCCGAGAGCGCGACGGGTCCGCCGCGCTCCCGGACGAGCGCGGCCACAGCTGCATTCATTGTCTAGATCACAGCCTCTTCGCGGTCGGCGCTGCGCAGCGCGACCTTGTTGACCTTGCCGCCGGCGTTGCGGGGCAGAGCGTCGACGGTGACGAGCGCCTTGGGCTGCTTGAAGCGCGCGAGCTTGTCGCCGAGCCATCCCTGCAGTTCGTCGAGGTTGAGCTCCTCACCGGGACGCACCGCCACGGCCGCAACCGGGATCTCACCCCAACGCTCGTCAGCGCGGCCGTACACGGCGGCCTCGAGGATCTTCGGATGCCCTGCCAGGATATTCTCGACCTCAGCGCAGTAGATGTTCTCGCCACCCGAGATGATCATGTCCTTCTTACGGTCGACGACCCAGACGAAGCCCTCCTCGTCTTGGCGGACCAAGTCTCCGGAGTGGAACCAACCGCGCTCGAATGCCTCAGCCGTCTCGGCGGGCTTTCGCCAGTATCCCTTCATGAGGTTCGGGCCCCGGTAGAGGATCTCGCCGACCTCGCCGCGAGCGACGTCGTTGAAGTCTTCGTCGACGACGCGGTACTGGATGGTCGGGATGGGCTTGCCGACGCTGCCGAGCTTGCGCAGCGAGTCCTCGCCGCTGAGCGCACAGGTGATCGGCGTCATCTCGGTCTGGCCGAACACCGCGACATTCGTCGCCTTCGGGAAGCAGTCGGACATCTGCTTCAGCAGGGTGTCGGACGCCGGGGCCGCACCCCAGCTGATGATGCGCAGGTGCAGATCGCGGTCAGGGATGGACGGGTCGGCGCAGATAACCTGCCACTGCTGCGGGACGTTGAAGACGATCGTCGCCTTCTCCGTCTCCCAGGCGTCCAGCAGCTCCGTCGGGTTGAACGCGCCGAGCGGGTGGATGACGGTCGGGATGCCGATGACGAAGTTCGGTGCGATCGACCCGAGGCCCGCGATGTGGAACAGCGGAGCGGTCATGAACGCGATGTCGTCCTCGCCGAAGACCTGGTTCACGCGCAACAGGGTGAGCGACTGCGCGAAAAGGTTGACGTGGTCGAGCATCGCGCCCTTCGGGCGACCGGTCGTACCCGAGGTGTACATGATCAGGGCCGTGGTGTCTTCGGGGACGTCGGGGTACTCGAATCCCTCCGGGTCCTCGGCGACGAGGTCAGCCCAGGACTCAGCATCCCCGGTCTCTGAGCCTGTCGAAGGACCGCCGATCACGATGACCTTCTTGATGCGGTCCGTGACCTGGGCGACAGCGCCGACGAGCGGCGCCAGTGGCGCCTCGACGATCAGCACGTCGGCATCGGCATCATCCGCGATGTAGGCGATCTCGGGTGGGGTCAGGCGGATGTTGATCGGCACAGCGATCGCGCCGAGACGGTTGATTGCGAAGACGGAGAGCACGACCTCCGGACGGTTCAGAGTCAGCAGCAGCACGCGGTCACCGAAGCCGACTCCGCGGCGGGCGAGGGCTGCGGCGAAGGAATCCACCCGGTCGGCGGCCTGGCGCCAGGTGGTCACCTCGCCCAGGAACTTGAAGGCGGTCTCGTCTGGCTTCATCTCGGCGTGCGTTGCGACCTGGTTCATCCAGTGGTTGCGGCGCACCGCCGCGGGAATCGCGGTGGCGTTCTGCTCGGACATCGGGCTGGTCCCTTTCATACGTCTGTGTATCTTCACCGCATCGTCGCGGCGGGGCTTGCCATGAGTATGCCATCGTCCGCGCCGGTTGTCACGCGTTTTGTTAATAGACATTCACATCCGCGCGTCACTAGAAGTTAATGAGTAATCACATCAGGAGGTCGGCGGCGCCCCGGTAGGCTGTGGGACATGCCCTCATCCGCCGGCCTCCCCGCGAATCGCACGCGTCCGCGCGATCGCAAGCGCCACATTCAGGAGGCGGCGGCGTCCGCGTTCGCGCGCAACGGCTATCACGCGGTCGGGATGCAGGACATCGCGGATGCCGTCGGAATCTCGGCCCCGGCGCTGTACCGGCACTTCCCGAACAAGTACGCCCTGTTCATGCGCACCGCCTTCGCGCTCGTGCAGCAGCTGATCGAGGCGACGGACGATGCCGCCGCGCAGCCGGTGGAGACCGCGACCGACGCGCGCGCTGCACTGGATGAGCTGCTCGACGACATCATCGCTACGACTGTCGAGCTGCGCGCGATCGGCGGCATCTATCGCTGGGAGGGGCGCTA
Source organism: Microbacterium zouquanmingi (assembly GCF_052266675.1). Taxonomy (NCBI): domain Bacteria; kingdom Bacillati; phylum Actinomycetota; class Actinomycetes; order Micrococcales; family Microbacteriaceae; genus Microbacterium; species Microbacterium zouquanmingi. Next base: position 745,310 of record NZ_JBQPRA010000001.1, read on the forward strand.
CCTCGAACGAGGGGACCGGGAACAGCTCACCGGCCGGTTCCGCCTGCTGCGTGAGCGCTTCGAGGCGCCGCACCGTATCTACCGTCCCGACGTCGACGACGCCGAGCGCCGGCTGATCGTGCTCGCAGCTCTCAGCGTGGTGGCCAGCATCACCGCGCACCGCACGGTCGTCGCGGCGCGGAGCCTCCGGGCTCTGCTCAGGGAAGCGGCTTGGCGGATGCTCGACATCGACCCGGCGATCACCTCATCCGTTCCCGCCGGGGGCGACTTCGTCGAGGAGTCGGATGCCCCCACTGGGCGCCGCGAGCAGCTCGTGGACACTGCGATCCGGCTGTTCGCCGCACGCGGCTATAACGAGGTCACGATCGAGGATCTGGCCGCCGAGGTCTCCCTCACCCCCTCCGGCGTCTACCGGCACTTCGATGGCAAGCCCGCCGTCCTCCTGGCTGCCTGCGACCGTGCGGCCGTGGCGCTCGAGCGCGCGGTGCTACGCGTGCGCGAGTCATCGGTGGCACCGGATGAGGCGCTGCGCCGGCTGTGCCGGGCATATGTCGACCACTCGTTCCGCAACCTCGCGCTGATGCGCATCTACTTCTCCGAGCTCGGCAACCTCGCACCCGAGGATCAGCGCCGCCTACGCGCCATGCAGCGCGCGCACGTCGCGGATTGGACCGCGCTGCTGCAGGCCGTCCGCCCGGAGCTCGGCGGCCGCGAGGCCGCGGTGCTCGTGCATGCGGGCTTCAGTGTCATCACGGATGAGATGCCGCTGCTGTCCGCGCGCGATGAGGCCGCCGCCGCACGGCTCGCCGGGTTCATGGAGACCGTGCTCGGGATCGGCTGAGCCGCCGTCCGTTCATAACTCCTGAGATTCCGCTGCGCCTGCGCGATGGAGCCGCGCCATCTCGCACCGCGACGTGCTGAGAGCGACCATTCCTCAGGAGTTGTGAACGCGAAGCTCAGCGGCTGCGTCCGTGCAGCAGTGGGATCATCTTCGCCACGAGGTGCATGTCGCGGTCGCTGCGCTCCATCGTCAGCAGGTTGAGAGCCGCTTTACCGGTCTGGCGGGCGACCGACTTCGGCACGCTGAACTCGCGGAGGCCATCGGCGCCGTGGATGCGACCGAAGCCCGAGCCCTTCACGCCGCCGAAGGGGAGCGCGGGGATCGCGGCGAAGCCGAGGACGGAGTTGATCGTGACGACGCCGGACTTCAGCCGTGCGGCAACGGCCTCGCCGGTCTTCGCACTCTTCGTGAAGACCGCGGCTCCGAGGCCGAACTCCGTCGCGTTCGCGAGGGTGACGGCCTCATCGAGGTCGGAGACGGCGTTGATCACGACCGTCGGCCCGAAGGTCTCGCAGCGCACGGCATCAGAATCCTCCGGCACGTCGACGAGGACGATGGGGGCGACGCGGCGACCGCCGACGGACTCCGGACCTCCGAGCACCGCGCGGCCGCCCTTGGCGACGGCATCCGCCACATGATCGGCGATGATCGCGGACTGTGAGGCGAGGGTGAGTGGGCCGTAGGACGGGTCCTCTCCGTCCAGACGCAGGCGCTTGGCGCGCTCGATGACCTTCTCGACCAGCGGGTCACGGACCGAACGCACCGCGTAGACCCGCTCGACGCCGACGCAGGTCTGGCCGGCGTTGCCCAGGCCGCCGAAGACGATGAAGTCCGCGGCGGAGTCGAGGTCGGCATCTGCCGCGACGATCAGGGCATCCTTGCCGCCGCACTCCGCGACCAATGGGGTGAGCGACTCGGCGCATGCGGCCATGACGCGCTTCGCGCTCGCCGTGGATCCTGTGAAGGCGACCTTGTCGACGCCGGCGCGCACGAGTGCGGCGCCCGTGGTGCGATCGCCGGTGGTCACTTGCAGCACGGGGCGGTCGGCGACCTCGTTCCAGCGGGCTTCGATCCAGCGAGCGGTGCCCGGGGCGAGCTCGCTGGGCTTGAACACGATGGCGTTTCCCGCGGCGAGTGCGTACGAGATCGATCCCATCGGTGTGTAGAGCGGGTAGTTCCACGGGCCGATGACGCCGACGACGCCGTGCGGTTCGTAACGCAGCGTGGCCTTCTGGTTGTAGTTGATGATTCCGGCCTTGACTCGACGCGGCTTGAGTACGCGGTGGGCGTTCTTGGCGGCCCAGTCGAGGTGGCTGAGCGTGAGCATTACCTCGAGCAGGGCGTCGCCGGATGGTTTGCCGGTCTCGCGAGAGATGATCGCGGCGAGATCCTGGGCGCCGCGGGCGATCGCACCCTTCCAAGCGAGCAGTGTGCGCTTGCGACCGTCGAAGCCCTGGTGCGACCACCAGGCGGCGGCCTCGCGGGCGATGCGGACGCGCTCGACGACGCGGGTGTCGTCTTCGAGGGCGTACTCGGCGATCACACGCTCATCGCGCGGATCGCGGGTGACGAGTCCGGTGGACGTTTCTTCACGGGTGGTGGTCATGTTGGGCACCTCTTGCTCTTCATTGAGAAAAAGTTAATCAAGATTCACGTTAGCGGCGTTGTGTTCGCAGGGCAAGAGGCGGCGACACTTTTCGAATGACGGTTAGAATGATCGAATGACGATGGAGCAGACATCGAAGTCGGCGCGTACCCGCCAGCGGATTCTGGATGCCGCAGCTCAGGTGCTCAGCCGCAAAGGCTATGCCGGCACGCGGCTCACCGATGTCGCCGAGGCGGCCGGCGTCCAGGCGCCTGCGATCTACTACTACTTCTCCTCACGCGACGAGCTCGTCGAGGAGGTCATGTGGGCGGGGGCTCACCGTGTGCGCGTGCACGTCGAGGAGACGCTCGAGGCGCTCCCTGATGACGCTACTGCGTGCGACCGCATCCTTGCTGGCGTCGACGCCCACCTGCGCTACGAGCTGCAGATCTCCGACTACACGACCGCTTCAGTGCGCAACGCCGGACAGGTTCCGGAGCATCTGCGCGTGCGCCCGGCTGCGGAGGAGGGGGCGTACAGCCGCTACTGGCGCGAGCTCTTCCTCGCCGCGCAGGATGCTGGTGAGCTGCGCGACGGACTCGACATCAATGTCTTCCGGCTGCTGCTGCTCGGTTCCATGAACTGGGCGGTGGAGTGGTGGAACCCCCGGACGCGATCGCTGGACGACCTCGTCCGGAGTACGCAGGATATGGTCCGCTTCGGGACATTCGCCCAGCCGTGAGAATACCCGTCCGCAGGGCGCCGAGCACCATGCGGACGGGCGGAAGTGTCAGCCGAACATCGCCAGACGTTCGGTGAGCACCCGGTGCGCCTGTGCGACGGTGCGACGCACCACATCTCCCGCGCTCGGAATGTCCCGGATGATGCCCTGGACCTGACCGACAGTCCAGATTCCGGCATCCAGGTCTCCATCCTCGAAGACCTTGCGTCCGCGAGCGCCGGCGACGAGTGGCTGCACGTCGGGGAACTGCCCGCCATCGGCGAGGATCTGCACGACCTCGTCGGAGATGGCGTTCTTCGCGACCCGCGCGGTGTTGCGCAGGCTCCGGAAGATGAGGTTCGTGTCGAGCTCTGACGCCTCGACGATCCGCTCCTTCACGGCCTGCGCGATCGGGGACTCGATCGTGCTCATGAAGCGCGAGCCCATGTTCACACCGTGTGCGCCGAGGCTGAGAGCGGCGGCGAGACCGCGTCCGTCCGCGAAACCGCCGGAGGCGATGAACGGAATCTCCAGCGCATCGGCCGCAGCCGGGATCAGTACGAGTCCGGGGACGTCGTCCTCTCCCGGATGGCCGGCGCACTCGAAGCCGTCGATCGAGACCGCGGCCACGCCGACCGCCTGTGCCTTGAGAGCGTGGCGCACCGAGGTGCACTTGTGGATGACCTTGACGCCTGCGGCGTTGAAGATGTCCATGTGTGGTTCGGGGCTGGAGCCCGCGGTCTCCACGATCGTGATGCCCGCATCGATGATCGCTCGCCGGTACTCGTCGTAGGGCGGAGGGTTGATTGAGGGCAGGATCGTCAGATTCACCCCGAACGGCTTGTCAGTCAGCGTGCGTGCCCGCTCGATCTCCTTCACGAGATCGGCCGGCGTCGGCTGCGTGAGCGCGGTGATCATCCCGAGACCGCCGGCCTCCGAGACGGCCGCGGCGAGCTCGGCACGGCCGACCCACATCATGCCGCCCTGGACGACCGGATGCTCGATGCCGAGCGCCTCGGTGAACGGGGTGCGCAGGCTGGGCACGGTCCGTGTCTCGCTCATCGGTACTCCTCCCCGGACTCCGCGCGGGCGATGAGTGACGCGGGCGGTGCGAAGCGCTCGCCATAGGCGGCTGCCAGTTCTCGGGCGCGGGTGACGAAGCCAGCCAGCCCGCCTTCGTACTGGTTCACGTACTGCAATACACCACCGGTCCAGGCGGGGAAGCCGATGCCGTAGATCGAGCCGATGTTGGCGTCGGCGACCGAGGTGAGCACGTTGTTGTCAAGGCAGTCGATGGTGTCAAGCGCCTCGGCGAACAGCATCCGCTCCTGCAGATCCACAAGCGGCAGCACCGTGCGCCCCGAGTCGTACTTTTCGCGCAGACCGGGCCAGATGCCGCCCCGCTTGCCCTCGGGGGAGTAGTCGTAGAATCCGCCGCCGGCCCTGCGGCCCGGGCGCTTCTGTTCGTCGACAATCCAGTCCATGATCGCTTCGGAGGGGTGCTCGACCCATACACCGCCTTCGGCCTCGACGGCCGCGCGGGTCTCCTGCCGGATCTTCTGCGACAGCGAGATCGTCAGCTCGTCCAACAACTGCAGGGCGCCCGCTGGGTATCCGGCCTGGAGAGCCGCCTGCTCGACGGAAGCCGGCTCCACGCCCTCGCCGACCGCGGCGACCGCCTCGGCGATGAACTTGCCGATGACCCGCGAGGTGAAGAATCCGCGGGAGTCGTTGACGACGATCGGCGTCTTGCGGATCTGCTGCACGTAGTCGAACGTCTTCGCGAGCACCTCGTCGCCGGTGTTCTCGCCGCGCACGATCTCCACGAGCGGCATCTTGTCGACGGGGGAGAAGAAGTGGATGCCGATGAAGTCTTCGCGCCGCTTCACACCCTCGCTGAGCTCGGTGATCGGCAGCGTCGACGTGTTGGATCCGAGCACAGCATCCGGCTTCACCACATCCTCGATCTCCTGGAAGACGCCCTGCTTCACCGGCACCGACTCGAACACCGCCTCGATGACGAAGTCGACGCCGTCGAAGTCGGCGGCATCGCCGGTCGGGTGGATCCGCGCCAGCAGTGCCTCGGACTTCTCCGGCGTGGTCTTGCCGCGCGCGAGCGCCTTCTCCTCGAGCTGGCGCGAGTAGTCCTTGCCCTTCTCAGCGGCCTCGGCGGAAACATCCTTGAGCACGACCTCGATCCCGGCCTTCGCCGAGACGTAGGCGATGCCGGCGCCCATCATGCCCGCGCCGACGACGCCCACCTTCGTGGCGGTGAACTTCGGGAACGGCTCGCCGTTCGCCTCTCCGTTCCCTGCGCCTGTCGAAGGGCGGCTGCCGCCGGAGTTGATCTCCTGCAGGTCGAAGAAGAACGCCTTGATCATGTTTTTCGCGACCTGACCGTGGGTAAGGCTCACCAAGTACCGCGTTTCGACGCGGGATGCCGTGTCGAAGTCGACGTAGGCGCCCTCGACGGCCGCAGCCATCGCCGCGCGAGGCGCGGGCATCGGAGCGCCCTTGAGCTGCTTGCGCAGCAGGGCCGGCATCCCCGGGAGGAGCGCGGCGACGCCAGGGGAGGTCGGGGCGCCGCCCGGGAGGCGGAAGCCCTTCTCGTCCCAGGGCTTGACCGGTGCGGGGTTCGCGGCGATCCAGGCGCGGGCGTGGGCGTCCAGCTCCGCGAGCGGAGCGACCTCGTCGATGATCCCCACGGCGAGAGCGTCATCGGCGCTGAAGCGGGTGGCGGGGAGGATGACCTCCTGTAGGGCCTTCTGAAGTCCCAGCATCCGCACGGTGCGGGTCACACCGCCGCCGCCGGGAAGCAGGCCCAGCGAGACCTCGGGGAGGCCGAACTGGGCGCCGTGGGCGTCTGACGCCGCGATGCGGTGGTGCGCGGCGAGGGCGACCTCGAGGCCGCCGCCGAGCGCGGTCCCGTTGAGGGCGGCGACGACCGGCTTGCCCAGTTGCTCGATCCGGCGCAGCAGCGCCTTCACGTGATCGATGTGCGCGGTCTCCTCCGTTGCCTTCGCGGGATCCGCCGCGCGCAGCAGGTTCAGGTCTCCGCCGGCGAACCAGCTCTTCTTCGCTGAGGCGAGGATGACGCCGGCGATGTTCTCGCGTTCGGCCTCCAGCCGGCCGACGGTCGCCTCGAGGGATGCGACGAAATGCGGGTTCATGGTGTTGACCGCGGCGTTCGGGTCATCCATCGTGACGGTGACGATGCTGTCGGTATCCAGATCCCAGGCGTAGCCGGTGTAGACGTCAGTGGTTTCTGCGACGTTCTCTGCAATGCTCATGATTCTTCTCAGACCTTTCGTCTCAGACCCGCTCGATGATGGTGGCGATTCCCATGCCGGCGCCGACGCAGAGCGTGGCGAGGCCGCGCTTGAGGTCCCGTCGCTCGAGCTCGTCGAGCAGGGTGCCGAGGATCATCGCGCCGGTGGCGCCCAGGGGGTGGCCGAGCGCGATGGCGCCGCCGTTGACGTTGACCTTGTCGTCCGGGATGCCGAGATCCTTCTGCCATTTCATGACGACGGCCGCGAATGCCTCGTTCAGCTCGAACAGGTCGATGTCGTCCACCGTCAGTCCGGCGCGGTCCAGGGCCTTCTGTGTCACCGGGGTGGGGCCGGTGAGCATGATGGTCGGCTCGGAGCCGATGACGGCCGTGGCGACGATGCGGGCGCGGGGCTTCAGCCCTGCGGCTTCTCCGGCCTCACCCGATCCGATGAGCATGAGAGCCGCGCCATCCACGATCCCCGACGAGTTGCCGGGGCCGTGCACGTGCTCGATACGCTCGACGGCGTGGTACTTCTGCAGGGCCACGGCGTCGAAGCCGGCCTGCACGCCGGCAGTGGCGAAGCTCGCGGGCAGCTTTCCGAGCGATTCGACGGTCGACTCCGGACGGCGGTGCTCGTCGGTGTCGAGCAGCACGACGCCGTTGAAGTCCTTCACCGGCACGATCGACTTGTCAAAGCGCCCCTCCTGCCACGCGGTCTCGGCGCGCTGCTGCGAGCGGGCGGCGAAGGCATCGACGTCCTCGCGGCTGAAGCCCTCGATCGTGGCGATGAGGTCGGCGCCGATGCCCTGCGGCACGAAGTAGTTGTCGTAGGCGGTGGTCGGATCCTGCGCGTAGGCGCCGCCGTCCGATCCGATCGGCACCCGCGACATCGACTCGACGCCGCCGGCGAGCACGAGGTCCTCGTATCCTGAGGCGACCTTCTGGGCTGCGAGGTTCACGGCCTCCAGGCCTGAGGCGCAGAACCGATTGATCTGCACGCCGGCGACGGTCTCGGGCAGCTCCGCCACGAGTGCGGCGGTGCGGGCGATGTCGCCGCCCTGCTCGCCGACCGGAGAGACGACGCCGAGCACGATGTCGTCGACCCTGCTCGTGTCGAACTCCGGGTTGCGGTCGCGGATCGCGTCGATCAGCGTGACGACGAGGTCGACAGGCTTGGTGCCGTGCAAGGCGCCGCCGCGGTTCTTGCCACGGGGCGTGCGCACGGCGTCGTAGATGTACGCGTCTGTCATGTTCCTTCTCCTGCTCCTATGCGGGGATGACTAAAGGCCGAGGTCCCGACCGACGATCTCCTTCATGATCTCTGTCGTTCCTCCGTAGATGGTGGTGATTCGCGCATCGAGGTAGTCCTGGGCGATGCGGTACTCCTGCATGTAGCCGTATCCGCCGTGCAGCTGCAGGCAGCGGTTCACGATGTCGACGTACTGCTCGGTGGTCCAGAACTTCGCCGCCGAGGCATCCGCCGCCGACAGTGCACCCTCATTGTGCTGCTTGATCGCCTGGTCGACGTACGAGCGGCTGGCCTGCGTCGCGGTGACCATCTCGGCCAGTTCGAATCGGGTGTTCTGGAACGAGCCGATCGGCTTTCCGAAGGCGGTGCGGTCGCGCACGTAGTCGAGGGTGCGGGCGAGCACGCCCTCGCTGGATGCCACAGCTCCCGCAGCGATCGACAGGCGCTCCTGAGGCAGGTTCTTCATGAGGCCGAGAAAGCCCGCGCCCTCTTCGCCGAGCAGATTGGATGCCGGTACCCGCACGTCCTCGAAGATGAGCTCGCTGGTGTCCTGTGCGTGCAGGCCGACCTTGTCGAGGTTCTTGCCGCGTGAGAACCCGGCCATGCCGCGCTCGATGACGATCAGGCTGAGGCCCTTGTGCGGGTCGGGCGAGGTGCGCACGGCCGTGGCAATCAGATCGGCGTTCTGGCCGTTGGAGATGAAGATCTTCGAGCCGTTGACGATGTAGTCGTCGCCATCGCGCACGGCGGTGGTGCGGATGCCGGCGAGGTCGCTGCCGGTGCCGGGTTCAGTCATCGCGATCGCGGTGATGAGCTCGCCCGCGGCGATGCCGGGCAGCCAGTGCTGTTTCTGCTCGTCATTCGTGAGGTCGGTGAAGTAGGGGATGGTGATGTCGTTCGACAGGGCGATGCCGGCCATGCCGCTTGAGACCGGGTTGCTCGCCAGCTCCTCGGCCATGATCGCGTTGAATCGGAAGTCGTCGGTGCCGCCGCCGCCGTACGCCTCATCGATCGAGAACCCGAGAATGCCGGCTTCAGCTGCCGCGGTGAACAGTTCGCGGTCGACGACGCCCTCGGCATCCCAGCGCTCGGCATTGGGCTTGGCGTTGCGCTCGACGAACTCGCGCACGATGTTGCGGAACTCTTCGTGGTCGTCGTCGTACAGGTCTCGTGTCAGCGCCATCGCCGTCTCTCCTTCTCCGCGTCGTCGCGGTCACAGTTTTTATTATGCATTCAAAATTTTAGGAGTCAAGCCCGAGTAATCCAATCAGGAACAGCTTGCGCAAGGAGGGAAGTTTAATGAAGATTAGAGAAATCCAGTTGATCGAGGGAGATCTTCATGACGCACGTCGATGGACCGCTGACCGGGCGCACGGCGCTGGTCACCGGCGCCAGTAGGGGGATCGGGCTGGCTATTGCGCAGCGCCTGATCGCGGACGGCGCCTCGGTGTGCCTGACTGCCCGCCGCGAGGAGCAGCTGGCCGAAGCGGTCGACGGTCTCGGAGACCGCGCGATCGGCGTCGCCGGGGCTGCCGACGATCCGGTGCACCGCGCTGAGGTGTTCGAACGGATCGCGACTGAGTTCGGCCGCCTCGACATCCTCATCAACAACGCCGGGATCAATCCGGTCTACGGCCCGCTCGCCGGCCTCGACCTCGATGCCGCGCGCAAGGTGCTCGAGGTCAACGTCATCGGCACTCTCGCCTGGACGCAGGAGGCGGTGGGTGCCGGCCTCGGTGCGCAGTCGAACGCCGGCGTTGTCGTCAACCTCTCCTCCGTCACCGGTGAGGTGCCCTCTCCCGGCATCGGCTGGTACGGCGTGACCAAGGCGGCCGTCAGTCACCTCACCCGCACGCTGTCGGTCGAGCTCGCACCGCGCATCCGGGTGAACGCGGTGGCACCTGCGGTCGTGAAGACGCGGTTCGCCCGCGCGCTGTACGAGGGACGCGAGGGCGAGATCGCCGCCGACTATCCGATGGGCAGGCTCGGCACGCCGGAAGACGTGGCGGAGGCCGTCGCCTATCTCTGCGTCGACGGCTCGGGGTGGGTCACCGGGCAGGTTCTCAACCTCGACGGCGGACTGCTGAACGCCGGAGGCGCGGCATGAACGACCTGGTTGCGCGCACGCGCGCCTTCGTCCGGGGCGTCGTCATCCCCGCCGAACCCGGCTGGGGCGAGACACTGTCGGGTGCCGCGCTGCAGGGCCTGCGCGCCCAGGCGAAGGCCGCCGGGGTGCACGCGCCGCACGCGCCGCGCGAGTACGGCGGTCTCGGGCTGTCGCTGCCCGAATGGTCGCCGGTGTTCCAAGAGGCCGGATACTCGCTGATCGGACCAGCTGTTCTCAACTGCATGGCGCCCGATGAGGGCAACATGCGACTGCTCGAAGTCGTCGCCACCGACGACCAGAAAGAGCGGTACCTGCGCCCGCTGGTGGACGGCAGTGTCCGTTCGTCGTTCGCGATGACGGAGCCGCACCCCGGCGCCGGGTCCGACCCGGATGCCCTGGCCACCGTCGCCGAGCGCGTCGACGGTGGCTGGAGGATCAGCGGTGAGAAACGGTTCATCTCCGGGGCCGAGGGCGCGAGCTTCGCGATCGTGATGGCGCGCACGGCCGCGGACGGCGAGCATCCGGCCGGGGCGACGATGCTGCTGACGCCGCTCTCGGCTGACGGCGTGCGCATCGGTCCCGGCATCCGCACGATCGAGGCGGCGATCGCCGGCGGGCATCCGCATGTCGTCTTCCGTGATGTGTTCGTGCCCGACGCCGACGTGCTCGGCACACCCGGCGCGGGCTTCCGATACGCGCAGGTGAGGCTCGGGCCCGCACGTCTCACGCACTGCATGCGCTGGCTGGGGTTGGCGCGGCGGGCGTTCGACATCAGCCTCGACCGCGCCAACGGTCGCTCACTCTTCGGAGCGCAGCTCGCCGACCTCGGCGTCGCGCAGGCGATGATCGCGGACAGTGCGATTGACATCGAGACGTCCGCCGCGATCATCGACCGTGCCGCGGTGGTGCTCGACGACGAGCCGCGTGCCGGTGCCGCGCTGTCATCGATTGCGAAGGTGCACTGCTCGGAGGCGGTGTTCCGGGTGATCGATCGTGCAGTCCAGCTGTGCGGCGGCGACGGAGTGAGCTCCGGCCTGCCGCTGATCCAGTACCTCAACGAGGTGCGGCCGTTCCGGATCTACGACGGGTCGAGCGAGACGCATCGCTGGGCGATCGCGCGACGGGCCGCGAAGGCTCGGCAGCGGGCTGTGGATGCCGGGGAGCCCCGCCGTGACATCGTCGGAGGTGCACCATGAACGCCACCGACCTCGAGGTGGTGCGCACGTGGGATGAAGCGGCCCTGCTGGATCGGCCCCCGCTGCTCGTGCTCGAACCGCTCGGCGAGCGTCTCGCCTCGGTCGGGCTGGGGCTGGTCGGACTCGGTGGGGGCGAGATCCGCTGGGCCCGGATCGGCGAGGGGCACTCGAACGTGACCTTCTTGCTCGAGCTTGCCGGCCGCAGGCTCGTGCTGCGCCGGGGTCCGCGGCCCCCGCTCCCGCCGTCAACGCACGACATGCTGCGCGAGGCGCGGGTGCAGAGGTTGCTCGCCGCGGAGGGGGCGCCCGTGCCGACGATCGTCGACGTGTGCAATGACGAGAGCGTGCTGGGTGTGCCGTTCTACGTCATGGAGCATCTCGACGGAGAGGTTGTCACCGATCTGATGCCGGCGCACCTCGACACTGATGAGGGTCGTACGGCGCTTCCCTTCGCGGCCGTCGACGCACTCGCCGGGCTCCACGCGCTCGATGTCAGCGCGGGCGATCTGGCCGGGCTTGGCCGCCCGGACGGGTATCTCATCCGGCAGGTGGAGCGTTTCGCATCTCTGTGGCCGAAGGTGTCGCGGCGGACGCTTCCCGAGGTGGACCGCATCGCCGAGTGGCTGCGGGACAACCTGCCGGTCTCGGCGCGGGCATCCGTCGTGCATGGCGACTACCGCATCGGGAACCTGATGTTCCGGGGCTCGGGGCCGGCGGAGGTGCAGGCGATCCTGGACTGGGAGATGGCGACGCTCGGCGACCCGCTCGCCGACCTCGGCTATCTCGTTGCGACGTATGCCAGCCCGGATGCCGCGCCCACGCCGCTCGAGCTGACGACCGTGACCCGCGGGGAGGGGTATCCGCGACGAGCGGAGCTGGTCGAGCGGTACGTCGCCCGCACCGGCGCGGACGTCTCGGCGCTGTCTTGGTACGAGGTGCTCGCGCTGTGGAAGGCCGCCGTGTTCTGCGAGGCCATCTACACGCGCTGGCTGGACGGCGAGCGCCCCGGTGACGCCTTCGGCCCGACGCTGGAGGTCGGGGTGCCGGCGCTGTTGGCTGCTGCTGCTGCGGCAGCAGCCCGGTAGTCGGGGCTGCACCCGCCGAAAGAGGAAGACCCCCACCGACCCGATTCGGCGGGGGTCCTTTCGCGGTCTGATGACCGCGGGGGGAGCTGTGCTCACCGTTGTGCGGGACGTGTACGACTACCCGATCCGGTCTGAACCTTCCGCACATCTGCAGTTGTAATCGGCGCACATGTCCGGATGGTGAACAGCACTCAACGAAAGGACGGCGACTTGCTATGCACAATCGTCGGATGGTGGCGATCTGTGCACAGGCCGCGGAATTCCGGGCTCGTCCTCGGTGCAGAACAGTCATCATCGGGGCATGACAAATACAACCCCGCACCTCAAAGACCGAGTCCTCGACAGTGACGACGACCTGCGCGATGTTCTGGAGCGCCTGCTGCAGCGCGCGAATCAGAGGCAGATGTGGTTGATGTTCATGGATGATCGCGGATGCCTCGGCGATCCGTTCGTGCCGATGAGCGACTACCCCGTAGACCCGAACGCCGTCGTCGAACTCGCCGACCTCGGCACTGTCACCAACGCCTATCTGCTCATGAATCGGGCAGGGCTCATGCTGGAAGCGACCGGGAACGCTAGCGTGATCCTCGCCTGGGAGCGTCGCGGTCCCAGCGCGGTGGTCGACGTTGATCGCTCCTGGGCGCGAGCGATGGCAGAAGCAGCGGCCGAGATGGAGATCCCCCTGCGCGCCCAGTTCGTCGTGCACTCGCGCGGTGTGCGCCAACTGCACCCCGATGACTACCTGTGACGCCGGCGACATATACAAGGGCGCCCTAGTAAATCTCAGGAGATCCGCGTAATGTGAACATCGTGCCAATGAAGGCACGAAGGGACATCACACAATGATTCGTACCATTCCACATTTTGTTGGCGGATCGCTCCTCACCCCGGATGCTGGCCGCTTCAACGAGGTCTACGACCCAAGCTCGGGCGAGGTGCAGGCACAGGTGCCGCTGGCCTCGGCCGACGAGGTGCGCGAGGTGATCGCGAACGCCGAAGCCGCGCAGCCGGCGTGGGCAGCGACCAATCCGCAGAAGCGCGCTCGCGTGCTGTTGCGCTTCCTCGAACTCGTCCACCGCGATATGGATGAGCTGGCGCGGCTGTTGTCCAGTGAACACGGCAAGACCCTCGACGATGCTCGTGGAGACATCCAGCGCGGCCTTGAAGTGATCGAGTTCTCCGCCGGCGCGCCGCATCTGCTCAAAGGGGAGTACTCCACGGCCGCCGGTACCGGGATCGACGTATATTCCATGCGCCAGCCGCTCGGTGTCGTGGCGGGCATCACGCCGTTCAACTTCCCCGCGATGATTCCACTGTGGAAGATCGGCCCGGCGATCGCGGCGGGCAACGCCTTCGTGCTCAAGCCCAGCGAGCGCGATCCCTCTGTTCCTGTCCGGCTCGCCGAGCTGTTCCTCGAGGCGGGGCTGCCCGCAGGCATCCTCAATGTCGTCCACGGCGACAAAGAAGCCGTCGACGCCCTGCTCACCGATGACCGGATCAAGGCCGTCGGCTTCGTGGGCTCCACGCCCATCGCCGAGTACATCTATACGACGGCGATCGCGAACGGCAAGCGCGCCCAGTGCTTCGGTGGGGCCAAGAACCACATGGTCGTCATGCCCGATGCTGACCTCGACCAGGTCGCCGACGCACTGATCGGCGCGGGCTACGGCTCAGCGGGCGAGCGCTGCATGGCAATCTCGGTCGCTGTTCCCGTCGGCGAAGAGACCGCCGATGCGCTCGCCGCGAAGCTCACCGAACGCGTCGCCCAGCTCAGGGTCGGCCCAGCGCTCGCGGACGGCTTCGACTATGGCCCCCTCGTCAGCGCCGCGGCGGTCGAGCGGGTCAGCGACTATATCCAGCAGGGCGTCGATGCCGGGGCGACGCTTCTCGCCGACGGGCGAGGCTTCTCAGTCGAAGACCATGAAGAAGGCTTCTACCTCGGCCCGACCCTGTTCGACCACGTCACCACCGACATGTCGATCTACCGCGAAGAGGTCTTCGGGCCGGTGCTCGTCATCGCCCGCGCTGCGGATTACGAAGAGGCTCTTGCGATGGCGTCCGATCACGAGTTCGGCAACGGCGTTGCCATCTTCACCCGTGACGGCGACGCGGCCCGCGACTTCACCGCACGTGTGAATGTCGGGATGGTCGGCGTCAATGTGCCCATCCCCGTGCCGATCGCGTACTTCACGTTCGGCGGCTGGAAGAAGTCGGGCTTCGGCGATCTCAACCAGCACGGCACCGACGCGTTCCGCTTCTACACGAAGACCAAGACAGTGACCAGCCGCTGGCCGGCGCATGGGGTGCGCGACGGCGCCAGCTTCGTCATCCCGACCATGCACTAGGAGGCCGACATGACCATGACATCGACTTTCACCACTGCAGAAGAGCGCGAAGCGATCCTGGACGCCGTCCGCGACTACGCCGAAACCGCCCTCGCACCCTTCGCGATCGAGCGCGACGAGAAGCATCTGTTCCCCAGGGAGGCGCTGCACCGCGGCGGCGAACTCGGACTCGGTGGCATCTACGTGCGCGAGGAGTCCGGAGGGACGGGGCTCAGCCGCACTGACACCGTCGCGATCTTCGAGGAACTCGCCAAAGCGGACCCGACCATCGCGTCGTACATCTCGATCCACAACATGGTCGCCTGGATGATCGACATCTACGGCGACGACGCGCAGCGGAGCGAGTGGCTCCCGAAGCTGACGGTCATGAGCGAGTTCGGCAGCTACTGCCTGACCGAGCCAGGGGCCGGATCCGATGCAGCCGCGATCGCCACCAGTGCGGTCCGTGAGGGCGACGACTACGTGCTCACCGGCGTCAAGCAGTTCATCTCCGGCGCGGGCGAATCGGGCATCTACGTCGTGATGGCCAGGACGGGCGCCGCGGACTCGGGAGCTCGCGGTATCAGCGCCTTCCTCGTTCCGGCAGGAGCGGAGGGCCTCAGCTTCGGTGCGCTCGAGAAGAAGATGGGCTGGCGCGCTCAGCCCACCCGTCAGGTCAGCTTCGATGGGGTTCGGGTTGCAGCATCCGCCATGCTCGGCGACGAGGGCAGGGGCTTCGCGATCGCGATGTCGGCGCTCAACGGCGGCCGACTCAACATCGCCGCCTGTTCGCTCGGCGGCGCGCAGTGGGCCCTTGACCGTGCCGTGGCATATGTGCACGAGCGCGTCGCCTTCGGCGAGCCGCTCGCCGAGAAGCAGTCGATCCTGTTCACGATCGCCGACATGCGCACGGATCTGCACGCGGCGCGGCTGATGGTGCGAGATGGCGCGCTCGCCGTGGACGAGCAGGCGCCGGATGCCACAATGCGCTGCGCGATGGCCAAGCGCTTCGCGACGGATGCGGGATTCGACGTCGCCAATCGCGCCCTTCAACTGCACGGGGGTTATGGCTACCTTCAGGACTACGGAATCGAGAAGGTCGTGCGCGACTTGCGCGTGCACCAGATCCTCGAGGGGACCAACGAGATCATGCGTCTGATCGTCGGCCGCGAGATGCTGCGACCGGCGGGATCCGTTTCGATGAGGAGTACATCATGACCCGAATCGCGTTCCTGGGCCTGGGGCACATGGGCCTGCCGATGGCCGTGAACCTGACGAAGGCCGGGCACGAGGTGCACGGCTTCGATCTGATGCCCGCGGCAGTCGAGGCGGCCCGTGCCGCTGGTATCCCTATCGCCGATAGCGGTGCGGATGCCGCGAAAGATGCGGATGTCGTGATCACGATGTTCCCGGCCGGAAAGCATGTTCTCGACGCCTACGAGGGCGGGCTGCTCGCGGCTGCCGCCCCTGGGACGCTGTTCATCGAATCGTCGACGATCGCCGTGGACGAAGCGCAGGCCGCGCATGCGCTGGCGATCGCGGCGGGGCATAGGAGTGTGGATGCTCCGGTCTCGGGCGGTGTCGTCGGGGCAGAGAACGGCACCCTGGCATTCATGGTCGGTGGGTCGGATGACGACTTCGCGGCGGCGCTGCCGCTGCTCGAAGCGATGGGCAAGCGGATCGTGCACTGCGGTGGTCCAGGACTCGGGCAGGCGGCGAAGGTCTGCAACAACATGATCCTGGCGGTATCCCAGATCGCGGTCGGTGAGGCGTTCGTGCTGGGGGAGCGGCTGGGGCTCTCGCACGAGGCGCTGTTCGACGTGGTCTCGCAGGCGTCCGGGCAGTGCTGGTCGATCACGACGAACTGTCCGGTTCCAGGCCCCGTGCCGACGAGTCCGGCCAATCGCGACTATCAGCCGGGATTCGCTGGCGCCCTGATGGCCAAGGACCTGGGGCTCGCGCTGCAGGCGATCGAGCAGACCGCAACCGATGCGAAGATGGGGCGGCTCGCGCAGCAGCTCTATGCGGACTTCGCCGCGGGCGACGGCGCGGGGCGGGATTTCTCCGGCATCATCACCGATATCCGCGACGGGAGCGTCTGACGCACCCTGGCCTCAGGCAGACTGAACTCACACCTACTGAGAGGATTCCGATGACCGAGTACGAGACGATCCTGGTCGAGCAGCGCGGACGGGTGGGATGGATCACTCTGAACCGGCCACAGGCGCTCAACGCCCTCAACTCGCAGGTGGCCGAAGAAGTCACCGCAGCCGCGGTCGCCTTCGACAATGACGAACGCGTCGGCGCCATCGTCGTCACCGGCTCTGAGAAGGCGTTCGCCGCGGGGGCTGACATCAAAGAGATGGCAGGGATGTCGGCCGCGGAAATGCGTGCGACCGATCACTTCGGCGCGTGGAACGACTTCGCCGCCGTCCGAACGCCTGTCATCGCGGCGGTCAGCGGCTTCGCCCTCGGCGGTGGGTGCGAGCTGGCGATGATGTGCGACATCATCCTCGCCGCCGACACTGCGAAGTTCGGTCAGCCGGAGATCAATCTCGGAGTGATTCCCGGAATGGGCGGCACGCAGCGACTCATCCGCGCCGTCGGCTATTACAAGGCCGCCGAGCTCATCCTGTCGGGGCGCGTGATGGGGGCGGACGAAGCAGAGCGTGCGGGTCTCGTGTCGCGGGTGGTGACGGCAGCCGATCTTCAGGGTGAAGCGACGAAGCTCGCCGAGGCGATCGCGTCCAAGTCGCTGCCGAGCATCTACGCCGCTAAGGCTGCGCTGGATGCCGCGATGGAGACGACCCTCGCCGAAGGACTCGCGCACGAGAAGCAGGCTTTCGCCGCACTCTTCGACACCGAAGACCAGAAAGAGGGCATGGCGGCGTTCCGAGAGAAGCGCGCGCCAAATTTCACGAATCGCTAGGCCGCAGCCTCGAACGGATGACTATGCCGATCAGGCTGCGCGCGTCAGGGCTGGAGCGAAACGGCAATAACGTCGTTGCGCTCGGCGACCAGTCGCCGCAGGTATTCGAGCATGAAGAACCGGTCCACGAGCGCGCCGATGGGCCCGAATGGCGAGCGGAAGGTGATGGTGTCGCGTATGAGCGTGCCATCGGGATGCTCGAGAAACACATGCTCGTGATGGAAGGCGCCGAACGGCCCCTTGATCTGCCTGTCGCAGAAGCGATGCGGCTCCTCGATGTCGAAGACCATGGTCGTCAGATGAAATGGGATGCCGAAGTGCCGCGCTCGCCAGGTCACGGTTGAGCCCTCGGTGAATGATCCTCCCGCGGGACCCTTGACCATCGTCTCGCCATAGCGGGCCATTGACTCGACGTGCAGCTCGGGATCGAGGGATGCCGCGAACACTGCCGCTGGGGTTGCGGGGATCACTCGTTCGAGGATGAATTCCGCCATCAGAATTCCGCCATCAGAGCGGGTCCGGCTGGGGACGCGGCTCGGTGAAGTCGCCGGCATCCCGGCGCAGCCGCGCGACGATTCCGACGAGGCCTGCGGTGTCCTCGCTGCTCATCCCCGGTGCGCTGAAGACCTGGCTGTTGAGTGCGGCCGTTGCGCGCTCGACGAGATCGCGCCCCGTCTCGGTGAGCACGAGCATCGCTGCACGACCGTCGTGAGGATGCGGCTCGCGCGCGATCAGCCCGTCGCGCACCAGGCGCTCTGCCGTGCTCGTCACCGTCGTGGCGTGCACCTGCAGGCGGGCGACCACGCTGGAGAGCGGCAGGCTTCCGGATCGGCTGAAAGCGAGCAGTCGTAGCATCTCGTAGCGTGCGAACGAGAGCCCGAAGGGTTTCAGTGCAGCATCCACGCGGGCGAGGAGGAGCTGCTGGGCCCGCATGACGGAGATGACCGCGGTCATGCCGTCTGCGGCATCCGTCCAGCCATGCGCGATCCACTGCCGCTTCGCCTCGGCGAGCGGATCGATCGGGAGCGGACGGGGGCGGGCCACGTCTCTACGGTATCGGGTGCGGAGGAACCTGCTCGGGCACCGTTCCGCATCGTCGCGGATAGTGCAGTATGTATACATTGCGGCTCATTCAGTGCGCCTGCATTGGTGTGAAACCCAATTGATTAGTGACACTGTCCACAACGTAGATAGACTCGCCCTGTCGTGAGGAGCATTCGATGAAGATCTTCGTCCTTGTCAAAGAGGTGCCTGATACCTATGGCGATCGCAAACTAAATCTGGAGACCGGTCTAGCCGATCGTGCCGCCGGTGATGTGGTCCTGGACGAGATCGCCGAGCGCGCTCTCGAGGTTGCGCTCTCGTATGCCGACAAGGCTGGTGACGTCGAGGTGGTTGCTCTCTCGATGGCTCCCGAGACCTCGACGGCATCAATCCGTCGGGCCCTCGCGATCGGTGCGGGCTCGGCGGTGCACGTGGTGGATGAGCAGCTCGCCGGCGCGGACCTGGGTCTGACCGCTGAGGTGCTGGCTGCGGCGATTCGCCGCGGTGAGCCGGATCTGGTGATCACCGGCAACCTCTCGACAGACGGCTCGGGCGGAATGATCCCGGCGATGCTCGCCGAACACCTCGGATACGCACAGGCGACGGCGTTGAGTGCGCTGGAGATCACCGCTGACGGTGTCTCTGGCACGCGTGCCGCTGATGACGGCTCGCAGCCCGTCTCGGTGTCGTTCCCTGCGGTGATCTCGATCACCGAGGCGCTTCCCGACGCGCGCTTCCCGAACTTCAAGGGCATTATGGCGGCGAAGAAGAAGCCGCTCGAGGTGCTCTCGCTGACTGATCTCGGCGTCTCTGCGGATCCTGCCGCAGCACCCCGCACGATCATGACGACTGTGTCCGAGAAGCCCCCGCGCGCGGCGGGCGTGAAGATCACCGATGAGGGCGATGCCGGCGCGAAGCTGGTCGAGTTCCTCGTGCAGAACAGGTTGGTGTGACGATGAGCTACCCCGCAGATTCCATCCTCGTCCTCGTTGACGTGACTCCGTCAGGCGACGCTGCCAGCTCGACGGCAGCACTGATCGGCGCGGCTGCGCAGATCGGCTCCCCGGTCGCGCTCGTTCCCGGCGGCTCGATGAGCGCCGTGGATGCCGCGGCCGCCGCTGGCGCTGGCGTCGTGCTGACGGCGGATGCTGATGCTGAAGCGCTCACGGTTCCGCTGGTCGATGCGCTCCAGGCCGCGTACAAGAAGGTGCAGCCGGGCGCCGTGCTCGTCTCGAACTCGATCGCTGGTCGTGACGTCGCTGGTCGTTTCGCGGTGCGCGAGAAGCTCGCGCTTTCGGTCGACGCGGTCGGCGTCGCCCGTGACGACGAGGGTGTCATCGCGCATCACTCTGTATACGGTGGCGCGTTCCTCACCGACTCCGCGCCGACGTTCGGCGCGCCGGTCATCACGGTTCGCCAGGGTGCAGTCGATGAGCGGGCTGAGGCTGTCGCCTCTCCTTCGGTTGAAGCTCTCGAGGTCGCCGCATCAGGGGCGGCAGCGGCAAAGGGCGGGGCCATCGAGGTCGTCGAGGTCGAATCTTCTCGTCCGGAGCTGCGCGGTGCGGCGAAGGTCGTCGCAGGTGGTCGCGGTCTCGGCTCGAAGGAGCAGTTCGTGCTCGTAGAGCAGCTTGCCGACGCGCTCGGCGCCGCCATCGGCGCGTCGCGCGCCGCCGTCGACGCCGGCTACATCCCCTACGCCCATCAGGTCGGTCAGACCGGTGTCTCGGTCTCGCCGCAGCTGTATGTCGCGGTGGGGATCTCGGGTGCGATCCAGCACCGTGCGGGTATGCAGACGGCGAAGAACATCGTCGCGATCAACAAGGACGCTGACGCGCCGATCTTCGACGTCGCCGACTTCGGCATCGTCGGTGACCTGTTCACGATCGTGCCGCAGGTCGTCGAAGCTCTCGACGCACGGAAGAAGTAGCCATGGGTGCCCTTCGACAGGCTCAGGGACCGATGCTCAGGCGAGGCCTGCCGCGCGTGGCCGGCGGTGACCCCTGGCCCCCTGCAGGCGAGGTCGAAGTGGGGGATGCTGCGACATCTACTGTGGTTGAGAGCTCGGTCGCTGAGGCGGCTCCGGCGGCTGAACCCGCACCGACGGTTGCGACCGCTGAGCCTGTCGAAGCGCCCCACGCGGCCGAAGTGGCACCGAGCCCTTCGACGGGCTCCGCGGCCGGTGTGACGCTGCGTCGCGGTCTGCCGCGCACTCCCGGTGGCGGGCCCTGGCCCCCGGCCGATGCTGCGCAGGCTGCGCCTGTCGCAACCTCCGGAGCGCCTGTCGCCGCAACCGCGCCTGTCGCCGCCGCAGCAACCGCAACCGGCGTAGCCCTGCGCCGTGGTCTCCCGCGCAGGCCGGGCGGCGAGCCCTGGCCTCCCGCGGGCGCAGCCGCTGCCGTCGCGATCGAGCCCGTCGGCCCTTCGACAGGCTCAGGCGTCGACTCTGCGGCTCTCGATCTCATCGACGCATCCGACATCCCGGCATCCGCTGCTGTCTCGACGATCGATGTGAGCATACCGCTGCCGTTCCCGCGCACGGTCTTCCCGGGCAAGTACGCCTTCGTCCCCCAGTCACCCGCGCCAGAGCCGAAGCGGTACGGTCCGTTCACGAAGGGCCAGTGGGCCGGCACCGTGATCGTCGGCGGCATCGCGCTACTGGGCGCTGCCGCGATGGCCGTGCTGTTCGTGCGCTGGCTGCTGAGCCTCTCGGGAATGCAGGACTTCCTCACCACCTACCCGGGCGAGTACCACCTGCCCGAAGGGGCACCGGTCGGGTTCCCCGCATGGCTCGGCTGGCAGCACTTCTTCAACGTGTTCCTGATGGTGCTGATCATCCGGTCCGGTCTCCGGATCCGGGGTGAAAAGCGCCCGACCGCGTTCTGGACGCCACGGAACGACCCGAAGGGCAAGGTCAGCCTGACGATCTGGTTCCACCAGGCCCTCGATATCCTGTGGCTCGTCAACGGCGTCGTCTTCATCGTGCTGCTGTTCGTGACCGGCCAGTGGATGCGGGTGATCCCCACCAGCTGGGAGGTCATCCCGAACGCCTTCACCGCAGTCCTGCAGTACATCTCGCTGGACTGGCCGACCGAGAACGGCTGGGTCAACTACAACTCGATCCAGCAGATCGCGTACTTCGTGACGATCTTCATCGCAGCCCCTCTCGCCGCTGTCACCGGATACCGGATGAGCGGCATGTGGCCCAAGAACGCCGAGAAGCTCAACAAGGCGTACCCGATCGAGTGGGCGCGCGCGCTGCACTTCCCGGTGATGCTGTACTTCGTCGCATTCATCGCGGTGCACGTGTTCCTCGTCTTCGCGACGGGTGCACTGCGCAACCTCAACCACATGTACGCAGCCCAGGGCTCGGTCGACCCGAACGCCTACGCCGACAACTGGACGGGGTTCTGGTTCCTCGTCGCATCCCTCGTCGTCATCATCGCAGCGTGGGTCGCCGCCAGGCCCCTCGTGCTCGCACCGATCGCGAAGCTCTTCGGCACCGTCAGCAGTCGCTGACCCCAGCACGAGACCCCTGGCCGCGATAAGCAGCCAGGGGTCTCAGCGTGAAATGGGTTCGCTTCGATCAGGGGCGCACGAAACGTACTTCGGTGAGCGTCTCGCCGAGGAACGGCTCGGTGTGGCTGGTGCCATCGAGGCGGAAGCCGTTGCGGTCGTAGAAGCGGTGCGCGCGAGGATTGTCCTCTGCGACCCAGAGGTACAGCGGCTCGTCCTTCTCGACAGCGGCATCGAACAGCTTCTGGCCGAGTCCAGTGGAGTGGTACTCGCCGAGCAGATAGATGAAGTACAGCTCGCGGAAGGCCGGAGCATCCTTGTCGCGGGCAGGACCCGAACCGACGAAGCCGACGATCTCACCGTCGATGAGCGCTGCGCTCATCTTGAAATCATCACCCTGCGCGGCCCAGTTCGTCCACAGCTCTGCCATGCGACGAGGTGAGACCCGCTCGAGTGCGGCCTTGCTGATCAGGTGGTCATAGGTCTGGTGCCAGCACTGTGCGTGCACGCGACCCAAGGCCTCCGCATCCACATCGCGGACCGGACGGACGATGACTTCAGGCTGGGCTTCGGCGCTCATGCCGCGACTCTACGCGCGCACTCCGATTACCGGAAATCGAGCGATGCCGAGGCGATGGCCAGGCTGCACAGATGTGAGGTTCCTACAATCGACTGCGCGGATCATAAGGCGGTGGCTACCATCGAATCTCGTGAATGTGATCTGGCGAACTCTCTTCGTGATGTGGCGTGCGCGCCGCCGTCTGCGCCGTGACGGACTCATCGCCCCGACGGGGCTCAGCTGTATCCGTGTGACGACGCTGCCGACGGATATCGATGTGCTCCGCCACATGAACAACGGCCGCTACCTGTCACTGTTCGACCTCGGACGGTGGGATCTGCTGACCCGCACCGGAATGGCCGGGGCCATGAAGAGTCACGGCTGGTACGGGGTGGTCGTCGCCGAGACCATCACCTTCCGCAAGTCCCTCGAGCTGTGGCAGCGCTTCGATATCGAATCACGCCTGATCGGTCATGACGACAAGGCGATCTATCTCGAGCATCGCGCCGTCATCGATGGTGAGATCTACGCTCGCGCCATCATCCGCAGTCGCATGCTGAAGCGTTCGGGTGGCACTCTCTCCCATGAGGAGCTGTTCGCTGCGATCGGGCGCCCCGACGGGCTTCCCGAAGTCGACGAATGGGTGCGCGACTGGGCCGCGGCCTCCGCGCTGCCTTCGACGCGAGCACACGCGCCAAGCGTCTGGAAGTGAACGCGGTGAGGACGCGGGGTCGAGCCCGAGGGCGATAGGCTCGAAGACCGATAGACGCCGGGGGGCGCAGCGTCACAACGCTGGAGGAGAGCACATGTCGAACGAATCTCAGAACTCTGATCCGACGCAGGGGGCAGCACCCCCGCAGCCGCCGTATCAGCCGCCTGCGCAGCCTCCGTATGGCGGTCACCCAGGTCAACCCCCGTATGGCGGTCACCCAGGTCACCCGGCGCAGCCTCCGTATGGGGCGCAGCCCCAGTACCCGGCTCAGCAGTACCCCGGGCAACCTCAGTATCCTGGGCAGCCCGCTCCCGGGCAGTACCCCGGCTATGGCGGTCCGACAGGCTACCCGCCGGCACCGAACCCGGGCGTGGGCGGCCTCGCGATCGCCGCGCTGATTGTCAGCATCGTCGCATTCCTGAGCGGCTGGGTGCCGTTCGTCGGACTCATCCTGGCCATCGTCGGCCTCGTGCTCGGCATCTTGGCGCTGCGGGCGCCCCGCGGCAAGGGCCTCGGAATCACGGCCATCGTACTGTCTGCCCTTGCCGCTCTCACCGGGATCATCATGCTCCTGGTGACGTTCTGGGTCGTCCCCGCCGCGATCGAGAGCGAAGTCCAGCGGTACGACGAGAGCACCGAGCTGTGGGCGGAAGAAGACGAGTCGGATCTCGGGGAGAGCATCTTCGACGAAGCATTATTCGCCGCTGTCTCCGGACAGTTCATCGAGACACCATGCTGGTCCTATGACGGTCCGCTGTACTTCACGAACAACATCTCGTCCGGCGATGCCGACGCGTGTGCGGGCAATCTCGAGCTCTGGGGCGAGTACGACGACGAGGGCAACTTCTACCCCACCGGTGTCGGAATGATCGCCGGCCAGATCGGTGTCATGCCGCTGAACCTCGACGCCTCCAATGCCTACGGCCCCGTGGGTGACCTCGATGCCGCTGTCGAGGGGCTGCAGGGACCGTTCTTCAGCCAGCAGGGCGGCGAAGCCATCGGTGAAGAGACGGTGACCCTCGACGGGGCCGAGGCGCGTCTCATCCGCTACGACAGCGATGCGGCTGACACCAAGACCAAGGCCTTCCTCACGGTCTTCTCACCGGAGCCGTATCCGATCGCCGGCACCCAGGCGCAGCTGTTCGTGATCAGCCTCGTCACGCCGTACTCGAACGGTGAAGACCAGCTGCAGCAGATTATCGACAGCTGGGAGTGGAAGTAGTCGCCTCCCTCCGCTGTGTCACCGCCTGAGAAGCACTCCGCGCTCTTAGGCTGAATGCATGTCTGAG
Source organism: Microbacterium zouquanmingi (assembly GCF_052266675.1). NCBI lineage: Bacteria > Bacillati > Actinomycetota > Actinomycetes > Micrococcales > Microbacteriaceae > Microbacterium > Microbacterium zouquanmingi. The sequence goes on from NZ_JBQPRA010000001.1 coordinate 769,735, forward strand.
TCGCCCGTTTCGGGTTCCCTTCCGCTCGCCGAGCAATCGGTAGAGCTCGCGCGGCGCTGGGTCGCCGAAGCATCCGAGATCGAAGTGGATCCTGCTGCTGCCCGCCTTGCCGACGTGCTGCAGGACAAGAACGGGTTGCCGTTCACTCTCGGATTCGTCGACTCAGTGATGCGTCCGGAGAGCCTGTCGGCTGCGGCATCCGGACTGCACCGGATCGCCCCGATCGTGCCGGACTTCCTGCCCTGGTATCTGCGCGGCGCTGTGCGCCTCGGCGGCGGAGTTGCGCAGGTTCTGCCATCACCGGTTGTGCCGATCGCTCGCCGCGTGCTGCGCGAGATGGTCGGGCACCTCGTCGTCGACGCGAGACCTGCGAAACTCGGCGAGGCGATCGAGAAGCTGCGCGCGTCGGGAAGCGCACGCCTGAACCTCAATCTGCTCGGCGAGGCAGTGCTCGGTGACGACGAGGCGAAGCGGCGCCTGGAGGGCATCCACGAACTCATCCGACGCGACGATGTCGACTACGTCTCGGTCAAGGTCTCGTCCGTGATGAGTCACCTGTCGATGTGGGCGTTCGACGAGGTCGTCGAGTCCGTCGTCGAGCGCCTCACCCCGCTCTACCTCACCGCGGCGAGGACGGGCACCTTCATCAATCTCGATATGGAGGAGTACCGCGATCTTGACCTGACGATCGCGGTCTTCACCCGCATTCTCGAAGATGACCGCCTGCCCCTGCTCGAAGCAGGCATCGTCCTCCAGGCGTACCTCCCCGATGCGCTCGGCGCGCTGCGCGAACTGACCGCGTGGGCGAAGGATCGTGTCGAGCACGGCGGCGCGGCGATCAAGATCCGCCTCGTCAAGGGCGCGAACCTGCCGATGGAACGCGTGGATGCCGCGATTCACGGGTGGCCGCTGGCCACCTACGACAGCAAACTCGATACCGACGCGAACTATCTTCGCCTGCTGGATGAAGCACTGCGTCCTGAGAACGCGGCCGCCGTCCGAATCGGCATCGCCGGGCACAACCTGTTCGGCATCGCCTACGCCTGGCTGCTGGCGGGCGAGCGCGGGGTGCGCGACGACATCGAGTTCGAGATGCTGCTCGGGATGGCTCAGGGGCAGGTGCAGGCCGTCTCTCGGGAGGTCGGTCCGGTGCGGCTGTACGTTCCGGTCGTGAAACCCGCCGAGTTCGACGTTGCCATCAGCTACCTCGTGCGCCGTCTCGAAGAGAATGCGGAGCACGACAACTTCCTCTCTGCGGCGTTCCATCTGCACGACGATGAATCCCTGTTCATCCGCGAGCGCGACCGGTTCCTGCGTGCCCTCGAGCGTGCAGATGATCCGACGCTCCGCTCGGTGTCGTTCCGCATGCAGGATAGGCAGCAGCCGGTGCACGAATCGCTGCGCCCTGCACAGCACGCCGAGGCGGACGACGGCGACCTCACCCAGATGGTGCTCGGCATCGCTCGAGGCTCGAGCGCCGAGAGCCGCACCGACGCGTTCGTCGAGACCGCCGTGTACTCGCGACGTGAGCTCGATGTCGATTCCGCTGGCGCTCCCGGCTTCCGCAACACCGCAGACAGCGACCCCGCTCTGCCGGCGAACCGGGAATGGGCGCGCGAGATCCGCTCCCGCATCGCGACCTCGACAGCGGGCGACGAGACACTGCGCGCTGCGCTCATCGATGATGCGGCGCTGCTGGATGAGGCCATCGACCGCGTCGTTGCTGCCGCCCCCGGTTGGGGAGCTCGCCCGGCAGCAGAACGCGCCGAGGTGCTGCTGCGTGCCGCCGCCGCCCTCGAGTCGAGGCGCGCTGAGCTGATCGAGGCGGCTGCATCCGAAACCGGCAAGGTGCTCGCCGAAGCAGACATCGAGGTCAGCGAGGCGGTCGACTTCGCGCGCTACTACGGTGCGAAGGCACGCGAGCTGGATGCCGTGACCGGTGCCGCTTTCGAACCCGCAGTCCTCACGGTGGTCACGCCCCCGTGGAACTTCCCGCTGGCGATCCCCGCCGGGGGAGTACTCGCCGCGCTCGCTGCAGGGTCGGGCGTCATCTTCAAACCCGCGCCGCAGGCACGCCGCTGCGCAGCCGTGATCGCCGAGGCGCTGTGGGAGGCCGGCATCCCGCGCGATGTCCTGGCGCTCGTCGACCTCGAAGAGGGTGAACTCGGTCAGCAGCTCATCTCGCACGAGGCGGTTGACCGCGTCATCCTCACCGGTTCGTGGGACACGGCGGCGCTCTTCCGATCGTGGCGCCCCGACCTGCCGCTCCTGGCCGAAACCAGCGGCAAGAACGCGATAGTCATCACGCCCTCGGCCGACCTCGACCTCGCTGTCGCCGATCTCGTCAAGAGCGCATTCGGGCACGCAGGGCAGAAGTGCTCTGCGGCGTCGCTGGCGATCCTCGTCGGTCCGATCGCGCGATCCAAGCGCTTCGCCCGGCAGCTCGTCGACGCCACGCGCTCGCTGCACGTGGACTGGCCGACCGATGCGCTTGCCGACCTCGGTCCGGTGATCGAGAAGCCGCAGGGCAAGCTCGCCTGGGCGCTGAACGATCTGGAAGGCGATGAGCGGTGGCTGATCGCGCCTTCACCCGTGGCGGGCGATGAGACGGGGCGCCTCTGGCACCCCGGCATCCGCGTCGGTGTGCAGTCTGGTTCGCGCTTCCACCTGGAGGAATTCTTCGGTCCGGTGCTCGGCATCATGTACGCGCCGACGCTCGAGCGTGCGATCGAGATGCAGAATGCGGTGCCCTATGGGCTGACGGCGGGCCTGCACACGCAGGACCCCGACGAGCTTGGCGCCTGGATCGACCGGGTCCAGGCCGGAAACCTCTATGTGAACCGCGGCATCACCGGCGCCATCGTGCAGCGCCAGCCGTTCGGCGGCTGGAAGCGCTCCTCGGTCGGACCCGGCACGAAGGCCGGCGGCCCGAACTACCTCATCGGCCTCGGCAGCTGGCGTGCCCGCGCGGGCAGCCCTGCTTCCAGCACACTGCACCTGCGCGGGCTCGACTCGCGCATCACCGACCTCATCGAATCGGCCCAGCCCTCTCTCGACTTCGAGAGCTTCGAATGGCTGCGCCGTTCCGCGCTCTCGGATGCCATCGCATGGGACCGCGAGTTCGGCCAGGTGCGCGACGTCTCGCAGTTGGGCATCGAGCGGAACCTCTTCCGGTACCGACCGGTGCCTGTGATGATCCGCGCGGTGCGGGACGCCGGATGGCACGAGCTGCTCCGCGTGGTGATCGCCGGCATCCGCACCGGATCGAAGTTCTTCCTGTCGACGCCGACGGGGCTGCCTGCCGAGGTGCGCCGGGCGTTGTCGGAGCTGCGAGTGGGTGTCGCAGTGGAGAGTGATGACGAGTGGAACGCGCGGATGGCGCGCGTCGACGACGCCGACGCGGTCCTGGCCGGAGCTGCCCCTCGCGCCTCGCGAGTGAGGCTGGTGGGGCCTCGGGATGCCGTGGCGGCTGCGCACCGTGCGCTCGCCGAAGCCACCGGCGGAGACCCCGATCTGTCGGTCTACGACGGCGAAGTGACCTCAGCAGGCCGTATCGAGCTGCTGCCGTTCGTGCATGAGCAGGCGATCGCGATCACCGCGCACCGCTTCGGCAATCGCGATGACTGGAGCGCCGAAGTCATCTGACCCGGCGCTCATGCGCGGAAGGAGCGCCCGCTGGGCGCGCCAGTAGTATTTGAGTGTGGCAGACGGTGCAGAACAGGCAGATTCCAAAAGCTCGCGGCGAGACTTCTTCCGCCTGGGTGGAGTAGCAGCCGCTGGCGCGCTGATCGGCGGCGGAGCGGGCGTTGCCGCAGGCTTCGCCCTCGGAAAGCAGGAGGGCTTCGCCGAAGCCGCTGACGACTACGGCGCACTCTCGCCGCGCCACGCACCCGGCTTCGATCACATCGTCGTGGTGATGGGCGAGAACCGCTCCTTCGACAATCTGCTCGGCTACCTGTACACGAAAGAGAATCTGCCCGAGGGGCAGGATTTCGACGGTCTCGATTTCGGCGACTACGAGAACACCGCATCCGACGGCACGACCGTCGCCGCGCACGTGTATGACGGCCCGACCGACCGCATCATGACCTATCCCGACCCGGATCCCGGTGAAGAGTACCCGCACGTCAACACGCAGATCTTCGGAACCATCGAGCCGGCCAGCAACTTCGGCATCCCGACGGGGGCGATGCAGCATCCGTACAACATGCCTCAGCATGGTGAGCAGCCCACGATGGGCGGGTTCCTCGAGGACTACATCAGCAACTACAGCGAGCTGAAGAAGGGCGAGCGGCCAACGGCCGACCAGGCGAAGCACATCATGGGCTCGTTCTCGCCCGAGATGCTGCCGACGCTGTCGATGCTCGCGCGAGAGTTCGCGGTATTCGACAACTGGTTCGCGGCAGTTCCCTCGCAGACTTTCTGCAACCGGTCGTTCTTCCACGCATCCACCTCGCACGGGTTCGTCACCAACAAGCACGGCGGTGGTTACGACAAGTGGCTGGATGCACCGGAGTCACCGACGATCTTCAACCGGCTCGAAGACGCCGGGCTCAGCTGGAAGGTCTACTTCGACGAGCTGCAGATGGTCTCGTTCACCGGCGTTCTGCACGCACCGGTTCTCGAGAAGTTCTGGCGCACCGAGCACTTCGGCACGATGGACGACTTCTATGCGGACGTGGAGCACGGCGAGCTTCCCGCCTATGCGTTCATCGAGCCGCGCATGATTTACAACCACAACGACTTCCACCCGCCGTTCGGGCAACGGCGCGTCAGCGACGTCGAGGGCTCGGAGGTGTTCGACAGTGCGTATTCCGACGTGCGTGCCGGTGACGAGCTCGTCCACGACATCTACTCCGCGGTCCGCACGAGTAAGAGCACCAAGGGATCGAACGCCGTCAACACGCTTCTGCTGATCACTTTCGATGAGCACGGCGGATGCTACGACCACGTCGCGCCCCCGGCCGCCACGCCGCCGGACAGGACCGGGGCAGGCGAGATGGGGTTCGAATTCGATCGGCTCGGATGCCGAGTGCCCGCGATCGCAGTATCGGCCTACACGCGGTCCGGAACCGTCATCAATGACGAGATGCATCACGGTGCTGTCATCTCGACGCTGAATCGTCTGCACGGGTTGAAGCCGCTCACGCAACGGGACGCGACGGCGAATGACCTGTTCAGCATCATCAACCTCGACAAGCCGCGGCATCCGTCGGACTGGCCGAAGACATTCCCGACGTTCACTCCGCTCAATCCCGAGAAGACCGACGCGCACCCCGCTCACGCGCACAAAGACAAGCCGCTGACGCCGCCTGCGCAGGGCCTGTTGGGGTTGCTGCTCGCGCGCGCCGGCATGCCCGAGTCGGAGTTGCCGCAGACATTCCTTGACGCATACAACCTGCTGCACTCGCAGGGGCAGGGGTTGTTCGGCTCGCCCGACGAAGGCTGATGGTTCCGGGCGGAGCGCTGGCGAAGATCCAGGAACGGATGCGAGAATAAGAGCTGGCGTGCCTGTGTCGCATCTTCTTCGCCGTAGCCCCTGAGCCTCGGGCACGGTGGGTCGAACTTCCGCCGGGCCTCTGGACAGCGTCCGCCCGACCCTCTCAAGGAGAATGATGTCGACGCCTGAAACCATCACCGCCCCCTCGAACACCCGCACCGCGCACGACCGGCGCTACCTGATGTGCCGTCCAGAGCACTTCACCGTCAGCTACAAAATCAATCCGTGGATGGAGCCGGCACGGCCCACCGACACCGCCAATGCGGTCGCTCAGTGGCAGAAGCTCTACGACCTGTATCTCGAACTCGGCCACGAGGTCGAGCTGATCGAACCGCTCGCCGGCTATCCCGACATGGTCTACACCGCCAACGGCGGTTTCGTCATCGACGGCCGCGCGTACGTTCCGGAGTTCCGCTTCGTCGAGCGACAGGGAGAATCACCGGCCTTCGCCGAGTGGTTCCGCGCGAACGGCTTCGACACCGTCATGCCCGAAGAGGTCAACGAGGGCGAGGGCGACTTCCTGCTCGTCGGAGACACGATCCTCGCCGGAACCGGCTTCCGCTCCACAGGCGACAGCCACCGCGAGGTCGGTGAGGTCTTCGGCCGTGAGATCGTCTCTCTCAACCTCATCGACCCCCGCTTCTACCACCTCGACACCGCGATCGCAGTGCTTGATCCAGTCGAGGGTGTGGCTGATGGCGGACCCGAGCGTGCGAACATCGCCTACCTCCCCGGTGCTTTCGATGAGGCCAGCCGCGCCATTCTCGAAGAGCGCTACCCTGACGCGATCCTCGTCTCGGACGAGGACGGCTCGGTGTTCGGGCTGAACTCCGCCAGTGACGGGTACAACGTCATCATCTCGCCGCGCGCCAAGGGCTTCGAAGCGCAGCTGCGCGAGCGCGGGTACAACCCGATCATGGTCGACCTCTCCGAGCTGCTGCTCGGCGGTGGCGGCATCAAGTGCTGCACCCTCGAGCTGCGCGGCGCGAAATGACAGCAGCTCGCGACCGTGCGCAGGCGCACGTCGCAGAGAACTACCACCCGCTCCCGGTGACGATCGCCACCGGTGAGGGGGTGTGGGTCACTGACGTCGAGGGCAAGCGCTATCTCGATCTGCTCGCGGCCTATTCGGCCGTGAACTTCGGACACCGGCATCCGGACCTCGTGGGCGCGGCGACGCGCCAGCTGGGGCGCGTGACGCTCACGAGCCGCGCGTTCATCAACGATCAGCTCGAACCGTTCGCCGAGGCGCTCGCGCGCCTGTGCGGCAAGGAACTCGTGCTGCCGATGAACACCGGAGCCGAGGCCGTCGAGACCGGCATCAAGGTCGCCCGCGCCTGGGGATACCGGGTCAAGGGCGTTGCCGAGGGCAAGGCGCGGATCGTCGTTGCGGCCGGGAACTTCCACGGCCGCACCACGACGATCGTCAGCTTCAGTGATGACGACACGGCGCGCGACGGTTTCGGCCCGTTCGCACCCGGTTTCGATGTCGTGCCCTACGGCGATGCAGATGCGATCGCCGCGGCCATCAAGGAAGAGACCGTAGCCGTCCTGGTGGAGCCGATCCAGGGCGAGGCCGGGGTCATCATCCCGCCGGACGGCTACCTGAAGCGGATTCGCGAGATCTGCGATGAGAAGAACGTGCTGTTCATCGCCGATGAGATCCAAGCGGGTCTCGGCCGGGTCGGTGAGACCTTTGCGTGCGACCGTGAGGGTGTCGTTCCTGACCTCTACCTGCTCGGAAAGGCTCTCGGCGGCGGCATCCTGCCTGTCTCCGCAGTGGTCGGAGACCGCGACGTTCTCGGGGTCATCCGTCCCGGCGAGCACGGTTCGACCTTCGGCGGCAATCCGCTCGCTGCGGCCGTCGGGCTGCGCGTGGTCGAGATGCTCGAGACCGGCGCGTTCCAGGAGCGCGCGCGTCTGCTCGGCGCGCACCTCGCCGAAGGGCTCGAGAAGCTCGTCGGTCACGGCGTCACCGGCATCCGGGTTGCCGGGCTCTGGGCCGGCGTCGATATCGACCCGGCCCGCGGCACCGGCCGCGAGATCAGCGAAAAGCTCATGGACCGCGGAGTGCTCGTGAAGGACACGCACGGTCAGACGATCCGCATCGCACCGCCGCTGGTGATCCGCGCGACCGAGATCGACTGGGCGCTCGAGCAGCTCCGGCTCGTCCTGGAGGGCTAGCCTCGCGCTCGTGTCATTCCGGGGGTCGACACGTCAGATGTAGGACTTATTCGACAGAAGAGTCCGACAAGTGGCGTGTCGGCCCCCGTTGTGTCGGCCCTGCGGTCGCGGCGGGGTGGAGGCGGGTGGCCGCGCGCGGTCACCGCCGCTTCGGCAGGCGGATCGGTGTCGTTGCAGCGGCGACTTCGTCGCTGAACTCCACAGGGTCAGGACGCACGACCGAGATCGGCAGGGTCTCGTCGAGCGTGAGACGGAACTTGCTGCTCTCGTGGCGACGCAGTCGACCGGATGCGATGATCCAGGTGAGTCCGACCGCCATTGCGAGCAGGCCGGCGATGCCGCCGACCATGATCGCGGTGCGCGGGCCCGCGATATCGGTGATCCATCCAGCGATCGGCGCACCGATCGGCGTCGAGCCCATCACGACGGCCATGTAGAGAGCCAGCACCCGACCGCGCAGAGCGGGGTCGGTGGTGGTCTGCACGTAGCCGTTGGCCGTGGTGAGCATGGTCACCGTCGAGAACCCGACGAAGATGAGCACGACCGCATACGACCAGTAGCTCGGCATCCCCGCAGACACGACGGATGCGACGCCGAACAGCCCTGCGGCAACGATGAGCACGCGCACTCTGGCGCGGTCGCGCCGGGCGGCCAGCAGTGCGCCGGCGAGTGAGCCGATCGCGAGCACCGAGCTCAGCACCCCGTAGCCGTCGGCGCCCCGGCCGAATTCCAGAGCCATCGTGGAGGCGAAGATCGGGAAGTTCATGCCGAACGCCCCGAGCAGGAACACCATGACGAAGACGACCTTGAGATCGCTGCGAGCCCACACGTAGCGGAAGCCCTCGGCAAGGCCGTTGCGTCCCTTGCTCGAGACGCGCGGGAGCAGCTCGCCCGTGCGCATGACGGCCAGAGCGATGAGCATCGCCAGGAACGTGACCGCATTGATCACGAACACCCAGCCGGTGCCGACCGCGACGATGAGCAGTCCTGCCACGGCGGGCCCGATCAGGCGCGCCATGTTGAACGATGCCGAGTTGAGCGCGACGGCGTTCGAGGCGTCTTCCACCGCCACCATGTCGGAGACGAACGCCTGTCGGGCGGGAGCGTCGAAGGCGTTGGTCACACCGAAAGCGAGAGCGAAGCAGAACATCAGCGGCAGCGTCATCACACCGGTCAGCAGGAGAGCTGCGACGGCGAGTGCGAGCATCATGAGCGTGATCTGCGTGACCAGCAGGATCTTACGCCGATCGAACCGGTCAGCGACCCATCCGGTCACGCTCACCAACGCCAGCGGCGGCCCGAACTGAAGCGCCATCGTGACACCCATCGCGGTGGCGTCGTTATCGGTGAGCTCGGTGAGAACGACCCAGTCCTGGGCGGTGGCCTGCATCCACGTGCCGACGTTTGAGACGACTGCGCCGATGAACCAGGTGCGGTAGTTGAACGTCGCAAAGGAGCGGAACATTGCTGTCATCGCTCGGCCACCTTCCGCATCAGAGCCGCCGCTTCCTGGAGTGTGCGCAGTTCCTTCTCGCTGAAGTCGAACTCGGCAAGAGCGGCGGCGAGGGCGGCATCGTGCTTCTGCACGGTGGCGCTGACGATGGCGGTCCCGGCAGCCGTGATCTCGATGTACACGCGTCGTCGGTCGTCTTCAGCGGGCACGCGCAGCACGAGGCCGGCTTGGGCGAGGGCATCCACCGAGCTCGACATCGTGGGTGCGCTCACTCGTTCGCGCTGTGCGAGTTCGCCGATCGCGAGGCGTCCATGCGCGCGCAGGGAGGCGAGGACAGCGAACTGCGCATCGCTGATGTTGTCGCTTGCGCGTTCGCGACGGAGTCTGCGTGCGAGTCGGAAGGTCGCCAGGCGCAGATCGGTGGCGGTGGTGTGCAGAAGATCAGGTTCAGTCATTACTTAGGTAGTCTAACTAAGTTTGCTGAAGAGCGGCTCAGAACGAGGAGCAGAATGGATCCTGTGACTATCGCGCTCGAACTCGCCGTTCAGGATTCCGCCGGAGTGCGCATCGCACGGGAAGTCGGTGCCGCACGCGTCGAGCTGACCCAGGCGCTCGCGCTCGGCGGACTCACGCCGTCTCCCGCAACCCTCGAGCTGGCGCTGGATGCCGCAGGGGATGGCGGTCCGGAGATCCACGTACTGATCCGGCCGCGCGCGGGTGGCTTCCACTACGACAGCGACGAGATCGCCATCGCTGTGCGCGACGTCGAACTCGCGGCGCGTGCGGGTGCCGCCGGCGTCGTCGTGGGGGCACTGGATGCGTCCGGCGCTCTGGACCTCGACGACGTGGCGCGCCTTCGGGATGCGGCCGGCGGAGCATGCGTCACGCTGCACCGCGCGATCGACGTCACTGCCGATCCCGTCGCAACTCTGGAGATGGCGATCGAGCTCGGCCTTCGTCGCGTGCTGACTTCGGGCGGAGCATCCGCCGCGATCGACGGAATCGACACTCTTCGTGCGATGGTCTCCGCGGCCGCAGGCCGAATCGAGGTCATGGCGGGCAGCGGCGTGAATGCGGCATCCGCCCCGGCTCTCGCCGCCACCGGTGTCGACGCCGTGCACTTCTCGGCGAAGCGAATGATGACAGCCGACAGCGGTGTGCGGATGGGATCTGCGGACGACGGCGTCGGGGGGTATGAGGTCACTGATCGGGATGCTGCGCACGCAGTTCGGGAAGCGCTGGGGCTGCGACCAGTACGACCGTAGACTCATCCCATGCCCCAGACTTCTGAGCTCACTGACGCATACGGCGTCACGATCGTCTATGACGTTCATGCGGCAGAGGGAACTCCGCGGGCGGTCGTGCAGCTGCTCCACGGCGTCGGCGAGCACGCCGGCCGCTATGGCAAGCTGATCGCCGCTCTCACCAGAGCGGGGTACATCGTGTACGCGGACGACCACCGCGGTCACGGGCGCACAGGCCTTCGTCAGCACGGCGGGCCCGCGAAACTAGGCAGGCTCGGCAAGGGCGGTCTGCGTGCAGCGGTCGACGCCGTCTGGCAGCTGACCGGCATCATCCGCGAGGAGCACCCGGATCTTCCGCTGGTGCTGCTCGGACACTCGTGGGGGTCTTTCCTCGCGCAGAAGCTGGTGAACGCGCATCCGGAGGCGTGGGATGCCGTGATTCTCTCCGGCTCTGCGCATCTGACGCCGCGCGGGCTGAACGCCGCGCCGCTCAACGCGCGCTGGGAGAGCAAGGACGCGACCGGTTACGAGTGGCTCAGCCGTGATCCCGCGGTGTGGAAGGCATTCGACGAAGATCCGCTCACCACGAACGTCCCCCTGCTCAAGCTGTTCGGACCGATCGAAGCGCTCAAGCTCTACGGGCGGCCGGCGAAGAACCTCGGCAGAGACATCCCGCTGCTGCTCATCGTCGGACGCGACGATCCGGTCGGCGGGGCCATCAGCGTGCACAAGCTCGCCGATGACTACCGCAGCCGTTCCGGTCTCACCGACGTCACGACCCTGGTGTACCCCGACGCCCGCCATGAGGTGTTCAACGAGCTGCAGCAGCGTGAGGTGCGCGCCGATGTGCTCACCTGGCTCGACAAGCACATCCCCGCCAGCTGACCGTGCGGGCCGTAGGCTGGAGGGGTGCATGGTGAGTATAAGGTTCCCGGTGGAAAGCTCGTCGTCGTCGATGTCGAGGTCGCTGACGGTCGGCTGACCGACTTCCGTCTCGCTGGCGACTTCTTCCTCGAGCCAGACTCGGCTCTCGAGGACATCAATGCGGCGGTGAACGGGCTGCCGGCTGAATCGGATGCCACGGTGATCGCCGATGCCGTGCGCGCGGCTCTTCCTGCTGGCGCACAACTGCTCGGGTTCAACCCGGAATCCGTCGGCACCGCGGTGCGCCGCGCTCTCGTGACCGCGCCGGGATGGCGTGACTTCGACTGGGAGATCGTGCACGAGAAGGCCGTATCTCCGCGCATGAACCTCGCGCTCGACGAGGTGCTGACCTCGCGCGTCGGTGAGGGGCGTCGCCGGCCGACGCTGCGCATCTGGGAGTGGGAGGAATCCGCTGTCGTCATCGGCTCCTTCCAGTCGTATCGCAACGAGGTCGACCCCGAGGGGGCAGCCAAGCACGGCTTCGATGTCGTCCGGCGGATCTCCGGTGGCGGTGCGATGCTCATGGCCGCCGGGCAGATCATCACATATTCGCTGTACGTGCCGGCATCCCTCGTGCAGGGTCTCACCTTCGCCGACTCTTACGCGTTCCTCGACGATTGGGTGCTGCAGGCGCTGCGCTCGGTCGGAATCGATGCGACCTATCAGCCGCTCAATGACATCGCGAGTCCGACCGGCAAGATCGGCGGGGCAGCGCAGAAGCGTCTCGCCAACGGCGGAGTGCTGCACCACGCGACCATCTCGTACGACATCGACGGTCAGGTCATGACCGAGGTGCTGCGCATCGGCAAGGAGAAGCTCAGCGACAAGGGCACGGCGTCGGCCGCCAAGCGCGTCGACCCGCTGCGCACGCAGACCGGCCTCAGCCGCGCCGAGATCATCGAGAGCTTCAAGGCGACGTTCCGTTCGCTGACGGATGCCGAGGATGGCGCGGTCACCGCTGACGAATACGCTGACGCTGAAGCCCTCGTGGAGTCGAAGTTCGCCACCGATGCGTGGCTGCATCGCGTGCCGTGAGCGAGGTTTCACCAGAGTCGCCCCAGATCGGGGCGGTGTCGATCATCCAGGGCGACAATCTCGACGTCGCGCGAACGCTGCCATCGGCCTCGTTCACGCTCGTGTATCTGGACCCGCCGTTCAACACCGGCAGGGCACAGGAGCGGCAGATCGTCACCGCCCGGCGTACGCAGCCCGACGCGGATCAGCCTGCTTCCGCGCACACAACTCCTGAAGAATCGGCCGATTCGGCTGATTCGGGGCCGGAAGCAAGCGGAACTGGAGAAAAGCTCAGGAGTTATGCAACGAGTGGCGAGGGCGAGGCCGCCGCGAAGCCCGCGGATCGGCCTATCCGCGAGATCCGGCACGGGTTCCACGGACACGAATACGAGCGTGTCCGGGGGATGCTGCGAACCTACGACGACCGCTTCGACGACTATGGCGCCTTCCTCATGCCGCGGCTCGAGGAGGCCTGGCGCCTGCTCGCCGCCGACGGCACCCTGTACCTGCACCTGGACTACCGCGAGGCGCACTATGCCAAGGTGATGCTCGATGCCGTGTTCGGCCGCGACTGCTTCCTCAACGAGCTGATCTGGGCCTACGACTACGGCGCGAAGTCGCGCAGGCGCTGGCCGACCAAGCACGACACGATCCTGGTCTACGTGAAGACCCCTGGCGGTCACGTGTTCAATGCCGACGATATCGACCGTGAGCCGTACATGGCGCCCGGCCTCGTCACGGCCGAGAAGGCGGCGCGCGGCAAGCTCCCCACCGATGTCTGGTGGCACACGATCGTGCCGACGACCGGGCGGGAGAAGACCGGCTACCCGACGCAGAAGCCCGAGGGCATTCTTCGGCGGATCGTGCAGGCCTCCAGCCGCCCGGGCAACCGGGTTCTTGATCTTTTCGCGGGTTCGGGAACGACAGGGGCGGTGGCATCGGCGCTCGGCCGCGACGCCGTCCTCGTCGACGAGAGCTCAGAGGCCGTGCGGGTCATGCGCAAGCGGATGCCGCACGCTGAGGTTACGGCTCTCTGATCGCGCGGCCGTTCTGACGGCAAGCTGCACGTGATCGATCCGGCGACCGGTGCGATCACGGCATCCTACGACGCGATCGACGCATGGAGGGCCCGAGCGGGTGGCAGCAGCCGCACCCGGCGATCGCCGCTCATGGCGACGTGGTCTACGTGACCGATGCTGCGAACAGCACCATGGTCACAATCGGTGCCGCCACCGGAGAGGTCCTCGTGACCGGGGAGCTCCCGCACTCCAGCCCTGTCGACCACGGCTCTATCTCACCGACTCCATCGGCGGGCGCATCCTCTCGGCCGAGCCGGAGTTCACGAAATAGAAATCGACGGCAGCGCAACGCTGCCGGACTGTCGTCGCGCGCGGAGGCACGGACGGATCACTTCATGCCGGCGACTCTCCTCGGCTCGCAGCTGGAGACACTCGAGGACCTGGGCGAGGATGAGGCCGGGTTCGACGTGACCGTCGATCGCGCGCCCGAAGCGTTGGTCGCTGAGATCGTCGAGCGGCTCGAACACTCGTGACCCGGTGATGGCAGAAGGTTTTCCCGGCTTCAGGTCGACCTGGAGTCGGGAAAACCTTCTCCCGTACCCCGCAGAGAAGCTCACACCAGCGCAAGGACGCTGTCGTAAGCATCCTCTGCGACCTCGGCTCCATCGCCGCCGAACACCCGGGCGATGCCGGGGGCAGTCGCCCAGGCGGGCCACCCCGGGTCGCCGTCCACGATGAAATGCACAGCCGCGCCGTGCATATCGTCCGCGAGCGACTGCGGCGGATGCGGCCCCGCGAGATTCGTGACCTTCTCCCTGTCGAGCCCATCGAACCAGAACGGCACGTCGAGGCAGTGACATGCCCAGCCTTTCACCGGAGACACCCACGAGAATCGGTACGCCCAGGTGGCGGCACCCGCCTCACGTCGTGCTTCGGCGACGCGGGGGATGAGCACGCGGAACACGTGATCACTGATGAACCGCCCGACGAGCGCCACTCCACCCTTCTTGCGCTGAGCGGCGTTGGCAGCGAGGTAGGCGCGCCTGACCGTGCGCTTGCGCAAGAACGGCATCAGCAGAACGCCCGCGGGCACACGCCGGAGCTTTCCGCCTTCTCTCTCGGCGACCATCGTGAACTCGTCGTCGGTAGCGCCGAGCAGCAGGGGCTTGTCGGCGCCGACGCCTGCTGCGAGTGAATCGACCGTCGGGCGTGTGATCAGCTCCCCGTCGACCATCGGCCCCCACGGAAGTCCATCGGTCAGTAGATCTCGCACCATCCCGATGCCTTTGCGAGGCGTTGCGGCCTTCGGCTGCAGCTGCCGGATCCGACGCTCGGTGAGACGGCGGAATCCGTCGACGTCGGGCGCGACATCACCGAGCTCGGCGATGCGCTCGGCGCGTGCACGGGCTGTCGGCAGCGGCACATCGGCGAGGGCACCCGAGAGCGAGATCGCCTGATGGAAGAGGTGCTGCGTCTGCGGCATCCCGAGCAGTGTCAGGACACCACCACCACCTGCGGACTGCCCGCCGATCGTGACGCGCGACGGGTCGCCGCCGAAGGAGGCGATGTTCTGCTGCACCCACTCGAGGGTGGCGATCCAGTCGCGCACCCCGCGGTTCGCGGGTGCGCCCTCGATGTACCCGAAGCCGTCGAAACCGAGCCGGTACGAGATCGTTACGGTGACGACGCCGTCGCGATTGAACCGTGCTCCGTCGTACCAGGGGCTCGCGGGGGATCCCTCGGTGTAGCCGCCGCCGTGGATCCAGACGAGCACAGGCAGCGAGCAACCGAGCGCCGGAGTGAACACGTTCACGTTCAGCGTGCTCTTGCCCGGGACCGCGGGTTCGGGGATCAGATTGTCGACGCCCGAGATGCGCAGCGCGGTCGCGCCGTAGGCGGTGGCGTCCAGCGGTTGTGTCCAGGGCTCCGGCGGCGTGGGTGCTTCGAAACGCAGGTCGCCGACGGGCGGTTTCGCGAACGGGATGCCGAGAAAGGCAGCGGAGGCTTCGGGCGTTCCGTGATCGCGCCAGAAACCTCGCACGGGTCCGGAAGCGGTCTGCACGATGGGGGAGTCGGTCACGCGTGCTCCTTAGTCTCTGTCAGAGTAGCCTCGCGTCCGGTTCGGCATCAGTGCAGCGGCTTGATGCGCCGATGCTCGCGCAGAGTCAGCTCCGGACGCTCCTCGATCTTGGTCGCGCCATCTGTCGTCCAGCCCTGGCGCTCGTAGAAAGAGTCTGCCCGCTCATTGCCATCGAGCACCCAGAGAAACGCTGTGCGATATCCAGCCTCGATGAGCGCCCTTTCAGCGGCGGCGAGAAGTGCGTGCCCGACTCCGGCCGACCAGGAGCGGGGGTCACTGTAGATTCCGTACACCTCGCCGTCGGCATCCGCGCCCTCATCGCGTCCCGCGCCGAACGATACCCAGCCGAGGATCTCACCGTCGCTTTCGGCAACCAACGTGCCGAGTGTCAGCGGGTGTGGGTCAGTGAGGATTCCACGCCAGCGCTCTGCGCGATCCTCGACGACGAGTGCGTTGAGTACGTGCTGCGGCATGAGACCGCGATATGCAGACTGCCAGGAGCGAACGTGCACGGCGGCAATGCCGCGGGCATCCGCGAGTGCGGCAGGCCGGATGAGCATCGCTCAGCCGGCGTTGCGGCGGGCGTCCCAGCCCGTGCGCACCATCTCGTCGACCGAATAGCGCATCTTCCAGTCGAGATCGCGGGCTGCGAGCTCTCCTGTGGCGACGATGCGGTCGGGGTCGCCGGCGCGGCGGGGCCCGATCTCGGGCGTGAAATCGATGCCGGTGACGCGGACCATGGCATCCATGATCTGCTTCACCGAGAGGCCATCACCGGAGCCGAGGTTGTAGGCGGCCTCGATGGATGCTCCGGACGCGAGGCGCTTCGCAGCCTCGACGTGGGCGGCTGCGATGTCGCCGACGTGCACGTAGTCGCGCACATTCGTGCCGTCTTCGGTGTCGTAGTCGTCGCCGAAGATCGCGGGAGTCTCGCCCGCGAGGAGCTTCTCGAACACGATCGGGAAGAGGTTGTGCGGGCTGACGTCGTAGACCGTCGGGTCTGCGGAGCCGACGACGTTGAAGTAGCGCAGCGAGGTGTGGCGCAGCGGCGCCCCACTGTCGGCCGTCGCGATCGCCTGGTCGCGCAGCATCCACTCGCCGATCAGCTTGGACTCGCCATACGGGCTCGCCGGCTTCTTCGCGGTCTCTTCGACGACGAGCGCGACGTCAGGCGTGCCGAAGACCGCGGCGGACGAGGAGAACACGATGTTCTGGACGCCTGCGGCATCCATCGCCTCGAGGATCACGCGGGTGCCCTCGACGTTCTGTGCGTAGGTGTGGAGCGGACGCTGCACGGAAACACCGGCGTACTTGAAACCGGCGACGTGGATGACGCCCTCGGCGTTGTGGTCGCGCAGCGTCTTTTCGACGAGTTCGCGGTCGAGGATGCTGCCGTCGACGAACGGCACGCCCTCGGGAATGAAGGACGTCTGTCCGCTGGAGAGATCGTCGATGATGACGGGGGTGAGCCCGGCTGTCGCGAGGGCACGAACGACGTGTGCTCCGATGTAGCCGGCACCGCCGGTGACGATCCAGGACATATGTTCCTCCACTAGGTCCGTTATATTCTCCCCGAAACTGCAACACCACGCCGAACCGGCGGCGAATCGTGTGAGTCTCGGCGTGGTGTTGCGGGTTCGCAGATCACACGTCGCGGTGGGCACCGGCGGCCGGAGCCACCGAGAAGATGTGCGGTGCAGTGAATCCGGATGCTGAGAAGGCTGCGATCACGGCGCTCGACACGCGCTCGACGGCCGAGTGCTCGACCAATGCGATCGCCGCACCGCCGAAGCCGCCGCCCGTCATTCGTGCACCGATAGCGCCCTCTGACAGCGCCGTCGCGACCGCGAGATCGAGCTCGGGCGTCGAGATCTCGAAATCATCGCGCATCGACTCGTGGGAAGCGACGAGCAGATCGCCGATCGCGCGCGCTCCGCTCTCACCCAGCAGGCGAACCGTGTCGAGCACACGCTGGTTCTCGGTGACGATGTGGCGCACACGCCGGAAGGTGACGTCGTCCATGATCTCTTCCGCGCGAGCCAGGTCGTCGATCGAGACGTCGCGCAGAGAGGTGGTGCCCATGAGGGCTGCGCCCCGCTCGCAGGACGCCCGGCGCTCGCCGTAGCCGCCGGTGGCGTGTGCGTGCTTCACCTGCGTGTCCATCACGAGGATCTCAAGGCCCGCATCAGCCATCCCGAGCGTGACGAGATTCGTCTCGAGCGTGCGGCAGTCCAGGAACAGTGCGCGATCGCGCTCGCCGAGCATGGAGGCCATCTGATCCATGATTCCGGTTGGTGCGCCCACTGCCTCGTTCTCGGCGCGGCGGCCGATGCGGGCCAGGGCCGTCCGGTCGAGGCCGGCGTTCCACAGATCGTTCAGCGCGCCCGCGGCAGCACCCTCGATCGCGGCCGAGGATGACAGTCCGGCACCGACGGGGACCTCAGAGGCGATCGCGATGTCGACGCCTGCGCCCGTGGCACCGGCCAGCTGCAGCGCCCAAGCGACGCCGAGCGGATATGCGGCCCACTCCGGGACGGCGGGCTCAGCGCCGGATGCTGTCGGGAACAGCGCGTTCAGCTCATCAAGGGCGACTTCGACGGGTGCTTCGGCGAAGGTGGATGCGACGCGAATGCGTGCGTCATCACGGATGCCGACAGCGGCATATGTGCGATGCGGGATGGCGAACGGCAGCACGAAACCATCGTTGTAGTCGGTGTGCTCACCGATCAGGTTCACGCGCCCCGGCGCCGACCAGACGCCGGCGGGAGCACTGTCGGTGAGCTCGGCGAACAGAGCGAGAGCGGCTTCTTGAGTGGTCATGCGTTACCTGATTCTGCGCGTGCGATGGCTTCGCGGATCCGCTCCGCGCCCTGCTCGGGGGTGACTTCAGCGGCCCAGGCCCACATGGCGGCCTCGGATCCAGCGAGGAACTTGAGCTTGTCGGCAGCGCGGCGAGGGCTCGTCAGCTGCAGGTGCAGACGGACCGTGTCGCGGCCGATGTTCACCGGCGCCTGGTGCCACGCAGCGATGTACGGGGTGGGGGTGTCATAGAGCGCATCGACGCCCTTGAGCAGCTTCAGGTACAGCGGAGCCAGCTCATCGCGCTCAGCGACGGTGGTCTCAGCGAAATCGGGCACCTGCCTGTTCGGCATGAGGTGCACTTCGAGGGGCCAGCGTGCGGCGAAGGGCACGAAGGCGGTCCAGTGCTCGCCCCGGAACACGACGCGCTCGGAGTCCCGTTCCGACTCGAGAATGCGCTGGAACAGATCCGGCGAGGTGCGGTCGATGCTCTCGAGTGCGCGGGTCGTGCGCGGCGTGACGTAGGGGTACGCGTAGATCTGTCCGTGGGGGTGGGGAAGGGTGACGCCGATCGCTTCGCCGCGGTTCTCGAACGGGAAGATCTGCTCGATGCCAGGAAGTTTCGACAGCGCGGCCGTGCGATCAGCCCAGGCCTCGATGACGGTGCGGGCGCGCGTGACCGACTGGGTTCCGAAAGATCCGGAGTGGTCAGGGCTGAAGCACACGACCTCGCAGCGGCCGACGGAAGTGCGGGTGCGGCCGAGGCTGAGCGCGGCGAGATCGTCGAGGCCGCGGGGCGGGTTCGATGCGGCGGGGGCGGTGCCCAGAGCCTCGGCCAGAGCGGGTCCGAAGGCGGGGGAGCGGTTCTCGAACACCGCGACGTCGTAGAGCGAAGGAACCTCGGACGGGTTCGTCGGCGACTGCGGTGCGAGGGGATCGGAGTCGGCCGAGGGCATCATGACGCGGTTCTGGCGGTTCGCGGCGACGGTGATCCAATCGCCGGTGAGCACATCGAGGCGCATGTTCGCGCTGTCCGGGCGCGGGTCGAGGGCGCGGGCGTCGATGGCGCGCTCGGCGCCGAGCGAGGTGCCCGGATCGTCGTAGTAAAACAGTTCTCGGCCGTCAGCGAGGCGGGTGGAGCGCTTGATGACGCCGGCGCTGAGCTCGGTCGGCGTGCACAACTCCGGAGATTCTTCGATGTTCACGTAAACACGTTACCCGGCGAGCGGTGGTAACGTCAACATTCAGGAGTTGTGCGAGCAGATCGTGAGCGGAGGATGCCGGTGACCGACGACCTACTCGGCCAGAAACCGCCCCGAAAGCGCCGCAGTGCTGTGCCCGGGCGCGTTTCGATGGCGATGGTGGCCAGCCGAGCCGGAGTCTCGGGGCAGACCGTGTCGCGCGTCGTCAACGACAGCCCCCGAGTCGACCCTGCCACCCGTGCGCGGGTCGAGAAGGCGATGGCCGAGCTCGGTTACCGACCCCATCGCGCCGCCCGCGCGCTGCGTACAGGGCGCACCCACACGATCGGACTGGTCGTGACGACGCTCGCGACGGTCGGCAACTCCCGGATGCTGCAGGCCACAGCCGAAGCGGCTGAACGCCGTGGCTACGCACTGTTGGTCGTGACCGCCGCGGGCAGCATCGCCGAGGCCTTCGACAGGCTGCAGGATCAGGGCGTTGATGGCGCGATCGTTCTGAACGAGGCGTCGGCTCTCACTCGGGCGGCGGACTCTCCGGCAGGGCTCCGGCTCGTGGTCGTCGACGGTGCGTCAGACGCCTCGGAGCCTGCTTTCGTCAGCACGGTGAGCAGCGATCATGCCGGCGGCGCCGCCCAGGCGACGCGTCATCTGCTGCAGGGAGAGCACGCGACCGTGCATCACCTGGCGGGCCCGGCGGACTCCTTCGCCGCGGCCGAGCGTGAGCGTGGCTGGCGCGAGACGTTGCAGGATGCCGGGATCGATGCGCCAGCGATCGTTCGCGGTGACTGGTCGGCGGAGTCGGGCTATACCGCAGCGGCCGCTCTCGAGAGCGCGACTGCGGTGTTCTGCGCGAACGACCAGATGGCGCTCGGGCTCATGCGCGCTCTTGCTGAACACGGCAGCCGCGTACCTGAAGACGTCAGCGTGATCGGTTTCGATGATGTTCCGGATGCCGCGAACTACCGTCCGCCCCTTACGACGATCCGGCAGGACTTTCCCGCGCTCGCCGAGGCCGCGGTGGCCGCGCTGATCGCGGGTATCGAGCACGCAGAATCGACGCCCTCGATACTGATCCCGACGCGCCTGGTAGAGCGCGCGAGCACGAGAAGATGAGCTCATGACGATCCGGCTCGGACTGTGCTCGGTGACTTTTCGCCACCTCGCGCCAGAGCAGATCGTGCCGCTCGCCGCAGAAGCTGGACTCGAGGTCATCGAGTGGGGCGGCGACGTGCACGTGCCGCCGGGAGATCCGGAGCGCGCAACGCAGGTCGCTGCGCGGACGAGGGATGCGGGACTCGACGTCTGCTCCTACGGTTCATACTTCCGGGCGGGTGCGGATGAGCCTCTCACCCCGATCCTCGACAGCGCACAGGCCCTGGGTGCGGATCGGGTGCGCATCTGGGCCGGAGATGTGGATTCTGGAGATGCGACCCCCGCTCAGTACGCGCGGGTCGTCGGCAGGCTGAAGGATGCTGTGGCCGAAGCATCCGCTCGTCAGATCTCTTTGGCGCTCGAGTTCCATCGCGGCACTCTCGCTGACAACCCGGATGCCGTGCTGCGCCTGCTCGCGGGTGTCGGTGCGGCGCCTGAGGCGCTCACGACCTATTGGCAGCCGAGCGTGGGCGCGGACGACGCCGCGGCGCTGGACGAGTACCGTGCTGTCGCCGCGCACACCAGCGCCGTGCATGCGTTCTCGTGGTGGCCACAGACGCAGCGGCTGCTGCTCGAAGAGCGCGAGTCGTTGTGGCGGCGGTTCTTCGAGGCGGTGGGCGCGGCGCAGGCACCGCCGCGCGAGGTGCTGCTCGAGTTCGTGCGAGATGATCACCCCGCGCTGCTGGCTTCAGAGGCCGCGACTTTGCGTTCTTACGCGGGCGGGACACCTCGGTAGGCTCGGCTCATGACCTCCACGCACACCCGTGCCGGGTGGTCCGTGAAGGGAGTCGCTTCGTGAGGGTCGTTCTTGCACCGGACAGTTTCAAGGGCACGATCACCGCGCTGGCGGCTGCATCCGCTCTTGCGGAGGGCTGGCTGGGGGTCGATCCGGATGCCGAATTCACTCTGCGTCCGATGGCTGATGGCGGCGAGGGCACCGTCGCGGCATTCGAGGCCGCGGTTGCGGGCGTCCAGCGCATACCGGTGCGCGTCGATGGACCGGCAGGCCGCCCGATCGACTCCAGCTGGCTGCTCCTGCCCGGCTCGGATGAGGCGCCCGCGGGTACGGCCGTGATCGATATGGCCTCCACATCGGGAATCGAGCTTCTGGACGAGCTCCGCCCATGGGATGCCGACTCCACGGGATTCGGGCAGGCTATCAGCGCGGCTCTCGACCACGGAGTCTCCCGTGTCGTGCTCGGCATCGGATCCAGCGCATCGACGGATGGCGGCACCGGGATGCTGCGCGCGCTCGGCGCGCGATTCCTCGATGAGTCCGGAGCGGAGGTCCCTCTCGGTGCGCGCGGACTGTCCGCCATCGCGCACGCCGACCTGAGCGGTCTGCGCGCGGCTCCCGAGGTGCACGTGCTCACCGACGTCACCAATCCGTTGACCGGTCCTCGCGGGGCGGCGGCCGTCTTCGGCCCACAGAAGGGGCTCACTGACGCCGGCGAAATCGAGCGAACGGATGCCGCCCTCGCGCAGCTCGCTGACCTGCTGGGCCTTGACAGCAACAGGCCAGGAGTGGGAGCTGCCGGCGGGGTCGGCGGCGCACTCATCGTCTGGGGTGCATGCCTCGCGCCAGGGGCCGCCGAGGTCGCGCATCTCATCGGGCTCGCCGATGCGATCGCGGGCAGCGACGTCGTCGTGACCGGCGAAGGCGCCTATGACGGACAGTCCGGTGATGGCAAGGTGCCGTCGTTCGTCGCTGCGCTTGCTGCGGAGGCCGGCGTGAAGCCGATGCTCGTCGCAGGACGCATCGATGAGGATGCCGACACGGGGCTTTTCGCGGCATCCGCTTCGCTGACTGATCTCGCGGGGTCTTCAGCATCCGCTCTTCGCGACCCGGCGCGTTGGCTGCGCGCCGCCGGCGAGGCGCTCGCGGAGCGCGCTGCGAACGGTTAAGCGCCCGCGACCTGGACGGGCGCCGAGGCGACCTGACGGGCGCCTGCCTCAGGAACCGAGCGCAGCCGAGACCACGGCGCGGGCTTCGGCCTGCACCTCGGCGAGGTGTTCGGGTCCGCGCAGGCTCTCGGCATAGAGCTTGTAGACGTCCTCCGTGCCCGAAGGGCGCGCGGCGAACCACGCGTGCTCGGTCTGCACCTTCAACCCGCCGATCGCCGCACCGTTTCCGGGAGCGTTCGAGAGCTTGGCGGTGATCTCCTCGCCGGCAAGCGTCGTCGCGGTGACAGACTCGGGGGCGAGGCGAGAGAGCGTCGCCTTCTGCTCCGGCGTCGCCGGTGCGTCGACGCGCTGGTACGCGGATGCTCCGAACGCGGCCTCGAGCTCCGCATAGCGCTCCGACGGGGACTTGCCCGTTACCGCGATGATCTCGGCGGCCAGCAGGCACAGCAGGATGCCGTCCTTGTCTGTGGACCAGACGGATCCGTCGCGGCGCAGGAATGATGCTCCGGCCGACTCTTCGCCACCGAAGGCCACCGATCCATCGAGGAGTCCTGGGACGAACCACTTGAACCCGACGGGAACCTCGAGCAGGCGGCGCCCGAGGGATTCGGCGACGCGGTCGATGATCATCGACGAGACGAGGGTCTTGCCGATTGCGGCATCCCGCGGCCATTCCGCACGGTGCGAGAACAGGTAGTCGATCGCGACGGCGAGGTAGTGGTTGGGGTTCATGAGCCCGGCATCCGGAGTGACGATACCGTGGCGGTCGGCGTCGGCGTCGTTTCCAGTGAGGACGTCGAAATCTGCGCGACGCGCGACGAGCGATGCCATCGCACTCGGCGAGGACGGATCCATGCGGATCTTCTCGTCCCAATCCAGCGTCATGAAGCGCCAGGTCGGGTCGACTTCGGGGTTCACGACCGTGAGATCGAGGCCGTGCATCTCCTTGATGAGGGCCCAGTAGTCGACGGATGCTCCGCCGAGAGGATCAGCGCCGATGCGCACACCGGCGTTCTTGATCGCGTCGAGGTCGATGATCGAGGGCAGGTCGCGCACGTACGCGTCGCGGAAGTCGTAGTTTTGCAGCGCGTCCCAGTCGATGTCGGCGAAGCTCGTGGCCTGCACGCCTTCCATGCCAGCCTCGATCAGCTCGTTCGCGCGGTCTGCGATCCAGCTCGTGGCATCCGTGTCGGCGGGGCCGCCGTGCGGAGGGTTGTACTTGAAGCCGCCGTCGCGGGGCGGATTGTGCGAAGGGGTGACGACGATGCCGTCTGCTCGTTCGGCAGCATCCGAGGGCAGGTCACGGTTGTACGTGAGGATCGCGTGGCTGAGAGCCGGGGTGGGCACGTACGAATCACGGGAGTCGACGCGCAGATCCACACCGTTGGCGAGCAGAACTTCGATCGCGCTGCGCTCGGCGGGGAGTGAGAGGGCGTGGGTGTCGCGACCGAGGAAGAGCGGGCCGGTGATGCCCTGAGTGCGGCGATAGTCGACGATCGCCTGCGTGGTGGCGAGGATGTGGTTCTCGTTGAAGCTGCCGGCCAGCGACGAGCCGCGATGGCCGCTCGTGCCGAAGACCACGCGCTGTGCGGGGTCAGCGGGATCAGGGTGCCGGTCGTAGTAGGCGGCGATGAGTGCGTCGACATCGATGAGGTCTTTTTCCTCCGCGGGGAGGCCGGCACGGCTGGTCATGCTTCCAGTGTGCCCCGATACGGGCGCGCGCGCATCCTGAATGACGAGGCGGGTGAGGGGAGGACGGGGCTAAGGTGAAACGCGTGACTGAACGCCGTACTTACAGCTACCTGGGGCCAGCGGGTACCTTCACCGAAGCAGCACTCGATCAGGTGGCCGAGGCTCGGGGGCACGATCGCCGTTCGGTGCACAACGTCGGCGAGGCGCTCGCGGACGTGCTCGAAGGGCGAAGCTACGCGGCGATGATCGCGATCGAGAACTCCATCGAGGGCGGCGTCTCCACGACTCAGGATGCTCTGGCGACTCTCCCGGGGCTGCGCATCGTTGGTGAATACCTGGTCAAGGTTAATTTCGTGCTCGTCGCACCTCGCGGAACGAAGCTCGAGGACGTCTCTGCGATCGCCGCGCATCCCGTGGCCTACGCGCAGTGTCACGCCTGGCTCGGCGAGCATCTGCCTAACCACTCCCATGTTCCGGCAGCGAGCAACGTGGCATCCGCCATCGGCGTGCTCGAGGGAACCTCCCCCGCGCAGGCGGCGATCGCACCTCCCGGGATCGTGGCGCACTACGACGTCGACGTGCTCGCCTCCGAGATCGGCGACAACACGTCGGCCGTCACCCGCTTCGTGCTGGTCACGCGGACGACCACAGCGCCGGATCCGACCGGGGCAGACAAGACCTCGCTCATCGTCGAGCTCCCGAACGATCAGCCGGGAGCCCTGCTCGACATGCTCGAGCAGTTCTCGACCCGTGGCATCAACCTCTCGCTCATCGAATCCCGCCCCATCGGGGATTCGCTCGGACGCTACCGCTTCGTGATCGATGCGGACGGACACGTGCACGATGAGCGGATGGCCGATGCGCTGCTCGGCATCCGCCGCTTCAGCCCGCGAGTGGTGTTTCTCGGGTCGTATCCGCGGGCCGATCGCCGGATCGTGCAGTACCCCGAGCGCTACGCCGATGACGTGTTCGTCGAGGCGCGCGACTGGCTGCGCGCCCTCATCGCCGGCGAGCCCGAGGCCTGACCCGCTCGTTCTCGTTCGTCGCGCCGGTTGGCCGGGTCGGTTGGCGCGCGCGGGATGGATCTCGGGTCTAAACCGGCCTGCGAGCCGCGAAAAGCATCCCGCGCGCGCCCGCCGCGCCCCGCGCCCGGCCGCCGACGCTAAAGCGCGGCGGCGACGAGCTCGAGCGTCTGGGCTCGGCCGGCCGGAGCATCCATCGGCTCTGTCTCGTACGCGCCGGCGACAGGGGAGACCATGACCTCGTCGACACCGAACTTCGTCGCGAACTCGCGCAGTTGGGTCGCGACCTGCGCGCCGGTGCCGACGAACCAGCGTGAGCGGGCGGCCTCGACGACCTGATCGGTCGCGGGGTCGGATGCCGCGGCCAGCGCCTCGTCGACGCTTTCGAGCGCGATCAGCGGCTTGTTCAACCGCAGCCGCGACATCATGCGCAGCTGCGGCAGTGCCCGCGCCTCGGCCTCTTCGGGCGTGGGGGCGGCGACGACGTTGACGGTGAGGAAGGTCCGAGGTGCCGGGTGCGCCTCGCTCGGCTGATAGTTCGTGCGGTACAGATCCAGCGCGCGCTCCAGCCCCTGGCCCGAGAAATGGTTGGCGAACACGTAGGGCAGCCCCTGGGATGCCGCGAGCTGAGCCGAGTAGTCGCTCGAGCCCAGCAGCCAGACCTCCGGCGTGCTCGTGGCTGCCGGCGTCGAATGCACGATGTACTCGCCGCCCGACGTGAAGCGCACCGTCGCACCCTCGCTGCTGAGGAGCATCGTGATGTCCTGTACGTGGCGGGGGAACTGCTCCACGTCACTGGTCGTCCCCGAGCCGCGGAGAAGCTGAGTGATGACGGGGTCGCTGCCCGGAGCCCGACCGAGCCCGAGGTCGATGCGCCCGGGCGCGATGGCCTCGAGCGCCGCGAACTGCTCGGCGACGATGAGCGGCGCATG
This sequence comes from Microbacterium zouquanmingi, assembly GCF_052266675.1. NCBI lineage: Bacteria > Bacillati > Actinomycetota > Actinomycetes > Micrococcales > Microbacteriaceae > Microbacterium > Microbacterium zouquanmingi. The sequence goes on from NZ_JBQPRA010000001.1 coordinate 795,857, forward strand.
GTTGGGGAGCATGACGCCACCGGAACCCAGACGCATGGTCTTGGTGCGCGCGGCGGCGGCCGCGATCAGCACGGGTGGGGTCGTGGATGCCACGGCCGGCATGTTGTGGTGCTCGGCGAACCAGTAGCGGTGATAAGCGAGCCGGTCGGCGGTCTCGGCCAGCGATAGAGAGGCGTTGATCGCCTCTGCGCTGGTCTGGCCGGTGCGCACCGGAACGAGGTCGAGCACGGACAGAGCGGGGGCTGAAGCAGTCATCACAGAGGTGAACATGCGGGTGTGGTCATACATTCCTTGCGCGTGGCGAAATGCCGGATGCTCGCGTATCCGCGCCTGACGCGGATAAAGTGTCGTCGTGACATCACAAAGGCGTCCTCCGGGCTCACAGTCTTCACTGCGTGAAGCCAACCGGCGCCGTGTGGTGGCCGCGATCAAGAAACAGGGCAGCCTCACGCAGGTCGAATTGGCTGCGGTCACGGGGCTTTCGGCAGCATCCGTTTCGAACATCGTGAAAGAGCTCGCGGCGGCCGGAATCCTGCGCACGACGCCGAGCATTCGCAGCGGACGACGAGCGACGCTGGTGTCCTTCGCCCGTGCAGTGGGTCTCGTCGCCGGCATCCATGTCGCCGCCCGCCATCTGCGGGTCATCGTTGCGGATGTGAACGGCAGCGTGCTTGGCGAGAACCACATGCCGCTCGCGCGCGATCACCGCGCCGACAACGAGCTCGATCGGGCCTCTCTCCTGCTCGCCGACATCCTCTCGAACCTCGAGTCGGGCATCGATGAGCTGCGCGGTGTCGGGGTGGCGATCTCGGCGCCGATCGACCGGGCCACGGGGCGCGTCGCGGGGCGCGGCATCCTGCGCGGCTGGACCGGAGTCGACATCGCGGATGTCATGCATCGGCGGCTGCGGCAGCCGATCTTCCTCGACAACGCCTCGAATCTCGCAGCGCTCGCCGAAGCGCGACTGGGCGCGGGGCGCGGCAAGCAGAACGTGGTCTTCATCGACGTGGATGACGGCATCGGCGCCGGCCTGCTGCTCGGCGGACAGCTGCTGCGCGGTCACAACGGCACCGCCGGAGAGCTTGGGCACACGGTGATTCTCGAGGATGGTCCGCTGTGCCGGTGCGGCAACCGGGGGTGCTTGGAAGCGATCGCTGGGGGACCTGCGATTCTCGAGAAGCTCGGGGATGCCGGGGGGATCACGAAGGTCGGCGATGTCGTCGTTCGGGCGATGGCGAATGACCCCGACTGCATCCGCGCGCTGACTGAGGCCGGCCGGCACATCGGGCTCGCGACAGGTAACCTCTGCAACCTGTTCGACCCGGAGCGGATCATCGTCGGCGGCGACTTCGCGCGCGCAGGGGAGCTGCTGCTCGGGCCGATCAGGCTGGTGATGGAGAACACCATGATCGTCAGCGGTCAGGGCGTTGCCGACGTCGTGCCAGGACAGCTGGGCATCGGAGCGGCTGCGAGGGGCGCCGCAGTCCGTGCGATCGACGAGACCAATGTGCGCGAATCGGATCTTCTCATGGCTTGAATTCAAGTCTTGACGCCAATGGCTGAATCCTGTCATGCTCAGATGTCGCCAAAGTGGTCGGCACAGCTACGGAGGTTTTCAATGAAGAACACAACCAAGCGAGCGCTGGTGGCTACGACCGCGCTCGCGCTTTCGTTGGGCATGCTGTCTGCGTGTTCCAACGGCACACAGACCGGCGATGCCGCTCCTGCCGAGACTGGGGATGCCTCCGCCGCGACGATCGGGCTCCTGCTTCCCGACAACGTCACCGAGCGTTACGCCAGCGCTGACAAGCCCTATTTCGAAGAGAAGGTCGCCGAGCTCTGCCCCGACTGCACCGTGCTCTACGCGAACGCTGACGGCGACGCCGCCAAGCAGCAGCAGCAGGCCGAGTCCATGCTCACGCAGGGTGTCGACGTGCTGGTGCTCGATCCCTTCGACGGCAAGGCCGCCGCGGCGATCGTCAACCAGGCCAAGGCCAAAGACATCCCTGTCGTCTCGTACGACCGCCTCATCGACAGCCCCGATGTGTCGTACTACGTCTCGTTCGACAACGAGAAGGTCGGCGAGCTGCAGGCTCAGGCACTCGTCGATCAGATGGGCGTTCTCGGCCTGCCCGAGGACTCGGGCATCATCATGGTCAACGGATCGCCGACCGACCCGAACGCCGCGCAGTTCAAGAAGGGTGCGCACAGCGTCATCGACGCATCCGGGCTGACCGTCCTCGCCGAGTACGACACGCCCGGATGGGAGCCGCCCAAGGCTCAGGACTGGGTCGCCGGTCAGGTCACCAAGTTCGGTGACCAGATCACCGGTGTCTACGACGCCAACGACGACACCGCCGGTGGCGCGATCGCGGCTCTGAAGGGCGGCGGCATCACGCCGCTTCCTCCCGTCACGGGTCAGGATGCCTCGCTTGCCGGCATCCAGCGCATCCTCGCCGGGGACCAGTTCATGACCGTATACAAGGCGTTCAAGCCCGAGGCCTACCAGGCAGCTGAGTTGGCTGTCGCGCTGACCAAGGGCGAGTCGCCCAAGGCAGACACGACCGCTGACACCGGGAGCGGCGACGCGATCCCGTCGTTCCTGCTGAAGCCGGTCGCGGTGACCGTCGACAACATCAAGGACACCGTCGTCGCTGACGAGCTGTACACGATCGACGAGATCTGCACCGCGGCTTACGCCGATGCGTGCGCCGCGCACGGTCTCAAGTGATCACCCCGCGGTGCCGGCGGTTCGGCGGGATCGGGGGCACCAAAAAAAGGGAGTTCCGGGGGAAAAGCATCCGAAGTTAAAGGAAAGCGCGAAGCTGTGGGGNCACGGTCTCAGGGGATCACCCCGCGGTGCCGGCGATCCGCCGGCACCGCGGCCATCAAGCGAAGGAATCTCCGTGGCAACAGCATCCGACCTCGACGAACAGCATGACGCTGTGCGTGAGCCCGTCCTGTCGATCCGAGGCGTATCCAAAGGATTCGGCGCCGTCAGGGCTTTGACTGATATCGACCTCGACGTCTACCCCGGCGAGGTCGTCGCCCTGGTGGGCGATAACGGCGCAGGAAAGTCGACTCTGGTGAAGATCCTCGCCGGTGTGCACCCCGCCGACAGCGGTGTCATCACCTTCAACGGTGCACCGGCGTCGATTCCGTCGCCGACCGCGTCACGCGAGCTCGGCATCGCTACGGTCTTCCAGGACCTGGCGCTCTGCGACAACCTCGACGTGGTCGCCAACCTCTTCCTCGGTCGCGAGCGGGGCACCGCCACCCTTGACGAGGAGCTCATGGAGCAGCAGGCATGGGAACTGCTGCGTCAGCTCTCGGCCAAGATCCCCTCGGTGCGCATCGCCGTGGCGTCCCTCTCGGGCGGTCAGCGTCAGACGGTCGCGATCGCGCGCTCGCTGATCGGTGAGCCGCGCATCGTGATTCTCGACGAGCCCACCGCGGCGCTGGGCGTCGCGCAGACGGCGGAGGTGCTCAACCTCATCGAGCGTCTGCGTGAGCGGGGCCTCGGGGTCATCCTCATCAGCCACAACATGGCCGATGTGCAGGCGGTCGCCGACCGTGTGCTCGTCCTCCGGCTCGGCCGCAACAACGGCATTTTCCGCACATCCGACGTCAGCTACGAAGACATCGTCGCCGCGATCACCGGAGCGACGGACAACCCGGTCAGTACCCGCGCGGCGTCGCGGATCGAAGAGAAGGACGCCCGATGAGTGCTCGACAGCCCGTGAAAGACAATTCCATGCCCACCACTCGCGCCGTCGACCTGCAGGACGAGCGACTGGTGCGCGGCGAGGGACTCCGCGGCGCGATGAGTGGGTTCGGAACCCGTATCCGCACCGGTGACCTGGGGTCACTGCCGATCTTCCTCGGGCTCGTCGTGATCTGGATCGTCTTCCAGCTGCTGAACCCGAACTTCCTGACCGCCGACAACCTCGTCAACCTCACGCTGCAGTGCGCGGCGGTGGGCACGATCGCCCTCGGCGTCGTCGTCGTGCTCCTGGTCGCGCAGATCGACCTGTCGATCGGTTCGCTCAGCGGACTGTCATCGGCGATCCTCGGCGTCACGTTCGTGAACATGGGCTGGCCGATCTGGGTGGCGATCCTGCTGTCGATCGCGGTGGGCGCGGCGATCGGTTTCCTCTACGGGTTCCTGTTCACGCGCTTCGGGGTTCCCACCTTCGTCGTCACTCTCGCGGGGCTCTTGGGCTTCCTCGGGCTGCAGCTGTGGATCCTGGGACCGACGGGCACCATCAACCTGCCCTACTCATCGTGGCTCGTGCAGTTCGCGACCTCGTGGTTCCTGCCGCCATGGCTCGCGTACCTCATCGCTCTCGTCGCGGTGGCGGGCATCGTCGTCAGCGACCTGAGTCGGGCACGCCGGCGGGCGAAAGCGGGGCTCTCGACCGGCCCGGTCTCGCTCATCATCATCAAGGCCGTGGTGATCGCGGCTGTGGCGGTCGCCGCCATCGCCTATCTTGCGACGAACCGCGGCGTCGGTGTGATGTTCCTGGTGTTCATCGTCTTCGTCGCCGTGATGGCGTTCATGCTCACCCGCACGCGCTGGGGTCGGTGGATCTACGCGGTGGGCGGCAACGAAGAGGCAGCGCGCCGCGCGGGCATCAACGTGAAGGCCGTCTACATCTCCGCGCTCATGGTCGGTACCGTGCTCGCGTCGGTGGGCGGCCTGATGGCGGCAGCGCGACTGACCGCTGCGAGCATTTCCAGCGGTGGCGGCACGACGAACCTCATCGCGATCGCTGCGGCGGTCATCGGCGGCACCAGCCTGTTCGGTGGACGCGGGTCGGCGTGGTCGGCGCTGCTGGGCATCTTCGTGATCATGTCGATCCAGAACGGACTGACGCTTCTGAGCCTGGACTCCTCTGTTCAGTTCATGGTCACCGGTGGCGTGCTTCTGCTCGCGGTGATCATCGACTCGCTGTCGCGGAAGTCCCGGGTCCAACACGGACAGTCCTGACGGACGGGTGCGCGGCTGGGGCCACTTGACCGGACGCAGATAGTCTTTCCGCATGGATGCGACACTGTTCTACGTGGTGGTCGGCGCTGTCGTCGTGGCGGCGATCGCACGGTGGCGGGGGTGGCCTGCGCCGTTGCTGGTCACGGTCGTGGCGCTCGCGGCATCCTTCGTTCCGTTCATCCCCGACCTGGAGATCGACGGTCATCTGCTGTTGAGTGTCGTGCTTCCGCCGCTGCTGTACTCGGCGGCGCTGGATGTCTCGTTCGTTGGGTTCAAGCGCAGCCTGCCGCAGATCCGCCGGCTCGGGATCTGGCTCGTACTGCTCACTACGGCGGTCGTCGGGGTGGTGGCGTGGCTGATCATGCCTTCGTTGACTCTGCCGGGTGCGCTGCTGCTGGGGGCGATCGTGGCGCCGCCGGATGCGGTGTCTGCTGCCGCGATCGGTCGGAAGCTCGGTCTTCCGAGGCGCATCATGACGGTGCTGTCGGGGGAGAGCCTCATCAACGATGCGACCTCGCTGACGCTGTACCGGGTGTTCGCGGCGATGATCGCCGGGGCCGCGCTGACCGCCTGGGACGGTATCTGGCAGTTCGTGGTCGCGGTCGTGGTCGGGGTTTTCGTCGGCCTCGTGTTCGGGGTCGTGCTGCATCAGCTGCGCATGCGGGTGGCAGACCCGGTGGTGATCGGCACCTTCGGGCTGCTCGTGCCGTTCGGCGCATATGCGATCGCCGAGCATCTCGGTGGATCCGGTGTGCTCGCGGTCGTGGCGATGGGACTGTACGTGGGGTTCAACGCCCCACGCACCGACTACACGACCAGGCAGCAGGAGGCGCCGCTATGGCTGTCGGCCGATCTGCTGCTGGAAAGCTTCGTCTTCGCCTATATCGGGCTGCAGTTCCCGCGAGTGCTGCGCGACCTCAGCTCGGAGTCGGTAGGCCAGTTCCTGCTGCTTGCAGGGGCCGTGCTGCTCGCAGTGCTGCTGGTGCGCCCGGCCTACATCTATCCCGCGCATGCCTGGGCGCGGTGGGCCGAGCGAAAGCGGCTTGCGCGCTGGGAGCGGATGGTGGCTGCGGGGCGCACGCAAGCACGCCCGAGACCAGGGCGCCCGGTGCTGACGGCTGAGCAGATGAAGAAGCGGCTGACCGAGCCCGCGCTGGACTGGAAGGACAACGCGGTCATCTCGTGGGCGGGAATGCGCGGTGTCGTGACGCTGGCGACTGCGCTCGCGGCATCCGATCTCGCGGCGCTCGACGACAAGTCGTCGCATGCGATCGTCGTGGTCGCCTTCATCGTGACGGTTGCGACGCTGCTTCTGCAGGGGCTGACGCTGCCGGTGTTGATCAAGCGGCTCAAGATCGCCGGCGACGTCGATCACGAAGAGGATGCCAAGGCGATGGCCGCGGTGCGCAAGCGCAGCCGTGAGGCGGGCAAGGCTTATCTCGCCGAGCAGCGCGAGAAGTGGGCCGGCAAGTATGACGAGGGTCAGCTGAAAGCGTTCGACGCCTTCGTCACACGGATGACGCGAGTTGAGACCGAGACCGATCGTGTGCAGGAGATGGAGGAGTCCGTTCCACGGCCTTCTTACGAGGATCTTGTGACGCTGTCGAAGGGATGGCTGTACGTGCGTCGCGAGGTGCTCCTCGCCGAGCGCGATGATGACAATCTCGACGAGGAGCTGATGCGCGAGCTCATGACGGCGATCGATGCCGAAGAGCTCGCGCTCGACACGCGCGGTGCGATCTGGCCGCAGCCGCGCGCGTAGATGCTACTCGGCGCTGCAGGTCATAGCGGCCTCTGACATCGTCTGCGAGACGAGATCCTTGGCCTCTTCCGAGGTCTGCTCGTCCTTGCCGTCGGCGAGGTTCTGAAGATCCTTGTCGGAGACCTTGGAATCGAGGAACTCCCCGGCGACGCAGTCGATCTGGTCGGCGGTGAGGACGTCGCCTTGACCGGCGTCCTCGAGGATCGTGGCGATGCCGGAGCTGAGCTCGTCGGCAGTGGGCCGGGCGTCGCCTCCGGTCGCACCGACGCCGGAGCACGCGGCGAGGGAGATCGCTGCGGCGGCGATCGGGAGTGCGAGCAGGAGGCGGGTGCGGGTGCGCAGGGTTCCGGTCATGAGTACCAGCCTATGAGGCGCTGCCCGCAGGTACGGCGACGGGCGATGGGCAGTGATACCCATCGCCCGTCGTCAGAGGTCAGCGCGCAGCGACGGCGTCGGTCGTGGGGCCGGCGGGTGCGGCATCCGCCTCATCGTCATCTGAATCGTCCGCGAACGGCAGGCCTTCGCGAGGCGCGTTGTAGAGCTCCTCATTCAGGATGCCTTCGCGCTTGGCGACGATCGTCGGAACGAGTGCCTGGCCTGCGACGTTGACGGCGGTGCGTCCCATGTCGAGGATCGGGTCGATCGCGAGGAGGAGGCCGACGCCCTCGAGGGGCAGGCCCAGCGTCGACAGGGTGAGGGTGAGCATGACGATCGCGCCGGTGGTGCCCGCGGTGGCGGCGGAGCCGACGACCGAGACCAGGACGATCAGCAGGTACTGCACGAAGTTCAGCTGGATGTCGAAGAACTGTGCGACGAAGATCGCCGCGATGGCCGGGTAGATCGCGGCGCAGCCGTCCATCTTCGTGGTGGCTCCGAAGGGAACCGCGAAGGAGGCGTAGGCGCGGGGCACGCCGAGGTTGCGCTCGGTGACGCGCTCGGTGAGGGGAAGGGTGCCGATCGATGAGCGGCTCACGAAGCCGAGCTGCACGGCGGGCCAGACACCGGTGAAGTACTGCTTGATCGACAGCCCGTGGGTCTTGACCAGGACCGGGTAGACGACGAAGATCACGAGGGCGAGGCCGATGTAGACGGCGCCGGCGAACCAGGCGAGTGATGCGAGCTTCTCCCAGCCGTACTTGATGACGGCCGATCCGATGAGGCCGAAGGTGCCGATCGGGGCGATGCGGATGATCCACCACAGCACGCGCTGGATGATCTTCAGCAGGGACTCGGTGAAGACGAGGAACGGCTCGGCCTTCTTGCCGGCCTTGAGGGCGGCGATACCGATGACGGCCGCGACGACGATCACCTGCAGGATGTTGAAGCTGATGCTCGACGCGGCTGCACCCGTTTCGGGATCGATCTGCGTGCTGGCACCGATACCGAGGAAGTTCTGCGGGACGAGGCCGAGGAGGAAGTTCCACCACGTGCCGACCGTGTACGGCTCACCGGGCTCGAGGCCGGAGCCTGCGCGAGATCCAGGCTGGATGACCAGGCCGAGGACGATTCCGATCGATACGGCGATGAAAGCGGTGATTGCGAACCAGAGCAGCGTCTGACCCGCCAGGCGCGCGGCGTTCTGCACGCGGCGCAGGTTCGAGATGCTGGCGACGATTGCGGTGAAGATGAGCGGGACGACGGCCGCGCGAAGCAGTGTGACGTACGAGCTGCCGATCGTGTCGAGGGTGGCGGAGAGGCCGTTGGGGGACTCGGCTGTCGCGCCGAGTTGGCGTCCGATGAGGCCGGCGGCGATGCCGAGCACCAGGGCCGCGAGGATCTGGAAGCCGAATGATGTCAGCAGTTTGCGGACGGGGCCGCGGGTATCGGGTGCCTTTTGGGCGCGTGCAGTCGTGCTCATGGTTCTCCAGATCAGGCGCGCTCCGGACGCGCGCCACGGACTTCAACGTTAGGCGGGAAGATTCATTCCCACGCATGTTGTGACGTTGCGTGACGTGGCCGGCGTCGTGCCCGTAACGATCGACGCGTGCGGAAATCCACTCGATGTGGGCCGAGAGCAACGGCTCTTCACTCCGAGACAGCGCATCGGGCTCGCGATCCGCGACGGCGGATGCCGATGGTCGGGCTGTGATCGACCATCCTCATATTGCGAGGCCCATCACATCGATGAATGGCAAAAAGATCAGGGCTCAGCTACGCCTTCGGCGACATCGACCCGCCACCCAAGCGATTTCGCACCACAGGTGATTCATCTATTCCGACCCACGGGTGATTCAGCTATTGCGCGGATGCTGCCGTGCTGTGCGTTCGTTGCCACGTTTGTAGTTGCCAGTCCAGCGAGCGCGCCACATACTCGAATCCTTCAGCGGCGCTCATCAGGATTACCCATCAGGATTACCCATCAGCGCGACTGTCGAGCAGGCGGCGTCAGCACCAACAGCTCACCCACCTCGCACTCGAGCACATCGCAGATCGCCCGCAGCGTCGAATACCGAATAGCCCGCGCCCGATCGTTCTTCAGCACCGAGAGATTGACGATCGACACCCCGACCCGCGCGCTCAACTCCGTGAGCGTCATCCCGCGCGCAGCGAGCAGCTCATCGAGCCGACAGTGGATGCCGGTCTCTTCATCTTCCGGCGGCGGGGGAGTCATACCAACCCCTCCGTGTCCTTCTGCAGTGACGCCCCTCGACGGAACACGATCACCAGCACGCCCAGGGCGATCGCGGCGACGAAGAGCGGAATGCCGTCCAAGAACAGCAGCCACTGCCCATCGAACTCGCCACCCAGGGCCGCGAAGACGCCATTCAATCCCATGTTCTCGAACCACGCCCAGGCCAGCCCCGCAGCCAGAAATCCGATGGACATTGCGAACGTCAGGCTGGAGTTCACTCTGTCGAAGACGGCGCCCCGCATCAGCCGACGGCACAGGACGACGCCCAGTGCAGTGACACCTACCAGGCACACCGCTCGCAACGCAATTGCGAGAACCAGGCACACGGTGCTGACGCCGTTCACGTTCTCCACCGTCAGCGTCGCTGCGTCGACGGTAGCCGGCGCACCCGCGCCGATCGCAACGGTGAGCTCCTGGGCGGGCACCCGGGTCGTCACCGTCACCGAACCCGCGGTCGCGAACAACTGGACCAGAGCACGGATGCCGTCATACAGCAGCCAAGCGATGACCAGACCGCCCACGACGATCGCCGCGTTCAGATCATTCCGATCCGATCTCACCTGCTTCGTGTTCATCAGATCAACCCCTCAGTCTCACGCTGCAGACGCTGACCGACTTCGAACGCTGTCGCCACGAGCGCCAGGGCGATGCCCCAGCCGATTGGCGCAAGATCCGCCGAGACCAGGAACGTCCAGAACTGCGAGGTGTCGGCGCCGGCGGACAACTCCTCCACCACTGCGGCGCGACCGATCCCGCCGAGAAACGGGCCGACCATCCCCGCCACGACGAGCGCGAACGCCCCCGTCGCCAAAGTCGGAACCATCGACCGACGAAAAGCCCGCTGTCGAATCAGTGACAGCCCCAACCACCACAGCGCCGCGCACACGATCACCGTTGCCAGCGCAGGAAGCGCTGCCTCCGCGAACAAGAGCCAGCGAGCGCCGCCGGACAGCGCCTCAACAGACACCACGGACTGCGTGTATTCGGCGGCGGCAATGCCCGCGGCATCCGACAGCCCGACTATCGGCGCATCGTGCACCGGCAGATCTACCGCCACCGGCGACCCGAAGATCTCGACCCCTGCGCCGACCGCCCCCACGATCGCCGCGATCCCGATGCTCACCGCACCGGTCGCCACCAGTCCCAACGCCACCGCCTCAGCCATCGACGGTCGGCCCATTCGTAAAGCCATCATGCCCTCCGTATCGAATATCGTTGTTATCGATGGTCGTTAACATATCGACTCTCGATAAGGCGCGTCAATGGGGGATGCGTTTCGTCTCGCGTTGCTCACTCGGCGACCGGCCGCCCCAGTATGCCGACGGCGAACACGGCCTTGCCCGGCGCGACAGGTCGTTACTCTCGATGTACAGGCGCTCGCCGCGTCTTCGCCCCGTGCGATAAGGAGTCACAGCATGTTCGAGAGATTCACCGACCGAGCCCGTCGTGTGGTCGTCCTCGCCCAAGAAGAGGCGAAGATGCTCAACCACAACTACATCGGCACAGAGCACATTCTGCTCGGCCTCATTCACGAGGGCGAAGGCGTCGCAGCCAAGGCCCTCGAGAGCCTCGGCATCTCCCTCGACGCCGTGCGCGAGCAGGTGCAGGACATCATCGGCCAGGGCCAGCAGCAGCCCACTGGCCACATCCCCTTCACCCCGCGCGCCAAGAAGGTTCTCGAGCTGAGCCTGCGCGAAGCGCTCCAGCTCGGCCACAACTACATCGGCACCGAGCACATCCTCCTCGGCCTCATCCGCGAGGGTGAGGGTGTCGCAGCCCAGGTGCTCGTCAAGCTCGGCGCCGACCTCAACAAGGTCCGCCAGCAGGTCATCCAGCTGCTCTCCGGGGCCCCTGGCCGCGAGCCCGCCGCCGTCGGCGCACAGACCAACGATGGACCCCAGGCCGCCCAGGGCGGTTCCGCAGTCCTCGACCAGTTCGGCCGCAACCTCACCCAGGCCGCGCGCGACAACAAGCTCGACCCGGTCATCGGACGCGAGAAGGAAGCCGAGCGGGTCATGCAGATTCTCTCGCGCCGCTCCAAGAACAACCCCGTCCTGATCGGTGAGCCCGGCGTCGGCAAGACCGCCGTCGTCGAGGGCCTCGCCCAGGCGATCGTCAAGGGCGAAGTGCCCGAGACGCTCAAGGACAAGCAGCTCTACTCGCTCGACCTCGGATCGCTCATCGCCGGATCCCGCTACCGCGGTGACTTCGAAGAGCGCCTGAAGAAGGTCACGAAGGAGATCCGTACCCGCGGCGACATCATCGTCTTCATCGACGAGATCCACACCCTCGTCGGCGCAGGAGCTGCCGAGGGTGCGATCGACGCCGCCAGCATCCTGAAGCCGCTCCTCGCACGAGGCGAGCTGCAGACGATCGGCGCGACCACGCTCGACGAGTACCGCAAGCACTTCGAGAAGGATGCCGCTCTCGAGCGCCGCTTCCAGCCGGTGCAGGTCAACGAGCCGAGCCTCCCGCACGCGATCAACATCCTCAAGGGACTGCGCGACCGCTACGAAGCGCACCACAAGGTGCAGATCACGGACGGCGCCATCGTCGCAGCGGCAAACCTCGCCGACCGCTACGTCTCTGACCGCTTCCTGCCGGACAAGGCCATCGACCTGATCGATGAGGCCGGTGCTCGTCTGCGCCTCAGCATCCTCTCCAGCCCTCCCGAGCTGCGCGAGTTCGACGACAAGATCGCCGCTGTTCGCGAGCAGAAGGAAGCAGCCTCCGAGGAGCAGGACTTCGAGAAGGCCGCATCCCTCCGCGACGAGGAGAAGAGCCTCCTCGCCGAGCGCCTGCGTCTCGAGAAGCAGTGGCGCTCGGGTGACGTCGCGACCGCAGCAGTGGTCGACGAGGGCCTGATCGCCGAGGTCCTCGCGCAGGCCACCGGCATCCCGGTGTTCAAGCTCACCGAAGAGGAGTCCAGTCGACTCGTCTTCATGGAGAAGGCGCTGCACCAGCGCGTCGTCGGACAGGAAGAGGCGATCGCTGCCCTTTCCCGCACGATCCGTCGCCAGCGCGCAGGCCTCAAGGACCCGAAGCGCCCCTCGGGCTCGTTCATCTTCGCCGGCCCCACCGGCGTCGGAAAGACCGAGCTCGCCAAGGCTCTCGCGGAGTTCCTCTTCGACGACGAGAACGCGCTGATCTCGCTCGACATGAGCGAGTTCGGTGAGAAGCACACCGTCTCGCGTCTGTTCGGTGCCCCTCCCGGATTCGTCGGATTCGAAGAGGGCGGCCAGCTGACGGAAAAGGTGCGCCGCAAGCCGTTCAGCGTTGTGCTCTTCGATGAGATCGAGAAGGCGCACCCCGACATCTTCAACTCGTTGCTGCAGATCCTCGAAGAGGGTCGCCTCACCGACGGCCAGGGGCGAGTCGTCGACTTCAAGAACACAGTCATCATCATGACGACCAACCTCGGCTCGTCCGCGATCGCCGGAGGCCCGGTCGGCTTCCAGATCGAGGGCAACGCGCAGACCAGCTACGAGCGGATGAAGGGCAAGGTCGACGAAGAGCTCAAGCGCCACTTCAAGCCCGAGTTCCTCAACCGCGTCGACGACGTCATCGTCTTCCCGCAGTTGTCGAAGACCGAGCTCGTGCAGATCGTCGATCTGTTCGTCAAGCGCCTCAGCGACCGTCTGCTTGACCGCGACATGACGGTGGAGCTGTCGCAGCCGGCCAAGGAGCGCCTCATCGAGATCGGCTTCGACCCGGCGCTCGGCGCTCGTCCGCTGCGTCGTGCGATGCAGCGCGAGATCGAGGACCAGCTGTCGGAGAAGATCCTGCACGGTGAGCTGAACCCCGGCGACCACGTGAAGGTGGATGCTGAGGACGGCAAGTTCCTCTTCGAGACCGGCCCGCGCGGCGAGAAGGTCTCCGTCGGAATCAACACCACCGGTGGCGCGATCTCTGCGACTCCCGACCTCGCGGCAGCTTCGGGCGAGTAGTCCCCACGAACGAAAGGCGGATGCTTCGGCATCCGCCTTTCGTCGTTTTCGGCACCCGCCCGTGGGAAAGCGGGAGGGGCCGAAGCTGGGCACATTCGACGCGGCTCACAGGTGGACCAGCCCGACAGATCTAGGCTGGAGGGGTGAGCTACACCGTCCGCCCGGCGCGCAGCGCCGATATCCTCGGCATCCACCATCTGCTGGAACCGCTGGTCGAGCGACGCATCCTGCTCGGCAAGGACCTTGCCGTCCTCTACGGCGCCGTGCAGGAATTCGTGGTCGCGGAGCGCGACGGGCAACTCATCGGATGCGGGGCACTGCACGTGATGTGGGAGGACCTCGGCGAGATCCGCACGCTCATCGTGCGAGATGACTGGCTGCGCCACGGCGTCGGACGAGAGATCGTCACCATGCTCGAACAGCGCGCACTCGAGCTCGGGCTCTCGCGACTGTTCTGCCTCACCTTCGAGACCGAGTTCTTCACGCGCCGCGGCTTCGCCCCGATCGGCGAGCAGGTCGTCGACCCCGACGTGTATTCGCAGCTGCTGCGCAGCCCGGATGAGGGCGTCGCGGAGTTCCTCGATCTCGCGCACGTCAAGCCGAACACGCTCGGCAATACCCGGATGCTGAAGAGCCTGTGATGCATTCAGTCAGCCCCGCGGTCTACCGGCGCCGACGACTGGTGTTCTTCAGCGTGCTGATCCTCGTGATCGCCGCGGTCGGTGTGGGTATCTGGCTCGCCATCGCGCAGCCCTGGGCAGCTCAGCCGGCACCCGCTCCCACGAGCACGGCTTCCGCCACGAGCACGGCTTCCGCCACGCCCACGGCTTCCGCCACGCCCCCGCCGTCGGAGAGTCCCGCACCCGAACAGAGCGAGAATCCGGTTGCGGCGTCCTGCCGCGGAGCAGACCTCACGGTCGAGGCCCTCACCGATGCGGACTCGTACCCCGCGGGCGCGCTTCCTGCGCTGTCGATCTCGCTCACGAACGACGGTGCCTCCGCCTGCACTCTCGACGTCGGCTCGGCGACCCAGGTGTTCACGGTGACCAGCGGCGAAGACGTGTGGTGGCGCTCCACAGACTGCCAGGAGAACCCGAGCAGCATGGTGGTGACCCTGGAAGCAGGACAGAACGTGACCAGTGCGGAAGCCGTGATCTGGGACCGCACACGTTCTGACATCTCCACCTGCGCGGACGAGAACCGAGCCCATGCCCCGGCCGGCGGCGCGTCATATCACGTGGGAGTATCGATCGGCGGTTTCGATTCCCTCGACACGAAACAGATACTTCTGTACTGACCGCCTGAGTGCTGAGCGCCTGGGCTAGCATTGGAGCGCTCTGCGCACATCGGTGCGGGCCATCCCCAGTGGTCATCTGTCGAGCGTCCCCTCGCTCTGACAGCCACCGTGCAAGAGCACGCGGGCCCTTTCGAATGCTTCAGTCCCCAATGGAAAACTCGAGAGGGCCCCACCTATGCTTGAAGCCATGGCAGGGAAGAAGTCGAAGTCCGCAGGCAGAAGCAAACCGGCACCCGAGGAGTTCCGCGCTGAGGCCCTCGCCCGCGCGCTGGAGAAGCAGGATATCGCGGCTGTCGCGCTCGCGCTCCGCCACGGGAACACCGTTGTGCCGCTCCTGCGCGCTGGTGCCCGTGACAATCCGCTCGACGGCGGCGAGGTCTGGACGTACCGTGACCCCAACACGGGCGATGTCGCACTGCTGCTGTTCAGCGATGCGAAGAACAAGCCCGAGAATCTGCCTCCTGGCGTGGGGATCTACTCGCCGGAATGGCTGAAGCAGTTTCTCACCACGCACCAGCAGACGATCACGACGGTGTTCCTCGATATCGCAGGCCCGCACCCGATGCAGGCATCGCCCGATGAGCTGCTCAAGGCGCTCGACGCCTGAGCGCGCCAGATCACCGCTCAGAACGGCGGAACGTCGTCGATCTTCGACTGATGCTTCTTCGACTGATGCACCGACCTGCTGCGAGAGCGCACATCGTCGAGCGCGGCGCTGAGTCGTTCCGAGCGGTCATCGATCACCTGCTGATAGCCCAGACGCGCAGCCTCTGAACGACGCTGCGCGGCCTGCGTCACCGCACGCACTTCGCCGGCCAGGCTCAGCTCGCCGACCGCGGCGATCGTGCGTGGCACCGAGAAGTTGCGAATCGATGCCGCCACAGCGATCGCGATCGCGAGATCTGCCGCAGGCTCGGTGAACCGCACTCCGCCGACCGTGGAGACGTAGATATCGAGCTTTCCCGTCTCGTAGCCTGCGCGCCTCTCGAGCACAGCGAGAACCATCGCCACTCGCGCTGAATCAAGACCAGACACGACCCGTCGCGGATTCGGTGCGGTCGTGGCGACCGTGAGCGCCTGCACCTCGACCGGCATGGCGCGCCGGCCCTCCATCGCGATCGCGACGCAGGTTCCCGGTTCGGTCGAACCGTGCCCGAGGAACAGCCCTGAAGGGTCGGGGACTTCGGCGATTCCATCGCCGGTCATCTCGAAGCATCCGACCTCATCAGTCGGACCGAAACGGTTCTTCAGCGCGCGGATGAATCGCAGCGCGGTCTGGCGGTCACCCTCGAAATGGCAGACGACGTCGACGAGATGTTCGAGGATGCGGGGGCCTGCGACCTGACCGTCTTTCGTGACGTGCCCGACGATGATGATCGGCAGGCTGCGCTCTTTCGCCACCCGGATGAGCGTGGCGGCCACTTCGCGCACCTGGCTCGGCTGGCCGGCCGCGCCGTCAGAGAGCGACGATGCCACGGTCTGCACGGAGTCGACGATCACGAGCTGGGGCCCTACCTCATCGATGTGCCCGAGAATCGTGGCGAGATCTGTCTCGCTCGCCAGATACAGCTCGTCGTGCAGCGCCCCGGTGCGCTCGGCCCGAAGCCGCACCTGCGCCTGCGACTCCTCGGCGCTCGCGTACAGCACGCGCCGACCACCGCGCGCGGCCTGGGCGGCCACCTCGAGCAGCAGCGTCGACTTGCCGACACCAGGCTCGCCGCTGAGCAGAATCGCCGCCCCCGGCACGATGCCGCCGCCGAGAACACGATCGAACTCTGCAACACCGCTCGAGCGCCGGGGCGTCTCAGCGGTGGAGATCTGCGTGATCGGCCGCGCCGCCCGATCGGCGCCCGGCGCGAGCGGGCTCATCTGCCGGAAGATTCCGGTCTTCGCGGCCTGCTCCTGCACCGTGCCCCACTGCTGGCACTCACCGCAGCGGCCGACCCACTTCGAGGTCGTCCACCCGCACTCGGTGCAGACGAAAGCGGGGGGAGCGGGACGACGTGTGGCCATGCTGCAAGGCTAGTCGTGGCATCCGACGTCGGCGGATGGGCGAGCGTTCCGATCGTGCTCAGCTGATCACTTCTTCTTGCCGACGTCGCGGAGCATCCCTGCGACGACCAGCGCGAAGGCCCCGACGAGCACCAGCAGCCACAGACCCAGCTGGTACGAATTGGTGTCGGCGTGATAGGTCGCGCCCATCACCAGCGGTGGGAAATAGCCGCCCAGGCCCCCGGCCGCGGCGACCACACCGCTGACGGCGCCCACCTTCTCCGGCGGTGTCGACGGTCCGATCCAGGCGAACACCGCACCCATGCCGAGACCCATCGCCGCGGCCATCAGGATGAACGTCACACCGGTGACGATGCCCTCGGGCGGCTGCTGCCCGACCACGTAGGCGAGCGAGACGATGCCGCCCAGCGAAATCAGGGCGATGATCTTCGGGCCGAACCGGTCGGCGAGCACACCGCCGATCGGGCGGGCGATCACCGCCGCGACGGCGAACAGCGCCGTGCGCGTGCCAGCCCCGACCACATCGACTTCGCTGGGGTAGATCGTGGTGAGGTACTTCGGCAGGAACGTGGAGAACGCCACGAAACCGCCGAACACGATGCCGTACAGAAATGCCATCTCCCACGTCACCGGCAGCTTCAGCGTGTCGAGCACCTTCGGGATCAGCTTCTCGCGGTTCGGCTTCCACACCGGCGAGTCACGCAGGAAGAACCAGCTCACCAGCGCCATGACCACAAGAAGTCCGGCGATGAGCAGATGCGTAGGCAGGTACCCGATGCCGTCGGCCAGCCGAGGCGTCAGAAAAGCCGACACGGCAGTGCCGATCATGCCCATGCCGAAGATGCCGTTGGCAAGACCCCGATGCGCCGGTGGATACCAGGCGCTCGCGAATGGAACGCCGACCGCGAAGATCGTCCCGGCCACCCCCAGATAGAACCCGGAGATCAGCAGCAGCGGAAAGCTGTTGATCATGCCCGAGAGCGCCACCAGCAGCACAGCCGGCACCGAGATCAGCAGCACGGCGGTGAACATCTTGCGTCCGCCGAATCGATCCGTCATCGCACCCACGAGGATGCGGCCGAGCGCCCCGACGAGCACCGGGGTTGCGAGCATCAGCGAGATCTGGCCCTCATCGAGCCCCATCTGGGTCGCGTAGGTCTTCTGCAGAGGCGCGATCGCCATCCAGGCCCAGAAACCCGCGGTAGAGGCGAGAGTGGCCAGCAGCACTTGGGTGAGTCCACCTCTGAGCTCTGTGGTCGGCCTCGCAGAGGCGGCGGTCTGAGCGCTCATCTGGCATCCCTTCGATACCGGTGACACTGGTCAATACCGGCGACAGTATCCTGTCGCGCGTCGAGTGACCAGAGACGGCGCCGGGAAAAACCATAGATGGCACCGGGAAAAAGATGCACGGCCGTGAATAAAAACGGCTCCCCCTTGTTCCGCGACAGGCGTCACGGCAGGATGCTGAGGGAACAGGCATGTATCTCCGGAAGGGAGCAACAATGAGCCTCAGCACCCGCTCACAGAGCACACCCGCAACAGATGGGCCGCTCGCAGACGCACTGGTGAACATGGGGCGCTTCCTTCGCCCGGGTGAGACGTCCGAGGATCTGCGGGCGGTCTTCCTGCAGGGCGGGCGTGCGGGTGATTCGTTCTATCGTGACCGCTGGTCGCACGACAAGGTCGTGCGCTCCACGCACGGTGTGAACTGCACGGGATCGTGCTCGTGGAAGGTGTACGTCAAGGACGGCATCATCACGTGGGAGTCACAGCAGACCGACTACCCCTCGGTGGGTCCTGACTCGCCGGAGTACGAGCCGCGCGGCTGCCCTCGAGGTGCCGCCTTCAGCTGGTACACGTACTCGCCGACCCGGGTGCGCTACCCGTACATCCGCGACACGCTCGCGCAGCTGTACCGCTCTGCGAAGGCGCAGCATCCTGACCCCGTCGATGCCTGGGCATCGATCGTCGAGGATCCCGAGAAGTCGACCTCGTACAAGCGGGTCCGCGGCAAGGGCGGGCTCGTGCGCACCACGTGGGACGAGGTCATGGAGATCGCCGCGGCGGCCCACGTCTACACGGTGAAGCAGTACGGCCCCGACCGGATCGCAGGCTTCTCGCCGATCCCTGCGATGTCGATGGTCTCGCACGGCGCCGGTTCGCGTTTCATGAACCTCATCGGCGGCACGATGCTGTCGTTCTACGACTGGTACGCTGACCTGCCCGTCGCAAGTCCCCAGGTGTTCGGCGATCAGACCGATGTGCCCGAGTCCGCGGACTGGTGGAACGCCGGCTACCTGATCATGTGGGGTTCGAACGTGCCGGTCACGCGCACCCCGGACGCGCACTTCATGACGGAAGCGCGCTATCGCGGCCAGAAGGTCATCACCGTCTCGCCCGACTACACCGACAACACGAAGTTCGCCGACGAGTGGGTCGCCCCGCACCCCGGTACCGATGCCGCACTCGCGCTCGCGATGGGCCACGTCATCCTCCGTGAGCACTACGTCGAAAAGCGCACGGAGCGCTTCGAGTCGTACATGCGCCAGTACACCGACAGCCCCTTCCTCGTTGAGCTCGAGCAGCGCGGCGACGGGCTGGTTCCTGGCAAGTTCGTCACCGCATCCGACCTCGATGGTGCAGACGCCACCCAGTCCAGGGCTGATTTCAAGCCGGTTCTCATGGACGAGAACGGCAACCCGGTCGTTCCCAACGGCTCGCTCGGGCACCGCTTCTCGCCAGAAGACGAGGGACGCTGGAACCTCGACCTGCAGGGGGTCGTCCCACCACTGTCGGTCGCAGACCTTTCCCGCTGGAACGGCGAAGCCGCAGAAGTGCGCCTGCCGCGATTCGACCTGGATCCCGAGCCCGGCCAGGAGCACGCCGGCGGCTCGGGCAGCATCACCCGCGGCGTGCCGGTGCGCACGATCGCCGGCAAGACCGTCACCACCGTGTTCGACCTCATGCTCGCGCAGTACGGGGTGGGGCGTGATGGGCTTCCCGGGCAATGGCCGACCGGCTATGACGACGCGTCGAGCCCCGGAACGCCCGCCTGGCAGGAGGAGCATACTTCGGTGCCTGCGCCGCAGGCCGAGCGCATCGCGCGTGAGTTCGCCGACAACGCCGAGAGAAGCGGCGGGCGATCGATGATCCTGATGGGAGCGGGAACCAACCACTGGTTCCACTCCGACACGATCTACCGCACCTTCCTCGCGCTGACGACCATGACCGGATGCCAGGGCGTGAACGGCGGCGGATGGGCGCACTACGTGGGTCAGGAGAAGGTCCGCCCGATCACCGGATACCAGCAGTACGCCGGAGCGTCCGACTGGGTGCGCCCGCCGCGCTACACGATCGGCACCGCGTTCTTCTACCTCGCCACCGACCAGTGGCGCTACGACGGGCTGCCCGCCGACCAGCTGGCCTCGCCGCTGGGCAAAGGCACCTTCCAGGGACGCACCACCGCCGACTGCCTGGTCGAATCCGTGCAGCGCGGCTGGATGCCGAGCTACCCGACCTTCGACCGCAACCCGCTCACCCTCGTCGAAGAGGCCGATGCACTCGGCAAGGACCCGGCGCAGCACGTGGTCGACAGCCTCGATGACGGCTCGCTGCGTTTCGCGGTGGAGGATCCGGATCATCCTGCGAACTTCCCGCGGGTCATGAACATCTGGCGTGCCAACGTGCTGGGCTCATCGGGCAAGGGCAACGAGTACTTCCTCAAGCACCTGCTCGGAACGGATGCCGCGGTGCGTGCCTCAGAGGCGCCAGAGGGCTCGCGTCCGTCCACGATGACCTGGCACGAGAAGGCGCCAGAGGGCAAGCTCGACCTGCTGATGACGGCGGACTTCCGCATGACGAGCACGACGCTCTTCAGCGACATCGTGCTGCCGGCGGCGACCTGGTACGAGAAGTACGACCTGTCGTCGACGGATATGCATCCGTTCATCCACGCCTTCAACCCGGCGATCACGCCGCCGTGGCAGACGAAGACCGACTTCGAGACGTTCCGCATCCTCGCGGAGAAGTTCAGCGAGATGGCGCGCACGCACCTCGGCGTCCGTCGCGATCTGGTCGCAACCCCCCTCCAGCACGACACGCCCGATGTCATGGCGACCCCGCACGGACGCGTGCAGGATCTGCCGCGCGTGCCAGGAGTGACGATGCCGAAGCTCGCCGTCGTCGAGCGCGACTATCCGAATCTCGCCGAGAAGTGGCGCTCGCTCGGACCGCTGACCGCGAAGCTCGGGATGACCACCAAGGGCATCACCTACCACCCCGAACCCGAGATCGATCTGCTCGGTCGCCTCAATGGCACGGTCGCCGCAGGACCCTATGCGGGTTCGGTGCGGCTGGACACCGATCAGCGCGCATGCGAGATGATCCTCGCCTTCTCGGGCACGAGCAACGGCCGCCTCGCGGTGGCGGGGTTCAAGTCGCTCGAGAAGCACACCGGGCAGAAGATGGCGTTCCTCGCCGAAGAGCACGAGGGCATGCACCTGTCGTTCCAAGACGTCTCGGTGCAACCGCGCAGCGTCATCACCTCGCCGGAATGGTCGGGTTCCGAGCACGGCGGGCGTCGGTACACGGCCTTCGCGATCAATGTCGAGCAGCTCAAACCCTGGCATACCCTCACGGGCCGCCAGCACTTCTATCTCGACCATGACTGGATGGATGAGCTCGGCGAGACGCTGCCGATCTACCGACCGCCGCTGGACATGCACCGGCTGTTCGGCGATGTGGTGCCCGGCACCAACTCGGCCGCTGAGGTCAACGTGCGCTACCTGACTCCGCACTCGAAGTGGTCGATCCACTCCGAGTACCAGGACAACCTGTTCATGCTCTCGCTCTCACGCGGCGGCCCCACGATCTGGATGAGTCCGCTGGATGCCGAGAAGATCGGTGTGCGCGACAACGACTGGATCGAGTCGTACAACCGCAACGGCGTCGTCGTCGCTCGCGCGAACGTGTCGCACCGGATGCCTGCGGGCACGGTGTACATGTACCACGCGAAGGACCGCACCGTGGATGTACCGATCTCCGAGACCAGCGGTCTGCGCGGCGGCATCCACAACTCGCTCACCCGCATCCTGCTCAAGCCCAGTCACCTCATCGGCGGCTATGCGCAGCTCGCCTGGGCGTTCAACTATCTCGGGCCCACCGGGAACCAGCGCGACGAGGTCACCACGATTCGTCGCCGCAACCAGGAGGTGCAGTACCGATGAAGGTCATGGCTCAGATGTCGATGGTGATGAACCTCGACAAGTGCATCGGATGCCACACCTGCTCGGTCACGTGCAAGCAGGCCTGGACAAACCGCACCGGTGTCGAATACGTGTGGTTCAACAACGTCGAGACCCGGCCGGGAGTCGGTTACCCGCGCGGGTATGAAGACCAGGAGAAGTGGGGCGGCGGCTGGGTGCGCAACAAGCGCGGACGGCTGAAGCTGCGCAGCGGCGGTCGCCTCGCGAAGCTCGCGCGCATCTTCTCGAACCCGAAGCTGCCTGAGATCGATGACTACTACGAGCCGTGGACCTATGACTACGACATGCTCGTGAACGCTCCGAGCGGCGACCACACTCCCGTGGCCCGCCCGAAGAGCCTCATCACCGGCAAAGACATGAAGGTGTCGTGGTCGGCGAACTGGGACGACGACCTCGGCGGCTCGATCGAGACGATGCAGCAGGACCCGATCCTGCAGAAGATGAGCGAAGAGGTCAAAGCCGAGTTCGAGCAGGCCTTCATGTTCTACCTGCCGCGCATCTGCGAGCACTGCCTGAACCCCTCGTGCGTCGCATCCTGCCCGTCGGGGGCGATGTACAAGCGCGCGGAGGACGGCATCGTCCTCGTCGACCAGGACGCCTGCCGCGGATGGCGCATGTGCGTGTCCGGATGTCCCTACAAGAAGGTGTACTTCAATCACAAGACCGGTAAGGCCGAGAAGTGCACGATGTGCTATCCGCGCATCGAGGTGGGGCTTCCCACCGTGTGCTCCGAGACGTGCGTCGGACGCCTGCGCTACCTCGGTCTCGTGCTCTACGATGCGGACCGCGTCGCCGAGGCTGCAGCGGTTGAGGACGAGCACGAGCTGCTCGACGCGCAGCGCTCGGTGCTGCTCGACCCGCACGACCCCGCAGTCATCGAAGCGGCCAGGGAGGGCGGCATCCCAGAGGACTGGATCGAAGCAGCCCAGCGCAGCCCGGTCTGGCGCCTGATCCACGACTACAAGGTCGCGCTGCCGCTGCACCCGGAATACCGCACCATGCCGATGGTCTGGTACATCCCTCCGCTCTCGCCCGTCGTCGACGTCATCAGCAATTCCGGCAGCGATGGTGAAGATGCGCGGACCCTGTTCGCGGCGATCGACAAGCTGCGCATCCCGATCGGGTACCTCGCTGAGCTGTTCACCGCAGGCGACATCGCTCCGGTGGATTCCTCTTTGCGCAAGCTTGCCGCGATGCGCTCGTACATGCGCGGGGTGAGCATCGACGATCACCGCGACGAGAGCATCGCCGAGGCGGTCGGCATGACCGGCCGCGAGATCGAAGAGATGTACCGGCTGCTCGCGATCGCGAAGTACGAGGAGCGCTATGTGATCCCACCGGCGCACTACGAGCAGGCGCATGATCTCGAAGAGATGGCGTGCTCGCTGGACTTCGAGGGAGGCCCTGGCATGGGCGGCGCAGGTGGGCCCTTCGGTGCCGCCAGCGGTCAGTCGGTGCCGGTGGCCGTGGAGAACTTCAACATGCTCGCGGATCGCCAGACGGCCGACCAGCCCTCGACATCCGGGCGCGTGAACCTGCTGAACTGGGATGGCAACGGACGCCCGACGGGGCTCTTCCCGCCGTCGGATGTCTCTGAGCAGCGCTCGTACGACGAGGAGAGCTCATGAGCACGGTCCTGCCCCCGCGCGTCACGCCGCGCAGAAAGCTGCCGGATGCGCTGGCGCCGGTCGCCCTGGATTCCGCGCAGCGCAGCACGGTGCACATGCTGGCATCCCTCCTGATCGACTACCCGGATGCTGCGTGGTACGAGCGCCTGGACGTCTTCGAGGCGAACGCGGTGTCTCTGCCTCGCCCCATCGCGGAGCCACTGGAGCGCTTCATCCACCGGGCGCGCGAGGCCGGAGCATCCCAGTGGCAGAAGACCTATGTCACGACCTTCGACCTCAAGCGCAAGTGCTCGCTGTACCTCAGCTACTACGCGACCGGTGACACTCGTCGCCGCGGCACGGCCCTTGTGACCTTCCTCGACGCGTACCGCGCGGCGGGGTGGGAGTTCGATGCGGCAGAACTCCCGGACTACCTGCCGGCAGTGCTCGAGTTCTCGGCCCGTTCGCAGTCAGAAGTCGCCGACGCGCTGCTGGCCGCACACCGAGAGGGCATCGAAGTGCTGCGCGCAGCGCTGGAAGACATGGACAGCCCGTGGTCGGACATCGTGCGAGCGATCACGCTGTCGCTGCCCAAGGTCGACCAGGCCACCCGCGACCGCGTGCTCGCGCTCGTCAATGAGGGACCACCGACCGAGACCGTCGGTCTCAGCCTTCCCATGCCCACCTTCCGAACGGGGGAGCAGTCATGACCATCGTGGAGATTCTGCTCTGGGTGGTGCTGCCGTACCTCTGTGCTGCGGTGTTCATCGTGGGCCACATCTGGCGCTACCGCTACGACAAGTTCGGCTGGACGACGAGGTCGTCGCAGACCTATGAGAACCGCCTGCTGCGGTGGGGATCGCCGATGTTCCACCTCGGCATCCTCATGGTCATCGCCGGTCACATCGTGGGGCTCCTGATTCCGCGGGAGTGGCTGTACTTCATCGGCATCAACGAAGAGATCTACCACATCGGTGCGACGGTGCTCGGCACTTTCGCCGCAGTGCTGACGCTCGCCGGTCTTGCAATCCTCATCTTCCGCCGTCGTACCGTGCCCGCAGTGTTCCTGGCGACTACGGTGATGGACAAGATCATGTTCGTCTTTCTCGGCGCCACGCTGCTCTTCGGCACCGCGGCCACGGTGGTCCACCAGGTGTTCGGACCCGGGTTCCACTACCGCGAGACGGTCTCGCCATGGATCCGCGAGATGATGATCTTCCGCCCGCGTCCAGAACTCATGCTCGAGGTGCCGTTGCTGTTCCAGCTGCACATCATCACGGCATGCGTGCTGTTCGCACTGTGGCCGTTCACTCGTCTCGTGCACGTGTTCTCGGCGCCGGTCGGGTATCTCTTCCGGCCCTACATCGTCTACCGCTCGCGTGATGACCACCGCGGTTCGCGCGAGCCGAAGCGCGGTTGGGACCCCGTGGAGGCGCCGGACCCCACGCGTCTGCGGCGACCGTGACAGCGGCGCTGCGGACGGTCGAGGAGCACCTTGAGAAGATCCTGGCGGTGACCCGGCGGCTGTCGCCGGTCACGGTCTCGATCGACGACGCGCGCGGACTCACGCTCGGGGCGGATGCTCGAGCGCGCAGTGCCGTACCGGTGTTCGACAACTCCGCGATGGACGGGTTCGCCGTGCGGTACGCCGATGTGGCCGAGGCGCGCGAGACGAACCCGGTCACGCTGCGCGTGGTCGCTGACATTCCCGCAGGCAGCGGAATCGATCCGCAGCTGTCGCAGGGGGAGGCCGCGCGCATCATGACCGGGTCACCGGTGCCGACCGCGGCGGACGCGATCGTGCCCTTCGAGGACACGGTCGGAGGGCTCGCCGACTCTCTTGCCGAGACAGTCGTCACACGCGCACCGAGGGCGCTCGGCGCGCACATCCGTCGCGCGGCGGAAGACGTTGCCGAGGGCGACGTCGTCCTGCCCGCCGGCACGCTTCTGGAGGCATGGCAGCTGGCGGCGCTGGCCTCCACCGGGGTCTCGCAGGTGGCGGTCGCGCCTCGCCCCAGAGTCGTGGTCGTCTCGACGGGCTCGGAGCTCGTCGTGGGTTCCGGCGCGCTCTCGCGCGGGCAGATCCCCGAATCGAACGGCATCCTCCTCGCGGGCCTGGTCGAAGAGGCGGGCGCCGAGGTCGTGCTGCGACGGGTGATCGATGACTCGGGCGATGGCCCCGCGCAGGTCGTCGCCGAGGCTGTGCGCTGGGAGGCGGATGCGGTCATCTTCACCGGCGGCGTCAGCGCCGGCGCCTACGAGATCGTGCGGCAGAGCCTCGCCGGCGCCATGGAGTTCAGCAAGGTGGCGATGCAGCCCGGCAAGCCGCAGGGGTTCGGAGCGACGCCGGACGGAATGCTGCTGTTCGGACTCCCCGGCAATCCGGTGAGCGCCGCGGTCTCGTTCGAGGTGTTCGTGCGACCTGCGCTGCTGAAGATGCAGGGGCGGGGGAGCATCCATCGGCAGGTGCTGCACCTGCCCGCCGCAACCGACTGGCGCACACCGCCGGGCAGGCGTCAGTACCTACCGGTTGTGATCGATCGGAGCGACCCGATGCACCCGGGCGTGCGCCCGGCGACCAGCGGCGGATCCGGCTCGCATCTCAGCGCAGGACTCGGGGTCGCCGAGGCCTACGCGGTCGTGCCCGCCGATGTCGCGCAGGTCGCCCGGGGCGACCTCGTCGAGGTCATGCTGCGGTGACTGCGTCACGTGTCTCGGGAATCGGGGCGATCCTGCTCGTCGGCGGCCGGTCGCGCCGCATGGGTGGCGGCATCAAACCGCTTCTCGAGGTCGGCGGAAGCACGCTGTTCGCGCGGTCCATGGACGCGCTGACGGATGCGGGGTGCGAGGCCATCACGGCCGTGGGGCCGGTGCTGGATGCCGCGATGCCGGTGCGATGGGTGCGCGAGGATCCTCCGTTCGCAGGTCCCGTCGCGGGGATCGCCGCGGCGCTCGCCGGGAATGGTGCTCTCCCCGACGGCGCTCCTCCCGAACCGGAATGGACGCTGCTGCTCGCCGGTGATCTGCCTCGGGTGGAGTCGCTCGTCGCTCGGCTGGTTGCGGCGGCTGCGTCAGCATCCGAGGTCGATGCACACGCGTTCACCGCCGACGGGCATCCGCAATGGCTGGCCGGCATCTATCGCACCATCGCGTTGCGCGCCGCGCTCGCCGCCTTCACGGGTGAATATGCCGGAGCCTCATGCCGTGCACTGCTCGGCGACCTGGCGATCTCGTGGATCCCCGACGAAGATGGAGTCACCGCCGACATCGATACACCGGCAGACCTCGCGCGCATCCGCGCCGAACTTGAGGAGAAACCGTGAGCGATTCATCTCGCACCCTGCCACCCGAAGCTCTCGACGAGTGGGCGCAGGCACTGCGCGAGCGCTTCGGCCTCGGCGAGGAAGACCTGCCGATCGCACTGATCCTCGACCTCGCGCGCGACGTTGCCAACGGGGTGGCAAGACCGGCAGCGCCATTCAGCGCATTCGCTGCCGGGCTCGTCGCCGGGCGGGCCGGTGGCTCACCGGATCAGGTCCGTGCGGCAGTCGGAGAGGTCGTCGAGATGGCCGGCGCGTGGAGCGCGAGGCAACAGGACTAACCGCCGAGGCCCTTCCACTCGGTGGTGCCATCGGCCTCGACCTGACGCTTCCACACCGGCAGCTCGCGCTTGATCGCTTCGATCACCTCACGGCAGACCGTGAACGCCTGATCGCGGTGCGGAGACGCTACGGCGATGACGACAGCGACATCGCCCACCTCGAGCCGGCCGACGCGGTGGCTGACCGCCACGACGGCCTCGGTTCCACCGGCGGCGGCCTCGGCGATCCGGCGCAGTGCGGACTCGGCATCCGGATGGGAGGAGTATTCCAGCGCGACCACGGCGTCCGCGGCATCCGGATCGTGGTCGCGCACACGACCAACGAATGTCGTGACGGCGCCCGCCTTCGTGCTGTCGACCGCGGCGACGTGCTCGTCAAGTGAGAGAGCAGTTTCAGAGATGCGAGCCAGACGCACGACGGGGGACATGTGACCAGGCTATCGTCGGCATCCGACATCTCTATCGCGAAAGCTGATTATTCACGGCCGAATAATCCGGGGCTGATCAGGAACTCGCCATACTTGAAGTATGGCTTCAGCTCGCCCCGCATGCGGCCCCATCTCGACGTTCTCACGAGTGCAGATTCTGCATCTCGTCCAGTCGCGATCCCCGCGGTCGATCAGCGAGCTGTGCGAGGCGACCGGGCTGCACCAGAACACGATCCGCGAGCACCTGCAGCGTCTGATCGAGGGCGGCTACATCATTCCGTCGATCGAGCATCGTGCCACTCGCGGGCGCCCGCGCACGCTGTACAGCGCTGCCACGGGAACGGCAGACGCCTCCAGCTCGGTCGCCCGTGACAAGGTCAGCGCGGCTGCCCGCCGAGGCGATCTGATGCGGCGGGCAATGCCCGCGACGGCATCCGACTTCGGGCCTCGAGCCACGTATCAGCTCGACGCGCTGATCGAACATCTTGAAGAAAGCGGTTTCGAGCCCGTCATCGATGACGCCCAGCTCACAGTGGACCTCACCCCGTGCCCGCACGCCGCGGCACGGCCCGAGGATCGCCCGGTGCTGTGCCGGGTACATCTGGGTCTCATGCAGGGGGTGTTGACCGAGGCCGGTGGCCCGCTCGCCGCCGACTTCGTGCATGAACCCGTGATGCCTGCAGAGTGCACCGTGCAGCTTCGGCTCACGGATGTCACTGTCTGACGTCGTTCGAGAAAGGGAGTCCTCTTGATGGAGTGGCTCGATCCGCTGGCGCTTGCCAGATGGCAGTTCGGTCTGACGACCGTGTACCACTACCTGTTCGTTCCGCTCACGATCGGGATGGCGTTGTCTGCGGCGCTCTTCCAGACCGCGTGGGTGCGCACGGGGAAGATCCACTACCTGCACCTGACCCGGTTCTTCGGGAAGATCTTCCTCATCAACTTCGCCATGGGCGTGGTGACCGGAATCGTGCAGGAGTTCCAGTTCGGCATGAACTGGTCGGACTACTCGCGCTTCGTCGGTGACGTCTTCGGCGCACCGCTCGCCTTCGAGGGCCTGCTCGCCTTCTTCTTCGAGGCGACCTTCATCGGCGTCTGGATCTTCGGCTGGGACAAGCTGCCGCGAAAGCTGCACCTGATGAGCATCTGGTTCGTCGCGATCGGCAGCATCCTCTCTGCCTACTTCATCATCGCCGCCAACGCGTTCATGCAGAACCCGGTCGGCTACGAATACAACCCGGTCACCAACCGTGCAGAGCTCGTCGACTTCTGGGCGCTGCTGACCAACCCCGTCGCTGTGGCGGCCTTCCCGCACACGATCTTCGGCGCCTTCATGTTCGCCGCCGGTGTCATCATCTCGGTGTCGGCCTGGCACCTCTACCGCGGACAGCACGTCGACACGATGCGCGTCTCGCTGAAGTTCGGCCTCTGGGGCATGCTCGTCTCGACCGTCGGCGTCGCACTCTCGGGCGACCAGCTCGGGCTCGCGATGTACGTGGCGCAACCGATGAAGATGGCAGCGGCCGAGGCGACGTTCAATACCGTCTGCGGTGCGGATGCCTCATTCAGCCTGTTCACGCTCGGAACCCCGGACGGGTCCTCCGAGCTGTTCTCGATCCGCGTGCCGTACCTGCTCTCGCTGCTCTCGACCCACACGCTCGATGCCTGCGTGCACGGCATCAATGATCTGAACGCCGAGTATGCCACGACGTACGCCGATCTCGGCATCGACAACTTCGCCCCTGTGCTGTGGATCACCTACTGGGCGTTCCGCTGGATGATCGGCCTCGGCATGCTGCACGCCTTCATCGCACTGGTGGGGCTCTGGGTCACCCGCAAGGGGGCGAAGAAGCCGGTCGCGAAGTGGATGTGGAAGATCGCCATCTGGTCGTTCCCGCTCGCACTGCTCGCGAACATCGTCGGATGGGTGTTCACCGAGATGGGGCGTCAGCCCTGGCTCGTGTTCGGACTCATGTCGACCCGCGATGGCGTCTCGCCGGGCACCAGCGGGCTCGAAGTGCTTATCTCGCTGGTCGCCTTCACCGTGATCTACGCTGCTCTCGCCGTCGTCGAAGTTCGGCTCATCGTGAAGGCCGCGCAGAAGGGGCCTGACACAGACGAGCAACCCGAAGACGAGACGGCCCAGCTGCCGTCGGTCGTGTACTGAGAGGTGTGACATGGATCTGGCTACCCTGTGGTTCGGCATCATCGCCTTCTTCTTCGTCGGCTACTTCGTGCTCGACGGCTTCGACTTCGGCGTGGGGATGTCCCTGCCGTTCCTCGGCAAGGACGACGTCTCGCGCCGGCAGATCATCAACACGATCGGGCCGGTCTGGGATCTCAACGAGACCTGGCTGATCGTCGCCGGTGCCTGCCTGTTCGCCTCGTTCCCGGAGTGGTACGCCTCGCTGTTCAGCGGCTTCTACCTCGCTCTGCTGCTGATTCTCTTGACCCTCATCATGCGCGGTGTCTCGTTCGAGTACCGGCACCAGGGGCGCTCGCCGCAGTGGAAGGCGGGCTTTGACCGGATGATCGTGATCGGCTCGGCTGTTCCCGCGTTCCTGTGGGGCGTCGCCTTCGCGAACATCATCCAGGGCGTCGCGCTCGATGAGCGGCATGTCTACATCGGCACCGTGTTCGATCTGCTGAACCCGTACGGGCTGCTTGGCGGGTTCACGACCCTGCTGCTGTTCTTCACGCACGGGGTGACCTTCGTCGCGCTCAAGACCGACGGACAGCTGCGCTCGGATGCCCGCAAGCTGGCATTCCGCGCGGGGCTCGTGACCCTTGTGGTTGCGGCTGCCTTCCTGGTGTGGACGGTCGCGGCGCACTTCTCGATCCTCGTGCTCGCGCTCGCGGCGCTCGCCGCCGTATCGCTCGTGCTGTCGATCCTGGCGAACCTGCGAGGCCGCGAGGGTTGGGCATTCACCTTCGGCGCTCTGACGACGCTGTTCGCGGTGGTGACGCTGTTCGCGGCGCTCTTCCCGAACGTGCTGCCCTCGACGATCGATCCGGCCTTCAGCCTCACGATCCAGAACGCCTCGAGCACCGAGTACACGCTGCAGATCATGACATGGACGGCGCTGGTCGCCATGCCGCTCGTTCTGCTGTACCAGGGGTGGACGTACTGGATCTTCCGCAAGCGAGTCACCCGCGCCTCGATCGAAGGAGCTCCGGTTCACGCGTGAAGCCCGTCGACCCGCGTCTTCTGAAGTACGCCGGTGCCGCGCGAGGATTCTTCGTCCTCGCCGCGGTCATCGGCGTTGCCCAGACTGCGGTCGTGATCGCATTCGCCTGGTTCCTCACTGATGCCGTGACCGGCGCGATCGCCGGCCGCTCGGTGCTGTCGTCCATCGTGTGGATGCTGGGGCTCGCGCTGCTGCGCGGTGCGCTCATCGCGGCATCCGACTATGCCGGCATGCGCGCGGCCGCGGCAACCGGCGCGCAGCTGCGTCGTGCGCTGATCAGCGCGATCGGTCGGCTGGGACCGGGGTGGCTCACGCAGCGCAACCAGGCCTCGCTCGCCGTCACCGCAGGGCACGGTCTCGAGGCGCTGGATCAGTACTTCGCGAAGTATCTGCCGCAGCTCGTGCTGACCGTCATCGCGACGCCCGTGATCGTCGCGATGATGTGGTGGCAGGACTGGCCGAGCGGGCTGATCGCAGTGATCACGCTGCCGCTCATCCCGATCTTCATGATCCTGATCGGCGTCGCCACCCGCACCGTGCAGCGCAAGCAGTGGCAGACGCTGCAGCACCTCGCCGCGAGGTTCGCCGACACCGTGCAGGGGCTCGCGACGCTGCGGCTGTTCGGGCGCGAGCGACGCGCGGCATCGCAGATCGAGGTGACGGCCGACCAGTACCGCCGCGAGACCATGAAGGTGCTGCGGTTCTCGTTCCTGTCGGGCTTCGCGATGGAGCTGCTGTCGTCGCTCGCAGTTGCACTCATCGCCGTAGCGGTGGGATTCCGGCTGCTCGCGGGTGAACTCTCGCTCGAAGTCGGACTGTTCGTGCTGCTGCTCGCGCCGGAGGCGTTCCTGCCCGTTCGGCAAGTCGGAGTGCAGTTCCATGCAGCATCCGAAGGGGTCGCTGCCACCGAAGACGTCTTCGCCGTGCTGGACGAGGCATCCAGCGCTGCCGCGCACAACTCCGGAACTTTTTCCCAGAACCCTGATTTCTCGGCCGCCGGCCGCCCGAAAACGGCAGTTCTTCAGGAGCTGTGCGTCGACGGGCTGCGGGTCCGCGACCTCCCACCGGTCTCGTTCACCGCGAAACCAGGCTCGATCACTCTGATCGAGGGGCCGAGCGGCTCGGGCAAGTCGAGCCTGATCGCAGCCCTCCGCGGAGCGGTGCCGTCCGAGGGCGCCGCTGTTCTCGGCGGTACAGACCTGCGCGCACTCGATCTCGACTGGCTCGCGTGGGCGGGGCAGTCGCCAGGGCTCATCCGCGGCACGATCGCCGCGAACGTCTCCCTCGGCGCCGAACCCGATGCCGCCGCGATCCGTCAGGCGCTGGATGCCGCGTGCGCCGACGACCTCGACCCGGAGCAAGAGCTCGGCGTACAGGGCAGCGGGCTGTCCGGCGGGCAGGCGCAGCGGGTCGCCGTCGCCCGCGCGCTCTACCGACACGCTGCAGCCCCGCACCGCGTGCTCGTTCTCGATGAGCCGTCCAGCGCGTTGGACCCCGACACCGAATCGCGCCTGTGGAGCACGCTCCGTGGGCGAGCGGATGCCGGCGCCACGATCCTGCTCGTCTCGCATCGCCGCTCGGCGCACGCGATCGCGGATGGCTTCGTGCGCCTTTCGGCAGGCGCAGCAGCCGGGGTGATGCTGTGAACGAGACAACCCGGGTGCGCGATGTTCTCCGCCTCGCACAGCCTTCCACACGCAGGTTCCTCCCCGGCCTCATCTGGGGCGTGCTGTCCGCCGCCGCTGCTGTCTCGCTGCTCGCCGTGAGTGGCTGGCTGATCGTCAGCGCCTCGATCGTCGATTCGCTCGTGCCGCTGTCGATCGCCGTCGTCGGCGTGCGGTTCTTCGCGGTCTCGCGCGCAGTGTTCCGCTACCTCGAGCGGCTCTCCGGGCACGATGCCGCGCTGCGCCAGCTCGCGACCACCCGGGCCGACATGGTGCGAAGGCTCATCCCGCTCTCGCCCGCAGGGCTCGGCCGCACCGATCGCGGACGCGTGCTTTCCGCACTCGTCGACGACGTCGAGAACCTGCAGAACCTCCCGCTGCGCGTCGTGCAGCCGCTGGCTGTCGCCGGTGTCATCGCGGTCGGCTCGGTCATCTTCATCGCGGTCATCTCGCCGCCGGCCGCCCTCACACTCGCCGCCTGCCTCGTCGCAGCCGCGGTCATCGCGATCGGTCTCGGCTGGGTGTTCGGTGCCAGGGCTGAGGCTCGCCTCTCACTCGAGCGGGCAGAGCTCTCCGCATCCCTCGTCGACTACTTCGGCAGCCTCGACGTTCTGCTCGCCTACGGCGCAGAGCCCGCCGCCCGCGAACGGATCGAGCGCGCCGACGCAGCGGTCCGGCGCACCGTGACGCGCGCGTCACTGGCGCAGGCGCTCGCCGCGGGTGTTGTCTCGGTGCTCGCCGGTGTCGCATCGGCGTGGGCGGTGGCAGCGGCATCCCCCGGGCTCGCGGCCGGGGCGATCGATGGTCCGTGGCTCGCGGTCGTCGTGCTCGTGCCGATGGTCGTGTTCGAGGTGTTCGGTGCAGTTCCGATCGCCGCGGCATCCTGGCGGAGCGTGAGCGCCAGCGCCCAGCGCGTCGTCGACGTGCTGCCCGCGTCGGTTCCCGACGAACTGAGATCGGATGCCGGCGGCGACGACGCTCCCGCGGGCACGGCCCTGCACCTGCGCGACGTTCGTGCGTCGTGGCCCGGAGGTGCGCCGGCACTGCGCGGCGTTTCGCTCGACGTTGCGCCGGGGGAGCGCGTGCTCGTGGCCGGGCCCAGCGGCGCGGGCAAGAGCTCGCTCGCCTCGGTGCTGGTCGGGTTCCTCCGCGCAGAGGGCGAGTTCACGATCGGGGGTGTGGATGCCGCGGCTCTCAGTGGTCCTGCCCTCAGGCGTACGATCGGGCTGTGCGAGCAGCATCCGCAGCTCTTCGACGAAGACATCCGGCAGAATCTGCTGTTCGCGCGTGACACCGCGACCGACGACGAACTGATCGCCGTGCTCGAACGCGTGGGACTCGGCGACTGGGTGCGCCAGCGCGGGGGTCTGGGCGCCCGCGTCGGCGACCGCGGCGCTCTCGTCTCGGGCGGTCAGGCGCAGCGCATCGCGCTGGCGCGTGCCCTGCTGCGTGGCTTCCCGGTGCTCGTGCTCGATGAGCCGACGGCCGGGGTTGATCCCGAAGCATCCGATGCCTTGCTGCGCGACCTGTTGGGGGCTGCGGGCGAGCAATCAGTGGTGCTGATCTCGCACGTCGCGCCGCCTGCGGGCACCGTCGAACGGGTCGTGCGGATAGAGGCCGGGCGCACGGTCTGAACGGTCAGTACAGCTCGACCGGGGGCTCCATCACGATGCCCTGCGCCTCGAAGGAGCGGCGGCGCTCTTCGATGCGGCGGTGCAGCTCGAGCTGCGCTTCTTCGACCAACGCCGGGTCGAGGGTAACGTTCTCGGCGTGAGATTCGCCGCCGTTCGCGGCGATGTAAGCATCGAGTTCCGGTCCCGAGGTCAGCGACGTGATCAGCGAGTACCGCGGAGAGGACCCGTTGTGCCAGGCGGCGTGCCAGAAACGCTGCGTGTCCACGATGATGTGCGTGCCCGCTGCGAGTCGGAAACGCAGTTCCGTCGCCGGGTCGAACCGGTCCCTCCGAAGGATGAGGAATGAGTCCGGGTCGTCGGTGAGGTTGATGAGCGCGCGCACGACCCAGCCGGTTCCGTCTTCGTTGAGGCGGTTGTTGTCGTCCTGATGCAGGTTGTAGATCGCATCGGCGTAGCTGTTGGGCTGCAACTCGACGACCCGGCAGCGGCCGACGTTCGCACCGGGCTCCTGAGCGAGGCGAGCCAAGGTCGGGGCCTTCTCGACCTGCGAGGGGATCCAGACGCCGTCCTTGTCGGTGCGAGGGGGAGTGTGGTTCCAGAATCCGTTGCAGTCGATGTCGCCTGCGTAGCTGGCAAGGGGCGCGTATCGGGTGATGCCGGAGGAGCGCCAGCCGACGTATTCGAGGTCCTGCCACTCGGCCGGATCGATCGGCGCCGGATGCGGTGGAAGGACGACAAAACCGGTCTCCTCGAGCGCGGTCGACGTGATGAAGCTCATGACTACCTCCGTGAGGTCATCCTAACCAGCATCCGTGTTCGGGGTCGGTGGCGGGGCCGGAGATAACCTGGTGGCATGGCTCAACCGTAGAGAGCCCTCTTCGTGAGCAGTGTGGATTACGACGATGCCGAGACCACGATACGCGCCGCGGCATCCGTTCTCGGCGCGCACCTTAAGCGCATCCCTGATGGCGAGGTCGGCAAGCGGTTCCGCTGGATTATGTTCCAGCCCGATGTGCTCGGCCAGGCCGATGGGATCGAGCGCGTGGGCGACGAGCCGGTTCCGTTCAAGGCGGGGTTGGATGCGCGCCGTTTTCTCATCGCCGACGGCGTGGATGCCGCTTCGCGGCGCTCGCTTCGCTGGCACCGGTCGCCGAGCTGTATCTCGGCCTCGTGCACCGGGAGGACGGCATCGAGGGTGCGCGCAGCGGCGGATCACTGCGGCATCCGCCGTCGTTCCGACCTTCGGCGCGGCGACCGAGTGCGGGATCGGGCGGGCGCCGGAGGGGACGGCCGAGAGCATCCTCCGCTCGCACGGCGAGGCCGCCGCGGCCTGGTGAGCTGACCCGATCGTTTCTCGATTCGCGCGAGGCGCCGTCGTCGCGTAAACTCTTCCGCGGTGACGTGTCCGAGCGGCCGAAGGTGCAACACTCGAAATGTTGTGTAGGTTCACCCCTACCGTGGGTTCAAATCCCACCGTCACCGCCATCTTGGGCCGGATCGACTTCCTCTTCAGGCGGTTTCGATCCGGCTCATTCCTTTTGCATTCGTCTCAGTCCATCTCAGATGTGGGCACGGCTGTGGTCAGGCGTTTTCTGACACCGGCCGTCTCTTCTGGGTGATCGGGTTGACCGTGAACGAGGCAGACTCGGACGGCTCGAGAATGATCGGGACGGACATCGGATCTGTGTCGAGAGCGGTCGTGCCCACCGCTTGCCCACACAATCTTGCGTTCGAACATCCGAACTTCGGAAGTTCGGAAGTTCGGTGATGATCGTCGACACGATCCCTACAGCGGCGGACCCGATCGGTCGGTAGGACATCGCACTCCGATCCACAGCTCGGACGTGGCGAGCATGGAGCGTTTGGCGCACCCCCAGCGCGCTCAGCCCTGCGGTGCCGTGGCCGGTGCCGAATGTGTCGTCGGCGCCGCGATCGGTGTGTCGTGTGTGCGCTTCTTGTCCCAGGAGCGGAACACGAGGAATGCGATCAGCGCGGCGATGAAGAGGGTGATGTCGGCCGCGAGGCTTCCCTCGGTGCCGAACTCGCCGCCCGTGATCCAATCCGGGGCGCCGGCGGTCGGCTCAAGGAAAAGCAGCGACGTGGACCTTGCTGGCAGACCGCTCACGGCGATGCCGTAGATGTTGCCCATGGCGAAGTTCCAGCCGGCGTGCAGGCCGATCACCAGCCAGAGCGAACCGAGACGGAGCACGAGGAAGGATGCGAGCAGTGCGTAGAACAGGATGCTGGCGAACGCGAGCGGCTTGAGGGCGACACCATGGATGACCGTGAAGATCACGGCGGGCAGGAGAATGGCCAGCCAACCGGGCAACTTAAGCCCTTGATTCTGCAGCAGGAACCCTCTGGTGAGGACCTCTTCCGTCCCTCCCTGGATGAGGACGAATACCAGCAGAAGCAGCAGGAGCGGCACCGCCGCGGCGCCGGCACTGGCGCCCGCAGGCGCCTCCACGACCTTGTACGCGCCAGTGAGAAGGAGCAGCAGGGTCGGGATCGAGATCAATGCAATGCCTATGAGGATGCCCAGCAGCATCGTGACGACACCGTGGCCGGGTCGGCGAAAGCCCATGCTCGCGACCGAACGACGCTCGAACAGCACCACCCAGAGCAGGATGAACACTAGCGCGGCAGCGAACGTGATCGCCTCTTGCAGTTGCGCTGCCGGGGTTCCCGGAGTCACCGCCCACACACTCGCGAAGACGGCGCCGACGCCCGCCTGCACGGCGAGGATCCCCACCACGAACACAAGGATGTACGCGAGCCAGCCGTGCGTCACCCGCTTCCCCGTGGTGGCGTCCTGAACAAACGGCGTGGTGCGTACGGACATCGGCTACTCTCCTGGGTGTCAGTTCGACGAGCGGGGTGCGGGGTCGTGCCCGCTATGCAACCCCACGCTAGTTGTTTTTCCCATTGTGTTGTGGACGCGGTCGATGGGTGAGCGGCCTCCGAGA